>NZ_FCON02000033.1 GCF_001544535.1 Caballeronia choica | reverse complement strand
GGTGGGAAGCTGCTTTCTTTGCTTACTTTCTTTGCAGCAGCAAAGAAAGTGAGTCCCGCCCCGGACAGGGGCAGAGCAAATAAACCATTAAGAAAACAAGTTCCATGGAAGCGCAAAAACATCAGACGGTGTAACCCAACCCCACCCCCACCCCCACCCCCAACCCCAAGCGCCAGCGGTCCCCCTCCTCAATCCGCCTCCTCCATCACCTCCTCCCGCGGATAAACCCGCACCAACACGATCCGCGGCCCGTTCATCTTCTTCACGACGATATCGAACCCGTCGAACTCCACGCGCTGCCCTTCGTTCGGTAAGTCGCCGAGCGCGTTGATCACCAGTCCACCGACCGACTCCGCGCGCCCTTCGTCGATATCGATCCCGAGCGCCCGCTCCAGCGACACCACCGGCAGGCTCCCCTTGCCCATCAGCGTGCCGTCGTCCATGCGCGACCAGTCGGCATCGCCCTGGCGGAATTCGTCGTGAATCTGCCCGACCAGCGCGCCGAGCAGGTTGTCGAGCGTGAGAAAACCGATCGGCTTGAACCCTTTCCTGCCGACGAGCGCAAAATGCGGCGCGCCCTTGCGAAAGCGGCGGAACAGTTCAAGCGCCGACAGGTTCGGCGACACGTACTGCACCGGACGCACGTACTTGTCGAGCTTGTCGACGCTGCCCGCCGCGTGCTTCGGAAAGCCGAGCGTGATGCCACGGCCGGCGCCTTCGCGCGACAGCAACAGGTCCTTCAGATGGATCATGCCGAGCACGCGTTCGCCGGACGCATCGGCGAAAAGCGGATAGCGGCTGAAGCGATGGCGCGCCATCACGGCCTGGTTGTCGCGCATCGGCAGATCGTTGCGCAGCCCGACCATTTCGTGCGCGGGCCGCATCAGGTCCGACACCGTCATGCGGCTGAAATCGAGCGAATGCGCGATGGTGTTCCACTCGTCGGCGTTGTACGACGACACGCCGCCCATCTGCTTCCCGCGCAGGATCAGCTTGAGCTCGTCGGTGGAATAGAGCGCATCGTGGCCGTGTTCGCCCGACAGCCCGAAAAGCCGCAGCACCTGGTTCGCGCTCGCATTCAGCACCCAGATGAACGGGTACATCAGCCAATAGAAGCCATAGAGCGGCATTGCGAGCCAAAGGCCGACCTGCTCGGCGCGGCGGATTGCCCAGGATTTCGGCGCTAGCTCGCCGACGACGATATGCAGGAACGAAATGACCGAGAACGCGAAGAAGAGCGAGATCGAATCGATCAGTTTCTCCGACTCGACGCCGACGAGCGCAAACAGCGGATGCAGCAGCGAGGCGAACGCCGGTTCGCCGATCCAGCCGAGCCCGAGCGACGCGAGCGTGATGCCGAGCTGGCATGCCGAGAGATAGGCGTCGAGTTGCCCGTGCACCTTGGCCAGCAGGCGCCCGGGCAGGCCATTGGTCCGCGCGATGGCCTTGACGCGCGTCGAGCGCAGCTTGACGAGCCCGAACTCGGCCGCGACAAAAAACCCGTTCAACGCGACAAGCAACAATGCGCCGATGAGCGCGACAACCTGAGCCAAAGCAACCCTCTCCGGGAATGGAAAGCGTCAGTAT
Organism: Caballeronia choica; assembly: GCF_001544535.1. Classification (GTDB taxonomy): domain Bacteria; phylum Pseudomonadota; class Gammaproteobacteria; order Burkholderiales; family Burkholderiaceae; genus Caballeronia; species Caballeronia choica. The sequence continues at coordinate 68,081 of NZ_FCON02000033.1, read as the reverse complement.
ATGGGCGACGGTCGGCCGAAAGTAAAAACTACATGCCGGCGAGCGGCACGCGCAGGCTCATCGATATCGCCGCGCCGTCGACGATGTCGCCGTGCTCGAAGCTGCCGCCGTGCGTCTCGGCCACGCGCTTGCAAAGCGCCAGCCCCCACGCGATGCGCCCGACCTCGCGCGGTAGCAGCGCCTGCTTGCGGGCGACGGCTTCGAGCGCGTGCGCTAATTGCTTGTCGCCGAGCGCCGCCGCCGACGCCGTGAACCGCACGTCCGAGCGCCACGAATTGCCCTCGACCTGGCTCGCGAGCACGACCGACGCGCCGCGCTCGCTCGCTTCGGTCGCGAAGGCAAGCATCAGCCAGAGCGCCTCCGTGAGACGTTCGGCGTCGCCTTCGATCTGTTCTTCGGCGAGCGGCGATTCGATGACCACCGTCACGCCGCGCGCATCGGCGAGGCTCGCGCGCGCGAGCGCCGCGCTGCGCTCGATCAGCGGCCGGATCGCCGCGGGCGCCAGCAACAGCGCGAGCGCCTTAGTCTCGGCGCGCGTCGCGTCGACGGTTTGCTCGATCAGCTTCACCTGCTGCTCGACGCCCGAGCGGATGCCGGCGAGCGCGCGCTGGGCAGCGGGATCGGTCGCATCGATCTTGCGTTCGAGCACATAGCCCCAGCTATGAATGGCGTTGAGCGGCCCGCGCAAATCATGCGACACCACCGACAGCACGTGATCGCGCATGAACAGCGCCGCCTCCGCCCGCAAATGCGCGAGACGCTCGGCGGCCTGCGCCTCGGCTTGCTCGCCGGGCGCGGCGCCGCCGCACGGCCAGACGATCAGCGTGACCGTCTCGGCGGCCGGCCACGCGAGAATTGCGAACGTGCGCGCGATGCCGCCATCGTCGATCGACACCTGCGCGCGGCGTGCGCCGTTCGCGCTTAGCGCGGCGTCGGCGGTTTCGGAGAGCACCGCGACGAGCGGCTTGGGCAACGCGGTCTCGCCAAGCGCACGGCCTTCGAGCGCATGCGGATCGAGATCGAAGATATGGGCGAACACGGTATCGGCGCGCACGCAGCGCTGCGCGGCATCGAGGACGAGCACGCCGTCGTTGCCGACGACCGGCGTGTCGCGAAGGCTCGGCTGGTCCGGCTCGAGCGCACCGCCAAAGGACGTTGTCACGGTTGAAATCCTTACTGGTTCAGAGTTGCCACGCCTTTTACAGGATGCATAATCATTATATGTGAGCGCCCGCGCCGCTTGCTGTGTCTGGGCGACGCCGCTCTGGCCGCCTTTTTTCGAGACAACGCGACCGACATGGAAGCAAGCGCCGTGCGCGCTCCCGCCGCACCGATAGGACCTACAATACCGGTTCCGATACCCGGCGATGCCGGACTTACCAGGGAGCATTCATGTCGACTGTCACGACCGATTCCGGACTCAAATACGAAGACCTCACCGTGGGCGAGGGCGCCGAAGCCGTCGCCGGCAAGACGGTGAGCGTGCATTACACCGGCTGGCTCACCGACGGCCAGAAGTTCGATTCGAGCAAGGACCGCAACGACCCCTTCGCATTCGTGCTGGGCGGCGGCATGGTCATCAAGGGCTGGGACGAAGGCGTCCAGGGCATGAAGGTCGGCGGCGTGCGGCGCCTGACGATTCCGCCGCAACTCGGCTACGGCGCGCGCGGCGCGGGCGGCGTGATTCCGCCGAACGCGACGCTCGTGTTCGAAGTGGAACTGCTCGACGTTTGAGGTTGCAGAAATACCGATGACCCGCGCGCCGCTTTTCGTCCCCTCGGTCACGCTGCGCCGCTATGGCTCGGCGGAGGCGTCGGACGTCCACGATTTTCATCAGATCGTGCTCGGCCTTGACGGCGAAATGGACATGGCCGTCGACGGCCGCGAGCGGCGCATCGATTGCCACGGCGCGTGGATCATTCCGGCGGGCGCGCGGCACGACTACTGGGCGGCCGGCGAGAACCGCCAACTGGTGCTCGACTTGCCGTTCGCGTCGGTTGCGCTGCCGGAGCGGTTCTTCGAGCAGGCGCGCGCGATCGAGATCGATCCGCTCGTCACGCAACTCGTGCAAAGCGTGGCGTTGCGCGCGGATGCCGTCGATTCCGCTACGTCGCGCCGTTTCGCCTGGCAGGCGGCGACGCACCTGTGCGGCGCGTTGATGTCGGACGTGCCGGATGTGCGGCTGGAAGAAGCGCGCGGACTCGATTTCGCGCGGATCGACCGATGGCTGCGCGCGCATCTGTCGGAGGCGCTGCGCATCGCCGATCTCGCCGCGCATTGCGGTTTCGGCATGCGCCGCTTCCACCAGCTTTTCATCGAAGCGTTCGGCGAAACGCCGCATCGATACTTGCAGCGGCTGCGTCTGGACGCGGCGTTGACGCTGCTTGCCGACCCGCGCGAGACGCTCGCGGATATCGCCCTGACCGTCGGTTTCGCCGATCAGAGCGCGTTCACGCATGCGTTCACGAAGCGATTCGGCCTCGCGCCGGGGCAATGGCGGACGGTGCCGAAAACCGCGCTGCGGCAATAAGAAAAATGGCGCGATGACCGTGTCGGTCATCGCGCCAGCTTCATTACCCGTTCAGATCGCGTTCAGCCAGCGTTCAACCCGCGCTCCAGATCGGCGCGAATATCGCCGGCATTCTCAAGCCCGACCGCGAGCCGGATCAATCCTTCCCGGATCCCCGCTGCCTCGCGCACTTCCGCGGTCAACCGGCCGTGCGTCGTCGTGGACGGATGCGTGATCGTCGTGCGCGTATCGCCGAGATTGCCGGTGATCGAGCACACTTTCGTCGAATCGATCACGCGCCATGCGTTCGCGCGCTGCTCCTCCTGCGTCGCGCCCTTCAGCTCGAACGAAACGATCGCGCCGCCCGCCGATTGCTGCTTCTTCGCGATCGCGTATTGCGGATGCGACTCCAGCCCCGGATAAAACACCCTTTCGATGGCAGGATGCGTCTCCAGCCAGCGCGCGATTTCGAGCGCATTCGCCGACTGCTTCTCGACACGCAACGACAGCGTCTCCATCCCCTTGAGCAACACCCACGCGTTGAAGGCGGAAAGCGTCGGCCCGGCGCTGCGCACGAACGGAAACACCTTCTCCATGATGAACTGCTTCGAGCCGACGAGCGCCCCGCCGAGCACACGCCCTTGCCCGTCGAGGAACTTGGTCGCCGAGTGCATGACGACATCCGCGCCGAGCTTCAGCGGCCGCTGCAACGCCGGACTGCAAAAACAGTTATCGACGACAAACAGCGCCCCGACCGACTTTGCGATCTTGCTGATCGCCTCGATATCGGCGATTTCGGTCAGCGGGTTCGACGGCGTTTCGAGGAAGAACATCTTCGTCTCGGGACGCACGGCAGCTTTCCACTCGTCGAGATTGGTCGGATCGACGAACGTGGTCGTGATGCCGAACTTCGTGAAGATCTGCGTGAACATGCCGACCGTCGACCCGAACAGGCTCTTCGAACTGACGAGGTGATCGCCCTGCTGCAGCGTGCACATCACGACCGACATGATCGCGGCCATGCCCGAAGCCGTCGCCATGCACGCTTCGCCGCCTTCGAGCGCTGCCAGGCGGTTCTGGAACATCGTGACGGTCGGGTTCGTGAAGCGCGAGTACGTGTATGACTCTTCCGAATTCTTGAAGCGCTCGGCGGCTTCGGCGGCGCTCGAAAAGCAGAAGCTCGACGTGAGGAAGAGCGCTTCGGAATGCTCGTTGAAGTCGCTGCGCAGCGTGCCGGCGCGCACCGCCAGCGTGTCGAAGTTCAGGTTGTCGTCCATGTTCGTGTTTTCCCTTCGGTTGTATCGGCCCTTCGTCGTTCGTCGTTTCGTGTCTCGGGTTTCACGAAATTCACGAAAACGAAGGGCGCAAAAAAGCCCGCTTGTGCGTCGTTATGCGTCGACAGAAGCGGGCTTGATGCGGAGAAGCGTGGGGCGGTGCGGTGTCGCCACCGTTTCGCTTTAGCTGTTTGGGGTTCGCGCCGATGAAGGCACGGCCCCGCGTCCGCAAGCTGATCTCAAATCGACGCAAGCCCTGATGCTAACACGGTGCAGACAAGGCTTGCTTGCCTACACCGTGTCGAAAGTCACTCCACCGACAACTGCAAATGCAGTTGCGAGCGTGTCATCCCGCCGTCCTGCGCTTCGCTCGCCGCATCGCGATCCGACTGCGATTGCGGTGCGAGACGCGCGGTCTCGATGCGGTCGAGGTAGTCGGTCGTCACGTCGCCGGTGATGTACTTGCCGTCGAAGCACGACGCCTCGAATTCGCCGAGCGCCGGGTTGATGTCACGGATCGCCTGCTTCAGGTCTTCCACGTCCTGGTACACCAGGTAATCGGCGCCGATCATGCGCGCCACTTCGTCATCGGTGCGGCCGTGGGCGACGAGTTCGCCGCGCGTCGGCATGTCGATGCCATACACGTTCGGGAACTTCACCGGCGGTGCGGCGGAAGCGAAGATGACCTTGTTCGCGCCGGCATCGCGGGCCATCTGCACGATTTCATGCGAGGTGGTGCCGCGCACGATCGAATCGTCGACGATCAGCACGTTCTTGCCCTTGAACTCGATCGCCATCGCGTTCAGCTTCTGGCGCACAGATTTCTTGCGCACCGCCTGGCCCGGCATGATGAACGTGCGGCCAACGTAGCGGTTCTTGAAGAAGCCCTCGCGATATTCGACGCCGAGCTTCGCCGCGACCTGCATCGCCGCCGGACGCGACGAATCGGGAATCGGCATGACGACGTCGATCGGCACGTCGGGCAGCACGCGCTTGATCTTCTCGGCGAGGTAGTCGCCCATGCGCAGGCGCGCGTTGTAGACCGGCACGCCGTCGAGGCACGAGTCAGGACGCGCGAGATACACGAGTTCGAAAATGCACGGATTCAGCGACGGCTTCTCGGCGCATTGCTGGCTGTGCAGGTTGCCGTCGCTGTCGATGAAAATGGCTTCGCCCGGCTCGAGATCGCGCACGAACTCGAAGCCGATGCCTTCCACCGCCACCGATTCCGACGCCACCATCCATTCGACGCCCGTCGCCGTTTCCATCTTGCCGAGCACGAGCGGGCGGATGCCGAACGGGTCGCGGAATGCGACGAGCCCGTAGCCCGCGATCAGCGAAACGATCGCATACGACCCCTTCACCCGCCGATGCACGCCGGAGACCGCCTTGAAGAGCGCGGCCGGATCGAGTTGCAGGCCGGAACTCGCGAGTTGCAGCTCGTGCGCGAATACGTTGAGCAGCACTTCGGTGTCCGACGCCGTGTTGATGTGCCGGCGGTCGATACGGAACATCTCGTCCTTCAACTGCAGCCAGTTCGTCAGGTTGCCGTTGTGCGCGAGGATGATGCCGAACGGCGCGTTCACGTAGAACGGCTGGGCTTCTTCCTCGCTCGACGCGGAACCGGCCGTCGGGTAACGCACCTGTCCGATGCCCACGTTGCCCGGCAAGCTGCGCATGTTGCGCGTGCGGAACACGTCGCGCACCATGCCGTTCGCCTTGTGCATGTGGAAATTGTTGCCGTTCGCCGTGGCGATGCCGGCGGCGTCCTGACCCCGATGCTGCAGGAGCAGCAGGCTGTCATAGATCAATTGATTGACGGGGCTTTGGGAGACTACACCTACGATGCCGCACATGGCATGTCCTTCAAAGAGTCGAAACGGGTCCAAAGGCGGTGTCGGGACGACGGATGCGGAACCGCCGGCGGAACCGGCGTGGAGGTCGCATCGGCAGTGCGCCGAGCCGTCGCGGTTCCTCGTGTAGCCAGCCTGGGTGTCTGTGACTTACTGCGCGGTGTCCGGCGCGGTGCGCACATACGCGGCGAGCGTAGCGGGAAGCAGCGGTTTCAATTCGCGAACGCCTTGCTCGGCAGCGGGCCGGAGCAGCGCATTGCGCCAAAATTCCTTTTGCGGCAGTTCGGTCAGGCCAGCGAGGGCGACCAGCACCACTACCAATATAGCCCCTCTCACGAGGCCGAACAGCAATCCCAGCGACCGGTCGACGCCCCGCAGGCCCGTGACCTCGGTGATCCGCGTCAGCAGCGCGGAAAGCACGCTCGAAACCAGCAGCACGGCGGCGACCACCAGCAGGAACGCGATCAGCCACTGCGTGAGCGCACCGCCCGGCCAGTTCGCCGGAATATACGGGACCACCACGCCGACGAATTGCCCGGCGATGAAAAACGCCGCGATCCAGCCGACCAGCCCGAACGCCTCGGCCAACAGGCCGCGCCACATGCCGCGCGTGGCGGAAAGGCCGATCACGGCCATCACCGCGTAGTCGAAACTTGTAAACATCGAACGCCTAGTTCGCCGACGACTTGCTCGCGCCGGTGCCGCCGCCGAGCCCGGCCTGACGGACCTTCACGAGCGCCGCCGATGCCGCCGAGCGGTCAGCGAATGGCCCGGCGCGCAACAACGTGCGCGTGGAACCGTCGGCTTGCTTGCGATGTTCGGTATATGCGGGCACTCCGGCTGCCTTCAACTTCGTCACCCAGTTCTGGGCGGCGGTTTCGTCGTCGAAGGTGCCGATCTGCACGACGAAGCGGCTTCCCGGCGGGGAGGACGGTGTATTCGCCGTGCTGGCGTTCGCGTTCGCGTTGGTGCCGGTGTTCGTCTTGGCTTCGGACGAATCCGCGGCCGGCGCATTGGCGTTCTGACTTGCGATAGCGGTCGACGGCGTGCTCGGCTTGGGTTTCGGCTCGGCCTTGCCTTGCGCTTTCGGTTCCGGCTTGGCCTGCGCCGTGGTTTCGGCGGGCTTCGTAGCTTGCAGCTTGGTATCAGGTGTCGCCACGCCGGCGACGGCGTTATCCGAACCCGCGACCGGACCATCCGGCGCGACGCCGGCTTGCGTATCGGCGTCGGACGGGGCCTTGCTGCTCGGCTTCGCGGGCGGCGCCGGGCGATTCGGGATGTCGATGGCGATGTCGTCGGTGACGGGCTTCGGGTGCGAGTCGAGCACCATAGGCAGGACGATCACGGCGGCGAGCACCAGCGCAACCGCGCCGACGAGGCGGCGGCGGGCACGCTGCTTTTCGGGAAGCGTGGGGTCGAGCATCATCGCGTCGGTGTCGGGACGCTCGGTGCGCCGGGTCCGGCGTTCCGTGCGGACGGTTTGACGCGAGCCGCGCGAGGAATCGGGATATGCGTCGCGACCGGAAGGTGCGTCGTCTTTCTTGCCGAACGAGAAAAGTCCCATGTATGGCTTGGTGCGAGAGGCTTGACGGCCGTCCGTTTCAGGTTTCAGTGATGCTGCGATTTTCGGTAAGCCATCACGCCGGCCACCGTATAGAAACTGCCGAAAACCAAAATTCTATCATTTTCGGACGCTCTCTTTATTGCGTCTTGAAAAGCCGCTGCCGGCGTTTCGAACTGGGTAACGCTGCTGTCCGGCCCGTCGATGACACCGGCCTCACGGAGCGACGCGGCAAGCGTCGCCGTCGATGCGGCGCGCGGGGTCGGCAGCGCGGTCACGTTCCAGTGGTCGACTTCGCCCTTCACCTGGTTCACGACACCTTCGATGTCCTTGTCGCCCATCGCGCCGAAGACCGCGTAGGTGTAGGGGAAATAGCCCATGTTGCCGAGGTTTTGCGCGAGAACGGCGGCCGCGTGCGGGTTGTGCGCGACGTCGAGGATGATCTGCGGCTTGCCCGGCAGCACCTGGAAGCGGCCCGCCAGCTCGACGTTCGCGAGCCCGAGGCGGATGTCCTGCGCCGATACCGAAATGCGCTCGCGCAACGCTTCCAACGCGGCGAGCGCCGCCGACGTGTTGATCAACTGATTCGCGCCGCGCAGCGCCGGATAGGCGAGCGCCGAGCGCCGCTGCGACCGCCCGATATAGCTCCACTGCTGCCGCTCGTTGCCCGGCTGCGCTTCATAGCGAAAATCACGGCCGACGAGCCACAAATCCGCGCCGATCGTTTCCGCGTGGTCGATCAGGCTCTGCGGCGGCGCCGGGTCGCCGCACACGGCGGGCTTGCCCGCGCGGAGAATGCCGGCCTTCTCGAAGCCGATCTTTTCGCGCGTATCGCCGAGATAGTCGGTGTGATCGATGTCGATGCTGGTCACGATCGCGCAATCCGTATCGATGATGTTGACCGCGTCGAGCCGGCCGCCCAGGCCCACTTCGAGGATCACCGCATCCAGCCCGCGCGACGCGAAGAGCCGCAGGATCGCGAGCGTCGTGAACTCGAAATACGTGAGCGAAACCGGCTCCGACAAACTCGTGCGCGCTTTTTCGACCGCCTCGAAATGTTCGAGCAATTCGGCGTCGGTGGCGTCAGCGCCGTTGATGCGCGCGCGCTCGTTGAACGCCAGCAGATGCGGCGACGTGTGGCAGCCCACCCGATACCCGGCGCGCAGAAGGATCGTTTCGAGAATCGCGCAGGTCGAGCCCTTGCCGTTCGTCCCGCCGACCGTGATCACCGGACAATCGAAGGACAGCCCGAGCGCGTCCTTCACCCGGCCGATCCGGGTCAGCCCCATGTCGATGCCGACCGGATGCGCGGCTTCCAGGTGTGCGAGCCATGCGTCGAGGGTGGAGAAAGTGGTCATTTCGTTCGAATTCACAAAATACGGGCGCCAAAGCAAAACGCCGCGCGGAACCTTGGGGGTTCGCGCGCGGCGCCGATTGCCCGGATGTCAGGCGACCGAGTCGGCCGGCTGGCGCGTCAATAGTGCCATCAATTGCGCGAGTTCTTCGCGCATCTTGCGGCGATCGACGATCATGTCGACCGCGCCCTTTTGAATCAGGAATTCGGCGCGCTGGAAGCCTTCCGGCAGTTTCTCGCGCACCGTCTGTTCTATCACGCGCGGGCCCGCGAATCCGATCAGCGCCTTCGGCTCCGCGATCACGACATCGCCCAAAAACGCGAAACTCGCCGAAACGCCGCCCATCGTCGGATCGGTGAGCACGGAAATGAACGGCAGCTTGGCGTCGGAAAGCTTGGTCAGGAGCGCCGTGGTCTTCGCCATCTGCATCAGCGAGAGGAGGCTTTCCTGCATCCGGGCGCCGCCCGAAGCGGTGAAACAGATGAACGGCACGTTCTGTTCAAGCGCATTGCGCGCACCGCGCACGAAACGCTCGCCGACGACCGAACCCATCGATCCGCCCATGAACGAGAACTCGAAACACGCCACCACGACCGGGAGCGTGTGGATCGCGCCGCCCATGACGACCATCGCGTCGGTTTCGTCGGTGTCGTCCATCGCCTCTTTCAGGCGCTCCGGGTACTTGCGGCTGTCCTTGAACTTCAGCGCGTCGACCGGCAGCACTTCCTGGCCGATTTCATAGCGGCCTTCCGGATCGAGCAGCCCGTCGAGCCGCTCGCGCGCGCCGATGCGCATGTGATGGCTGCACTTCGGGCAAACATGCAGATTCGCCTCGACGTCGTTGCGATACAGCACGGCTTCGCACGCCGGACACTTGATCCACAGGCCCTCGGGAATGCCCTTGCGGCTTTTCGGATCGGTTTGCTTGATCTTTGGCGGCAACAATTTATCGAGCCAGCTCATCGTTGTTCCTTCCCTTTGTTCGACGCCGCGGCCTGGGCGGCCACGGCGACGCGTTTATTTTGCAGAATCGAGCGCCGCGCGAATTTCTGCGATGAAGCGCGTCAACGATTCGGCGGCGCTCGCGGGCGACGCCTCTTCGAGCAATTGCACGAGCCGGCTGCCGATCACCACCGCGTCCGAAACCTCGGCGATCGCGCGCGCCGTTTCGGCATCGCGGATCCCGAAACCGACGCCCACCGGCACGGACACATGCGACTTGATCGCCGGGATTCTACTCGCGATGCTGGAAACGTCCAGATTTGCCGAGCCCGTCACGCCTTTCAACGACACGTAATAGACATAGCCGCTCGCCACCTTGCCGACCGCGGCGATGCGCTCGTCCGTCGAGGTGGGCGCGAGCAGGAAAATCGGATCGATGCCGGCCTGCTGCATCGACTTGCCGAATTCGACCGATTCCTCCGGGGGGTAATCAACGACCAGCACGCCGTCGACGCCCGCTTCCCGCGCCGCTTTGGCGAAGGCGTCAGCGCCCATGCGCTCGATCGGATTCGCGTAGCCCATCAGGACGACGGGCGTCTTGTCGTCGGTTTCGCGGAAGCGCCTGACATCGGCGAGCACGCTTTTCAGCGACACGCCACGCGCCAGCGCGCGCTCAGATGACCGCTGGATCACCGGGCCGTCGGCCATCGGGTCGGAAAACGGCACGCCGAGCTCGATCACGTCAGCACCGCCCTTGGCGAGCGCGTGCATGAATTCGACCGTCTGCTCCGGGTTCGGGTCGCCTGCCGTGATGAACGGGATCAGCCCTTTTTTGCCCTGCGCGGCGAGTGCCGCAAAAGTATTCTTGATACGAGACATGAGAATTTTCTCGGTAATCGTGACGCCCGAACGGCATTTCGCGCGCTCGGGCTGCAGTCGCTGCGCAGACTTATTCGGCTTCCGTGGCGGGGCTTTGCACCGGCTCGAGTGTCATTTCACATGACGATGACGAAACGGCTGCCGGCGCCAGGCGAACGACTTTCGCCCCGGCGACGCGTTGCTCCGCGATCGCGCAGTAATCGGCATTGATTTCGTAACCGGTGAACCGGCGGCCGTGACGGGCGCACGCGACCGCCGTGGTGCCACTGCCCATGAACGGATCGAGCACGCGGCCGCCCGGCGGGCAACTCGCGAGCACCATGCGCTCGACGATTTCCAGAGGCTTCTGGGTCGGGTGATCGACGCGTTCGGCGTGCTGCCGATGCAACCGTGACACCGACCAGAGATCCTTTGGATTATAGCCAAGCTCCAGCCACTTACTGCCTTCGAAGAGTTTGCGCGAACGGGCCTTCTTGGTTGCCGCGTCGTAGGGGATGCGCACGGGATCGAGATCGAAGTAGTAATCCTTCGATACCGCGAAATAGCCGATGTTATCGTGCACTGACGTGAATTTGCGCACCGTTCCACCCATGCTCGGCACGCGCCGGTCCCAGACGATCTCGTTGACCATCAGGAGGCGGCGCTTGAGGAACACGAACAGTTCGGGCGAATACTGCCAAGTGCAGAAGATATACAGCGAACCGCTCGGCTTGAGCTTCGGAATCACGAGATCGAGCCAGCCATACGTCCAGTCGAGAAACGCCTCGCCAGAGAGCATGTCCGAATCGTTGCCGTAGTCCTTGCCCAAGCCGTACGGCGGGTCCGCCACGATCAGGTCGATCGAGGCGTCCGGGATGTTCGCTGCATCGGACAGAAAATCGCGGTTGTGGATGTCGATGTCGGGTTTGCCCTGCTGCAGGGCGCCCGCCGACAGCGGCTCGTCGATCACGTTGCGCATCGCCCGGGCGCTCAGAACTGGATGCCCGATCGCTCGGCCACCGTGTGCATGTCCTTGTCGCCGCGGCCCGACAGGTTGACGAGCAGCACCTTGTCCTTCGGCAGCGTCTGCGCGAGCTTGGCGCCGTAGGCGAGCGCATGAGCGGATTCGAGCGCGGGAATGATGCCCTCGATGCGGCAACAGTCGTGGAAGGCCTTGAGCGCTTCATCGTCCGTGATGCCGACGTATTCCGCACGGCCCGCGTCCTTCAGCCAAGCGTGCTCGGGACCGACGCCCGGATAGTCGAGACCGGCCGAAATGGAGTGCGTCTCGATGATCTGGCCGTTTTCGTCTTGCAGCAGATAGGTACGGTTGCCGTGCAGCACGCCCGGGCTTCCACCCATCAACGACGCCGCATGACGTCCCGTGTCGATGCCGTCTCCGGCCGCTTCCACACCGATCAAACGCACGGCTTTGTCGTCGATATAGGGGTAAAAGATGCCCATCGCATTCGATCCGCCGCCAACGCACGCGATCACCGCGTCCGGTTGACGCCCGGTCATTTCGGGCATCTGCACGCGGCATTCGTCGCCGATGACGCGCTGGAAGTCGCGCACCATCATCGGATAGGGATGCGGACCCGCCACCGTGCCGATGATGTAAAACGTGTTCTCGACGTTGGTTACCCAATCGCGCATGGCTTCGTTGAGTGCGTCTTTCAGCGTCTTCGAACCCGATTCGACCGGCACAACGGTCGCGCCGAGCAGTTTCATCCGATAGACGTTCGCGGCTTGCCGGCGCACGTCCTCGGAACCCATGTAGACGACGCATTCCATACCAAAACGCGCGGCGATCGTCGCGGTGGCAACGCCGTGCTGCCCCGCGCCCGTCTCGGCGATCACGCGCGGCTTGCCCATCTTGCGCGCGAGCAGCGCCTGGCCGATCACGTTGTTCACCTTGTGCGCGCCGGTGTGGTTCAAGTCTTCGCGCTTGAGATAAAGCTGCGCGCCGCCGAGCATCTGGCTCCAGCGTTTCGCATGATAAATCGGCGACGGACGGCCGACGTAGTGCTTCAGTTCGTATTCGTATTCGGCGATGAATTCAGCGTCGTTGCGTGCGACGTCATAGGCGTCGCGCAGTTCGTCGAGGGCGTGGATCAGCGTTTCGGAGACGAACACGCCGCCATATTGGCCGAAATGGCCTCTTTCGTCGGGTAAGTTGTACATTGCGTCACTCTCTCGGTGTACGTGGCGAACATTGCGCCGCCACGTTCGATTCACCCGGCGTCTGCGGCGCGCACTGCGCGCACGAACGCCGCCATTCGGGCGTGATCCTTCACGCCCTTGGCGCCCGGCACTTCGATGCCGCTGGAGACATCGACTGCGTACGGGCGCACTCGCTGGATTGCGTCAAGGACGTTTTGAGCGTTCAACCCACCACTCAAAACGGCCCGATGCCCGAGATCTGTTGGGATAAGTGACCAATCGAATACCTTTCCACCGCCGCCATAGCCGTCGACGAGCGCGTCGAGCAGGAGACCATCGGCTGCTGAATAGTTGAGAGACGATTCTACCAAATCGGCCGCCGTCGTATCAGGGGCGACACGCACCGCGCGCCACCAGGGCAAACCCGTACTGGCGGCGAGTTCAGCGCATTCCTCGGGCGTTTCGTCGCCGTGGAACTGGAGCAGCGAAAGCCGTACGTGCGACGTCACTTCGCGTATCCAGTCGGGGCTCGCATTCACGAACAAGCCAACCGACGACACCAGCGGCGGCACATGACGGGTGAGTTCGACCGCTTGCGTCACGCTCACCGATCGCGGGCTCTTGTCATAGAACACGAAGCCGACCGCGTCCGCACCGAGCGCGACGGCATGCTGCACGTCCTCTACCTTCGAGAGTCCGCAAAGCTTGATGCGCGTGCGATGAAGTTTCTGATCGATCATGGCGAGTTCGCCCAGACGGCGCTCCACGGCATGCTGCCAAGGTGCGGCGCGGGCACGGCAAAGTTTTCAGGATAACCGACCTCGGCCAGATACAAGCCATCGGGCATGAAAGTCGGCGCGGCGACGCGGCGGTCACGGGCAACGAGCACTTCCGACATCCACGAAGCCGGATGCCGTCCGCGCCCGATCGCGACGAAGCAGCCCATCAGGTTGCGCACCATGTGATGCAGGAACGCGTTGGCGCGAAAGCGGAAGTGGATGAAGTCGCCCTGCTCGCGGATATCGATCTGATGGAGGTGCTTGACCGGCGTCTTCGACTGGCAATCGGCGGCGCGAAACGACGAAAAATCGTGCTCGCCGACGAGGCACGCGACCGCCTCGCGCATCGCGTGCGCGTCGAGCGGCGTGTGGACCCAGCCCGTGCGGCCGGAGAGCATCGGCGAGCGCACCGGGTTCACGTACAGCACGTAGTAATAGGTACGCTCGAAGGCGGCGAAGCGCGCGTGAAAATCGTCGGGCATCGGCTTCGCCCATCGCACCGCGACGGTCGGCGGCAGGAACGCGTTCGTGCCGCGCACCCACGAGAAATCGGTGCGATCGAGTTCGGTATCGAAATGCACGACCTGGCCGAGTCCGTGGACGCCCGTGTCCGTCCTGCCCGCGACGACGGTCTGCACACGCGTCTGCGCGAATTCGGCGAGCGCGCGTTCGAGTTCGTCCTGCACCGTCTTGCCGTGTGGCTGCGACTGCCAGCCGCAAAACGCCGATCCGTCGTACTGGATGCCTAACGCGACGCGCATGTCAGGAATGCGGCGCGAGCGTCGACAGGAGCGCAGCCGCCTGGTGGTACGTCGCGGGATCGTTGGAGTCGAGCACTTCCTGCAACAGCGTGCGAGCGCCGGACAAATCGCCCAGGTCGATGTATTCGGCTGCGAGTTCGAGCTTGTTGTGCGCGATCGTCGCGATCTGCTCGGCCGTGAAGGCGGGTAGCGGGTCGGTGTGGTTCGACGGCAGGTCGAGGCTGAATTCGAGGCTCATCGGGCCGAAACTCGGCGCGCCCAAGCCCGCCACGGAAGCTGGTCCAGATGTGCCCGCTTCGATTTCCGTTGCTGCGGAAGGCAGTTGAGCGGGCTCGGCGACCGATTCCGACTGGCGCCGAAGGACGCCGGGTTCCGCGACGGGCTGCGGCTTGACCGGTTCCGGGGTGATTGGCGGCTGGGTGTCGGCGTCGCGCGCGTGCGACGGGGTTGTGGGTTCGACCAGCGGCTGAGGCGTGACCGGGCTCGGCGCGCTCGATGCAGCCGGCATCCCCCGGCGCGGCGGCAAACCGAGGCCGAGGGAATCGAGCGCCTCGATCGCCTCGCGCGGGAACCTGGGCTTCGGCAAGCGGGAAGCGGGCGTCGGTTCGTCGTCGGTGTCGAAGGTGGGGGCGGCGGCGGGTTCGCGGGGCGCGGGCGATTGCGACGGGTGATCGAGTGCTTGGGCCGTATGGGTTCTTTGGGCTTCCACTGCGCGGGCTGAGTCTTGGGCGGTGGTTTCGTGCGCGGAAGCTTCGTCTGCTTCTGGCGCTGCTTTCTGCGTTGGGGCTTCTTGTGCCGCTGCTTCGTGCGCCGCCGCTTCTTGTGCCGCTGCTTCTTGTGCCGCTGCTTCCTGCGTCGCTGCTTCGTGCGCTGTTGCTTCGCGTGCTGCTGCTTCGTACGCCGCTTCGCGTGCCGCTGCTTCGTGCCCCGCTGCTTCGTGCGCCGCTGCTTCGTGCGCCGCCGCTTCGTGCGCTGCTGCTTCACGTGCCGCTTCTTCGTGCGCCGCTGCCCCGTTTGCCGGTGTCTCAAAAGCCGTTGCTTTGTGCTCCGCTGCCTGGGGCGTTTCCGCGTCGCGTGCTTCGGCCGCACGCGTGTCTTGCGCACGCGCTTCTTCCCACGCTTCCGCCGCTCGCGCTTCTTCCCGACTCGCCGTTTCACGCGCTTCGCTCTCGCGGACGTCGGCCTCACGCGCCTCGGCTTTCCGCTTATCGGCTTCGCGAGCGTCCGCCTCCGCTTCCATCGCGCCGACCGTACGCAATGGCGGCACGAAATCGCGATGCCCCGTCGACGGCGCTTCCGGCACGAACGCCGCCGGTTGCGGCACCGTTTCACGAATCTGAGCATCCGTCACCCGCGCGACGGTCGGCGACGCGGCGTGTCGCGCATCGTCGGCGGGCAGTCGTTCGTCGTCAGTCGGGGTGTCGAAGGATTGAGCCGCGTCGTAGTCCTCCATGCTCGCGGCCACCGCGTTCAACTCTCCTTCTCCGCGCTGCACCGAAGCGGAATCGAGATTCGCGACGCCCGGAGCAAGGGCCGACGGCGGCGTAGTCTCACGCGCGACGGTATCGGACGCGGGCGCACGACGCCGCCGTGACCGCAAGAACAGCACAAGCGCCACGATAAGCACGCCGATGCCCGCGACGATCATCGTCGAATTGCTGGTAGACGCCGCCGCAGGCGTAGCGGTGGAAGTCGCGGCACTGCCCGGCAATCCCGCCGATGCCCCAAGTTCAGTGGAAGCTTCGGATGCAGCCGACGTTGCCGGCGCGGTCGAAGCCTGAATCGCCCCGCCAACGACATGCGGTTCGCTCGCGCCTGTTGCCGGTTCAGTGCTTTGTGCGCCGGAAGGAACGCTCGCGGTCTCGCCGGGCGCGGCAGCTTCGTTCGTCGCGGGAGCGGGAGCAAGAGCGGGCGCCGGCGCGGAACCGGCAGTCACAGCAGCAGCCGACGCAGACGCCGCGCCCGAAGCCACACCGCCCAGATCGACCGCAGGCACCGTCAGCACCGAGCCGAGCTTGAGCCGGCTCGGATCGTGTCCCATGAACGCGCCGGGATTCGCGTCGAACAATGCGCGCGCCATCTTTTCGCGTGTCGCGCGGTCTTTCGATCCGGTGAGTTCGCTCGCGATGTCCCCGAGCGACTGTCCCGGCTTGACGGCGTACTGCGCTCCACCAGCCGACGAACCCGCCGCTGTCGCCGAAGCAGCCGAAGCATCGCTCGCCTGCGCCCGCGCGTCGCCTGGATTCGCCCCGAAGATCACGCACGCGGCACCGAGCGCGGCAAGCGCGACGCGCGGAATGCGCACCGAAGGGGCGAAAGCCCGATGGGGACGAAAGGTCATTGAGGCTCCAGGCACATCGATCAAGAAAGAAGGGAAAAGCGGCCGCACAAAACAAAAAGCGCCGCGGAAAACGCGACGCTTTTCATGACTCCGCGCGTCGTAGGCGCGTAGTTTACTTTACTTGTCGAGGAGAATGCGCAGCATGCGGCGCAGGGGTTCGGCGGCGCCCCACAGCAACTGGTCGCCGACCGTGAACGCCGACAGATATTCCCCGCCCATCGCGAGCTTGCGGAGCCGCCCGACCGGCACCGTCAGCGTGCCCGTCACAACAGCCGGCGACAAATCACGCATCGACGCTTCGCGCTCGTTCGGCACGACCTTCACCCAGTCATTAGCCGATGCCAGAATGCCGTGCACTTCATCGAGCGGCACGTCCTTCGCGAGCTTGATGGTCAGCGCCTGCGAGTGGCAGCGCATCGCGCCGATACGCACGCACAAGCCGTCGACCGGCACCGATCCCGGCTCGCCCATCGCCGGCTTGCCGAGGATCTTGTTGGTTTCAGCGCCGCCCTTCCACTCTTCCTTCGACATCCCGTTGCCGAGATCCTTGTCGATCCACGGAATCAGCGAGCCGGCGAGCGGCACGCCGAAGTTGTCGGTCGGCATCGCGTCGCTGTTCATCAGGGCGGACACGCGGCGGTCGATGTCGAGAATCGCCGACGACGGATTCGCCAATTCGTCCTTCACCGCGCCGTGGAGCGCGCCCATCTGGCTGAGCAATTCGCGCATGTTCTGCGCGCCCGCGCCGGAAGCGGCCTGATAGGTCATGGCCGTCGTCCACTCGACGAGGTTTTCGCGGAACAGGCCGCCAAGCGCCATCAGCATCAGGCTGACCGTGCAGTTCCCGCCGATGAAGTCGCGCCCGCCCTTGACGAGCGAATCCTTGATGACGTTCAGGTTGACCGGATCGAGGATGATGACCGCGTCGTCCTTCATGCGGAGCGCCGACGCCGCGTCGATCCAGTAGCCCTTCCAGCCCGCCGCGCGCAGCTTCGGGTAGACCTCGTTCGTGTAGTCGCCGCCCTGGCACGTAATGATGGCGTCGCACTTCTTCAGGTCGTCGATGCTTGTCGCATCCTTCAGCTTCGTCTCGTTTTTAGCGAACGACGGCGCATTGCCGCCCGCATTGCTTGTGCTGAAAAACACCGGTTCGATCAGATCGAAATCGCCTTCCTGCTGCATGCGTTGCATCAGGACGCTGCCGACCATGCCGCGCCAACCAACGAGACCTACGTTCATGACTAACCCTTGAAGTGGACGCTTCCCCGCATCTTTACCCGCTGTGACCGCGCGGGGAAGATGGGCGGACACGACGGACGATCAGCGAATCGTGATCGTTTTGTGGGAGATTTTCGTAATGCGCGTGGCCGTGCCGGACGTGCTGAACGTGCCGATGCGCGTAATCATGGCGAGACGAATCGCGCGGGCCGTTTCGCCGCGTGAAATCGAGTCCAGAGAGAAGTGAGAGATCTTCGCCATAACGATGGAGTCTACACGATAACGCATTGTTTTCGCCGCACACGCAGCGCGCATCACGGAATTCGACGCGGATCGTGCGTGATAAGCGGTGAAAAGAGATGATTTCACGCGATTCAGCGGGTGCCTTTGAAAAACCCGCCAAATCGCGCGTGCACGCATTTAGAGCGCCGCGAGAACCGCGTCGCCCATTTCCTTCGTGCCGACGGTCTTGCCGTCTTGCGTCGCGATGTCGCCGGTGCGGTAGCCCTGCTCCAGCACCTTCTTCACCGCGCTTTCGATGCGGTCCGCCTGCTCCGTCTTGCCGAGCGAATAGCGCAGCATCATCGCGGCCGACAGGATGGTCGCGAGCGGGTTCGCCACGCCCTTGCCCGCGATGTCCGGCGCCGAGCCGTGCGACGGCTCGTACAAGCCCTTGTTGTTCTTGTCGAGCGAGGCCGACGGCAGCATGCCGATCGAACCGGTCAGCATCGCGGCTTCGTCGGAGAGAATGTCGCCGAACATGTTGCCCGTGACGACCACGTCGAACGCCTTCGGCGCCTTCACGAGCTGCATCGCGGCGTTGTCGACGTACATGTGCGACAGCTCGACGTCCGCGTATTCCTTCGCCACGTCGATCATCACGTCGCGCCACAGTTGCGACGTTTCCAGCACGTTCGCCTTGTCGACGCTCGTCAGCTTCTTCTGGCGCTTCTGCGCGGCCTGAAACGCAACGTGCGCGATGCGGCGCACTTCGGGCTCCGAATAACGCATTGTGTCGAAGCCTTCCTTCGCGCCTTCGAACAGCCCGTCCGGCGACGAACGCACGCCGCGCGGCTGGCCGAAGTAGATGTCGCCGTTCAGTTCGCGGATGATCAGGATGTCGAGCCCGGCCACGATCTCGGCCTTCAACGACGACGCCGCCGTCAATTGCGGATAGCAGATCGCCGGACGGAAGTTCGCGAACAGTTGCAGGTGCTTGCGCAGGCCCAGAATGGCCTGCTCGGGGCGCAGCGCGCGCTCGAGCGAATCGTATTTCCAGTCGCCGACGGCGCCGAACAGAATGGCGTCCGCTTCCTTCGCGAGCGCGAGCGTCGAATCCGGCAGCGGATGGCCTTTCGCCTCGTAACCCGCGCCACCGACCGGCGCCTCTTCGAGCTCGAACTTTTCGCCGAGCGCGTTCAGCACCTTGACGGCTTCCTTCATGATTTCCGGACCGATGCCATCGCCGGGCAGCACTGCAATCTTCATGTCATGTCCCAATGAGTAGTGAGTCTTACCCGACGAGCCGGTTGTTCAGCCACGGCTGCTTCGCGAGGCGCTCGGCTTCGAACTGGCGAATCTTGTCCGCGTGACGCAGCGTGAGGCCGATGTCGTCGAAACCGTTCAGCAGGCAGAATTTGCGGAAACCCGGCACTTCGAACGGGTACTCCGTACCGTCGCCGGTGCGCACGACCTGGCGCTCCAGATCGACCGTCAACGAGTAGCCGACGAACGCGTACGTCTCGTTGAACAGCTTGTCGACTTGCTGCTCCGTCAGCACGATCGGCAGCAGGCCGTTCTTGAAGCAGTTGTTGTAGAAGATGTCGGCGAAACTCGGGGCGATGATCGCGCGGAAACCGTATTGGTCGAGCGCCCACGGCGCGTGCTCGCGCGAACTGCCACAGCCGAAATTCTTGCGCGTGAGCAGGATCGACGCGCCTTTGTAGCGGTCCTGGTTCAGCACGAAATCCGGGTTCAGCGGACGCTTGGAGTTTTCCTGACCCGGCTCGCCGCGGTCGAGGTAACGCCATTCGTCGAACGCATTCGGCCCGAAGCCCGTGCGCTTGATCGACTTCAGGAACTGCTTCGGAATGATCGCGTCCGTATCGACGTTTTCGCGATCCAGCGGCGCCACGAGGCCGCTGTGAACAATGAATTTTTCCATGACGCTCTACCGGTTTGGTGTTGGAAGTAGCCGCGAAGTGCTTACTTCGACGCCTTGTTGCTGATCGAATTGCCGAGATGCTGCATGTCCTCGCCGAAGCCGTGGACCGTATTGCACCCCGCCAGAACGAAGAGCGATGCCAATAACAATGCGATGCGCTTCATCTCTCGCTGTCCCCGCCGCGACGTCATGCGAGCCTGCGGATATCGACGAAATGCCCTTCGATCGCCGCAGCCGCCGCCATCGCCGGGCTTACGAGGTGCGTGCGTCCGCCCGCGCCCTGACGCCCTTCGAAATTGCGATTCGAAGTAGACGCGCAACGCTCGCCGGGCTCCAGCCGGTCGGCGTTCATCGCGAGACACATCGAGCAGCCCGGCTCGCGCCATTCGAAGCCGGCGTCGGTGAAGACCTTGTCGAGACCTTCGCGCTCGGCTTGCGCCTTCACCAGCCCCGAGCCGGGCACGACCATCGCGAGCCGGATGTTCGGCGCGACGCGGCGCCCCAGCGTCTTCACGACGTAGGCGGCCGCGCGCAAATCTTCGATACGTGCATTCGTGCACGAGCCGATGAAGATCTTGTCCGGCCTGATCGATTCGATCGGCGTGTTCGGCTGCAACGCCATGTATCGCAGCGCGCGTTCCAAGGCATCGCGCTTGACCGGGTCTTTTTCGCGCTCGGGATCGGGCACGCGGCCGTCGATGGAGGTGACCATTTCCGGCGACGTGCCCCACGACACTTGCGGCACGATTTCGGCGGCGTTGAGTTCGACCACGCGATCGAACGTCGCATCCGGGTCGGACGTGAACGTGCGCCAGTATTCGGCGGCCTGCTGGAATTCAGCGCCCTGCGGCGAATACGGACGATCCTTCAGGTAATTGATCGTGGTGTCGTCGACGGCGACCATGCCGGCGCGCGCGCCCGCTTCGATCGCCATGTTGCACACCGTCATGCGGCCTTCCATCGACAGCGCGCGGATTGTCGAGCCGCCGAATTCGATCGCGTAGCCCGTGCCGCCGGCCGTGCCGATCTTGCCGATGATGGCGAGCACGATGTCCTTCGCGGTGCAGCCGCGCGGCAACTGGCCTTCCACCTTCACCAGCATGTTCTTGCTCTTCTTCTGCAGCAGCGTTTGCGTGGCGAGCACGTGCTCGACCTCGGACGTGCCGATGCCGTGCGCGAGCGCGCCGAACGCGCCGTGCGTGGACGTGTGCGAGTCGCCGCAGACGATCGTCATGCCCGGCAGCGTCGCGCCCTGCTCCGGCCCGATGATGTGCACGATGCCCTGGCGCAGGTCGTTCATCTTGAACTGCGTGATGCCGAAAGAATCGCAGTTCGCGTCGAGCGTATCGACCTGCAGCTTCGAGATCGGGTCTGCGATGCCGTGCGAGCGGTCGGTGGTCGGCACGTTGTGATCGGACACCGCCAGGTTCGCGCTGATGCGCCACACCGGGCGCTCGGCCAGCTTCAGCCCTTCGAACGCCTGCGGGCTCGTCACTTCATGCAGCAGGTGACGATCGATATAGAGGATGGAGGTGCCATCTTCCTCGGTGTGGATCACGTGCGAATTCCACAGTTTGTCGTAGAGAGTCTGTGACATGGTGAGCGCTTGAGTAGTGACTGCGGGGACTGTTCTAGGTGTCAGCCGATTATGCCACGCAGCAGGCGCGCGTGATCCGCCCGGGAGGGTAAAAACCGATAAAAAACAGGGAGTTGGCTGGTAGTTGCGCTACCTGTATCGACGCTACCCGGATGCGTACTGGCAGAGGCGAAAGCGCGCCGGTCGGGACGGCGAACGTGTCGGACGGAGTCGAGGCATGAAAAAACCCCGGCGAGCCGGGGTTTTTAAATGACGCATCGAACGAAGACGCTCAGCGCTTTTCGATCGGCTTGACCTTGCGCGCGACCTCGCCGATGAACAACTGGCGCGGACGGCCGATCTTCTGTTCCGGATCGGCGATCATCTCGTTCCACTGCGCGATCCAGCCGACTGTGCGCGCCATCGCGAAGATGCACGTGAACATCGACGTCGGAATGCCCAGCGCGCGCTGCACGATACCCGAGTAGAAGTCGACGTTCGGGTACAGCTTGCGCGACACGAAGTATTCGTCTTCCAGCGCGATCTTTTCCAGTTCCATCGCGAGCTTGAAGAGCGGGTCGTCGTGCAGGCCGAGTTCTTCCAGCACTTCGTGACACGTTTCGCGCATCAGCTTCGCGCGCGGATCGTAGTTCTTGTAGACGCGGTGACCGAAGCCCATCAGCTTCACGCCCGAATTCTTGTCCTTCACCTGCCTGATGAACTCGGGGATGTTCTCGACCGAGCCGATCTCTTCCAGCATGTCGAGTGCGGCTTCGTTCGCGCCGCCGTGCGCCGGGCCCCACAGGCAGGCGATACCGGCCGCGATGCACGCAAACGGATTCGCACCCGACGAACCCGCCAGACGCACTGTCGACGTCGACGCGTTCTGCTCGTGGTCCGCATGCAGGATCAGGATGCGGTCGAGCGCGCGGACCAGTACGTCGTTCACCTCGTACTCTTCGCACGGGTTCGAGAACATCATGCGCATGAAGTTCGCGCTGTACGACAGGTCGTTCTTCGGATAGACGAACGGCTGGCCGATGCTGTACTTGTACGCCATCGCAACCAGCGTCGGCAGTTTGGCGATCATGCGGATCGCCGACACTTCGCGGTGGCGCGGGTCGCTGATGTCGAGCGAGTCGTGATAGAACGCCGACAGCGCGCCGACCGCCGCCGTGAGCACCGCCATCGGGTGCGCGTCACGACGGAAGCCGCGGAAGAAGAAATGCATCTGCTCGTGCACCATCGTGTGGCGCGTGACGAGGTGCACGAATTCCTTGTTCTGCGCTTCGGTCGGCAATTCGCCGTTCAGCAGCAAGTAGCAGGTTTCGAGGAAGTCGGCGTTGGTCGCGAGTTCTTCGATCGGGTAGCCGCGATAAAGCAATTCGCCCTTGTCGCCATCGATATAGGTGATGGCGGAATCGCACGCCGCCGTCGACATGAAGCCCGGGTCATACGTGAACTTGCCGGTCTGACCGTATAACTTGCGGATGTCGATTACGTCCGGTCCCATCGTGCCCTTGTAGACGGGCATTTCGACGCTGGGTGAGTTGTCACTGAAAGAAAGCGTTGCTTTGATCGTTGACTGCTGCATGTTGGTGAGTTCCATAAGACTTGGTGATTTGCTCGATGGTTTCGCTAGTTCTCAATCCGGGTTGGCGTTGCAGCGCGTCTGCAAGCCTGGCGGGAATCTCGCGACGCGGCGCCGCTCGCGTTCAGATGCGGAATTCGGCCTGCGTAATGACGATCAGCCTGCCCGACGCATCCTTTGCGCGGCGCGCCACGACTTTCTTGATCGCGGGTTGTCCGAAGGCGAAGGCTTCACGCCGGGAAACGACGTGATCGATGCCGGCGGCAGCGCCTAACGCATGTTCCGTCAGGATGCAACTGACCGTGACGCCATCAACGATCGCATCGAAGCATATCGGGCCTTCGTCTACATAAATGCTCTCAATGTGTGGAAACAGAATGTTCACTTCAACCTCGATAGATGAAGCAGCGCCGACAGGCGCTGCCAAGACTGTCTTTTGTATCGCCGGCACACGCGCACGTCGAATCACCCATGCAGACTACATTGAGGTTTCGAACAAGACCCCTCCCTCGACGGGAGGGACAGGGAAAACGAGGGGGCCGGCCGGCAGTGGGGTGTCGAGCGCGTGATTGCAAAGGGAAATGATCTGCAACGGCCACGCGCTGCGGCTGCTTGAAGGGGCGGGACCGCCGTTCAATAGCATTGGCGCTTCGCCAGCGGCAGCTTTCTTTGCCATGGCTCAGTGCGTGCAACCGTCCACGAGGCGGCGTGACTATGGTGTATGCGCTGTGTGATCTTCGAATGCGGAGACGACGCTGTTGATCATCGCTGCGATGCGCGCGGTATGCCGAAGATCCTGATGCGTGACGAGCCAGATTTCGTAGACCGCCCCACGTGCGGGTTCCGGCCATATCTGCACGAGGCCGTCGTGTTCGGCCAGATGTATCGGAAGCTCACCGATGCCGATGCCGGCCTTTACCGCGGTACGCAGCATGAGGCTGGAATTGAAGGTCGATACGATGCGCCCCGCGTGTGTCGGTTCGCCAGCAAGAGTCGGCGATCGATTGCCGGTCCAGTTTCCCTGATAGACGACAAGATCGTGACCCGCGAATGCGGAGCCGGCGGCAGGCTTGCCGTGCAGTTCGAGATAAGCCTTCGATGCAAAGAGCGCCATGGGCCAGCGAGCCAGACGCCGCGCGACAAGATCGGGATTATCCGGCCTGACCGACCGGACCGCGATGTCCGCTTCACGCTTTGCCAGATTGAGCATGCGCGTCGACGTGTCCAGCAGGATGCGCACGTCCGGGTGCGCGGCATGCAGGCGCTCGATGGCCGGCAGCAGGAATTCAAGCGCCAGCGAGTCGGTGCTGGTGACTCTCACGTCTCCCGCAAGCCGTGTATCCGTACCTTGAGTTCGTCTGACGAGTTCGTGCGCGGACTGTTCCATTTTCTCCGCCGATCGCAGCGCAGCCTCGCCTGCGGCGGTCAACGCGTACCCCTCGGAGGTGCGCAGGAAGAGCGTTGCGCGCAGGGCGTGCTCCAGTGCCGCAATCCGTCTGCCGACCGTCGCCTGATCGAGATTCAGCGTTCTCGCCGCCCCACGGAGCGTTTTTTCGCGCTCCACCGCGAGAAACACTCGCGCGTCATCCCAGTTCATCGTGCCGTCCTCCTGATGCAAATTTGCATCCCAGGGTGGGAATAATGCTGCGTTTATTCATCAATGTCGATGCCTATACTGAGCGCAAGAGTTCCTCGTTCAACGGTCCGCCCGGATCAGTCGAGCCTCATCCATAGAAGGAGTGGTATCCATGTCTGCTTCAACTTTTCGTGTGCCGTCGTCCATGACGGCCATTGAGATCAAACAGCCCGGCGGTCCGGAAGTCCTGGTGCCGACTACGCGCCCGGTGCCGATGCCCGCCGCCGACCAGGTTCTGATTCGCATCCATGCGGCTGCTGTGAACGGCCCGGATGTTTTCCAGCGCAAAGGGCTATATGATCCGCCCCCCGGCGCTTCCGACATTCCAGGGCTGGAAGTGGCGGGTCAAGTGGTGGCCGTTGGCGCAGACGTGACCCAATTCCGGATCGGCGAACTGGTGTGTGCATTGATTCCTGGTGGTGGCTACGCGGAATACGCAGCCGCGCACGCCTGCAACACGATGCATATTCCCAAAGGCCTGACGTTGGTAGAAGCGGGGGCCATGCCCGAAACGTTCATGACGGTATGGCTGAACCTGTTCCAGCGCGGCAAGCTGATTGCCGGCGAATCGGTGTTGATCCATGGCGGCGCGTCAGGTATCGGTACCACGGCGACCATGCTGGCGAAGGCATTCGGCGCCGCGAAAATCATCACGACAGTTGGCTCGCAGGCGCATCGGGAGGCCAGCCTGGCGCTGGGCGCAGACGTCGCGATCGACTACCGCGAGAACGATTTCGTCGCCGAAACGAAGCGGTCTACCGATGGAAGAGGCGTCGACGTGATCCTCGACATCATTGCCGGCGACTACGTAGCCAGAAACTACGACGCCGCAGCCATGGACGGACGGATCCTCCAGGTCGGCGTGATCAAGGGGCCGGCGAAGGATCTCGACATCGTGCCGATGTTGACGAAGCGTCTGACGCACATGGGCTCGACATTGCGATCGCGCACATCCGCGGACAAGGCGACCATCCTCAATGAACTGGAGCGGCTGGTCTGGCCGCATATCGAGAGCGGCAAGATCAAGCCGGTCGTCTACAAGACCTTTGCGCTTGCCGACGCTCGCGGCGCTCACGAACTGATCGATTCCGGCACGCACTTTGGAAAGATTGTCCTTACGACAGGTGCCGATCTCATTGGCTGAAGCGCTGAAGGCTGGATTGCCGGCAAGTTGCAGGTGGAAGGCCGCTTGCCGGTATCGCGGTGGTCGTCATCAAAAGCGCTATTTCCCGCTGGGCTTCGAACGAGCCTCACGCGTTAAAAAAGCCGGCCATTCATGTGCGACGTAGGGCCATAACACGCTGACACACTGGACTACCGTTCGATATCGATGCGCGTTCCCTCGCGCCGCCCGCCAAAACACTGGTTCCAACTGACGAAAGCGCTTTTGGCCGACGGCTGGCGTCTATGCTTGATTGGCGCATTCGCACATTATGAGCAAGGAGGCGCGTCATGAAACCCGCGCTATGTGTCGCCGTCGCCAGCATGATTTTCGGGGTCCAGCTGGCGCACGCCACCTGCCCCAACGACGCTGTCTTTCTCACTCTCGGTGATCAGATTCGCGGTTACTCCTTGCGCGCCAACGGAGCGACCGAGCCCTGCCAGGTGCTGCAAGGGCCGCTCACCACCCTCATGACCGCTGGGGCGATGGTGTTCGACAAGAACGATTCCTTTCATGTTGCCCAGTTTCTATCCAACAGTACGGTCGACATCTTTCCGCAGAACGCCGAGGGCAATCAGGCGCCCAGTCGCTCGTTCATGTTGACGATGACAAATGATCTGCTCAGCATCGCGGTGGATTCCCACTTGAACGACTTCGTCATGACCGTTCGCCCCTCGGAGGCGGGGGTGCTGGTCGCTCGCGCCAACAGCTCTGGGCCTTTACCCAATCCGATTCGCATTGCTGATCCGAATATCAACCAGTACGTGAGCGTTGCCATTGATAAGGACGACAATCTGCTGATTGCGGGTTATGACATACGGGGCGCGGTGATCATCGACACGCTGGGCACGAGCCGGAGCATTACCTCCCCGCCGCTTCTGCGCAGCCTCACGGGTAGCAAAACCGGCCTGTTGCCGGGGGGCGTAGGCTTCGCAAGGAACGACATGACGATCGCTGTCGATCCTCGTACGGACGAATTGTTCGTCTACAACGCGACCACGGACCTGACGCAGATCCAGGTGAGCGTTTTCGCCGCCAACGCGAACGGCGACGCGCCGCCGGTACGGACAATCAGCGGTCCAGCCACGGGCATCACTGGCCCGAGCTTGCAGGGAGACAAGATCGCCATTTCCGCGGACGGGCGGCTCCTCGTTGCCGAGCCGAACCTGCACATTCTCGCGTTCGCGCCGGGAGCAAGGGGCAATGTGGCGCCGTCTCAAGTCATCGCTGATTCCACTGCCGGTCCAGCCACACAGGGAGGGATCGCGGTCCGGTCGGCAGAAGGCGGGCAACATGATGAAAACGAATGCGCAAGGAAACGGACGAAGGGTGGCGAATGGACGAAAGCGTGGACGAATTGATTCCGCAAGCGGTTAAGACGGCGCCTGCCATCGATGATCGCTTCGGCGGAAGCGCTTAAAGCAGCAGTCCCTGTTCGAGCGCATACCGCGTCAGTTCCGCGTTGCTCTTGAGTTGCAACTTCTGGCAAATGCGTGACCGGTACGTGGTTACCGTGTTGGGACTCAAGTGAAGCGTCTTTGCAATCGCAGCGAGGCTATCGCCGGACACGAGAAGCTTCAGGACTTCGAGCTCACGGTCAGACAGGGCTTCGTGCGACGTCGCGGGACTGCCGCCGACGTTGCACGCAAACTGCTCGGCAAGCGCGGGGCTGATGTACTTGCCGCCAGCCACCGCCTTGCGGATCGCGCCCACGAGCGTCCCGGTGGGGCTGTTCTTGGTCAGGTAGCCGGCTGCGCCGTGTTTGAGCGCACGCACGGCATAGATTTCTTCCGAATACATGCTGAGCATGAGCACCGGCAGATCGGGCTTCTTGGCGCGCATCAGTTTCAGCAGATCGAGTCCGCTGCGGTCCGGCAGCGCGATGTCGACCAGGGCGACGTTGAAGTCCTGTCGCTGAATGAGATCGAGCGCCTCTTGCGCCGTCTCCGCCTCGCCTGTGACCTCGATGTCGCTCGCCGTGCCGAGCATGAGTCGCACACCGTTGCGCACGACAGTGTGATCGTCCACCAGGAGGACGCTGATCGAGTCATTCGTCATTGACGTGTTCCAGAGGCAAGCGCAAAACGACGGCCGTACCGCACCCGGTGATACCCGTGATCTTGATCTCGCCGCCGACATGGCGTGCGCGCTCCTGCATGCCCGCGATGCCCCACGAGACGCCGTTGAAAACGTCCGCGGCTTCCAGACCCTTGCCGTCGTCGGCGACCTCGACGATGAGCGCCTCTTCGTCGAGCAGCACACGCACGGTGATCTGCGATGCCCCTGCGTGCCGGATCGCATTCGTCAACGCTTCCTGAACGATCCGGAACAACACGATGCTCGTTTCGCCTGGCAGCGTCATCGCGGCGACTGGCGGGTCGATCGTCACCAGGCAACTCAGGCCGGTTTGCTTTTCGATCTGCCCCGCGTACCACTCCAGCGCGATCCAGATGCCGAGTTCATCCAGCACGCTGGGACGCAGGTCCGTGATGACTCTGCGCACCGTCTCGATGGCGGTATCGGCGAGAACCGAGGCGTCCGCAAGTTGCGGGTCGACGGGGCGTCCTTCCGTGGTGGCGCGGTCGATGGCAACCGAGACGTATGCCTTGATGCCGGTGAGCACGCTTCCGAGTTCGTCGTGGATTTCGCGCGCGATGCGCTTGCGTTCATCCTCGCGAATCCGCTCCTGATGCGCGGCGAGCTTGCTGAGCGCAATCTCCGTCTGCTTGCGTCTTGCGACCTCGTATTCGAGCGCCTTCGCTTTTTGCTGCAACAGCGCGGTCGCGCGATGGAACGGGTCGGAGTCCGGCGCGACGTTTTCATAGGCTTCGGACGCGCATACATGCGAGTGAGCGGCGGAGATGCGATGAAATGCCCGCGATTCTTCCTCGCCCTGAAAGAGATCCATCGGATAGGCGCACAGCAGTGAGAAGTCGTGGTCCCGCGCCAGATCGTTCCAGAGTTCCTCGAGACGGACCGCGGCTTGCGCCTTGCCGGCCGCGCAGAGCAGCGCCACCATCTCGCCGAAGGCGCGAACGCGCAACGCGCCGTTGCGGGACGCCCGGCGGATCACCGATCCGATGACGTCGGCGAATCGTTCGGCATCGGGCCAGCCGTCGACCATGAAGCTGGCGAGCGTCTTTTCTGCGTCGAGCGAAATGAACCGGACCTCGGAGTCGGACACGACCGAGTCGGTGTTTACCCGACTCGCGATGGCCGCCCGATGGGCCTCGCTGGCGATCACGATCGCGCTTTCACCGGCGCTCAGCGCCGCGTTGACGAAGCGGGAGACCTTTTCGTAAAGAAACGACTCGCTTTCATAAAACTGGACAGCATGTTTGCACATCGGATGCTCCGCGCTGTTCGGTCGCCTTGATTCTAGCAAGGCTGAGGATACTTCTTTCGTGCGCCTTCGGGCGCCGCGCCCAACGTGGGTTAGCGGAGGGCAGCGGCCTCTCCGGCCTCATACGGGATGTTTCACGGGCGCTGCTTCAATCGCCGATGTATGGAATCCCCTACAAGATTCGTCTGCAATTCTTGATGGTGGTGCGCGTACGCTCTGTCAAGATAGACCGGGCGACGAGGATTTGCCTGCCCCGCGCCACAGCATTCTCACAGAGCAGTTTACTGATGCGAGCGTACCCCTATCCCGAGTGCGGCAAAAACCCATAACGACGAGACGAAATGCTGACTCCCCATGAATTCGCGACGTTGATGCTGGTCAGGGAAGGGCCGGATCAGATCGACCCCGGTCGGGCCGAACTCGACACGCTGATCGAGCGGCACTTCGTCGCGATGGCACGGCTCGAATCCGGCCGTCAACAACCACAGCTCACCGACGACGGCGAGACCGTACTCAGGGCGGTAGCGGGCGCCGACGGTGCATGCGCGCCGGGCGTCCGTTCGTTCGGCGCGAAACGCCGGGCTTGATCCTGCGACTGGCTCGCGGCGGAGTCGCCGGGTCGATACGCCACGTAGCGTCGCCTTACGGTCAACCGCTCATGCCGTCTTCGCGGCTCCGCGGATGCTGCAAGTTGTAGCCTTTCGGGCGCTCGCGGATCGATGCGTGCCAGCGTATCGATAACTCATCGATCCGATCTCGTGCATCTCGTCATCTCGTGCAGCAAGGCGCCGCAGGAGGTTGTTCCTGCGCCGGATCAAGTTTCCAGGAGTTCCATGATGAACACGTTACGCCCCGAACAAATTTCCGCCGCGCAGAAGGCCGGTGTCGACAGCTTTTTCAACCTGACGAACATGCTTTTCAAAGGGCTCGAAAAAGTGATCGAACTGAACTTGCAGACGGCAAGGGCGGCGCTCGCCGAGACTTCGGCGAACACCGCCAGGATCATGCTGGCAAAGGACCCCAACGAATGGTGCGCGGTTCAGGCCACTTTCGCCGGGCCCTACGCCGAGCAGGTCCAGTCATACGGCCGACACCTTCTGGAGATCGCATCGTCCGCTCAGGCGGAATTTCTGCAGCTCGCACAGGCCCGTTACGAAGAGCATAACCGGCGGGTACAGAAGCTCGTCGACGACGTGACCAAATCCGCACCAGCAGGCTCCGAGGCGATGATCGCTGCCTGGAAGTCGGCGATCACCTCTTCGGCCACCCTGTCCGAATCGCTGCAACGGACCGCGCAGCAGACCGCCGGAATCGCGGAAAGCAGCCTGAAGGTTTTGACTGAGGCGGGCTCGAAAGTCGCCGCGCCTCGAACGAACCGGCAAGTGCCCGGGGCAACGACGCACTAAGGCGCGAAGGAGCAAGCAGGCGGCGCGTGATGCGGCCAGCCCGACCAGGTCGCCGCGCTCGTCGTCTATCTCTGTTCGCCCGTGGCGGGCTTCGTCACCGGCGCGAACATTGCGATCAATGGTGGCCAGCACCTGCAGTGAGGGGGCGCGGGCCTGCATCGGGGAGACCTGGATGAACGAATCGCTGGTCGCAACGATTGTTGGATCTTCCGCGCTGCTGATTGCGGCGATGCTGGTCGCGAGCCACTACCGGCTCGAGCGTCGCCGGCAGCGCATGATGCGGCACCTCGACGAACCCCGTTGGTGGGACGGCAGCCGCTCCCGGCGTTAATGCAAAAGCGTAAACTGGTCTACGTCAGCTGCAACCCGAGCGAGTCGCTGTGCGCGCGACTCGAGGAGCGGGGCTGGCGGGTCGAAATCGCGTCCGGCGTGAGCGAGGTCCGCCGCTCGCTTCGCCAGGACCTGACGACGGGCGCCCTGCTCGATGTGTCGAGCGGCTTCGTCACCCGGGAACTCGCGGCGCTGGAAGCGTCGCTCATGCTTGCGCATGTCGGTTGGGTGGCAATGACCACCCAGGCCCATCACGAGAACGTCGCGGTGCGCCGGATCATCCGCGAGTACTGCTTCGACTACGTCACCGTTCCGACCAGCGACGCGCGGATCGTCGATTCAGTGGGTCACGCGTACGGCATGGCCGCACTGAACGGCCTGTCCGACGACGCGCGTGAAGGCTGGCCGGAAAGCGGAATGCTCGGCTCGTGCGATGCCATGCGCGCGCTTTTTCTCGCGATCCGCAAGGTCGCCATGAACGATGCGCCCGTTTTCATTGCCGGGGAATCGGGCACTGGCAAGGAACTCACTGCGTTCGCGATTCATTCCCGTTCCCGTCGCCGTGACAAGCCGTTCGTCGCGGTCAATTGCGCTGCGATTCCCGCGGAACTATTTCAGTCCGAGTTATTCGGTTATGAGAAGGGCGCGTTCACCGGCGCGAACCAACTCAAGATCGGCAAGATCGAATCCGCTGACGGCGGGACGCTCTTTCTCGATGAAATTGGCGACCTGCCGCTGGAAAGCCAGGCAAACCTGTTGCGCTTCTTGCAGGAAGGCCACATCGAGCGATTGGGCGGGCACAGGCCCACGAAGGTCGACGTGCGGATCATCTCCGCCACGCACGTCGACCTCAATGCGGCGATGCGAGAGGGACGGTTCCGGCCGGATCTCTACTATCGGCTATGCGTCCTGCAACTCGACGAGCCACCGCTCAGAGCCCGAGGCAAGGACATCGAGGTCCTGTCGAAGTGCATGTTCGATCGATTCAGGAGCGAAGCCGAGCGAAGACTGCGCGGCTTTTCGCCCGACGCGGTCGCTGCAATGTACAACTATGGCTGGCCGGGAAACGTACGCGAACTCATGAATCGCATTCGACGTGCGATCGTGCTGTCGGAGGGCGTCGAGATCACAGCGGATGATCTTGAAATCGGCGGCTTTGCGGAACTTGCACCGATGACGATGGCGCAAGCGCGGGCGATCGCGGAGCGCCATGCGATCGAGCTAGCCATGCTGCGCAATCGAGAGAGGTTGAACGAAGCGGCCAACGACCTGGGTATTTCACGCGGGACGTTGTCGCGCCTGCTACGAGTGCACGGCATGCTGCATGCGGACATCGGCGTGGGGGTCGAGGAGCCGTCAGAGCAGGTATCGAACGTCTCCGCCGCTCGTTGAATCATGCCGGCAGTGCACCTCAAGGTGCGCAGTCTTAGAGCGTAGTGGCGGCATCCCTTAGACGCCATCGGCGCACTCCGTATCACGTCAGGTCGGGGAAGTGACCCAACCGTCGGGCAGAAGGCGCGGGAATCAAGGGACTGAAAACCTGCGCCGGGGGTCGGGCTCAGCGTCGCTCATGGCAAGCGCCTGGGCGAGCGTGAGCCCTTCTGGGATTCGACTAACGGAAGCCGTAGACGCGGACCTTTTTCCCCTCAAAGCTTTCTTGCACACCTTGCTCGCAAGACGGCGGACACGTTACTTTGCCGTCCGCGCTCTGGCCTGCCGCGGTGACCGCCCTGTAGACAACGGATTCGACGAGCGTCCCGTCGGCAGCGACGACGATGTTCAGATCAGTCTCGACGCCGGCCGGCACGGCGCCGCCGGCGGTATAGACGATTGTCATGGTGCCGGTGCAGTCGGAGTTCACCGTATAGGCGCCGATCTGGTTCGGATTGAATGTAACCTGCTTCCCTTTCGGCACCCCGCCGATAACCCCGAAGTCGGTGCGTGTGAAATGACCAACACCGTCGAACGTCACCAGGGCGACGTCATCGAGGATCGACGGGGCGGCGAACGGATGCAGCACATTATCTGCATCCAGCAATCCAAGAATCTCTCCGTGACCGATAAACCCAAACGATCCCTCAGCGTTTCGTTCGAGCATTGGCCGCCGGCCTGCGCGGCACCACTGAGCGAGAGAAGTGCAACGGCTGTTGCCGACGCAATGCTTAAATGCTTGATCTTCACGGTCGTCTCCTTGCCAGCGAATCGGGCACTTGAGATCACGGCGCGCAGGGCCCTATTGCCTGGCTGGATTAGGCGCCCAATTCAAAGTGAAATTAAAAAAGACCGCAGTGAATCCTGGCTGCCGCCGTTTGCGGAGCAAGCGATGAAAGAACGAGTAGCCGCCAGTGCGGCCGGGTGTTCTGGAGTGCGAGGCGAGAAAGCCGAGGTGCGGGCCAAGTCATGAATGGCGAAACGCTTCGCCAAGCAGGTATTTTTTGCCTGGCGTCGGCAGACACGCGCAGAAGAGTTGCACGAAAGTCCGCGCAATGGTGACTTCGTGAGTCAGCCATGCATGAAGGGCGCATGGCAAAAAATAGTGTAATCCACGGGTCAGTTAAAGACAATTGGCTTTTCCAACCGCAGTCTCGGAGGATAGAGATCGTGCTGTTGCTCAGCGAATTGCGAATCAGGCGAAGGTCTCGTCGAGCGCCGCCTTGATATCCGCGATCGGATCGGCCGGCTCTTCTAGACAGATCGACAGACGCAGGTGACCGCATTTGCGGAACACGTCCGGATAACACTCCGATCCGCCGTGTCCCGCCTTGCCGACGTGTAAGATCAGGGACTCGTCGTGGCCGAGCGATACCGCCGACGTGATGAGACGCAGGCTAGCCACGAAGCGATTTTGTATCTCTGGTTCGCCCTCGACGGCCAAAGCCATGAAGGCGCCATACCCCATTCCGCCGAATTGCCGCGACGCAAGCTCATGCTGAGGGATGGGACGGGAGCCCCGGAAATGCCACGAAGGCGACTCTTGGCTCCTCGTCGAGGAATTCGGAGACCTTTGAGGCAAGCATATCCAGCACCGCATATCCGCCGAAGACGAACCGCACTTCCCGCCGCGAGTCCTTAATCAGAACCTATGCCGGAGACCGACTCGCAGTCCGATCTGCTTGTCGGTCGATGACGCAGTGAAGCCGCTGATGTTGGCCACTGCCGCTTGCCCCAGCGAGTCGCGTCCGGTCGCACGTTGAAGCACGGCCAGCACGTATGCGTCGGTTCGCTTGGAGAGGAAATAGTCCACGCCGGTGTCGAGTTGCAGATACTTCGCGCCGCCATCGCCCTTTACCGAACTTCGCTGCGTGTAGTCGAATGCCACGCCGGTCAGCAGGCTTGGCGTGATGTACGAGCGTACGCCCAGCTCGACGCTATTGAACGTGGCATTGCCCGAATACGCGAGCGGGTTCGGTCCTGAGGCCGATCCCATCGACTGAAAACGCGTGTTCGTCGCCACCGCGCTCACAATCGTCGGCCCGATGGAATACGAGCCGCCCAGGCCGATGATCTGGAGCGTGTTTGCTGAAGCGTACCCTGCATAGGCGGGCAAAACCTCGGGCGTCGTGGGGGAGCCGGGAGAACCGATGTTGTTGGCTGTCGCCAAGCCTTTGTTGGGCGTATTGCCATAAAAAGAGACGTTGGGGTTTCTTGCGTTGAGATAGCCCGCTCCGAAGTTGAACGACGTCCCCGCGTATGACACGCCAAGCGACCAGACCTGATTTTGCGTCGCGTTGCCCGCTACGCCTCCGAGGCTATACAAGGCCTCCGCTTTCACGGCCTTGAAAGGCGACGTCGCGATTTTGATGGAGTTGTTGATCCGGCTCGTATTGCTCAGATTGTCGACATCGCCGACATGCGACGACATGTAACCGCCCCAGTTGCCCGACGCGGCAAACTGCTGGACCGAATCAACCAGCGGGTCGTATTGTCGACCGACCGTCAGTGTGGCTAAACCGGACGAGGAAATCCCGACGTAGGCCTGGCGACCAAACTCCGCGCCTCCTTGCGCCAAGGTGCCGGTGTTCGCCATGAAGCCGTTTTCAAGTACGAACAGGGCCTGCATGCCGCCACCGAGGTCTTCGGTTCCGCGCAGGCCCCAGCGGCTGCCGGACAAGCCGGTCGCATGTCCGTCGCTCATTGCGACCTGGCTCTTTCCGTTCAGCTGGCTTCCGACTCTGCCTGTCTGGGCGCTGTTCAGATAGGTGACGCCGAGGTCGATGAGTCCATACAGCGTGACACTGCTTTGAGCATGTGCCGACGACATGCAAGCAACGCCGACACTTAGCGATAAACATTTTTTCAACACTTTAGTCTCCTTCCTTTTTAACGTGAACTCTTGAGTGGGGACGCACGGCTTCCGTGAGCCTCTTGAAGCCGGCTCACCAGTGATCTCTTTCGTCGTGTTTGACCGCGGCGGATGCTCGTCGAGCATCAATCGCATCGTTCATCGTGGCGGGTTCTCGCTCGCGTGACGATGCGACCCGCTCAACCCGCTCGTCGGGCCTTTGCCAACGACTTCGTCAGCGAATTCGCTTCTTGATGCTTGCTGGGCATCGGCATCGGACCCACTCTTACGCAGGCTCGACTTCCGCGACGGGAGTCGCAATGCGCAGCGGTCCGGTCGGGCGCGATTCGATCAGGCACACAGCCAGCATTGCGATAACGCCAGGAATGGCGATAGCGATGAAGTTCTGCTGCAGGGGCAATGCCTTGCTCACGAGAAAGCCGATCACGATGGGTGCGAGAATCGCCCCGCTGCGGCCGACGCCGGAAGCCCAGCCAATGCCGGTGGACCGCACGGCCGTTGGATAGTACTGTCCGGCAAAGGCATACGTAACGATCTGGGTACCGATGGTGGATGCGCCAGCGAGACCGACCAGGAAGAACAACACTCCGGGCGGGACCTTGACGCCGAGCAGGCTGATGGACACTGCCGCAAGGGCATACATGACGATCAGGACGTATTTGATGTTGAAGCGGTCAGCCAGCCAGCCGCCGCCAATTGCCCCGATCATCGCTCCGAAATTGAGGACAAGAACGAAGGTGAGCGCGGAGCCGAGGCTGTGTCCGGCGCTCGACATGAGCTTCGTCAGCCATGAGCTCAATGCGTAGACCATGAACAGGCACATGAAGAAGGCCACCCACAGCATCACGGTGCTCAACCCTCGACCATCGGCAAACAGTTGCTTGATCGGTGAGCCGGTCGCTGTCCCATTCTCGGCAAGCGAGAAGGTGTCCGCTTGCTGCGGCACATAAGCGGGATCGACGCGCGGAAGAATGTCCTTCAAACGGTCCGAGCGCCCGGTCCGGACGAGGAACGCCAACGACTCGGGCATGTACTTCCAGATAAACGGTGCGAGAAGCGCGGGCAGACTCGCGGCGAGAAAGACCGATTGCCATCCATAGTGCTCGATCATTGCTTTCCCAATCAGTGCCGCAAGCATGCCGCCAACCGAGTATCCGCTGAACATCAGCGTCACCATGGTGCTGCGGATCTTTCGAGGGGAATACTCGCTCATCTGTGCCACTACGTTCGGCATGACACCGCCAATTCCCAACCCCGCCAGAAAGCGCGCAATACCGAACGTCAGGGGATTGCTTGTCAATCCGGCCGCAGCCGTGAAAACGCTGAAAAGCAGGAGACATATCACGATCGCGGGTACACGGCCTATCTTGTCCGCGATCGTTCCAAGGAAAACCGCGCCCAGCATCATGCCGAGCAAGGCGGAACTCACCATGAACCCTGCGCTGGTTGCCTGAATGCCCATGTCGCGCATGATCGATGGGAGCGCAATGCCGACGACGGCGAGATCGTAGCCATCGAAAATAATGATCAGCGCGCACCAGAGAAGCAGCAACAGGTGGAATTTCCTGAATCGGGCGTCGTCGCATAAGCCTTGGACGTTTATTTGACGCATGGTTTCTCCTTTATCGTGGGACATGTGCTTTGACTCGCAATATGAGTTTGATATTGAGATTGCTTTGTTTGCCTGGCATCCGTTTCTGCGTCACGAAGGGAAGACGCGAATTCACGCCCGGCTTCAATGAGCCATTCAAGGCGTAATCAGCGTTGAATATTCCAAGCGCGTGAAAGCAAAAATGCCTTTGCAAAGACGGGCAGGGAATCGCAGCGATCACGCAAGCGTGGCCGACCGATCCCAAACCGGTTATATCGTCGAAGCCCGAGAAACCGCTCGACGAGTTGCGGTTAGCGCAGAGGCGCCCGACTCTGATGGCTTGACCCTACGACCAGCGGAAGTGTTGCGTACACGATGTCTCCCTTCGCCTCAAGGCGCGGTGTTGTCTTGATCTGGTGGTGCCCCAGAATAGGTGAGCCGATGATTGAACGTCCAATACCGATTTGGTTTCGGGCTATACCTGGCAGGTCGCACGCTATGGCGAAAACCCTTAGAAGCATCGATGCAACTGGCTCTCGTTCGGGCGTAGCGCAACACCACGACCCGCTGCGGGACGGCGTTGCTGCCAGGGGATTGGCTGATACCGAGGGTCGTCGCTCAAGCAATAGAGAAGCGACGTGTCGCGAGAAAAAATCGAGTTAGTGCCGCGCTGAGCGTCGAGGGAATCGCCCGCTGGCAGACGAAAGCCTTCGTGTCGTTTCGATGAGAGCGCTTATGGATTAGCGTCGGACGAGGCTGCGCACCGGACGGAAGCAGGGCAGCGTCATCGATCGATAGCCATGCCTCTGAAGGTTTTGTCACCGGTCAACTTATACCTGTCGGCGCCTTCCTTGCAGACCTTGTTGTCGTCTCCATCGTCACTTAGCAGATAAAGCTGTCTGGTGCCGGCAATCTCGAACAATCCCTCCGCGTGGAAGTTTGACGGTTCGATGTCTTTCCAGTGCACTGGAGGCGCGGCCGACGCGCGGTTCCACTTGTAAATCGCGAATCGCGATGACGGATCGCCACGCGTGCCCCTGTTGTACGGGCCCGCGACAATGAAATATTCGCCGCCGATCCGCTCGATGCTCCGAATGCCCCGGTGGCCGAGATCCAGAGAGGCCAGATCGCCGAACACAGGCTTAGCGCCGCGCTCGACCACTGCGGCCGGATTCTTGAGTTCGAGCACGAGTGCTTCATGCTTTTTGTCCGTAAGCGGGTTCCTGAAGCCGATGAGCAACCCGCCATCCTCCGTGGCGGCAAGCCCTTCGATGTTGAATCCACCGAACTCCTCGGGACCCGTCTTCGTTGCGTCCGTCAGCACCTTGAAGCGTTTGTCCGACGCAAGCGCGTCCAGCAGTCCGCTATAGGGCTTCGATTTGAGCGGCACCACTGTGGGCACGGCGCCCGACGTATCGATGCGCGTCGCGAACAGGCGCCGCCGCTTTGGTCGTGGCTCGCCATTGTCTTTGCTGGCATGCGAAGCGATCCAATAGATCCTGTCGCCGATCCTTGCGGCGCCCTCGAGGTCCGTTTGCTTCGTCCCGTCGCCTTTGACCAGATACGTCCCCAGCCCGACCTCGCCAACACGGTCGGGCGTTCCATATCGATAGATGACGAGCGTGTTGATATCGTCATCGGCGACGACGAAGTAGTTGGACCCGAGGTCGATTCCCGCCGATGCATTGCACATTCCCCTGTATGTCGTGACAGGTTCCGCACGTGCGGATGATGCAAGCGCTTCGATTGCACACGCCGCGAAAATCGCCAGCAGCCGTGCATGCCGCCCGAATGCGGAACGTGCGCTTGAGATCGATGTTTCCGTGCCGTTCATGTCGCTCGTCCGATTCGTTGTTGAACCGCGGCCAGCCACGCGCGCGTCCGGATTTCCTGATGCAGATGAAAAGTGTTCCTCGCCTGCGTGATGACTCCGATGGCGCGCCTGTCGGCATCGGCATATTTTAGCGAGTGACGCTTCGCCGGCATCGCATGGCAGGAGCGCTGCGCTTTTCCGGCGACGTTATGTTGTCAAGGTCCGGGCAGGAACTGGATGTCTCCATACCAGGCGCGTGTCGTGGTCTCGGTGTTGTCGGTGTCGGTCAGCAGGCCGTAGCCGGTAATCCGCCCTGGCGGTTCGTGAAAGGCTTTCTCGTAGTCTTGCGCGATATTGCGGCGCAGGCTCTGCCATTGACCCGCATCGCCAGGCTGACCGGAGACGACGATCATCTGCACGCGCCCAGTATGGGGATTGGCGATGACGCTGCCCGGCGCAGCCGTGGTCGACCAGATATACATCAGCGTGGCATAGGGCAGGTCTTGACCACCCAGGCGCTTCGCCACTTGCATGCTGGCCCGATCGAATAGCGACAGCTTCTTTGTGTCGCCATCAAAGCAGAACACCAGTCGCGCTGGCGCATCTTCCTTCGATCCGACGTGGTTGTCGGCGCCCTCGATCGGCTTGTCGGCTTTCCAGCGCCACGCTACGACGGGTGTCTGAGCCAGATCGATATCGCCCTCGTGCATCAGAGCGGAAGCGGAACGGTTCGCGTCCGCTTGCAGGACGGTTGTGTGGCCGTCGTGAACAAGGGTGTATTGCGTCATCGGCTTTCCGTTCACGACCGGCAGGTTCTTCCAGCCGGCGGGCAGCGTTGCGCCCGGCGCTGCCGCGGAAAAGGTGACACCAGGGTTTGCGCTCTGGGCAAGGAGGCCGGGCGGCGACAGCAGGAGCGCGACGCACGCGGCGATCCCGAGGGGCCAGACTGTTCGTTTCCGCGTTCGCGAGGTCGGAGGAAGATGCATGGCTGGTCGGACTCGGCTGTTGGCCAGCACCCATTGTAGCCGGCTACGCGGTGGTCATCGCCGCAAACCCGTCGCATACGGGCATTTCGATGAGCAGACGGGTTCGGGCCGGGAGTTCGCTCGCGAAGATGGCAAGTGCGGATACTCGCCTCGATCCCTGGGAGCGCTTCGAGAACGATATCGAACTACGTCGATTCGGCTCGCAGGAGATCGTCCACAAGACGGCGCCCGGCACTGTAGCCGCCCATGATCGCGGCACCTTCAGTCGAAAACGAATGCCCGCCAGACTCACCAAGCCGCAAGGGTGTGAAGTGCGCGAGCGTCGCACCCGTTTTGACGATTCGGACAATCGCGATGTACCCGTAACTGGACATCGACGCACCCTTCTGCCAGTGAAAGCCAGCTTCGACCCCAACTTCCACTTCGAAACCGTGATACGGGTAGGTGCGTTTCATTTGATGCCTCGCGATCGCTTGCCTCGCCGGCAATTGTCGAGGCAGCCCCGTGACATTCCTATGAACGAAGTCGGAACATCAAGCACGGGGAAAATTATCTTCTCCCATTCTAAAACGATATATACAGTTTTTCCGGGAAAACTGCTGGAACGCGGCATCGCGGCCCGCCTCGGGGGGCGGCGCAGGTCGCCGAACGCCGCGGTGGCGTTGTATGGCGCTTCCTATGGCTATGTGCTCGAAACGGGGCGCATGGTCGCAGAAGGCAGCAGCGCCGAACTGCGCCGCGAGGATGCACTTCAGAAGGCGCGTGCTCGGGCGGCAATCAGCGGAAGGTCGTGCAAACGCGGGTCAGTGCTGCGTGTCGGGGCGAGATTCAAATACGGCTCGGCCACGAGTCTCGTTGCACGCTACGAGCCTTTTTGCACGGACTTCGATCTGCGCGTTTGCATCGCCGAGTCCGCGAACAGATCGATCACCACGCCGCGTAGCCAGCGATTGCCTTCGTCCTGCTGGACTCGCGCGTGCCAGAGCAGATGGATCGGCGCGGCGGGCAGCGTCGAGGGCAATGCGCGCAGGCTGAGTGAGAACGGCGCAGCCAGTTGCAGGGCCAGTCGCTCAGGCACCGTGGCAATCAGATCGGTGCGTTGCAGGATGTAGCCGACACTCATGAAGTGCGGCACCGTCAGTCGCACCCGGCGCTGCACGCCGCGCCGTTTCAGCCAGTCGTCCACCTGACCGTGCCCGGTGCCGGCGGACACCACGACCAGATGCTCGGCTTCACGCCAGGCGGCGAGCGTGAGCGGCGTATCTTCGAGCGCATGGCCGCGCCTGAACAGGCAGACATACCGTTGAGAGAACAGGCGGCGCTGATAGAAGCCGCCCTTGAGCTGCGGCAGCAGGCCGATGGCGAGATCGACCCGGCCGTCGGCCATCTCGTCGCTCAGATTGACGCTCGTGTCGCGAACGGTATTCAGCGCGATGCCCGGCGCCTCGCGCGACAGTCGTTCGACCAGCGCGGGCAGAAAGACAACCTCGCCGATATCGGTCATGCCGATCGTCATCGTGCGCGTGGCACGCAGCGGATCGAAACCGGTCTCGGGATTGAGTGCGGCGTGCAGGGTCGCGAGCGCCTGAGAAACCGGCTCTGCCAGACGCAACGCGAACGGCGTGGGCACGACGCCGCCCGGCCCGCGCACGAACAGCGGATCGCCGAGCCGTCGACGCAGTTTGGCAAGTGCGTTACTGACGCCGGGCTGACTCATGTTCATCTGCTCGGCCACGGTCGATACGCGCCGCTCCTGCATCAACCGTTGGAAGAGCAACA
This sequence comes from Caballeronia choica, assembly GCF_001544535.1. GTDB lineage: Bacteria > Pseudomonadota > Gammaproteobacteria > Burkholderiales > Burkholderiaceae > Caballeronia > Caballeronia choica. Next base: position 26,787 of record NZ_FCON02000033.1, on the reverse strand, counting down.
GCAGATTGAGATCAACTTCACTTAGTTCCATGGCGTGGGTATCCCGGTCTCATTGATTCTAGTGATGAACCAGATTCGCCCCATCTTATTGCGAAATGAACGACGAGTGCCGAGAATTCATACACGGCGCACGCACCGGACTTCAGCACAGTACGCACGCGGTGCCGACTCAAACTCACAGCCTGAATATCGGAGACACCCCATGGAACAGCTTGATCTGAAGATCGCAATCGTCGGTGCTGGCATCGGCGGCCTCACGCTCGCGCTCGCACTGCGAGAACGTGGCATCGACGCGCAACTCTACGAGCAAACCGACGAGCTTCGCGAGGTCGGAGCGGCCGTCGCGCTATCGGCGAATGCGACGCGGTTTTACGAGCGCATGGGGCTGCGTGCCGCCTTCGACGCGGTGTGCGCTGAAATACCCGCGCTGATCTATCGGGACGGGCGCAGCGGCGCAGTGATCGGGGAGCATCGTGGCGAACCGAGCTATCGTGAGCAGTTCGGCGGTTCGTACTGGGGCATCCATCGCGCGGACCTGCAGGCCGTATTGTCGAAAGCGGTCGGCCTCGATCGCATCCATCTCAGCCATCGGTTGACCGATCTCGTGCAGCATCCCGATCGTGTGAGTCTGAGTTTCGCCAACGGTCGGCACGTCGACGCCGATCTGGTGATCGGCGCGGACGGGGCGCGCTCGATCACGCGGCGCTGGATGCTCGGCTACGACGATGCCCTGTATTCGGGCTGCTCGGGTTTTCGTGGCGTGGTGCCGGCCGACCGCATGGATCTGCTGCCCGATCCCGAGGCCATACAGTTCTGGGTCGGTCCACAGGGCCATCTGCTTCACTATCCGATCGGCGACCAAGGCGACCAGAACTTTCTGCTGGTCGAGCGCCATCCCTCGCCGTGGTCGTCGCGCGACTGGGTCACGCCGTCGAGCGAGGGTGAGCAACTGCGCCTGTTCAGGGACTGGCATCCGGCGGTGGTGCAGATGATCACGGCGGTGCCGATCAGCCAGCGCTGGGGCCTGTTCCATCGTCCCCCGCTCGGGCGCTGGAGCAAGGGGCGCGTGACGCTCATCGGCGATGCCGCGCACGCCCTCGTGCCGCACCATGGCCAGGGCGCCAATCAGTCGATCGAAGATGCCGTGGTGCTCGCCGCGCAGTTGGCCAAGGCCGGCCCGGGCCGCTGGCGCGAGGCGCAGGAGGCCTACGAGCGGCTGCGCCGGGGCCGCACGCGCAAGGTGCAATACGCATCGATAACGACGGCGGACGTGTTGCATCTGCCCGACGGGCCCGAGGCGCAGGCGCGCAACGCCCGCCTTGGCGCACGCGACAGCCTGCTGCATCATCTGGACTGGATTCACGATTTCGACGCCCTTGAACAAGAGCCGACCGAGCGCCAGGGCGGCACCTGGCTTTAAGCCGCACTTCTCTCGCAATGCGGACGGTTCGCTTTACCGCCGCCGCTGAAGGCCTGCATTCCGCGGGCCTTCAATCGCGAGTGGTCTGGCCGGTGAAAAGGCCAATTGCCATTGATGTCTGTCTGTTCCGCAAGTGTTCTTCGAGACGAGCAGCGGCTTGCTGTTCTCGCTTCATGAGGCGCCCGGCGTGTCGAAGCAGCCGGCGGCTCCGAGGGACGCAGCTTTGTCGCTACGACTACGGACGAGCGGTTAGCAGAGTTCCTCGGAGATCGATGCTTCTCGTGATTCAAGCATCGTGCTTCATGCAACCTTTCCAGGCGCGCGGAGGTACGTCCCCAGAAAGTCGACGAAGGTTCTGAGCTTCATTGAAAGCTGGTTACGCTCCAGGTAAATCGCATGAATGTTGGCGTCCGGCAGCGCCCATTCCGCAAGCAGAGGTATGAGCTCTGCTTGCGCGAGATGCCCCTCGATCTCCCATTGCGATCGCACGACGATGCCGCGACCTTCCAGTGCCCACCGAAGCACCACGCTGCCATCGTTGCACGACAATGCGCCGTCGACCTTAACGGTCTCCGTGCGCTTGCCGCGCGCAAAATGCCATGTGCCATAAGCCGACTCGTTCTCGCGCAGCACGATGCATGCATGGCGCGTCAGATCGTGCGGTACTGATGGCTTGCCATGCCGCGCCAGGTACTCAGGCGACGCGCAAACTATCCTCCGGTTCTCGAGCAACAAGCGCGCGTTGACACGCGCGTCAGGCACCTCGCCGAAGCGGATGCCTATATCGAAGCCTTCTTCCTGCAGGCTCATGGGCCGGTCGGTCAGTTGCAACAGGATCTTGATCGCGGGATAGCGCGCGATGAACTCGGACACCGCCGGCGCGACACGCGCCCGCCCGAAGCCGAACGACGCGTTGACGCGCAAGAGGCCGGCCGGCTCGCCGCGGCTCTGCGTGACGAGTTGCTCCAGTTCCGACAGTTCGTCGAGAATGCGCGAGCCGTTCGACAAGTACACTTCACCCTCCGGCGTCAGGCTCAGGCGCCGCGTCGTGCGATTCATCAAGCGCACGCCAAGACGCCGTTCCAGTTGTGCGAGCCGCTTGCTGACGGCGGGCGGCGTCACGCCCAGCTCGCGCGCGGCCGCAGCCAGATTGCGATGCCGCGCCACGAGCGAGAAGAGGTTCAGGTCGGAGAAGCCATCCATTTCAATGCTCCAGAGTTTCGAACAGATTCGTTCCTCACGGTTACGGCCGGAATGCTTTCAAGGAAACCCGTTCTGTGAAGTCATCAATTAGACTCCGTTAAACGTTGGGAGACAATCATGTTCGAAGGCTTCAACGATGCATCGACAATCGTCGACGGCATCCGGATTCATGCGATCAAAGGTGGACGCGGTCCCGCGCTACTGCTTTTGCACGGCCATCCGCAGACTCACGCGATCTGGCACAAGGTCGCGCCAATGCTCGCGGAACACTTCACGGTGATCGCCGCCGACTTGCGCGGCTATGGCGACAGCGGCAAGCCGCCGGGTGTCGCCGGCCACGCGAACTACGCGAAGCGCCGGATGGCGCTCGACCAGATCGAACTCATGCGCGGTCTCGGCCACGCATCGTTCGCGGTGATCGGACACGACCGAGGCGGGCGTGTCGCGGCGCGGATGGCGCTCGATCATCCCGCCTCCGTGACGCGGCTCATCACACTCGATGTCGCGCCGACGCTCGCGATGTACGAGCAGACCTCATTCGACTTCGCGCGTGCCTACTGGCACTGGTTCATGCTGGTGCGCCCCGCGCCGTTCCCGGAGACGCTGATCCGCGCGGACCCGGATCTCTATCTCAAGCAGACCATCGGGGCGCGCAGCGCGGGCCTCGCGCCCTTCACCGCAGCGGCCTACGCGGAATATCTGCGCTGCCTGTCCGATCCCGCTACTGCGCACGGCATCTGCGAGGACTACCGCGCGAGCGTGACGATCGACCTCGAACACGACCGCGCGACGCTCGATTCACGGCAGCACATCGCCTGTCCGTTCATGGCGTTGTGGGGCGCGCAAGGCGTCGTCGAGCAGTGCTTCGATCCGCTTGCCGAATGGCGGGCGTATGCGCCGCAAGTGCGCGGCGAAGCACTGCCTTGCGGTCACTACATTCCCGAAGAAGCGCCTGAGCGACTGCTCGAACACGTGTTGCCCTTTCTCACCGAGTAATCCCATGTCCGACCGAACCCTCTACCACAAGCTCGTCGATTCGCATCTCGTGTCGCGCATCGACGAACACAACGTGCTGCTCTACGTCGATCTGCATCTGATGAACGAGTACACCAGTCCGCAGGCTTTCAGCTCACTCGAAGCGCGCGGCCTTGCGGTGCGGCGTCCGCGACAGCAGCTCGCCGTCGTGAGCCACATCATCCCCACGCACGCGGAGTCGCCGCGCGTGATACGCGATGCGGCGTCGCTGTTGCAGGCGCAGAACCTTGCGCGCAACTGCGAGCGAGCCGGCATCCGGCTCCTCGCCGCGAACGATCCGCTGCAAGGCATCGAGCACATCGTCGCTCCGGAACTCGGGCTGATTCGTCCCGGCATGGTCGTGCTGTGCGGCGACAGCCATACGACTACCTACGGCGCGCTCGGCGCACTGGGCTTTGGCATCGGCACGTCGGAAGTCGAGCACGTGCTGGCGACGCAGACGCTGGCTTATCGGATCGCGCGGACGATGCGCATCACGATCGATGGCGCGCTGCCGTACGGCACGTCCTCGAAAGACGTGGTCATCTGGCTCGTCAGCCGGATCGGCGCACAAGGTGCGCGCGGCTATGCCGTCGAGTTCGATGGGTCGACCATCGCATCGCTTTCGGCCGAAGCGCGCATGACCTTGTGCAACATGACCGTGGAAGCCGGCGCGCGCGCCGCGCTGATTGCCCCGGACCAGACCACTTTTGACTACGTGCGCGCCCACGCGCCATCGCTCGACGATGCGGCGTGGCAAGCCGCGCTCGAAGACTGGCGCGGCCTGTATTCCGATGGCGGCGCGCGCTTCGACACCGAGTACCGCTTCGACGCGCAGCAGATTTCGCCCTTCGTCACCTGGGGCACAAGCCCGGATCAGGCGGTCGCCATCGATCAGCCGATTCCCGATGAAGCCGCGCAGGCGACACCCGAAGCCGCCACGTCGCTGCGCCGGGCGCTCGACTACATGGGACTCACGGCCGGTCAACGGCTCGCGGGCACGCGCATCGACCGCGTGTTCATCGGCTCGTGCACCAACGGGCGCATCGAAGACTTGCGCACGGTCGCGGGGATCGTGCGCGGCAAGCGCGTCGCAGAAGGCGTGCGCGCCATGGTCGTGCCGGGATCGGGCAGCGTGCGCCGGGCGGCCGAACAGGAAGGCATCGCAAGGGCGCTGATCGACGCGGGCTTCGAGTGGCGCGAGCCGGGCTGCTCGATGTGCCTCGCGATGAACGACGACGTGCTCGAAGCTGGCGAACGCTGCGCTTCGACGACCAACCGCAATTTCGAGGGCCGCCAGGGACGCGGCGGCCGCACGCATCTGATGAGCCCTGCGATGGCGGCCGCGGCCGCGCTCACCGGCTGCATCACCGATGTCCGCACACTGGAGGAACACGCATCATGACGCGACTCACGACCATCGAAGGCAGCGCGGCGCCGTTGCCCATCGATAACCTCGACACCGACCAGATCATGCCGAAGCAGTTCCTGCGCATCATCGACAGGGCGGGTCTCGCCGACGGTCTGCTGTACGACCTGCGTTTCGACGAGCACGGTGCGCCACGCGCGGGCTGCGTGCTCAACCAGAGCGCTTATGCGAACGCGCGCATCCTGATCGGCGGCGCGAACTTCGGCTGCGGATCGAGTCGCGAACATGCGGTGTGGGGTCTCCAGCAATACGGTTTTCAGGCGGTGATTGCGCCGAGCTTCGCGGAGATCTTCTATTCGAACGCGATGAACAACCGTCTGCTGCTGGTTCAACTGGAGCGCGGTGTCGTCGATGCGCTGACGCGGGAGGCGATCGAAACGCCCGGCGCATCGATTTCGATCGATCTCGAACGTCAAATCGTGACGTCCGGGTCCGGCGAACAATACACGTATCCGATCGGCGCTCGCCATAAGCGCATGGTGATCGACGGCATGGACACCGTCGATCTGACGCTCGACTCCCTCGCCGCAATCGAAGCGTTCGAATGCGCGCACTTCGCGCGGCACGCCTGGGCCCAGGTGATGTAACCGCTCATCCGTCGCGCGCCGCGACGGTATCCACGATTCCACTCTGCCGATTCCCTTCCGATCGAAGAAGGGAAGGGCATCCCTTTGCCTCGAAAAGGAGGAGACATGAAACGCAAGCCGTTCTACGCCATTCTGTACGTTCAGGTGCTGGCAGCCATCGCCGCTGGCGTGCTGCTCGGACATTTCGCACCGCAAGCCGCGACCGCGCTGAAACCGCTCGGCGATCTGTTCATCAAGCTCGTGCGCATGATTATCGGGCCGGTGATTTTCTGCACGGTCGTCACCGGCATCGCGGGCATGCAGGACATGAAGAAGGTTGGACGTGTCGGCGGCAAGGCGTTGCTTTACTTCGAGGCCGCATCGACGCTCGCACTGGCGATCGGCTTGCTTGCCGCACATGTGCTCACGCCCGGCAAGGGCTTCGACGTCGATCCGGCGACACTCGACGCACACGCCGTATCGGGCTATGCGATGCAGGCTGCACAAGGTGACGGCATCGCCGGATTCATCGCGCACGTGATACCCGAGACGTTTCTCGGTGCATTGGTGCAGGGCGACATTCTCCCCGTGTTGCTGATCGCGATGCTGTTTGGCACGGCATTGGCGCTGATGGGCGAGCCTGCCGCGCCCGTCACGCGTCTGGTCGAGACATTGTCGAAGGCGTTTTTTCGCATCGTCGGGATGATCACGAGTCTCGCGCCGATTGGCGCGTTCGGAGCGATGGCCTTCACGATAGGGCGCTACGGCATCGTCTCGCTGCTGCCGATGCTGAAGCTGATCGGCGCGTTCTATCTCACTGCATTCCTGTTCGTCGCCATCGTGCTCGGCATCGTCGCGCGCTTGTGCGGATTCAGTCTCTGGCGCTTTCTCGCGTATATCCGCGACGAACTGCTGATCGTGCTCGGCACCTCGACGTCCGAGGCCGCATTGCCGCAACTGATGGACAAGCTCGAACGGTTGGGTTGTCCGCGCGGTGTCGTGGGCCTCGTCGTGCCGACCGGGTATTCGTTCAATCTGGACGGCACCAACATCTACATGACGCTCGCCGTGCTGTTTCTCGCGCAGGCGACCAATACGCACTTGTCCTTCGCGCAGGAAGTCACGCTTTTGCTCGTCACGATGCTGACGTCGAAGGGATCGACGGGCGTGACCGGCGCGGGCTTCATCACGCTCGCCGCGAGCCTTTCCGTCGTGCCGACCGTTCCCGTCAGCGCGATGGTGTTGATTCTGGGCATCGATCGTTTCATGTCCGAATGCCGGGCGTTGACGAACATCGTCGGTAATGGCGTGGCGACGATCGTCGTGTCGGCGTGGGAAGGTGAACTCGATCGCGGGAAGCTTGCGGCGGCGTTGGGCGCGTCTGACGCTCAAGTCTCCGTCGACTCGGGAAGCCCGTCGGCCGGACGTTCGGGCGTTGGACCCGCTCCGTAACCGGTTATCCGATTATCAAAGACGAACGTTCGTTCATCGACAGCAAGTGTGTCACCCGCACCGGGTACCCATGAGCTTTGAGTCGTCCCCCGGCCATTTCGACCTAGACTTGAATTGATTCGCTCGCCAGTTCGGCGTCCGGAATCGCCACTGACGCGTGCAAACGCGCGTCCGAACGACGGAGATCAATGCCATGGCCGAGAGCTGGAAGGTTGCCGGTACGTATTTCGAAAGCTGCAACTGCTACGCCCCGTGCAGTTGCGTTTGTCTCAGTCCGCCGTCGGATGGCGACTGCGCGGTGCTGATCGGTTGGCACGTCGATCAAGGCGAGTTCGTCGACGTGACACTGGACGGACTCAACATCGCTATGTTTGCGTATTCGCCGGGTCACATGCTGCAAACCAAGTGGAAAGTGGCGCTTTATCTCGACGAACGCGGGACGCCAGAGCAGCAAGAGGCGTTGGGTAAGATCTTCTCCGGTCAAGCCGGGGGGCCGCTTTCCGCGCTGGGCCCGTTGATTGGCGAAGTCATGGGCGTCAAACCGGCCGCGATCGACTACCACCTCGACGGGAAGCGTCGCAGCCTTCGCATACCCGATGTGGCGGACATGGAAATCGAAGCGTTGTCTGGTCAGGATGGAGGCGACGTCACCATCAGCAATCACCCGTTTACCCCTGTCCCGGGGTTTGCGACGGTGATCGGGAAATCGACGCGCTTTAGCTTCACCGACCACGGTTTCTCCAGGGAAATCTCCGACCGAAACGGCTTCTATTCTCCGTTCGCCTACCATGGCTGAGCGAGGTTTTCGCGGAGGGTTCGTGGCGCGACGGCTGCCGGTGCGGGACCGCGTGATCGTACTGTCGGGACTCGCGGCCGCCGCGGCGCTCGCGTGGGCTTACCTGCTGTACATGAGCTGGGGCATGGAGCACATGGACGCGGGGGCCGCCATGGCCATCATGCCGCGCATGACGGATTGGGGCGCCGTCGATCTGCTGCTGGTGCTGTCGATGTGGGCCATCATGATGGCCGCCATGATGCTGCCGTCGATCGTACCGATGGTTCTGAGCTTCGCGTTCCTGAGCCGCCAGCGACGTGCGCAACGGCTGCCTTATGCACACACGGGCGTATTTGTTCTCGGCTACCTGGCTGTGTGGTCCAGCTTCAGCCTGTTGGCCACGCTCGCGCAGTGGGGCTTGCTCGAAGCCCGTCTCGTTACACCGATGATGGTGAGCGCCACCCCGCTGCTTGGAGGCGCTCTCCTGGTCGCTGCCGGAGTCTTCCAACTGACACCTTTAAAGCAGGCGTGCCTTGGCAAGTGTGCTTCCCCACTCGGTTTTCTTCTGAACGAATGGCGCGACGGCACACTCGGTGCCTGGATCATGGGGTTCCGCCACGGGGCCTACTGCGTCGGCTGTTGCGGGGCACTCATGGCGTTGCTCTTCGTGTTTGGCGTCATGAACGTGCTTTGGGTTGCCGCTCTGTCGATCTGCGTGATGCTGGAAAAAATGCTGCCGCAAGCGCGATGGCTTCCTCTTGCGGAGGGGTTGCTGCTGGTTGGCTGGGGTGTCGCAGTTGCAACAACCGGGTGATAGCCGGATGGTTGTTCGTGCGCGGCGGTTGCTTCGCGCTCCGGGCGAGCCCGCTGAAACACGACGCTGCCCGGATGTCGCTGCCGCAATGCCCCTGACTTCAGCCATGTGAGCGCGATCGGCCAGAGGCTGTCTTCGAAACGGCTGTGAAAAAACGCGAAATGCCCGATCGCCGGCTGACCGATCTGTCTCGGCGCGATGCGCAAATGCGTGAGCGCGCTGCCCGTGAAATAGCGGAGCAGCCGTTCGATCGCGGGCACGGTGCCGAACTCGTCGTCGGTCACGCTGATCGCGAGAAGCGGCGCGCGCACCGCCGAGAACTGTGCGACGAGTTGCGCGCGTTCCGCGTCGCCGAGGGCGAACGCCCCGCGCCTGAAGGTGTCTTCGAAACGCGCCTTGCTGCGGCTCCACGAGAACGCCACGCCCTTGGGCGTGTCCTCCATCCAGCCGAGGCGCCTGGCCGGCACATAGCCGGCGAGGATTGCGAGAATCGGCATCAGCACATGCCAGCGCCACAGCATCGTCAACTTGCGGCCCGACGCATAATCGCGCCAATGCGCGTACTGCGCGCCCACCGTGACGATGCGCCGGATCATCGCGTTCGACGGCGCGAGCCCGATGACAACGCCGCCGATGCTGTGCGCGACGACGTCGACCGGTTGGCCCGGAAATTCGAGCGCCACGTATTGCAGCACCGCTTCGAAATCGAGTCGCCCCCAATCGAGCCACGATGCGCGAAACCCGCGCAGCGCCCGGGGCCGCGATTCGCCGATGCCGCGGTAGTCGTAGACAATCGCGTCGCAGCCGTGTCGGAAGAGGAATGCCGCGAACCGGAAGTAGTAACGGCAACGCACTGACGTCGCTGCGTTGACGATCACTACCGGCCGCGCGCTTGCGTCGGACTTGTGCAGGCCGCACCAGTCGCCCGCACGAGGTTTGCCATGACGCCAGACGAAGCCGCGAATCGGGCAGCCGTCCGCCGCGACTAGCGCGAATGCCTCGGGTGCGAGTGTGGTGGTATTCGTGTCCTGCATCGTAGCTCCAGACGAGACGATCCTCGATTGCCCATGTGCCCCGTGCGTCGCCGCATACCGCAGCCAGACGCCACATGAAGTCGCGTCGATCGCCCGAGTCCGCATACATCGATATTCCACTTGACTCGCCCGGCCGGCTCAACCAACCTTCTTGCATCTTTCGCATGAGGAGCATGCATGCCAGTGCCGCTTGTCCGGCTCGCGCCGCTTGACCTGATTCGCGGCTTTGTCGCCGTTGGCCGCCGCATGAGCATCACGCTCGCCGCACAGGACCTGTGCCTCACGCAGTCGGCGCTAAGCCGCCAGGTTCGCGCGCTCGAGGATTGGCTCGGCTTCGTACTCTTTCAGCGCGGCTACCGGTCGATTTCCTTCACGCCCGAAGGCGAACGCCTCTTTCGCACCGCCGATGCTGCCGTCCAGCAATTGCAGGAAGTCTTCGAAGTCCTGGGCCACGCGCAGGAGGGGCTGCCCGTGACGATCACGGCCAGCATCGGTGTGACGGGCCTCTGGCTGCTGCCGCGGATCAACGGATTTCAACGCCGCTATCCGAACGTCGACCTGCGCATGGCGGCGATCGACAAAAACGTCGACTTGCGCGCCGAGGGGATCGATCTCGGCATCCGCTACTGCACGGCCACGAACGCGCCCCCGGGCGCCGTACGCCTCTTCGAAGAGGCCGTCGTGCCCGTCGCGCATCCCTCGCTCGGACTCGTGCGACTCGACGAGGCCGCCGTGCTCGGGCGTCATGCGCTGCTCGAATTCGAGGGGCCGCGCAGGCCGCTCTTGCGCTGGTCCGATCAGCTCGCCGCAATGGGCCTCGCCCACGCGCAGCCGAAGAGGATGCTGCGTTTCAACCAATATGACCAGGTCATTGCCGCGGCGCTCGCAGGCCAGGGCATCGCGCTTGGCCGCATTGCGCTGATCGAGCCTCTCCTTGCAGACAAACGGCTCGTCGCGCTAGGCGAGGGCGTGGCCGTCCGCACGAGCACCTACGGGTACTGGCTCTATCAAGCCGAGACGCAGCCGCGCCGGGACGTGCTCGACGTCGTCGAGTGGATCAGGTCGGAAGCGCGCGCCGTGGAGGCGATGGTCAACGGGGTGCTGGCAGCGCAGGCCGGTACGTGACACCGTCACTCGCATGCACGCGGTGCATGCGAACGCGTCCAAAGTATTGATTGAAGCGCGCCGGGCGCTGGCATTTAATGGCCAGCATGGTGTGCAGGCGCGCGGCATCCGCAAACGTCACATGGAGCGGCACCGCGCGCGGCACGTGCAGCGAGGGCGCAACGAGCGGCAGGCGCACCACCCACACTACGCGGAGGAGCGAAGTGAGCGGACAACAGGACATCTGGCGCAAGCGCTGGCAACCGGTGATTGCAGGCGGGCTTCTTATGGGCGCCGCGTTGGGCGTGCGGCACGTGCAGGGGCTCTTCCTGACACCGGTCACGATCGACCATGGCTGGTCGCGCGAGACGTTCGGTCTTGCACTCGCGCTGCAAAATCTGCTCTGGGGCGTGGCGCAGCCGTTCACGGGGATGATCGCCGACCGCTTCGGTTCCGCACGGGTCATGCTCGCCGGCATGCTCGTCTATGCGCTCGGTCTCCTCGTCATGGCCTTTGCGGGCACGCCCGGCGTCTATACCCTCGGCACGGGCGTGCTAGTGGGCGTCGGACTCTCGGGTTCCGCATTCGGCGCTGTGTACGGCGCGCTCTCCCGGCTCTTTCCCGCCGAGCATCGCAGTTGGGCGCTCGGCGTCGCGGGCGCGATAGGCGGACTTGGTCAGTTCTGCACCGTGCCGATCGTGCAAAGCCTGATAGACGGTCTCGGCTGGGTCTCGACGCTCGTGGTGCTTGCCTCGGTGATGGTCCTGCTTGCGCCGCTCTCGGCCTTGTTGCGCGATCGCCCCGTGAGCCATGTCCCCGGCGAGGCAACCGTACAGTCGATGGGCGCGGCGATTCGCGAAGCGCTCTCGCATCGGGGATTCTGGCTGTTGAACTTCGGCTTTTTCGCCTGCGGCTTCCAGCTCGCGTTCATTGCCTCGCACATGCCCGCCTATCTGCTGGACAAAGGCTTGAGCCCACGGGATGCGAGCACGGCGCTCGCGCTGATCGCGCTCGCCAACGTGATCGGCACCTATGCGTGCGGATACGCAGGCGACTTCATGCGCCGAAAGTACGTGCTCTCAGCGATCTACTTCATCCGGTCCGCGGCGATGGCGGCTTTCGTTCTCGCGCCGCTCACGCCAGCGAGCGTCTGCGCATTCTCGTTCCTGATGGGCCTGATCTGGCTCGGCACGGTGCCGCTGACGAACGGTCTCGTATCACAGGTCTTCGGTGTGCGCTATATCGCGACGCTGTTCGGCTTCGTGTTCTTCGGGCATCAACTGGGGAGCTTTCTCGGCGTCTGGCTCGGTGGCATCGTGTACGACGCGACCCATGCCTACGACCTGCTTTGGTACGGCGCCATCGCGCTCGGCGTCATCGCGGGCCTCCTGCACTTGCCGATCAATGACGAACGCGTCGAGCGCCTCAGCGGAACGCTTGCGCAGCGGGCATGAGAGGCATGAGAGCCTTGATGAGCACGCCGAGGCCGCTGCGGCGCGTTCTAGTGGCAACCGTGGCCGCGCTCATTGGACTTTCGATCGTGGCCGTGTGCTTCGCGGGCTACCTTACACCCGCTGCGGTCTTCTCTCTTCTATCAGGAAGCGTGTTTTGCGAATGAGACGACAGACGGCAGCCAGAGTTGGGCGTCGCCCACGAGGCCAGGACGACATGGCCTTGCTGAGAGAACGCCCCAAGCGCCGACGCCACAATCAAGCGGGGAATAGTGAAGTCGGGGTTGACCAATCGTCATTCTCTGACTATTGTCAGAGACATGAACCCGTCCGACATCGATCAGATTCGTAGATTCAACCGCACCGTTGCCGAGCGCATCGGCGCGCTCAACGATCGCTTTCTCGGGCGGGGACGCCCAATGAGCGAATCCCGCATTCTTTGGGAGGTTGGAACAGAGGGCGTAGATCTTCGGACGCTTCGCGCACGCCTGAATCTCGACTCGGGCTATCTGAGCCGTACGCTTGCCTCCCTCGAGCGTCAGGGGCTGGCGAATATCGAGTCTCGTCCCGACGATCGCAGGGTGCGTCGCGTGCACCTTACCAAAGCTGGCCTGGATGAACGCACTGAGTTGGAACGTCTTTCTGACGGGCTCGCGCTTGAGATCTTGGAGCCTTTGAGCCAGCGTCAGCGGGAGCAACTGGTCACGGCGATGACCGAGGTGGAACGTCTGCTGCAGCCATCGTTCGTACGGTATGCGATAGAAGATCCGGCGAGCGATGACGCGCGCTGGTGCATCGAACAGTACTTCGCGGAGTTGGGCAAACGCTTTGAGTCGGGTTTCGATCCGTCGATCAGCGTACCTGCAGATGCGCGGGAGATGACTGCTCCAAATGGAGCATTCATCGTCGGAAGACTTCATGGCGAGGCGATAGGATGCGTCGCGCTAAAGTTTCACGAAAAGCTGCCGGCTGAGTTGAAGAGAATGTGGGTGAGCGTGTCGGCTCGCGGAATGGGCGTCGGCCGGCGCCTGCTGGTGGAGGCAGAGCAGCATGCGCGACAGGCTGGAGTAAGCGTCATCCGCCTGGAAACGAATCAGGCGCTGAGTGAAGCAGTTCGGCTCTATCGGCAAGCTGGGTACGCAGAAGTGGCACCCTTCAGCGCGGAGCCTTATGCGGACCACTGGTTCGAGAAGGAACTGAACGCCAGTTCGCGCTAGGGCGCAAGCGTCACTCGCGAACGGCTGCGAGCGCTTCGTCAGCGTCGCGCTCCATTGACACGATTGATCAGCCCGCGAGTTCCGGCTTAAGTGTTGGAGTCTGGCGGCGCGTCGCACTTTCAAACCAAATCGGAAGAGATGCCATCGTGGAGTGGGGCAAGCGTGCCGGCCATGGAAACAGCACGTCGATTTGATTCATTGACACCCTGCACTCAACTCTGATCGTTCTGCCAGCCGCAATGATGCTTTGCGGCGCGGGATATATGCGCGTGTTCATTACGGCTATAGCATGCTTGTGCGGCTCGGATCGCTATTGATCCAGAGCCGCCCGGTTTTGGAACACCTCGTTTATGGCGGAAGCAAAGGGAAGCGGAGATGCTTGTACATCGGCGTTGGGACTCACTTGGCCGTGCTGATCTGGGTTGGCTGACCGCAAAGCATCATTTTGCGGTCAGCGCTAAGGACGATCCTTCACATGAAGCATTGGGCCCACTGATCGTCTGGAACGACGATCAGATCGCTGTCGGCAGCGGCTTCCCGATGCACGGACACCGCGACATGGAAATTGTCACTTACGTCCGTCAAGGTGTGTTGGGGCACCGGGATACGCTGGGATCTGAAGGAACGATTCACGCGGGCGATGTTCAGGTGATGAGCGCCGGTGCGGGCATACGCCACATGGAGTTCAACAGGGGCGATGTCCCGCTCAAGATCTATCAAATATGGTTGTTGCCTCGCATCTTCGGTGGCGAGCCGCGCTGGGATACAAAACCGTTTCCCAAGGGCGATCGCTCCGGGCGCTTCGTGGTGCTTGCCAGCGGATTCGACACTGACGAAGGGGCACTTCCCATCCATGCCAATGCCCGCCTGCTTGGAGCAACTCTGAAGTCGGGAGAGCGCATTCAGCACGAGTTGGGCCGATCGCGACAAGCCTACCTTGTGGTCGCTTCGGGACGAATCGAAGTCAACGTCGAATCAATGGGGCCACTGGACGGCGTCGCGATCACGAAGGTGGCGACTGCTCGAATAAGTGCATTCGAAGACTCTGAGCTTGTGATGGTGGACACCGGCTAAGTTCCATTTTCGCAGTCCACCTGGCTTCTCCAAGTCATCAAATCTCGAGAACGCGGAAACATCATGTCTGACAATACGATCGAATCACCCCCTTCGGAATGCTACAACGTGGAATCGCTCGTCGCGACTGGCGAGGACCGCTTCTTGAGTCCACTTCGCGCCGCGCGAACGATCGTCGCCCGCACACCTGGCAGGCAGCATGGCCCGGTTAATCGCTTGTTCAGTCCGGGAGACCTTGGCGGACTGCTCAAGCCCTTCGTCTTTCTCGACTATTTCGACGTTTCGCCCGATTCCGAAACGCGATTTTCAATGCATCCGCATTCCGGTATCGCGACGACCACGATCCTGCTGGAAGGCGAAGTTGGCTATGAAGACACGACCGGCGCATCCGGCGTCTTGTCAACGGGAAGCGTCGAGTGGATGAGCGCAGGGGGCGGGGTGTGGCATGACGGCAACCCGCAGAACCACACGCGAGTGCGCGGCTATCAGTTATGGACGGCGTTGCCCGCTGAGCTGGAACTGGGCGAACCCAACAGCCAGTATCTGTCCGCCCGCGTGATTCCCAAGGCCGGCCCAGCCAGAATCATTTTGGGCGATTACGAGAATCTCCAGAGCCCGGTGTCGGCGCCTTCAGGTATCAACTACCTGCACGTACGGCTTGCGGCGGGCGAGCGTTGGCGGTATACGCCGCCAGCCGGCCATGTTGTCGCGTGGCTTGGCATTCAGCGCGGCGCACTTCATGTCGCTGACCACCGGATTTGCGCCGAGCTTGTCGTATTCAGCGAATCGGAGGACGTTCTGGATTTCGTCGCCCTGGAAGAGACAGAGTTTGTCCTCGGTTCCGCGATCCCGCACCCGCACGATCTGGTGCTGGGTTACTACTCCGTGCACACCTCGGAAGAGGCTCTGCGTGCCGGAGAAAAAAGAATCGTGGAAATAGGAGCACAGCTTCGACGCGGTGGTCGTATCGGGTAATGCTTGTTGCAGGAAGCATCGGCAACGCATGGGCCGCTAAGTCAGCGACCACGGGGCGAGCGCCGCGCGCCATTGACCCGAGTCTTCGACGACGCATTGTCGGGTTCTTCAAGTTCCAGTTCTTCCATTCTTCCATCAACGCCAGTGTCCGCAGGCAGAACTCATTGCCCGCAGCTTGTTCCGCGTCTGTAAGTGTGCCTGCGATGGCACACTCGACGACTCTCCCTGCAAGCTCGACTATCGCCTTCTCAAGGTCAGATCAACGATGAATCGCCGCCGCGACCTGGATCAGGCGGACGGTCCACCATGCCGAGGCGCGCTTGTGGCAAGCCACATCAGGCCAGTCTGACGCTTTGCATAGGAGATGAAGCGTCTTCCGATTTCCCCGCGCCTTCGCCTTGACCACTCGTGGCGAGTGCCATCGCGGCGAGGTATCCGAACGTCAATGCTGGTCCGAGCGTAATGCCGGCGCCAATGTAATGACCCCCTACCGGCGAGTTCATGTCGTTGCCGCAGGCGTACAGGCCTGGAATCGGTTGATTATGGTCGTCGAGAACTTCTCCATGCGATCCGGTCACGAGTCCACGGCTCGTTCCGAAGTCGCCCGGCATCAGCTTGACCGCGTAGAAGGGACCATTCTCGATTGGCCCAAGACAAGGATTAGGCGAGTGCGTCGGGTCGCCCTTGTAGATGTTGTACGCAGACGATCCCTTCCCGAAGTCCTCGTCGATACCGGTTTTCGCGAACCGGTTGTTGCGCTCGACACTGCGTTTCATGCCGTTCGGGTCGACGCCGATTTTGCTGGCAAGTTCTACGAGCGTGCGACCACTGAACAGGTAGCCGGCCTTTTCATAGCGGCGCAATGAAAAGCTGCCGGGAAGTATGACCCCGATCCCGTACTTCTTTACCGTCGCGGCGTCTGCGACGAGGTACGCAGGGATCGCGCCTGCGTCGAACATGCCAAGGGTGAAGGCGTGGTACGACGCAGCCTCGTTCGTGAACCGCTTTCCGTCCTTGCCTATCGCAATGAAGCCGGGTTTGGGGCGGTCGAGCATGAAGTGGCCCCACGGTTCCATTGCGCCCGCCTTGTTCGACCATACCGACATGGGGACATAGAATCCCGTGTCCTGTGAATTGTGGTCAAGGCGACCGCCAGCCGATTGACCGAGGTGGATGCCTTCGCCGACGTTGCTCGGGAGGCCGAGTCCGAGTTCTACCGTTGGTTTGCGGGAGTGCTCCTGGCGCATGACCTCGTTGCCGGGGTAGCCACCGGTTGCAATGACTACGCCCCGGCGAGAGCGAACGCGGATGGTCCGACCGTCCCTGACCACTTCCGCACCCGCGACTTTGCCATCATCCATGATCAATCTGGTAGCGGACGCGCGGAACCAGACGTCGATTTTCTGATCCAGTATTGTCTTGTACAGACGGCCAATAAGTGCATTTCCACCGACGAGCCGCGTACCTCGATGATGGTTCAGCCGATCCACGCCATAGCGCGAAAAGCGCTTTAGCACGTGGAAAAACGATCGTGCTGAGCGCGTAAAGGAAAGGAAGTGAAGCAGGTCGACGAGATCGAGCATCATCCCGCCGAATGGCGCGAAGGCAGGAAGCGGAGCGCGCAAATCCTTGAAGTGCGGGCCTAGTTTTCGACCGTCGAATTCCAGAGGCGCATGAGCTCGGCCAAACATCCCGCCCTCCAGTTCAGGGCTATAGTCCGGATATTCGACTGCCATGACCTCGAGTTCGGAGTGCTGCAACAGATAGTCGAGCGCGACGCGGCCTTGGGAAATATAGGCTTCCTGCAATGAGCGCTCGACACTGTTTCCGACCGTCGCCGCGAAGTATTTCCGCGCCTTGTCGAATGAATCCTTGAAGCCAGCGGCCTGCATCGGGCCGCTGTCAACAAACCACATCATTCCGACCGACCACGCGGAAGTGCCGCCGACCTGGTCAGTCTTCTCAAGAACGATCGGCACAAGTCCCTCATTCTTTGCCACGATAGCTGCCGCCATGCCCGCCGCGCCCGCCCCCATGACGATGACGTCAACCTCGCGGTCCCAGTTCTCCGTTGTAGCCGTATCCATGGCGCGTGTCCTGTTTTAAGAGTCTCTATCAGATCGGTTTTGAAAATCGGTGTGCTAACTCGATAGCCGTTCGCCGAACCCGGTTTCGGTTGGCGTGATTGCTGCGCGTTGATATAGGGGTAGTACGTGGTGCGCCGGAGGCAACTCAGTCCTCGCGACATCATTTTATGTACAATCGATTTATATCGAATGATATGTACAAGAGCGATATGTGTCAAGAACCTTGAGGGAGCGGTGGTGCTGCGTGAACAAGCCCACTTTGATTGTTGACGCCACAGCAACGGAGAGTTGGCGAAACTAGTACTTACCCTGGTGGCGTTTACCCTTTACGCTAGGTTAACCGTGACAGGTAAGTCCTCTTGTCGCGCCACTAACTAAAATTGTTGAGGTACATCATGAAGTCGTTCACCAGGGCGATCCTGATTGCTGCCCTTATCGCAGCGCCGGTTGCATCGTTTGCACAGTCGAGTCAGTCGGTAAGCCGGGCGCAGGTGCGCGCCGAACTGGCGCAGCTCGAAAAAGCCGGCTACGACCCGCACGACTGGATTCACTACCCCGAGAACATCCAGGCCGCTCAAGCGAAAGTCGCGGCCCAGAACGCCAACCAGGCCGCTGTTTCGGGATACGGCGGCGCGGCTGACGAAACGTCGCGTGCGGGCACGGCAGGTGGTCTGTAATATCGGGCGCTAGGGCGCCCCATTTTCGAAAATCGCGCAATTTGCGGCTGAGGCTTCCCCGTCTTCATTGGGTGGGAAGCCTCAGCCGTTTGTCTTTTGTGCGCCTGGCAGATATTCCTGATGTGGGCCGCGGTCCCCCGGCCGCCGTCGAGGCGCGCTGGACCTGCTTTGACGTCCAGGAAAACAGGGACCGCGGCCCCACGCCAACCTTTGTCAGTGCCGTCGCAATAACGACTTTAGATTAACGACGCAAGCGCACTCGCGCTTTCGACAGGCGTTGACTTCCCCATTTTTCTCGACCAACCCCATAGCCGCGCCTCGATATACATGTATAAATAGCGTGCGTGTGTTCCTTCCCGGATGTCAGGAAACATTTCGCGCAATGATTCCCACCCCTTTCCCGGCGCACTTTCAGGCGACAAAAACTCATCCGCCATGCTCACTGTCCACCATCTCAACAATTCCCGCTCGCAACGTGTGCTCTGGATGCTGGAAGAACTCGGCGTCGACTATGAATTGAAGCGCTATCAGCGCGACCCGAACACGATGCTCGCGCCCGCCGAACTGCGCGCCGTGCATCCGCTCGGCAAGTCGCCCGTCATTACCGACGACGGCATGACGATCGCCGAATCCGGCGCGATCATCGAGTATCTCGTCGAGCGCTACGGACAGGGACGCTTCTCGCCACCGCATGGCGTCTCGCCCGAGCGCGTGCGCTACAGCTACTGGATGCACTACGCGGAAGGCTCGGCGATGCCGCCGCTGTTGCTCAAGCTCGTCGCGCGGCGCATCGGAAGTGCGCGGATGCCGTTCTTCGTGAGGCCGGTCGCGCGCCGCATCGCTGCGACGATGCAAAGCAGCTTCATCGATCCGCAGCTCAAGCTGCATTTCGGCTACATCGAGCGCGAGCTTTCGAAGTCGGAGTGGTTCGTGGGCGACCAGTTCACCGCCGCGGACGTGCAGATGAGCTTTCCGCTCGAAGCTGCGAGCAAGCGGGCCGGCGCGAAGGAACTGCCGCATGTCCGCGCGTTTCTGGAGCGCATTCATGCGCGACCCGCGTACCAGCGCGCGCTCGAGCGAGGCGGCAAGTACGACTATGCGGATTGAGATTGCTGGCGGGGAAGGGGTACAGGCGTAACAGGCCAATGGCTTGGTTTTTTGGCGAAGACCCATCGCGCGAGGGACGTCGCGAACGCGTCGCCGGATGCGTCAGCCTGGCCCGACCGCTCGCGCGATCAAGAGCAGCCCCACGCCAACGACGACGGCTCCGATGACTCGCGCGATGCGCCCACCATCCGGTGCGAGACGTTCGAACGCGATAGCCGCCGTTACCGCAGCCATCGCGCGCAGGTCCATGACCCCGGTGACGAGAAAGGCCGCCGTCAGCCCCGCGCAGCAGTAGCCGCAGTGAACGCCGAGACGAAGGCCGTGTCGCCACGCGGTGACGGCGTCCGCCCGCAGCGCGCGGCCGCGCTCCGGTGACTGCCGGCAGCACGCGAGATGTTGCGCCTTCCACGCTGTGAACTGGAGCGCGCCGCCGATCAGGACAACGATACCCGCTGCGATCGGAATGGCGCGCGCGAACGCCGGCCACTGCATCTCGGCCGTTGCCAGCGCGACGCCCAGCGGATACGCGGCCATTCCAGGCACGGTCCACACGGCGAAGTACGCGATGCCCACCACTGCGGTCAGCCGGCTCAAGCGAGCCTCGCCCGTCCCGCCGACAGCCTGCCGATAACGCCACAGCATCGGCACGAGCGAAGGCATCATCATCGCCACCATCATCACGACCCACATGCCGACAAACGACGCCCAGGCGCGGAACCAGGTCGGTCCGCACATCCGTATCCACATCATCGACATGGTCCAGCCGCCGGGCATCGGCATCTCGCCCATCGCCTGCATGGACGCGCACCAGACGATCGTCAGCGCCACGGCGCCGGTGAAGAGCACCACCGAGACGCCGAGGAAGACCCGCCGGGAAGCCCGTCCGGAAGCCATGCTTGCGGATCCTCCCGTCTCCTGGTTGCGCCAATGACATCCGCGGTGTGGCTCAGTGCTGGTCGTATTCGTCATGCTTGTCTCCGTCAGGCTCCTGCGCCGCTCGTTCCTGTTCCGATGCAACGTCGTGATAGATTAGGACCGGACATCGGATGCTGGGAGTGACAAGTGTGGCGGGATTCGATTCGGCCATGGACTCGCTGATCACGGCTGCAGCGCTCGCGCTCGCTGCGGGAGACCCGCTCGGCGCGCTCAACCATGTCGCCTTGCGCGACGACGCGCCTGCACTCGCGCTTCGCGGCATCGCGATGGCGCAACTGGGTGATCTCGTTAGAGCGAAGGCGCTCGTGCGCAGTGCGGCACGCGCCTTTGGTCCGAAAGAGGCCGTGGCGCGCGCGCGATGTGTGGTCGCTGAGGCCGAGATCGCGCTCGTCTCGCGCGACCTCGGCTGGCCTGCGACGGCGCTCGCCGCCGCGCGGGCGACGCTCGAAGCGCACGGCGACCGGATGAATGCCGCCCATGCCCGGCATCTGGAGATCCGGCGCCTGCTGCTGATCGGTCGGATCGACGAGGCCGAGCGTGCGCTCGCCGAACTCGACCCCGCACCTTTCCCGCCAGCGTCGAGGGCGGCCCATGAACTGGTCGTCGCGGGGATCGCGATACGACGCCTGCGCGCGCAACCGGCGCGTGCCGCGCTCACGCGGGCCGGACGCGCCGCGCGCCATGCCGGCATCCCCGCACTGATGGCGGAAGTCGAAAACGCATCCGTCGTTTTGGACATGCCCGCGGCGCGCCTGATTGCGCGAGGCGAGGAGCGTCTTTTGCTGCTCGACGAGGTCGAAACGTTGCTGGAGTCGAAGGCGTTCGTCGTCGACGCGTGCCGTCATGTCGTGCGTGACGCGCGCACGGCGGTATCGCTCGCGACGCGCCCGGTTCTGTTCGCGCTTGCTCGCGCGCTGGGTGAAGCGTGGCCATCGGACGTGCCGAGGAACACGCTCGTCGCACGCGCCTTCCGGGCGAAGCACGCCGACGAATCGCATCGCGCGCGCTTGCGTGTCGAAATCGGCCGGCTGCGCACGATGCTCAAGCCGGTGGCCGGCGTGAGCGCGACCAAGCGTGGTTTTGCGCTCGTGCCGCACGATGCACGCGAGGTGGTCGTGCTGGCGCGGCCTGTCGACGAGGAACATGCGGCAGTGCTCGCCATTCTCGACGACGGCGAATCGTGGTCCAGTTCGGCCCTGGCGCTTGCGCTCGGCGCCAGCCAGCGCACCGTGCAGCGCGCACTCGATTCGCTTGCGGGGGCCGGCCGGGCGCAGTCGTTTGGCCGCGGGCGCGCCCGCCGCTGGATGACCGCGCCCGTGCCGGGATTCACGACGACCTTGTTACTCCCCGCGCCACTGCGGGAGGACTAGGATTGCGCTACGAGCGACCAGGATGGAACCATGAATCGATCAGCGGCCGAAATCGTCAGTGAATATGGACCCTTTCCGGGCGTCGACCACGTGGCTGGCGTCACCTATGACGGCGAGGTTGTGTGGTTCGCTTCCGGAGACAAGCTGAACGCCCTCGATCCGGCAAGCGGAAAGACGCTGCGCTCGATCGATGTCGCCGCGGATGCGGGCACGGCCTTCGACGGCCAGCACCTGTTTCAGATCGCCGGGGATCGCATCCAGAAGATCGATCCGACAAGCGGTCGCGTGCTCGCGACGATACCCGCGCCAGGTGGCGGCGTCTCGGGGCTTACGTGGGCCGAAGGAACGCTTTGGGTCGGGCACTATCGGGACCGGAAGATTCATCAGGTCGATCCGGGGACCGGGGCGATTCTGCGCACGGTCGAGTCGAGCCGGTTTGTGACCGGGGTCACGTGGGTCGACGGTGAACTCTGGCACGGCACCTGGGAGGATGACGCCAGCGATTTGCGGCGGGTCGATCCGCGGACGGGAGAGGTGCTGGAGCAGATCGATATGCCGGCGGGAGTCGGCGTGTCGGGGCTGGAGTCCGATGGCGGCGACCGGTTTTACTGCGGAGGCGGAAACAGTGGGAAGGTGAGAGCCGTGAGGCGGCCTGCGCGAGGCTCCGACGGCGGGAGTGGGGCGGAGGACAGTGGCGACGTTGAGACCGTTTGAAGCCCGAACCCGATGCGCCAGCGACCCCTCTTGCGACTTCTCACTTGCCCTATCTGATTCATTTATCGGTCATTCTATCGGTGCGCTCTCCAAGGCCACTCCTGACACGCTGACGATACCGCGATTCAGCCTTATCCAGCGGGCCCTCAAGCGAATTCAGATCGTCCCGTCCGATACTCGAAAATAGCGAAAACGCGAACATTTCCGCTATCCCATCTGGTTAACCCTCCCTTTGTCTCACATGCTCCCTTGAATACCTTCTGTCCCATGCGACGGACAGGTAACTCAAGGAGCGGATCAATGGGCAGCAATCTCAGCACGAGCGGCAGCAAGTTCAACCACGGCGTGACGTCGACGGAATCGACCAGGCCAAACCTTCACGCGATCGTTCGCGCCGGCGTCGCCGGTGGCCTGGCGGGAGCCATGATCATCTGGATCTACGAAGCCCTCATCTGGGTCGGCGCACAACATCTGATGCCCCTCGCCGGCATCCCGCGCAATGCCACAGGGCTGGTTTTCGGCAAGGCTTTCCAGGAATCGATCGGGGTGTGGGCGTATGTGATCGGCACCGGCATCCACTTTGTCTTCGCGATCGGCTGGGGTGTCCTGTTCGCCATGATCTGGCCTTCCTTCCGCCGGCGCGGCTACGAAGCGACCTTCGTGGCCCTGTTCTACGCGATGTTCGCGTGGATCGTGATGCACGTGGCGATCATGATCGCCTCCACGAATCACCCGAACTACTACGACCCGATCGTGATCATCGGCGGGTTCATGTCTCATTTCTGCTTCACGGTTCCGCTTGTCCTGATCGTGAAGAAAATGCTGGCGCCGGCCACGCCCCGTATGTACGCCCGATAAACAATTCAGATGGCTTTGGATGGCGCTTCATGAGGGCCTATCCAGCCATCCGGTAAGACAATCCTGGTTTCCGCGCGGACGTCTTTCAGGCGGAGTGAACGGCTTCGGCGCAG
The DNA here is from genome assembly GCF_001544535.1 of Caballeronia choica. Lineage (GTDB taxonomy): Bacteria > Pseudomonadota > Gammaproteobacteria > Burkholderiales > Burkholderiaceae > Caballeronia > Caballeronia choica. Next base: position 3,397 of record NZ_FCON02000033.1, on the reverse strand, counting down.
AGCCAGCGCGGCGCGCGGATTGCGAGGCTCTCACGTCATGGGAAACGCAGCGCCGCTGCACCCGTCAGGCGCAAGACGCTTGTGTCGCGGATCAAAAAATCTTTGAAGGAGTACAGGCATGGCACGGATCATCGGAGGCATCGCCGCCTCGCACACGCCCACCATCGGCTTTGCGTTCGACAAGAACAAGCGCGACGACCCCGTCTGGGCACCCATCTTCGAGAACTTCGCCCCGGTGGCCGACTGGCTCGCCGAGAAGAAGCCGGACGTGATCCTGACGATCTACAACGATCACGTCACCTCGTTCTTCTTCGACCACTATTCGGCGTTCACGCTGGGGGTCGGGCCGGAGTGGCACGTCGCGGACGAGGGCGGTGGCGCCCGCGATCTGCCGCCGATCAAGGGGCATCCGGCACTGGCCGCGCACATCGGCACGTCGTTGATGACCGATGAGTTCGACATGTCCTTCTTCCAGAACAAGGCGCTCGACCACGGCTGCTTTTCGCCGTTGTCGATGCTGTGCCCGCACAAGCCGGAGTGGCCCGTCAAACTCGTGCCGCTGCAAATGGGCGTGCTGCAATTGCCGGTCCCGAGTGCGCGACGCTTCTACAAGCTCGGCCAGGCACTGAGGCGCGCAATCGAAAGCTATCCGGAGGACCTCAAGGTCGCGATCCTCGCGACCGGCGGCCTGTCGCATCAGGTGCATGGCGAGCGCGCCGGCTTCAACAACACGGAATGGGATCACCGTTTTCTCGATCTCTTCGAGCGCGATCCCGAGCAACTCGCCGACATGACGATCGCCGAATACGCGGAACTGGGCGGCTACGAAGGCGCGGAAGTCGTGATGTGGCTCACGATGCGCGGCGCGCTGTCGAACCACGTCGTGTGCAAGCACCGCAGCTACTACCTGCCGTCGATGGCAGGCATCGCGACCGCCATCTACGAAGGCGAAGAGGCTGAGACGAAGCCTTCGATCGTCGAGCGTCACCGGCAGCGGATGGCGGTTCAACTGACGGATGTCGAGAAGCTCGACGGCACGTATCCCTTCTCGATCGAACTCGCCGTGCGGGCCTATCGGATCAACGACTACCTGCACCGCATGGTCGAGCCGGCGCATCGGGAAGCCTTCATGGCCGATCCCGAGGCGAGCTTCGAGGCGGCCGGACTGACCGACGAAGAACGCGACCTGATTCGCCGGCGCGACTGGCGCGGCCTGCTGCACTACGGCGTCATCTTCTTCATGCTCGAGAAGCTCGGCGCGGTGACGGGCGTGTCGAACCTGCATATCTACGCCGCCATGCGCGGGCAGTCGCTGGAAGACTTCCAGCGCACGCGCAATGCGCCCGGTGCGCTGTATTCGGTTGCGGGCAAGGGCGCCGGAAAGCTCAACTGGGACAGTGCGGAAAAAGGCAAGCGCTGACAACCGGCCGGCCGCTGCGGTCGACGCTCGCCAGACGCTTCGCGCGGCGGGAACGACGACGGCGGTCACGCAAGAACACGGAAGCAGGAGACAGGAGAAAACGGATGAACAGAGGTAGATCGATCGATATCAAGGCCTTCATTGACGAGCGGCCCATCGCGCCATACCAGTGGCTGCTGGTGGCGCTGTGTTTCCTCGTGGTCACCGCCGACGGCATGGACGTGGCGATCATGGGGTTCGTGGCGCCCTCGATCATCCACGACTGGGCGATCTCGCGCCCCGCGTTCGGTCTGGTGATGAGCGCGGCGCCGATTGGTCTCGTGATCGGCGCGCTCGCGGCCGGTCCGGCTTCGGATCGTATCGGGCGCAAGTGGGTGCTGATTACGTCGGTGTTCCTCTTCGGTGTGTTCACGATCGCAACCGCGTTCACTCACTCGCCGACGGCGATGGCCGTGTTGCGGCTGATGACCGGCATCGGCCTCGGCGCCGCGATGCCCAACACGACGACGCTGCTCTCGGAGTACGCGCCTCAGCGCAAGCGTTCGTTGATGATCACGATCATGTTCACTGGCTTCAACCTCGGTTCGGCGCTGATCGGCTTTGCTGCCGGCTGGCTGATTCCCGAGCATGGCTGGCGTTCGGTGCTGATCTTCGGCGGCGCGTTGCCGCTCGCACTGATCCCGCTGCAAATCTGGCTGCTGCCGGAGTCGGCGCGGCTGCTCGCGGTGCGTGGCGCACCGTCCGCGCGGATCGGCGCGGTGCTCGGCCGCGTGTGCGGTGCGCGTTTCGCCGGCGACGAGGTCTTCGTCTCCAACGAACCGCCATTGCCGACGCGCAAGCCCATCGGCGTGCTGTTCTCGCAAGGCTACGGCCTGATGACCGCGGCGCTCTGGGTCACGTACTTCATGGGGCTGCTCGTCATTTATCTGCTGACCGGCTGGCTGCCCACTTTGATGAAGGACGCCGGGCTGACGGTCACCTCGGCGGCCAACGTGACGGCCATGTTCCAGATCGGCGGAACGATCGGCGCGATTCTCGTCGGCTGGGCGATGGACAAGGTCCGGCCGGCACCCGTCATCAGTGCGGCTTATCTCGGCGGTGGGCTGTGCGTGCTCGCCCTGGGATGGATCGGCGCGCTGTCTTCATCGCTGACGCTGCTGGTGTTCTGCGCGGGCTTTTGCATGAGCGGCGCGCAGACCGGGTTGAATGCCTTTGCACCGGGCCGCTATCCGACAGTGGCCCGCGCAACCGGCGTGAGCTGGATGCTCGGCATGGGCCGCTTCGGCAGCATCTTCGGCTCGGCTATCGGCGGGGCGCTGCTCGGGCTCGGATGGCAGTTTGGCGCGATCCTCGCGATGCTGGCTGTCCCCGCGACGCTCGCCGCTTTTGCAATCCTGCTTGCCCAGCGCGTGCGGACCGGCGAGCCGGCGCCGCAGCCGACGGCGGCACACTAGGGAAGTCGGCGCGCATGGCACTCGCCCCATCGCGCCGATAATCGAACGAGTACTTGGGAGCGACGATGATCATTGATATTCACGGCCACTACACCACCGCGCCGAAGGCGCTGGAAACATGGCGCAACCGTCAGATTGCAGGCATCAAAAGCCCGTCCGAGATGCCGAAGGTGTCCGACCTGCACATCAGCGACGACGAGCTGCGCGAGTCGATCGAAAGCAATCAGTTGAAGCTCATGCGCGAGCGCGGCCTTGACCTCACCCTCTTCAGTCCGCGCGCAAGCTTCATGGCGCATCACATCGGCGACTTCCAGGTCTCCAGCACCTGGGCGGCGATCTGCAACGAGCTGTGCTTCCGCGTGAGCGAACTGTTCCCCGACCACTTCATTCCGGCCGCGATGCTGCCGCAAAGCCCGGGCGTGGATATCGCCACCTGCATCCCCGAGCTCGTCAAGTGCGTGGAGGAGTACGGCAACGTCGCGATCAACCTGAACCCGGACCCGTCGGGCGGCCACTGGACCAG
>NZ_FCON02000032.1 GCF_001544535.1 Caballeronia choica | reverse complement strand
AGAAGTGGTTCGCAGCGCAGCAAGGCAAGGCCGCATAACATCCTCGGTATGGGATTCGCCAAACGGGGGCAAGGTCATTTGTCTTTGTCGTTGAGCATTCTCTCTAGCGTACATTTTCTGTTTTTGTGAATGCCCTGGTGAAGTGAGCCCAGCACTATCCTAAGCCAGGCCTTCAGACACGTTCCAAAGCATCGTGAGATGCCCCTCGGAGCCAGCGTCGCCCGTCAGCCGGTCGCCTTAGGGCGCTAACTTCGCCACCCTGTCCGGTGTCTCAAGACTATCCCACAATACCGGTTGTCCCATGGCCGCTGTCGTTGATGTCCGACCAGCCAAGCGGCAGCTGACCAATGAGGTAGGCTGCCCAAAGTATAGGTAGGGTGAATGACCATGATTCGGTCGCGCCCCCAGACAATCGAGAAAAGTGTCGGCCTGCTCGAGAACCTTTCGACGAAATATTTCTGAGCAGCAGAGCGATACGAGCATGTTGGGTACGGGCTGCCGCCCGCTTCGTCTAAGTTCGACGGTCGCCCGTCAGCCCGAGGTCACTCCAGAACGTCCTTAACGAACAAACGCGCATACGATGGCGAGTTATGGGTTGTCCTTCTGCCGTCAACTCGCGATTCATCTTGTTTCGCGCATACGCCGTGTAGAGCTCACCTGCCAACATCTTTTGCTTCGGCGCTATCAAAAGGGAAGTGCAACACCTATCTCGTATAAGGTGTTGCAATGCCCGACAAAACTTCGTACCAGCAGCTTCAACCTGAAGAACGCCTCGCCATCGCAAGCCTACGACTGCAGGATGTGAGTATCAGGGCCATGGCCCTGATACTCGGGCGTTCACCAGCCACCATCAGTCGTGAGCTGATGCGAAACAGCTCCGCTACTGGCTATGCATCGGTGCCGGCTGAAGCGCGGAGCACCGCCCGTCGTAGCGCGGGCCGCCGCCCCGTCAAGCTTTGCCTGCAAAGCGTTTGCTGGCGGGTGGTGCTCACCCTGCTCGATTGGAAATGGTCGCCCCAGCAGATATCAGGCACACTCAAGCGTATGTATCCGACCGACCCGACCCAGCAGGTTTCACACGAAACCATCTACACGGACATCTACGCCCAGCCGCGAGGCGAACTGCGCCGCCAGTTGATTGCCTGCCTGCGCCACGGCCACAGCACCCGCATGTCCCGCGCGCGTGGCACAGACCGACGCGGGCAAATTCCCGACATGGTCAGTATTCGCGTGCGGCCGCCCGAAATCGAAGACCGCCTGCTGCCGGGCCACTGGGAAGGCGACTTCATCAAAGGCGCCGGTAATCAATCCTCCGTTGGCGTGCTGGTTGAGCGCACCAGCCGGCTGGTGCTGCTTGCCAAGATGGAGGATGCAACAGCGGCCTCTGCTCTGGCGGGCTTCTCGGCCAAACTCAATTCGATTCCCGAACCCTTGCGCCAGAGCTTCACCTATGACCAGGGCAAGGAACTCGCGCGCCATCAAGAACTCGCCGCCGCCACAGGCGTGAGCGTGTACTTCTGCGACCCGCACAGCCCGTGGCGACGCGGCACTTGCGAAAACACCAACGGCTTGTTGCGCCAGTACCTGCCCAAAAGCACCGACCTCTCGGTCTACAGTCAGGATGAACTCGATGCTATCGCCGACAGCTTGAACAGCCGGCCGCGCGCAACTCACGCGTTCCATTCGCCATTCGAGGTCTTCGCTGCGACACTTGCCTCAGCGAGCCAGCCTCAAGGCGCTAAACATTAAACCCCGTGTTGCACTTCAGTTTGAAACCGCCTTCTCTATCGCTGCTTATTCGCCCCTTGCGATTACGCAGCAGTCGTTTTGTCACGTCGGAATGCAAGCAACCGCGCAGTCGACCGCTGACAAAGCTCGCCATGCTGATTTAGGGTATCGCTCTGAACTTTCACGACCGCCCTGTCAGGCTTCGATTTCGATGGTGTTATTTCGAGAATAGTCGAGACAACGTGAAGGACGTCCCCGGGTCGCGTAGGTTGCGGCCAGGTTAACTCGCTGCCTGCGCCAATAACCCCGCCACCGAGCGGCACACTTTCCACCAGCAGTTTCATCGTTATCGCAGCCGTATGCCATCCGCTTGCTGCAAGTCCGCCGAAGAAAGTCTCCTTCGCGGCTTCCTCATCCAGATGAAACGGCTGCGGGTCAAAGGACATGGCGAATTCGCGAATCTGATTCGCGTCAACCTGCTGCTCGGCACTGACGAACACATCGCCGACATGCAGGTCCTCCAAATACAGTTTCCCGGACTCCATTACGCTCCCCAGTTTAGGTGGATGGTGAACTAAGTATCGACTTTACAGTCGGGGCGGTTCCGCTCGCTACCAAGCTTCCGATTTCGGAGCTAATCGGGCGGTCAATTCATCAGCCTCTGCGTTGAGTATAAGACTGAAGTCCCGTCCTTGAGAGAACCACCTCCCTTTGCAATATCGTTCAAGACTGAGGCAGCACTCGGTCGTAGCATTGTGACGAACGGTGCTCTTTCTCACAAGACGCAGCCATTTATGAAGCGTGTGTTGATGCTTGCGACTTATGCCAAGCAAACTGAACCTTCATAACGGCTCGCTACACCTCGAACAGCCGGGCCACACCGGCGTCTATTCTGGTGAGTGGGCGTTCGCAGCTGCGGCATCAATGGTTTCCGCTCGGACACCCTCACGGTCGTCCAGACTTGCCGCGGTCGCGGTGTTCGTCACCAAGCAACAAGAGAATAGCAAGGACCACCATCGGTGCATTTTTCGTATCCCGGTCTCATTCAGTGGCGTCAGGTCCAATACGTGTCCCGTGTTTTTAACGATAATATCGTGGGCGACACGACTCGAAGTTTGGAGGTACCCTGTGAGTCAAATCCCGCACAATCTCGACAGCGAGGCGCGAGCCGAACTTCTCTGCTATCTGGTCGTGTCTCAACTCACCGCACGTGCGCTTACGGGCACGTGGCTGTCTGCGCCCAACGTTATCGAGTCTCTGCGAATTTGGTTGCGTGCGAATGGTGCCGCAACGGATTGGGAGGACCGACTCGCCGTGGCCGGTGCTGCAGACGAGGCGGCTCGGTCATTGTCAATCGATTTCTCGTCGGACGAGTATTCGCTAGCGCGACTCTTTTGTGTCGACCGCTGGCAACTGGACCACCGCTCGCCTATCGTGCAATTAGTCTACCGAGCATGCGTCGAGTATCTCGAGAAGCGATGACAGCCGCCGCGGGCGGATGTCGGGGTCGAAGCCGCCGAACGCGAAAGCACCTGAGTGACCAAGCTTCTTTGCGGATTCAGAGTGCCTCGGAGGTTAGCCTTTCGGCTGGTTCGAGCGGTTTGAGCCGCTTTGCGACGGCCCGCTTTGGTTTCAATGCTGAGGCGCGGTTGCGAATACAGCAGTGCAATGAAGCCCTACTCACAACGCTAGTCGATAAGCGTCATCAGGAGACGGCGCTCCGCCTCAGCCTTCCCGTACGGAACAGCGTACTGGCATGCGTCCGCTTCAGTCTCAAATCTGCCGAGCGCGCTAGACCCGCACTTTTCGTCGCCTCGGTAAGTGACGATTGCCATCGACACGAAACCGGATGGCTGCCATTCAATGAGCGGGACTATCCCGGCTCCGATGAAGTCGACACGCGGCACGTGCATGACGACTCGCCGTTGTGCGTCGACCGCCACTGTGTTGGCTGGCTTCATTTCGCAGCCTTCCTCTCGCCGTCCACGCCGCGTGCCTCCTTCTCCCAGAACTGGACGTCCCGGCCTTCAGGGGAGCCGGCCTCTTCCCACAAAACGCGCGCACGAGGTCGAATCTCCGCGTCTCTTTCAGAGGTGAGCTCGACTGATTCGAGGCTTTCGCCGCTCTCGCCAACGTGGATGCTTACTACGTCGTAGCCGTCAGCCGCTATGGTCCAATCCGTGACGTGCCTAGCCTCTTCGAATTGGCCGATGGCCGCTTGGACTGCTTCATCTTTTGTTCCCTGAGCGACCGAGACCCGCATTAGCTCGCTGTGATGCAGAAGGCCTGCGTGGCCCAGTATTTCTTTATAGAAAATCACTTCGAAGGGACGTCGTTCGGAGCCACCGCCCTCAACGTCGCTCATGGATATGATGCCGACCAGGTGACGGTCGGCGTTGACAATCGCAAGTCGTTGTACATGCGCCTGGCCCATGAGCGTGGCCGCCTCTTCGACAGAGTCCTCCTTCAAACAGCAAATCGCGTCAACAGACATCGCGTCACGTACCCGCATGTGATTGGGGTCGCGATTGTCTGCGACACCGCGCATCGCGATGTCGCGGTCGGTAATCATTCCGAGCAGGCGGCCGTCTTGGCAGACCGGCAGACAGCCAATACTGTCTTTTCTGAGCTTGCGTGCTGCTGATATCCGTGGGATTGGCGGCGTAGTTCTCTGTAGTGGGCGCATTTATTCTATCGGAAGGCTGTGCGGTCCTGTTAAATAGAGGTACGGTCAAATGAAGAGCGATTCGACAACAACGTGCCGAACAACTCTGATGATGATTCAACGACTAGGAGGAGCGTACTCGATGAGGTCCGTAAAGTATGTTTGTGCGTCAAGCAGCAGAACAATCGATGGAAGGCTCGATGAGAACACAGCCTGGTTTGAGTTCCGTCAGGTTGCCCATCTGTTTGACATGAATCTCGAACAGGCAGCCAAGGTACTCCGGCAAGCGGGCGCGACCGGCGACATTGAGGCTGCAGAAGACGTCAGGTCATCCGACCGCTGCAAATGTCTGTTGAGTCATCGGGCTGTTGTCGCGGTTGGATACCAAGTCAACTATGGCCGGGCAACAGCCTTCCGTCATTGGTGCGCCTCGAGTCTGACTGTCCTGTTCCGATAAATCATCTTTTCATTCTTCGCCGTCACACCGCACGGTCATGCAGTTGTGCATCGAAATCAGATAACGCGCCTTGTACACGGCGCCGACAAGCGTCGATTCTCGCTCGGCCCTCACTCAGATTTCCTCGAAGAGTTTCTGGCGTTCAAAGTTCTGATGAACCTGTGGCATAAGTCACTCGATATGCGAACGTAGACAGCCGAGGCGCGGAAGCCCCTCCGGCAAGGCAAGAAAATGCGACTTGCACGCATTCTTGCGACAAGCCGTTTTTGAGTGCCTGCAGCAACGGGTCGCCCGCATCTGCAATTCTCTACGATGGCGCAAAGTCGGAAAACTGCTGCGGCCGGCCGGCCGGCCGGTCGCGCGCGGCCGGTATCACTGGGATTTAGAAGTATCAAAATCGACGAAACCCTTTGATACCAGAGACAACCGCCTGCCAGTTGCGCAGCGCAACATGCTCATGCGGCGGCGATGAGAGGACCTGCTGCGGCGCAAGCGAGTCTTCACTAGCACCGCATCTGGTAACCTTCCACGTGCGGCGTTCAGTCAGCCGCCGTCGGCGGATTGACAACCACTCGAGGCTCCTCAGAACCCGCCACCTGCCGTCCCAATTCCAGAGCCGCAATGCAGCAAAAAATCAAAGCAACACCAAATGCGTCCGCGAGGCCTATCTGTTCACCCACTGCCCAGCCAATTGCGAGAGAAACCACCGGCGTGATATAGATGGCGCTAGCGGCAGCAACAGCGCTTAGCTCCTCAAGAAGTAGATAGTATAGAAACAGGGACGCGCCTGTACCCAATACTCCTAGCCCAACCGCTAAGCCAATTGCGGCGCGCCAATCCGAAAACACTCGTCCGATTCCGCTCAGGTCCGTTGCGCAGAGAAGCATGAGCAACGCGATACCCATTTGCCAAGTCACAATCGCAATAGGACGAACATTGATGCCTGACATGAACATCCGCACATAGACGTAGGAAAGACCAAATGCCATTGCGCCACTCAGCAGCCACGCAACACCCTGCATATCCAATGAGCCGCCTGCACTTGCCAAGCTACACGGCCGCGAAATGAGTGTAATGCCGGCCAGGCCCAAGCCGACACCGAGCACCATCAGCCCGTTCATCCTTTCCTGTCGAAGGAAGACATGGGCGGCTAACGCAGTGAAAAGAGGCGGTGTGGCACCCAGTACACCCGCGATGCCCGAGGGAAGTAATGACGTACCCCTTGCCATCGAAAAATAGGTGAAAGCAGTCGCCAGAGCTGCCAAAACCGCAAAGTGGTGCGCATAACGAATCTGCTCGAAGCTAAGGACCTTCTTTTGCCAGGCCAAAGCTAAGACCACAACGAAAGCGAAGAAGACTCGAAGCAGAGAAATCTGACCAGCGCTGATGAATTCGCCCGCCCACTTCATGTAGATGAAATTCGACCCCCAGAAGATTCCGAGGAGTAGGAAGGCAATGTACGTCTTTCTCATGGGCCCAAGCTCCAAACCTTTCGTGGCTCTAAGTTAAGCAGGCCGTATCTGCTGATATTGGCCTTGCTCGCCGTGTTGAAGCCGTCATTGGCTCCTGCCAATACGGCTACGGCGTGGGAGCATCTTCCCTGATTAGCCCATGACGCCGCCAAACCGGCGGATAACCTCGCGGCTCACGCAGCATCAGTTTGCGTATTTGGTCATCGTTCTTCTCGAGCCATCTCATTTGCTCGTACACGGAGTTTCCGGGGATGTGCGGCACCCCACCCGTAATGACTCGCATCGGCTCGCCTGAGTGCGTCTCGACCGCGTTGAACATTCTCTTGAACGTCATACTTTCAACCTTTTACGGTGTGCAGGCCTAAGCCAAAGTCTCATGAGCGGGCGCGCAAGTCGAGCTAGCCGCCGAAGGCCCCGTTGGGGATTTTTAGACATGACCGAAGGGAACGGGTCCAACCATTCCATCGCTGAACACTGATTTCCGTCATATCTTGATTCGTTTTGCTAATCGCACACCTTTGCGCGATTTATCGACCGCCGCATTCACATCGCTTACGGCACTGAGATTTCGAAGGAAAGAGAGAACCTACACGCGAGACGGAGCGGGGGAAGAGAACGGAGTTGGTCGAGAAAGGAAGCTTCGATTCCTGCTGCAAAACCGTCGCTTCCAATCTCTCACACTGCACCAGCTCAGATACCATTTGCCTTCAGACGTGCGTCATACCAGCGGGAAAACTGGTCAAGATAAGCCTCGGTGAACCGCGAGAAAGGGCCGGGGATGTATGCCGGGTCTTGAGTCCCGCTGTGCGCGTTACCGACAAGCTCGGCGTCCTGAGCCGTCGTCGCGACCCAGACTTCGGTCAACTCTTTGAGGTCGTAATCGACGCCCTCGACGGCATCCTCGTGAACTAACCACACGGTGCGAACCTGGGTTTTGTCCGGTGCAAGCGGGATTGCATAGGAAATCAGTGCGTGGTCGCTCATCACGTGCGTCCACGAGTGATGCCCCCACATGTGAACGTCTCCAAGGTCGCGACGCGTCAGCTCGCCTAGCAGCTTAGTGCTGGCGACCTTCGTGCTCATCGTCTGTGATTCGCCGGCACCCGCGATGACCAGCCGCTGAGTACGGAAGTTTGTAAGTACGTCCTCGTCGAGGGATTCAAAAGCTTCACAAGCGAAGCCGTCGCTTTCCCAGTCCGCCTGGCTAGCCGCATTCCTCTGTTTATAGTCTTCGAAAGCGCGCAGCGATTCTTCATTTTGTCCTTCCGGACAGAAGCCAAAGTCCTCGGGCAGGAAAGAGTTCACGAGTTCTGGATGGGTCCCAGCGCAGTGGTAGCACTCGCGGTTGTTTTCCATAACGAGTTTCCAATTGCCATTTTCGACAATGGTCATCTCGTGTGCGACCTTCGTGCGCTTCAAATCATACGGCGCGAAGCGCGGTGTCATTTCGGACTCGAGCTTCGAGAAGTCTTCGGGCGCATTCTCGGCGAGGCAAATGAAGATGTGAGCTCCCACTACCTTCACATGCACAGGGATGAGACTGTGACACGTCGGGTCGAAATCTTTTCCCATATGGCTCGTATGGCGAAGGCTGCCGTCGAGTTCATAGGTCCACATATGGTAAGGGCAGACCAGCATTCCGACACTGGCCTTGCCCTCGTTCTTCATGATGCGCGAACCACGATGCCGGCAAACGTTTCGGAAGGCACGAATACCCTCGTCCTCGTCGCGAACAATCATGACCGACGCCTTCCCGATGTCGAGCGTGAAGACGTCACCCGGCTCGGGCACATCAGCGGTCACGGCAACGAGAATCCAAAGCTTGTTGAAGAACACATCGAGGTCGGTCTCGAAAACGTCCTGCCGACCAAAAAGTTCGCCAGGCAAGCCGTGGCCGGGCCTGCGGCTATCGAGCAGTTCGCGATGCGTTTTGAAGTGAATTTCAGACATTGTGGGTCCCCATCGAATAATCGTGCTGCGCACACAGTCACGGCCTATGTGCTGAGTATTGAGGGCCCAATTGGGGGCGTCAATGCGCTATTTTCGTCACGTCGCATTACTTTAAATTATGCCTGTCGGGCAGTTCCGCGAGCGTTCCAGTCCGGCATTGTGCGCGGCGGTCGCGCCAAATGGCTTTCCTTTTCCCAAATCCTTGCCAGCCATCCGCCTCCTTGAGATGTGATGCCTGAAATCGTATCGCACGCCAAGTTGTACGCCCATTGAAGACGCTACGTGGAAACTGTGGGAGTTAAGCAAATCCCGCAAAACCTAGGGTAACCGGACAAACCGGCACAAGCAAAGCCGCGTCGGTGGAAACGTCCGCTCCACAAAGTTCACGCACATATCAACGGAGGCATCTTGCCGTGAGCGCTCTCCCAATCCAAAAGCCGCACCGCGCAAAAGTCCACACGCAGGGGATGACGGCCCGACGACGTCGCATAACTTAAAGTGATGCCTGGATGAAAATAAAGCGCGTTGACGCGATTTTTCGGCAAACCAATACTCAAGTCATGCAGAGACAAGCGAACCGCCACATCTGTTGGGTGTTCGTTTCGTTTTGTCCGTCTGCTGCGCGTACCAATCACAAGTGCTCCATCGCACTAAGCCATGCTCCTTCGGGGCTATTCGGTTCGTCGCCTTCTGAGCTGCCTAACGAACGTCGCTCGTTTGATGTCGACTGATTTCGCGTGGGTGGCGCGCCGCTTGTCTGATATGCATGCCGTCTTAGCAGAGATTGAATCATGAACGCTGTTGAAATGAGTTTTGGGCGTAATCCGGAATTGGCAGACCGGCTGACCAGCACCATCACATGGGAGAACGGCGCACGGCAATGGCCAAGCGGCGAACAGCAGTTGCTCACCTGCTGCCGCGTCACAGACGAGACGCATGACGTGCGGACATTTGAGTTTCGGACAGAGGACGGTCTTCCGGTCCGTTTCGAGCCAGGGCAGTTCATGACGATATCCGCGAATGTGAATGGGCAGTCGGTCGAGCGCTGCTACACGATATCGTCTCCGCCGACTCGTCCATTTCTGGTTGCAATCACTGTTAAGCGAGTACCTGGCGGCATCATGTCGAACTGGCTTCATGAAAACATGAAGCCCGGTGAGCAATTGCGCGCATTTGGTCCCTCTGGCGCGTTCACGTCGACTGCCTCTTCTGCACCGAAGTCGCTTTACCTATCCGCTGGTTCTGGAGTCACGCCGCTTATGTCCATGACTCGAGCAAGCGTAGACCTCGGACTCGACCGCGATATTGTTTTTGTACATAGCGCTAGGACCCCCGAGGACATAGTGTTTCGGCAGGAGCTCAACCGCCTGGCCACGCTCTCCCCAAGGCTGAAAGTGTTCTTCGTTTGCGAAGGAATCGGCGACGAGGCAAGCTGGGCCGGCGGTACAGGGCGCCTCAGTCTCCAACTCCTTTCCGAGTGGGTCCCAGATTTTGCTGAACGCGACGTCTTCACCTGCGGTCCGGCGGGTTACATGGGCGCTGTCAGGAATGTGCTTCGTGAAGGCGGTCATGACCCAGCCCGCTACCATCAGGAGAGCTTTGACATCTCAGCGGGAGTTGCGCCAGACCCGATTCCGGTCGCGACCGAAGTGCCGCAAGATACCTTCACTGTCAAGCTCTCCAAGTCGTCGAAGACGTTCACGATGACATCGTCCGAAACTGTACTCTCAGCAGCGAGAAAAGCAGGCGTCGCGATTCCTTCGTCGTGCAGCCAAGGTGTATGCGGAACATGTAAGACAAAGGTGCTGGACGGTTCAGTGGACATGAAACACAACGGCGGCATTCGCGAACGCGAGGTTCAGAAAGGCTTCCGTCTTTTGTGCTGTAGCCGTCCAACGTCCGACCTCGTGCTCGAATTGTAAGGTCGAACTATACGTAGGCCCCAGTTCCTAGGCGTCGGCGGGCGCAGCCCGTTCGCAGTCGCGCTGTCAAGCGCCCGGAAAAGCGGCGCGGCAACCGTAGCAGAAGACAAAGAGCAGCCTGAAAACCCGGAGAATGTTGCATGACTGGCAGCCAGACGCACGACAAATGCGACGTGAGGAACCTCAAAAGAACGGCGAATACCCAGTCCGATGTTCGTGACTACCGCTTATCGCGAGTGCAGGAAATCTTGCGTCAAAACGACTGCTCAGCGATTTTGCTGTACGACCCAGTGAACATCCGTTATGCGACGGACACGTCCAATATGCAAATTTGGACCGGGCGGAATCCCTCTCGGTACATCATGGTATTCGCGGACGGCCGAGTCATTGGCTGGGAATTCCATAGCTGCACGCATGTTTGGGACGAGCTGGACCTGAACTTCGAACTCCGGAGCGCCGTGGGTTGGACTTTTTTCAGTGCGGGCCATGAAGCGGAGCGACGAGCCGAAGCCTGGGGAGCTGAGATTGTTGACGTGTTGCAGCGACGCGCCCCCGGTGAGTTTCGCCTTGCAGTCGACCGGCTGGACCCCATCGGTACGGCATACCTAGTGAAGAATGGCCTGACACTTCTCGACGGACAAGCCATGATGGAGATGGCGCGTTTGGCGAAGTCAACTGGCGAAATTGTCCTAATGAACGAATCTCTGCGTGCGTGCGAAAAGGGTATCGAATGCATGCACCGCGAGTTGCGTCCCGGGATGACTGAACAGGACCTGTGGGCGAACCTCCATTACGAAAATATCAAGCACGGAGGCGAGTGGATTGAGACACGATTACTTGCATCCGGTGGTAGAACTAACCCGTGGATGCAAGAGTGTTCGAACCGCGTGCTGCAAGAGGGTGAACTACTCGCTTTTGATACGGATATGGTGGGCCCGAACGGCTACTGCTCCGACATCTCACGTACCTGGACGGTTGGCGGGACAAGGCCTTCGGACGAGCAACGCCATCTTTATGAGAAGGCTTATTCGCAGGTTCACTTCAACATGGACTTGTTGCGACCGGGCATGTCATTTCGCGAATTCTCGGAGAAGGCCTGGAGAATCCCCGAGATTTATCTCAAGAACCGTTACAGCTGTGTCGCGCACGGTATCGGGATGGTTGACGAATACCCGTCGATTGCGCACCAAGTCGACTGGGAAAGTGGTGGTTACGACGGCGTCTTTGAGCCGGGCATGACGTTATGCGTGGAAAGCTACATCGGTGCAGAAGGAGGAACGCAAGGCGTGAAGCTTGAACAACAGGTTGTGCTGACTGAAAGCGGATGCGTGGCCCTGACGTCGTGCGACTTTGAAACTGATTGGCTGTGAGGCTACGAATCAAGGCTCGTAGTCTTCTTAAGAATATATTGGAGACATGATGTCAGGAAATCGCGGAGTCGTTTACGTCGGACCCGGGAAGGTGGAAGTGCGCAGCATCGCGTTCCCGGAACTGGTCGACCCTTTCGGTCGCAACGCAAACCACGGAGTCATCCTTCGAGTCGTTGCTACAAATATCTGCGGGTCCGACCAACACATGGTGCGCGGCAGGACGACCGCACCGTCGGGGCTGGTGCTGGGACACGAGATTACGGGCGAGGTAATCGAAGTCGGTTCCGACGTCCTCACCTTGCAAAAAGGGGACCTTGTTTCTGTGCCCTTCAACGTCGCCTGTGGACGGTGCCCAATGTGCAAGGCCCAGAACACTGGCGTTTGCCTCACCGTCAACCCAGCGCGCCCGGGCGGGGCCTATGGCTATGTCGACATGGGCGGCTGGATTGGAGGGCAGGCAGAATTCGTTATGATTCCGTTCGCGGACTTCAACCTTTTGAAGTTCCCCGACCGCGACCGTGCGATGGCCAAGATTCGCGACTTGACTTGTCTTTCTGACATTCTTCCCACGGGGTATCACGGCGCGGTAACCGCGGGCGTAAAACCTGGCGCGACTGTGTACATCGCAGGCGCAGGCCCTGTTGGAATGGCTGCGGCCGCATCTGCACGCCTTCTCGGCGCAGCGGTGACTATCGTTGGAGATGTGAACGCCACCCGGCTTGAACACGCACGACGCGTCGGGTTCGAAACAGTTGACCTGTCGCAGGACGCATCTTTGAGCGAGCAAATCGCCGAATTGCTCGGCGAGCCTGAAGTTGATTGCGCCATCGACTGTGTCGGATTTGAAGCACGCGGGCACGGCCACGCCGGTTCACAACATGAGGCTCCGGCAACCGTACTTAATTCGTTGATGGAAGTGACCCGCGTTGCGGGGGGCATCGGCATTCCCGGACTTTACGTGACTGACGACCCAGGCGCCGTCGACGAGGCCGCAAAGAAGGGAAGTCTCTCGGTCCGTCTAGGGTTGGGCTGGGCGAAGTCGCATTCATTCTTCACGGGACAGACGCCAGTGCTGAAATACAACCGCAATTTGATGCAGGCAATCTTGTGGGACCGACTCGACATTGCTAATGCCGTCAACGTCACTGTCATCAATCTTGATGAAGCGCCGTCCGGCTATGCCGAGTTTGATTCAGGCGTTCCGAAGAAGTTTGTTATTGACCCGCACGGTAGCCTGAAGAAGGCGGCGTAAAACTTTTAGACGTCGTCGCTTTGCCGCTCTTTTCTAGCAAGAAAACGAGCAGCTTCGATTCAAAGAAATCCTCCAAGGAAGGACTTGTGCCGGCTTTTTGCGGCACCTTTTTAAAGTTAGTGCTCGATGGGCTCTTCTTCTCGGAGCCATTCAATCAGGGTTGCCACCATTGGCGTAACGGAACGACCATGAGGCACGACCACGTAGTACGCGTCTTTTGGCTTAAATGTCGCTATCGGAAGCCGCACTAGCTCGCCGGAGACCAGCAGGTCGTGAACAATTCGCGCCCAACCGAGCGCAACGCCTTGACCATGACGTGCGGCATGTACAGAGTCGGCATATAAGCTCGAACGGAGCGCGTAGTTAAGCTTTGCGGGTCGATAGCCGGCGGAATTGAACCACTCCTCCCAGCCCATCCAACCCTCATAGGTTGGGTCTGAGTCTATCAGCGGCAGGTCGGCCAGTTCTTCGAGAGTCGTCGGCCTGCTCTTCCACTCCAAGAAGCTTGGTGAGCAAACGGGGAACACCTCTTCATCGAAAAGAAGGGTCGAGCTACCGTCTTTCCAGCTTCCATCTCCGAACCGCACTGCAACATCCACCTCGACGTGTCGCAAATCCGAAGTGAAGTTCTGCGTGTTCAGACGAATATGCACCGGTTGTTCCATCTCGCGGACGCCCGCCAGTCTCGGCCACAGTCGAAACGCCGAGAACGCAGCTGTTGCCACGATGACAAGTTCCTTCTGCTGCTGGCTGTTGGACAGCCGGTCGAAAACGCCAGCTATCTTCTGCATGCTCTCAGCAACAACGAGATACAGGGCCTCCCCATCACTCGTCAGTGCAATCGAGCGATGGAGACGATGAAAAAGTCGGGTTTTCAGCGTCTCTTCTAAGAACTTTACTTGCCTGCTAACAGCTGCCTGTGTGACGCCCAGTTCTTGCGCGGCACTTGTGAAGCTGCTTAACCGCGCGACCGCCTCGAATTCAACTAATGCTGTCAACGACGGGACAATCCGTCGATATCCTTTCGTGCTTTTTGCCATGTTGGTGTGGGTGACAATCTCCGTCAAGTTGCACTGTTCGAGGGATTCTACTCACGAACTCAAGAGGTTGCGAGTCGACGCCCGGTGGAAGTCGGAGGCATGCTTAGCTGTGCGAGGTCGCGAGTCGACTGGAATCAGTATGCTCGTTCAATAGTTGTGAATTTCGATAAGCAATCGGAGCAATGCCGAAGCCCTTTTTGAATTCTCTGCCAAAGTGGGACGCATCTGAAAAGCCGCAAGACGTAGCAATATCAGCGACAGTCCTATCGGAGCTGGTCAACAGCCAGGCGGCCGTTTGCACGCGCATTTTCCGGCCATAGGCATGTGGCGATTGACCAGTTTCAGCGGAGAATAACCGTTCAAGTTGCCGAACAGACATGTCCAGCCTACCGGCCAACTCTTCGAGACTCATCGGTCGACCGACGCTCTGCTCCATCAACAAAATGGCTCTTCGCACTTTCGGGTGGGCTGCAGGCTTCAGTCCGAGGGGGTGCGGCTGCGGTGCGTTGCCCTTTTGCGCGTCATCAACCAGTAATATGCGCAACGCTATCTGCACGATGCTCGGCTCTATGTGGCGTAAAAGGATGGCCGCGGCCACATCGATGGATGCCCTACCTCCAGAGCATGTGATACGGCGTCGGTCAATGACGAACAGCCGGTCCGCAACAAGGTTTGCCTCCTCTGCCTGTGGGAAGCGCTCGAGGAAGTCCCAGTAGTGGAACCAGCTGACGCAAGCGCGGTAGCCTTTCAAGATGCCTGCCCGCATCATAGCGAAAACACCCGTGCAGATTCCTACTACGGTTGCGGGGCCGTCTCCCGCTGAACGTATGAAGCGAATGGTAGCGTCGCTTGCGCCTGAGCCTGAGTGAAGCAGCCCGCCCACCACCACGACATAATCAAACGGTCCGGCTTTCTCGAAGGTTGCCCAAGGCGTTATCTGTATCCCGCAACTGGCCCTTACCGGCAGTGTGGACTCGCCCACTACTGCCCAAGAGCAACGCACAGGTCGGCTCATATCTCCTTCGTCGCTTGCCAGCCTCAGGAGGTCCACAAATCCAGAGAATGCTGTGAGCGTGAAGTTCGGCAACAAGACGATACCGAATGTCAGACGCCTTGAGCCGTCATCGCGGAGTTCCATGTGATGTGAGCCGTAAGCCTCGGTAGACATTCGTCACTCGTTGCAGCAGACGCGTCGATTCATGCGACGAGGACGCTCGACGCTTGACCTATAGAACTACTGGCTCTTCACTTTCCTCGCGCCAACTCGCCATCATTTCCTTGACCTCGCTAATGAGCCACGTTCGGAAAAGCTTGTATTCTGGCCGTTCGACAGCGTTCTTACGGGTGATAAGGAAGTGATGACGGTCTCGAAAGACGAGACTTTCCTGTATTGGCCGCACCAGAATTCCCTGTTCTATTTGTCTGTGGACCAAATGATGCCAACCCAATAGCGTCCCTTCCCCCGCTTCGGCCTGCGAGACAAGCAAGCGGTAATCGTTACTTTCGAGATGCTCGCTCTCCATCAAGCGCTCGCCGCCGTCGCCTTTCTGAAACCAATTCCGCCAAACTCGCCAGTCGACATGCTCGCAAACCTGCGAGCGTCCAAGTGGCGATAGATTTAGTGTTGGGTGTTTCAGTAGGTCGAGAGCGGACAGTTCCCTCCCGCGATACTCATGCTCGAAAAAGTCCGTGCTGCAAACGGGGTACACCACGTCATGGAACAAGCGCTCGACCTCATACTCCGCCTCGCGAGGCGGGTTCTTCGTAATAATGAGGTCGGGGTCAATCAACCTATCCAACTCCATGAAATGCTCCGTGACGATTACATGAAGTCGCACGTCAGGGAACTGCTTACGAAAGCTTGGCAAGCGTGGCGCCAACCAAAGCGCCGAAAACGTATGTGATACGCAAATCGTTAATTCGACACGGCCTGCTCGTCGCACCGCTTCTACCGTTTCTGCGATGTTCATGATGGACAGATACGAGGCGTTGTACAGAATTCGGCCAGCTTCTGTAAGCGCGATGTGTCTTCCGGAGCGGTCAAAAAGCGCGACCTCCAGGGAATCCTCAAGGTCCTTTATCTGCCGGCTGATGGCTGCTTGGGTGACGCAAAGGACCTCAGCAGCTTGGGTGAAGTTTTCATACCGCGCTGCGGTCACGAAACACTTTAGCGCGCGCAGCGATGGCATCTGCGCGAGCAGCCGGTCAGCGAAGAGCTGCTTTTTCTGCATGGTCTAAAACCTTTGTGCCTGATGGCACTGGTTCAATATTACAATCCGGGGCTCCTCCGCGAGTTGTCCCCTTTGTGACCTTCAAAACTAGGCGGAAGCTCGCGTCGAGGAAGACTTCGAACTAATGTTACTCCCTGCGGGCGAGCCGCTCCTGAACATCTTTCAGAGCGCGTCTTACCTGACAGATTACGCGTGGGGAACTCGAGATTGCGATGCAGCAACTCGCTTACGCTTCCTTGCGCTGTGCAGGCATCGTCAGCTTTCGGCGAACAGTCATCAGCGAGCTGCGCCGTTGCGCATATCCGTGAGTAGTAACGCGCCAAAAATGTCTGCGCACTCGCATTTCGAGCGCTTCGACGGCCAAGCCACGTGGACTGCTCCTCGACAAATATGAATAGGCGAGGACATGGTTGCTGTGCGGGTGGAGAAAGCGCCAGGCCGGAAGCACGGCCACACCGCAGGAATCGAGAACTTGCTGATTCGTGTCATCAGCCTGTACGCGAATGACCGAATACTCGGGTTCATCAGCAACGAGCATTACGTGGCCACTACAAAATTTCGTCGAACCGCAGGCCAGAGCAGAACAGAGCTGTCGTAACCGCCCTGTATCGCACCGAACCCACAACCTGGATGCAGATGTCGGATGCCATGCGATGGTGAGGCCGGCAGTCCGTTTCGGCTTAGTCGAGACTGCCGGTACTGCTTCCAAGGATTTTCAATCTTCCAGCTTTATCCAAGTCGTCTTCAGCTCGCAGTATTGGTCATGCGCGTAGACTGATTTATCACGCCCACCAAAGCCCGACTGCTTAAAACCCCCGAACGGAGTGGAAAGGTCGCCCTCGCCGAAGCAATTGACCGTCACCGTGCCTGCACGAATGCGCGAAGCCACTTTGTGCGCATTGTTGACGTTGTCGGTCCAGAGCGACGCTGCCAGCCCGTAGCATGTGTCGTTGGCGATGCGGACTGCGTCGTCGATGTCGTCATACTCGATGAAACACACGACCGGCCCGAAGACCTCGTCTCGCGCGATACTCATTTCGGGCGTGACGTTGTCAAAAATCGTGGGCTCGACGAACCAACCTCCAGAATCTGTAAGGGTCGCCTTGCCGCCACATACAAGGTTTGCTCCCTCCGCTTTCGCTTTTTCGATATGCGAGAGTACCTTGTCGCAGTGCCCAGCTTCGATGAGCGCGCCTAGCTTCACATCCGGGTCAAGTGGGTCGCCGGTCCTCCAGCCTTCGAGGACCGCCAAAACCTTATGTAGAAGTTCGGCTTTCTTGCTAGAAGCGACAATGATGCGGGACCCCGCGCTGCAGTTTTCGCCCATATTCCAGAACGCGGCTGCAACCGCATTTTCCGCGCACGCGTCTAGATTTGCGACATCAGGCAGCACAACCTGCGGATTTTTACCCCCGCATTCAAGGACCACGCGCTTCAAGTTGGAGTCTGCCGAGTAGCGCAGGAATCTCTTACCAGTTTCTGTCGAACCCGTGAATGCGACCAAATCGACGTCGGGATGAAGTCCCAAGGCCTGACCGGCGCCTTCGCCAAATCCGGTGACTACGTTGAGAACACCAGGGGGCAGTCCAGCTTGCGCAGCCAAGTCAGCAATTCGCAGCGTTGAGAGGGACGTTTGTTCCGCCGGTTTGATGATGACGCTGTTGCCCACAGAAAGCGCAGGACCGATTTTCCAAGCAAGCATCAACGCCGGAAAGTTCCAAGGAAGCACGCTGGCCACAACACCGATGGGTTCGCGAGTAATCATGCTGACTACGCCCGCACCCGACGGCGAAAGAGCGTCGTACCGCTTATCCGTCACCTCGGCGTGCCACCGAATGCACGCAGCCGACTCCGGTATATCAAGACCCAGGCATTCGCTGATGGGCTTGCCAGCTTCGAGGGCCTCCAGTAAGGCAAGCTCGTCCGCATTTTCATCAATGAGCTGCCCCAATCGGAGCAGAACTGCCTTTCGATGCGACGGAGCCGCCTTCGACCACACGCCGCTCTCGAACGCATCGCGTGCCGCGACGACGGCGCGGTCGACGTCGGCCTGCTCACATTTGGCGATTTTTGCGAGCACCTTTCCGTTGGCCGGGTTTAGCGTATCAAACGTTGCCTCGGACGCGGCAGCGCATCGAAGGCCACCGATAAAGGCACGACCGTCGAGCGACGTGCTCTCGGCCGCTTGCTTCCACTGTTCGTAAGTGCTCATGCTTGACCTCACAATTTAGAGTTCGGCACCTGCCGAGATTTCCTTGAACCAGATAGCCGTAGAGACCGCAATGTCCGAGATAGGACGGCCTGGCAACGGACGCGGACGCGGCTGCTTGAGCACCTGACTGATTAGCTCATTTGACTGACCAAGCGCGTGTTCCGCTATAAGCTTGCCGGATGATGAGCCGCGACTCAGTCCCAGCCCGTTGCATCCAATCGCCTCGTAGATTCCTTCCTCACGTCGCCCAAACAGTGCTCCACTGTTCGCCGACAGGCAAAGTGCGCCGCCCCAGGTGTATTCAAACTCGACGTCCTTCAGCATCGGGAAGCGTCGGTCGAACGAGCGTTGATGCAACGCTCGAGCCTTCGCCAAGTCCAACTGCGAGACGCTGACCTCCGGTCGGAACGCAAAATGGTTACGCACGCAGATACGGTCGGTAATCAGTCGGCGCACTGTTGACCCGACGGGGTCGGCCGGTATGAGCGCCCAGGAAGACTTGCCGCCGAGCCGCTTGACCTCATCCTGGTTCATCACGCGCGTCAAGGATGCGAACGTATACACCGGTAGCAAGCCATTTGAATTCTTGCCGAAAGTCGCGGCATAAGAATTCGTACAAAGGATGACCTGCTTGGCAGTAATCTTCCCGCCAGCGAAAGAGAGTGCTTTCCCGCCGATGACTGATTCGATGCTCTTCACCGCACTTAATTCGAAAACCCTCACGTTTCTCGGTAGAGCAGCTGCCAACCCCCGCATGAGAGCCGCTGGCTGAACGGTGCTGCACCCTGGCGTAAGAATTCCGCTCTTGTAGAACCCCGTCCCTGTGATAGCACCGATGCCCGCTTCATCCAACCATTCGAATTTTTCGTCGATTCGCTTTAGGCCTTCCGCAAAATGCTCGAGCGCAGCGATGCCATGCTTGGTCACCGCTGCATGATATTTCCCGTCGTCGCGCCAGTCACAGTCGATTTTGTGCTCAATGACGGCGGACCTAACGTAGTCGATGCCATGGCGCTGCAACCGAACATCGGCTTTGTCTGCTTCAACGCTGCGCGAGTAGCTTTCGCTGCTTATGTCGTGCGGCAGGTCTACAAAGAAACCCGAATTGCGACCGGCCGTTCCTCGTCCAATCCGGTCTGCTTCGACAAGAGCAACGGAGGAATCAGGGCAGAGCTCCGCCAAACGTCGGGCTGCGCACAACCCTGTGATGCCCCCACCGACGACAACCCAATCAAAACGAAGGTCCGATGCGACCTTTTCAGCGTTAGCGGGCGACGGGAGCGTTTCCCACCAGCCGTTCACTCCATCAGGAGTTGGCACCCGCCCGAAGTCCAGGTTGGAGCTCATGCAGTTCACTTGCCTTTGCGCAGCAGCGGTTCGACGACGGAAGCAAATCCTTTGCGCTCTTCGTCGGTCAGGGTGCCAAGTGGCGCACGCGCATTCCCGACAGGAACACCGGCGAGCTCGCAGCCGTAGCGGACGTATTGGATGAACTTGCCGCTACGCTCGAGAAGCTCGAGGACGGGCAGAAGCCCAGCCATGAGCTTGCGGCCTTTGGCAAAGTCGCCACTCATACAGGTTTCGAGCAATTCGACATGCGACTCGGGGATGAAGTTGGCGGCCGCGCCGACCCAGCTCTTGGAGCCCCAAGCGAAGAATTCCATCGCCTGGTCGTCCATTCCGCAACTGAGCACGAGCCTTTCGCCGAAGTGCGTCGCCAAGTGGTGAAGATGCCCGATATCGCCCGTACTTTCTTTCATTGCTCGGAAGTTAGGACGCTCCAGCAGCTTTTCCAGAACCGTGTCGCTGATGTCCGTCCCCGTACGTGCCGGAAAGTTGTACAACATGATAGGGAGGTCGACCGCATCATCGACCTTCAAGAAGTGAGCGAGAAGCTCTTCCTGTGTCGGCTGCGCATAATATGGCGCTGCCACTAGAAGCGCCGACATGCCTGCTTGTTTTGCAGCAAGCCCGAGGTGGATGACGTCCTTCGTTGTCGTCGCGTTGATACCAGCGCTCAAGACGGTCTTTCCGCCCACTGCTTCGGTTACTGTCTCGAATGTTTTGACACGTTCTTCGAGCGTAAGCGCATAGTACTCACCGGTCGTGCCACCGACTCCGAGTCCGGATAGACGACCTACCAGGCCGGTTGCATGTTTCGCAAGCAGCACGTGGTCGATTTCACCGTCCGCGGTGAAAGGCGTAACCAGGGGTGCGTGCACTCCTTCAAAGCTGACCATTGTCTTCTCTCTATATTCGGTTCATCAATCGTACGGGCGTTGTTTCACCCGGGGGGCTTTGGCTCTAACTGACGCTGCTTCGGCCTATAGCTCAGACTAGCGCGTCAGCCGATGAGTAAATCGGAAACTGGCTGCAGAGGCCTTTGACACGGCTACGAACCGAACGCTCGACCGACTCGTCTCCCTCCGCGTTCTGCTCGAGCGCGCTCAAGACTTCCAAAATCATCTCGCCCACCAGCCGGAATTCCTTTTCACCGAAGCCACGAGACGTGCCGGCTGGTGTTCCCAGGCGAATGCCGGAGGTAATGGTAGGGCTCTGCGTATCGAACGGAATGCCATTCTTATTGCAAGTAATGCCAGCACGCTCCAGCGCCTTTTCCGTCTGCGTTCCTGTAAGACCTTTTGCGCGCAGGTCGACGAGGAGCAGGTGGTTGTCGGTCCCTTCAGTGACCAAACGCACTCCGCCAGAGGTCAAGACTTCACCCAGCGCCACCGCGTTTTTGAGTACTTGGTCAATATACGTTTTAAACTCCGGACGCAGCGCTTCGCCGAAGGCTACTGCCTTGCCAGCGATGACGTGCATCAACGGTCCACCTTGCAAGCCCGGGAACACCGCAGAGTTGATTTTCTTCGCGATATCACCGTTGTTTGTCAGGATGAAGCCCCCGCGCGGACCCCTGAGCGTCTTGTGAGTCGTGGAAGTAACGACATCAGCAAACCTAATCGGATTCTCATGACGACCCGCCGCGACGATGCCGGCAATGTGGGCCATATCGACCATCAGAAGCGCTCCGACGCTATCGGCAATCTCTCGGAACTTTGCGAAGTCCAGAGCCCGCGGATAGGCGGAGTAGCCGGCGATGATGAGCTTCGGACGATGTTCCTCGGCCAAGCGTCGAACCTGCTCAAAGTCGATTCGATAGTTCTCCGGGCTTACTCCGTACTGAACAGCATTGAACCACTTTCCGGAGAGTGCAGGTTTTGCACCGTGCGTCAGGTGACCGCCCGCATCCAGCGACATTCCCAGCACTGTATCGCCGGGCTTTGCCAACGCAAGCATGACCGCGCCGTTAGCCTGCGCTCCGGAATGGGGCTGCACATTGGCAAACTCGGCCTCGAACAGCGCTTTGACTCGGTCTATCGCAAGTGCCTCAATGCGGTCAACATGCTCACAGCCACCGTAGTAGCGCTTTGACGGATAGCCTTCGGCGTACTTGTTCGTCAGGACAGTGCCTTGTGCTTCCATAACGGCGGCAGAGACAATGTTCTCGGAAGCAATCAACTCAATCTGAGTTTGCTGGCGACGCAGTTCCAGCGTGATTTCCGACGCGATAACGGGGTCGCGGTCTTGAAGCGTCTCCGAGAAAAAACGTGTTGTCTGGTTCATTTATGCGGCTCCGACACCTTTGTAGTAAATCAACCGTTGTACCTAGGCAGCAGCTCACGGCCATGAAGCTATATGACGCCAAGGCAACGCATTTGGTATTCTCTCGCCGGGCAAACTGCTTGCAGAGAGAACACCCCGAACTTTCACTTCTCAAGCCACGCTTTAACCTTTTCCGGATGAGCCTCGACGAACTTCTTGGCAGCTGTCGGCCAGTCGTTGGTCGAGTTCCCCTCGAGTTCTATTGACTCAACGTCCGCAAGCGTCAGCTTGAAGTGATGGAAGAAGACATCAGCGCGCGGGAATTTCGTCGCGAACTGCTTGGAAGCGAAGCCATGCACTTGCTCTTCCCCGCCCAAAGCTCCCTTGGGGTCTTTGAGGTAGCGCATCTTCCACTTCTGCCACAACCAATGCGGGCTCCAAACCGTGACGACAACCCAGTTCTTCGCTTGGTAGCCTCGAGAAATCGAAGCGAGCATCCCAGCTTCGCTTGACGACTGCAAGTTGTATCCAGCGAGGTTGTACTCCTTGATGGCCTTTTCGGACGCCTGCATCAAGCCACCGCCTGGTTCAATGCCTTGAATCGTCCCGTTCAACTTGCTCTTCACGTCGGGCTTGTTGAGGTCAGTGATGGAGGACAGCTCGCTTTCGGGAATATAGTCAGGCACAGCCCAACCATTTCGTCCGCCGGTGTAAATGACACCGACATCCTCCATGTCGTTCTTGTACCGTCCGTAGTAGCTCGCGTGCGTGACCGGAAGCCATCCGCCAACCATGATGTCGAGGTCACCCCGTGCGACACCCTGATACTGGATACCAATGTCAGCCTGGACAAATTTCACGGGCTGGTCCAGCTTGGTTTCGAGCACGTACTTGGCGACGTTCGCGACAGCGAGAACGTCTGCCCAATTTGTCACCGCAACTTTGATAGGTTCAGCCGCACCGGCCGAAGCCGCCAGCGCTCCGAAGGTCACCGCCAAGGTTGCCCGTGCGACAAGCCCTTTAAGCATACCGATTGCCATTTTGCACTCCTTTTTAGTTAAAACAATATTAAGGTTTCGGTCAATGAATCCCTGGCTTGCCGGTCTCCGCTACGCGCCAGTACCGCATGGTTACAACTTATAAATTTGATTCCTGGCCCGACTCACATTGACCGTGTGCAGTCCGGTCGAGGACGAACTTTAGGTTCTCGCGGCGCCGGTTGAGGTTTGCTTTACCGACTTTGCCGATTTGCGCGGCTTCTTCGACTTAAGGCCAAAACTCTCGGTCAAGCGGTCGAGGACGATGGCGAGCAACACCACACCTAAACCGCCTTCGAACCCGATACCGATGTCCAATCGTTGAATGCCGCTCAATACATACTCGCCCAGGCCACCGGCACCAATCATTGAAGCCACCACGACCATGGACAGCGCCATCATGATGGTCTGATTGACTCCCGCCATAATCGACGGAAGAGCGTTTGGCAACTGAATCTTCCAGAGCAATTGCGAGTCCGTGCTGCCAAACGCCCTGCCTGCTTCGAGCAACTCCTCGCGCACTTGCTTGATGCCGAGCGTTGTCAGTCGAACAACCGGTGGCATCGCGAAGACGATGGTCGCAATCACAGCTGGGACGCGGCCCAGTCCAAACAGGATGACTGCAGGAATCAGATATACGAAAGCAGGCATCGTCTGCATGAAGTCGAGCAATGAGCGGAGGATGACCTCAACTCGCCTGTTGCGCGCCCCCCATATTCCCATTGGAACTCCGATGACAAGACTGAAGAACGTAGCCGCAATTACGAGCGCAAGCGTTGAAACGGTCTGAGCCCACAGGCCCATGTAGTTGATGACGTACAGAGCTACGCCTACGAACGCGGCAAAAAAGACACCGCGGCGCCAAAATGCGAGCGCCATCAGCAAGACAAGCATCACGACAAAAGGAACCGCTGCGAGCCCGTCTTCCATCATCTTCACGAAGGCACCGAGCACGGCGGAGAAAGCGTCAAAACCGCCTCGGAAGTGCTGGAACAGAAAGTTGACCAGGTCTTCCGCAAATTTCCCGAAAATTGATGATGATGAGTTCATGCTGCTCTCCGCTCCAACACTTGCTTCAAAATAGTCCGGCAGGACACAACGCCAGCGAATTTACCGTCGCCGTCAACCACCGGCACGTCGTATTCGCGGTTGAGTGCGACCGAGGCGAGTTCATGCAAATCCGCTTCCGTCTGCACCGCATGCAGGTCGGGGTGCAGCGCATCCCGTACGGAACGGTCACCGGCTTTGTGTAGGCGCTCGAGCGTGACGCAACCAACAAACCGGCCGTCCTCGTCGCAGACATATGCGCAGTCAACGCTTGCGTCAATCATCTCTGTGAGATACCGCGAAGCCGATGTACCGGTATCACACGAAATTACGCCCTTTGAAGGCTTCTGCATGAGGCTGGATGCTTTAAGAAACCTCGATACGTCGACGTTTCTGAAGAAGTCTCGGACATACTCATCCGCGGGGGTCTGGATGAGTTCAGCTGGAGTGCCAACTTGGATAAGGCGACCGTCCTTCATGATGCCAATTCGGCCGCCAATCTTGATGGCTTCTTCGATGTCGTGAGAAATGAAAACGATGGTGCGCTGCTCTTCTTTCTGCAGGCGCAGAAGCTCATTCTGCATCTCGAAACGAATCAACGGGTCAAGCGCAGAAAACGCCTCATCCATTAGAAGCACCGCCGGATTGACCGCCAACGCACGCGCGAGGCCTACTCGCTGTTGCATCCCGCCCGAAAGCTCACTTGGAAGCAGCTTCTCGTATGAGCCAAGCCCGACGCGCTGAAGCGCCGCACGGGCGGTATCGTACCGCTGAGCCTTCTTCTGGCCTGATACCTCAAGTCCGTACGCGATATTGTCGAGCACTGTGCGGTTGGGCAGAAGCGCAAAGGACTGAAACACCATAGCCATTTTCTTGCGCCTGACTTCCCGCAGTTCAACCGTTGACATTGGCGCAATGTCGCGACCGTCGAGAATGACGCTGCCTGACGTGGGCTCAATCAGACGGTTAAGGAGACGGACCAACGTTGATTTTCCGGAGCCGGACAGGCCCATGACGACAAAAATTTCTCCAGCCCGAACGCTCAGGCTGACGTCGTCCACAGCGACCATATTGCCCGTCACTTCAAAAATCTCATTGCGTCCAATCCCTTGCCGCATCATTTCGACCGCGCGCTCGGGCTTCGGGCCGAAGATTTTTGACAGATTCTTGACCTGTAGAATCTCCGCAGCGGCAGTTGCACCGACGTCTCGGCTGGAGACAGACAGTGTGTCTTTGGAGGGATGCGCCGTTGACAGGGTGTCTGGAGCAAGGGTTAGGTTCGGTGTCATCTTTTGTTCCGACTGATATCCAGGGAATCCGGTGAGCGCATCTTCAAGAAGGCTGCTTCATTCAACAAGCAGCTACCCGCGCTTCATTGGCGCGTTGCGGCGCTGTCCGGTTCGTAGCGCCGCATTACGGCGGCTGCTTGTCACGCGAATTGCAAAAAGTGCTCGATTCGCTGGGAATCTCGCAACTTCTGGATTCGCCAGTGCTTGGCATCGGTTCATTCATGCACGGGATTGAGCGTAACAAGCCAAATGAGGAGCGCGAGAAACATTTCCTTGGCTATAGCCCATACTTTTGGTAATGGTGGACCGACCGACCGTGTATCAGAATTCAACGACGCGGGATAACCAAATCTCGCAGACCCTTGCCGAGCGGGCTTTGCAGCACAAACCACCGACCTCAACCCCAGCTTGACGCTGGCGGGAGCCTCGCTCACAGCCTAGGGAATGTCCTAGCTAGGGTTAGTCCGAACCCGATTTGCTGTCCAACGAAGATTGCGCTGTGTCACAGCAGCGCTTCTCTGCACAATTCTTCTCGCGGCGCCGCCTTAGCAACAGCAAGATTCACGAGCACTTCGAAAGGACTCTTGACGGGAGCTGACGCCCACGCCAGACAGTCGCGTGCGTTGCTGTAGAAGTCGAACGACGGCCGGGACGAGAACGCGTAGCCAACTTGTAGCGCCGGGGGTCGCAAGATACCGCTGCGGCATCCGCGGCGCCACGAATCTGCCCATCGCCTCTCCGACGACACTGTGTCTCGCTTGTGAGCTCGTTAATCGGTGCATGCCCGCCGACAACGGTTGCCGGCGCAACGAACGTTCAATGGCAGCGTTAGTCACCTTCATAGCCTTACAGCCTTGAATTGGACGATGTCGACGTAAGGGTAAGAGTCATCCCAGTCACTGTCGTTGCGCCAACTCGATTGACATATAACTTAAAGTATCTGAAGCTGCAGAATAAAGCGCATTGACACTGATTTCTCACCCCCTGACACTCGACGCGGTCGGCCAAGCCAGCGATGCGCGTATCGGCTGACACCTTGCGCCCGCCCAACGCCCGTAAGTCCTGGGCAGTCGGTGCGCGTCTCGTTCTCACGGATGCGGTTGACCGCTACGGCTCGTGATTGGTCTGTGCACTCAGAGAGAATCTTCGGAGAATACATGTCTAACCGGCTTGAGCTTGTCAGTAGACTTATCCAAATAGCGGAGCCTTTGTTTCAATCGGAGAGGCTCCCACAAGCGGGGCGCTGGGTCGCAACGCAGGTCTTTCGTCGTCTTGAGGCTTTCTCCGATGATGGAACGCGCCATCATGCTCGATACCCTGCGTGCGACTGGCTCGAAACCGCCCTCGCGCCGCATACCGAACGACAAACAGAATTCAGTCCTATCGCTGAGGCCATCAGGGCATTGGAGCCTCATTTGAGCTGGAGCCGTCGTATGTCGGGACGCGATGGAAGCGTCGACTACGTCGAGAAACATGTGCACGGTATGATTTGCGGCCCAGGGGGCACGGAAAGTCGGCTCGACGTCCAGTTGGGGTTTTCAATCATGGCACCACATGTCCGATATCCGGACCACAGTCACCCTCCAGAAGAAGCCTACGTCCTTTTGACTTCTGGTCAGTTCCGCCAGTTGGACGGCGACTGGTTCGACCCGGGAATCGGCGGAGGTATTCATAATGCACCGAGCAACCAACATGCGATGAAATCGGGTGAGTTACCGTTTCTGGCCCTTTGGTGCCTGTTAATGTAAGGCTTTGCGGCCGACCGCTAGCCCCTCCGAACGAGCTGTGGGACCAAGCAATTCCCCGCACGGACACTCCGACGGCAGCGGAACGACATTGTTTGCGCAAGAAGTTTGGAGGTTGGGTATCGCTCGCCCGCGACTATGAGGATGAGACTTGAGCAGTCGGGTCGTCTGGGCTCGTCAAATCGCCGATGCTCACGAAAAGACTTCCCACCCAGTAATGGCTTTGTGTCTGAGGGAAGTCTCTAGCTGAATGAAGAAGTTAAAAAGACATCTAGCGAACGAGGTTTTAACTTTGTCTGGGGCCCCGCTCATCTTAGGTCGGAGTAAACTCCGACACCCACTCAAACGCCTAGTTCGCGATGCCCCTTCTAGCCGTAGACAGACTCCGTCTGCTAGGGCACGGATTCACGTGAAGCCATAAAGCTTCGATGGATTAGACACAAACACAAGTTGTTGCCAGTCCTCGTGCTGCCGCGATGTTCGTTGAGCGGTGAGAATCTCTGCCGTCGGCAATCAAGCATGACCGTCATACAAGCACGAAAACCATCGAAGCAATTTGGCAATTCGCACTCGACAATCCGGCCTTGCTGGTCCTGCCGGCGTGCTCGCTCGTCCTCACGCTGGTCTTGTTGCGCATTAAGAAGAGATACGTGAATGAGGGAATTTTGTTTCGATGTTCGCCGCGTCAGCGCGACGACAGCACCGCTGATGCGGCAGAAGAAAATGACACGGAACGGGATGAGGTAATTGACCTCGCGATTGCTCTTCGCAAGTTCGAGGAATTAGGTATGGAGGATGAAGGCTCAGGATATGCCTACTGGCGCAAAGTCGGACAACTACTCAAACGGGCGGCTGACATGCAGGCGGAGATAGCGCTTCTCGATAGAGAGCTGGAACGTTGTCGCGCGATGCTCCCAAAGTCCCGTTGATGCAGCGCGACACCGTAATCAGCGATGCGGACGCTTCTGTCGCCCGGCAATATCAATACTGACGACCTCGACTTGAGTGGCCTCGCGACGGGAGGAGCAAATTCCGCAGGTGCCAAGGTGCTGTCCTACCACGGGCTTGCTGATAAAGGGTCAGCCCGACTGTTTCGGCTCGGCATTTGACTACAGTCGCTCGGGCCGTGCTTATAGTCCGTATTCTGTGGTTTGTCCCGTTGCGCCGACAGTGGGTCGCTTCTAAAGGAGGCGCGGTGATGACTGCGGTCGTATTGAATTCGACCATCACGTGTCCAGCGTGCGGGCATAGGAAAGACGAGACGATGCCCGCCGATGCCTGCGCATGGTTTTACGAATGCGAGCATTGCAAAGCATTGCTCCGGCCGAAACCCGGAGATTGCTGCGTGTACTGCTCGTATGGCACCAACAAGTGTCCGCCGATGCAACAGTCTGGCCGTTGCGGCGTCTGAACAGGCCTAGGCCGTAGGCACGCGTCGGCCGCGTCGGCCGACGCGGCAATGCTATGAGGTAGCCGTGTTCATGCCACTCGCGACGGTTACCGGTGCTGCTGTGTCATGACCGTGCGCCATCACATGGCTGCGTCGTCTGAACGACGCCTTAGCCAGCCTGCCCGTTACCTAGCCCAAGTGAGAAGCTTTCGGTTTCGGCTGGGTGGTCTCCATTGACGTCAGCCCGTGAATGATTCCGCAATTCTCAACCGGCTGCTCGCCTGCGCACCCCTCGCGCAGTGCGGTCAACTGCTCGCGAAGCTGGAGCAGCTCGTCGATACGCTTATTCACGTGGCCAATGTGTTCGTCAACCAGCGCATTGACGGCGCCGCAGCCGGGGGCCGCGCTGTCTGATGCCGCAAGCAGCGCGCGAACCTCATCGTGCGTCATGTCCAATGCTCGACAGTTCCGAATGAACCGCAAGCGGTCGATGTGACTCTCGTTATAGCTACGGTAGTTCGCTTCCGTCCGGTCGGCCTCTGGCAGCAATCCTTCCTTTTCATAAAACCGGATTGTGTCGGTCGTGCAGTTGGCGAGTCGTGCGAGTTCACCGATTTTCATGATTTTCTCCTTTCCCGACTTGACCTTGGAGTTACTCCAAGGTGTTTACTACACCATAAATCAAGGACGGAAACCATCATGTCAAACGTTCAAGCTTCGAAAAATCGTGACGAGCACGGCTCAGACACTGGACTCATAGACGAGCTCACACATGGCTGCTCGGGCGCACACGCCCACTGCTGCGACGGCGAGAATGACCAAAAACTCGGGAACGGTCTTGCACACGAACACGGCCATGAGCACGGCGGTAGCCCCGCTCGCGAGCACGCTTCTGGCAACAGCTGTTGCGCCTCGGCGACCCTGACTTTCGGCCCGCTTGCTGTGCAAAGGGCGGTAGGCGATGCGGTCCGGACGCAAATTCGCATCCTTCAGATGGATTGCCCGACGGAGGAGGCACTAATCCGCAAGAAGCTTGCGGGCATGCCGGCGGTGACGGGCATGGAATTCAATCTGATGCAGCGGGTGCTGACGGTAGTGCACAAACCGGAAGCGCTGCCCCCCGTACTCGAAGGCTTGCGGTCGCTGGGCTTTACGCCGGAACTGGCCGGCGCAGATGAACAACCGGTGAGCATCCGGCAGCCTCAGCAGAAGCCGTGGTGGCCGCTCGCGCTTGCCGGCGCTATCGCGGTTGCTTCTGAAGCCGCAAGTTGGCTGGGCCAACCCTCATGGCTCGTCGCCGCACTTGCTTTATTGGCGGTGGCCGGTTCCGGCCTGACAACGTACAAGAAAGGCTGGATTGCCATCCGCAATGGCAACTTGAACATCAACGCACTGATGAGCATTGCTGTCACGGGCGCGCTGCTCCTCGGTCAGTGGCCGGAAGCTGCGATGGTCATGGTGCTGTTCACGATTGCGGAGCTCATTGAGGCCAAGTCCCTCGACCGTGCTCGCAACGCGATTCAGGGCCTGATGCGGCTCGCGCCGGAAAAGGCGACGGTCAAACAGGTAGATGGCACTTGGGCTGAAGTCGATGCGAATTCCGTCGCTCTCGGCGCAGTCGTGCGCGTAAAACCAGGCGAGCGTATCGGGCTCGATGGCGAAATCACTAGCGGCAGGTCGTCCATCAATCAGGCACCCATCACAGGCGAGAGCCTTCCCGACGAAAAGGCGGAAGGCGATACGGTGTATGCAGGAACCATCAACGAATCGGGCTCGTTCGAGTACCAGGTCACGGCTGCTGCAAACAACACAACCCTGGCACGCATCATTCACGCAGTTGAAGAAGCACAGGGTTCGAAGGCGCCAACGCAACGGTTCGTCGACCAGTTCGCTCGCATCTATACGCCCATTGTGTTCGTCGTAGCAATCGCTGTTGCGATAGTGCCTCCTCTTCTCTTTTCGGGAAGCTGGTCCGACTGGATTTATAAGGCGCTCGTACTGCTCGTCATTGCCTGCCCCTGTGCACTAGTCATCTCGACGCCTGTATCGATTGTCAGTGGCCTCGCTGCAGCCGCGCGTCGAGGCATCCTTATCAAGGGTGGTACCTATCTGGAGCAGGGGCGCAAGCTTAAGTGGCTCGCGTTGGACAAGACTGGAACCATCACTCATGGGAAACCGGTTCAGACGGAGTTCGAACTCCGTGTCACGGACGTCGATGCTGCTCGTGTCCGCTCACTCGCTGCGAGCCTTTCGGGCCGTTCTGACCATCCTGTGTCGATAGCAGTCGCTCGAGCTGCGGAGACTGACAACGTCACCCAATACCCGGTCGAAGAATTCGAGGCCATCCCGGGGCGAGGCGTTCGCGGCTTGGTCGACGGAAGGAACTACTCGCTCGGCAATCATCGTCTGGTCGAGGAACTCGGTCGCTGTTCTGCGGAACTGGAAGAGCGACTCGACGCCCTTGAACGTCAAGGAAAGACGGTTGTGATGCTGATTGACGAGGTCCGGGTGCTCGCGCTCTTTGCTGTCGCCGACACTGTCAAGGACAGCAGCCGCGAGGCCATTTCAGAGCTTCACAATCTCGGCGTACGCACAGCAATGTTGACCGGCGACAACCCGCACACCGCGCAGGCAATTGCGCAGCAGGTTGGCATCGACGAGGCTGAAGGCAACCAGTTACCGGAAGACAAGCTTCGCGCGGTGGAGCGTCTGTCGGGTGGTTCGGCGATGGTCGGTATGGTCGGTGACGGCATCAACGACGCGCCGGCGCTCGCGCGTGCCGATATTGGCTTCGCAATGGGCGCGATGGGAACGGACACGGCAATCGAAACGGCCGACGTTGCGCTGATGGACGACGACCTGAGAAAAATCCCGGCCTTCATCCGTCTTTCGAAGGCCACGCATTCCATTCTGGTTCAGAACATCACGCTGGCACTTGGAATCAAGGCGGTCTTTTTGACCTTGACTCTTGCCGGCCTCGGGACCATGTGGATGGCTGTGTTCGCTGACGTCGGAGCCAGCCTGTTGGTGGTCTGTAACGGCCTTCGACTTCTTCGTAAGTGACTGGGTACATCATCCTGATTGCGGACTAGGCAATCCATGGCGATAAGATTGGATTGCCTTGCGCTTGTGCCAGCCTGACAGGCAAACATGATTTTTCGCACGCAACGCGCCCTCGTTTGAGCTCTGCGGATGATGCTTGGCAATCACCAGATGTGGAACGAGGTGGCGAAATGGTTTGAAAATCCCAATCCACGGTCCGATGTGTGATAAGCGGGCGCACCCGCTGAAGCGGCATGCCGGTAACGGACGCAGCGTTGCCGCATTTCGAGGCAGTGGCCAACTCGTGCCGAATTTGTGCTGCTATGACCGTGCTGGGAGGCGGCCGGTAACATTTAAAAAGTTAAGTTGGCTATACTCCCTGCCATGAAATTTTTCCGGACATTGCTCCTCCTGCTGCTTTGCGCTGTGCTGCCCATCAGTGGGCTGGCAGCTAGTGGGCTGACCGGCGAATGTCCGATGCAGATGAATATGGGCGCCGACGACAGCGGTGCGATGTCTTCGGAGATGCCTGGCTGCGAAACCATGCAATCCTCGCAGCCGGGGAAAGCCAAAGGCTTCTTCTGCAAGGTAACGGCGCAATGCCAGCTTGGTAGTCTGTATCACCCGGTATCCACGACTGAAGTAACCCGCCCCGCCGGGCTCTCCAGCCCCATCGTATTCCACTACGCGCAGTCGCTCACCGTCCGTGAACTGGCCGGTCTGTGGCGACCTCCGCGCGCCATCTAATCCCTTTCTGACAGGTTCACCGCACTTGCGGTGAGGTCGTCCTGCGTTCAGGACGTGGATTCCCGTTGGGATTCCGCCGTTGGGGTTAGAACATGCCTTTAATTATTGGCGCGCCGTCATACCGGCGTGCACCTATGCGCGCGCGGTCGCTTTTCGCCGCGCTGATTCTCGCGAGCGCTGCCGCTCGCGCTCAGGAAGCACCCGTCACGCTTGATGCGGCGCTGCAGTCCTCTACTGACCGCTCTTCCACCATGGGGGCTGCGCTGGCTTCGGTACGCGCCAGTTCGGAGGCGGCCGTCCGAGCTGGCCAGCTGCCCGACCCGACGCTTAAAGCAGGTGTCGACAACCTGCCGGTGACCGGGCAGCAAAAACTTACAATCGGCCAGGATTTCATGACGATGCGCCGTATCGGCATCGAGCAGGAATGGGTGTCAAGCGACAAGCGCCAACTCCAGTCCGCATTGGCGAATGATGTGGTGGACCGCGAGCGGGCCGGGTACCTGGGCCAGCTCGCGAATACACGCCAGCAGACCGCAACAGCGTGGCTGAGCGCGGTCTATGCAAAGAAGGCGGTTTCGCTTCAGCAGAGACTCGTTGACCACATGACTCATGAACTGGATGCAACGAGAGCGTCTTATCGTGGAGCAAAAGCGACTGCCGCCGATGTGACGCAGGCCCACGCGATGCTCGCGCAGACCCGGGACCAGTTGCTGAAGGCGCAGCAGACGTTGCAGACCGCGCTTATCGGCCTTTCACGGTGGACGGCGACGTCCGTTTCGGACGTGACCGGCGAGCCGCCGGCGCCGCAGTCCTATGTGTCATCGCTGCCGCCGGAGGAACTGAGTCAAGTGCAACCGGTGCTCATCGCAGCATCACGGGACATTGCGGTCGCCGATGCCGACACGGCCGTAGCGAACAGCAACCGCAGCCCCAACTGGACGTGGGGAGTCGCCTACCAGCAGCGAGGTGGAGCGTACTCGAACATGGTGTCGGTCGGCGTCAGCATTCCACTTCCCATCAATCGCAAGAACCTCCAAAACCGAGACGCCGCCGAGAAGGCGGAACTGGGCACCAAGGCGCGGCTGATGTACGAGGACGCGCAGCGGCAAGTGGAAGCGGACATCCGGGCGCAGTCTGCCACTCTCGCGAGCGGTCGCGAACGCATCGCGAATCTCACTGATTCTCTGCTGCCGGCTGCGGGCCAGCGCGTGCGCCTCGCGGCCGCCGCATACCGGGCAGGTACTGGCTCGCTTGCCGATACCTTTGCAGCGAGGCGGTCGCAGCTCGACGCTGAACTTCAGGTCCTGGACCTGCGGCGCGACGTGTCCCAGACCTGGGCACAGCTCGAATACCAGGTCGTGCCCACCTCGATGTCCGTGGGTCAGTGAAGGAGAACCGCATGCAAACAAAACAACTGGCACGCGCGGCCCTGATGGTGTTTGCCGCAGCGGCGCTGCTCGGTGTCGGCTATGTCGCCGGTACGCGTCGTCCGGCGTCAGATGGGGCAGGCGCCGTCGCCGCCGCCAAGTCCAGCGACAAGGTGGACCCGAAGACGGGGCGCAAGGTGCTGTACTGGCACGACCCGATGGTCCCGGCCCAGCACTTCGACAAGCCGGGCAAGTCGCCTTTCATGGAGATGCAGCTCGAGCCGGTCTTCGCCGACGAAGGCGGTGGCGCCACCGGCATCAAGATTGACCCGGGCCTCCAGCAGAATCTCGGCATCCGCTACGCGACTGTTCGCCGACAGGAGACGTCGGACGGGTTCGACGCCGTTGGCACCACCCAGTTCGATGAATCGCACTCAGACGTCGTGCAAACACGGGTGACGGGCTACATCGACCACCTCTACGCCAGCGCGCCAATGCAGCGGATTGCGAAGGGCGCACCGGTTGCGTCTCTGTTCGTCCCCGACTGGCTGGCACCACAGGAAGAGTACCTCGCGCTCAGGCATAGTGGGATGGACAGCAGCATGCTGGAAGCCTCACGCGCGCGTATGCGTGCGCTGTCGATTCCGGACGGCGTCGTCGCGGCCCTGGACCGGTCCGGCAAGGCGCAGACACATGTCGTGCTGTCGTCGCCGGAAACCGGCGTCGTGAGCGAACTGAACGTCAGGGATGGTGCGATGGTCACTCCAGGGCAGACGCTCGCGAAGGTAGCTGGGCTCTCGAAGCTGTGGCTCATCGTCGAAATCCCCGAGGCGCTTGCACTCAGTGTGCAGCCGGGCATGACGGTGGACGCGACGTTCTCGGGCGACCCCACACAGCATTTCAACGGACAGATTCGCGAAATCCTGCCCGGCATCAGCACAAGTAGCCGCACCCTGCAGGCACGCCTCGAAATCGACAACACCGCGCTGAAACTCACGCCCGGCATGCTGATGCGTGTGCATGTCGGTGGGCAGAAGGCGGTTTCGCGCCTGCTCGTCCCGTCCGAGGCAGTCATCACGACGGGGAAGCGCTCTGTCGTCATCGCGAGAAACAGTGATGGCCGCTTGCAGCCCGTTACGGTCACGGTGGGCAACGATGTCGGCAATGAAACCGAGGTGTTGAGCGGTCTGAGCGACGGCGAGCAGGTCGTCGCCTCCGGCCAGTTCCTAATTGACTCCGAAGCTAGTCTGAAATCGGTCCTGCCACGCTTGGAAGGTAGCGCAGGCAGCAGTCCGGGAGCTCCTGCGCGGGCATCCCAGCCCACTGCCGCCCAAGCATACGAGACCACGGGTACGGTCGAGAAGGTGACCGCCAGCGACATCACGTTTTCGCACCAGCCGGTTCCGGCTCTGAACTGGCCCGCAATGACGATGACCTTCAACAAGCCCGCGCCCAATGCATTTCCGGATGTGAAAGCAGGCCAGACGGTGCACTTCGTCTTCAGGCAGTCCGGCGATGGCTACCAGTTGACGAAGGTCGAACCCGCCGGAGGTGCCCAATGATTGCGCGCCTCATCCGCTGGTCCATTCACAATCGGTTCCTTGTATTGCTCGCGACGGTGCTCGTTACGGCGTGGGGTGTGTATTCGGTCACCCAGACCCCGCTCGATGCGCTGCCCGACCTGTCCGATACGCAGGTCATCATCAAGGCTTCGTACCCGGGCAAAGCGCCGCAGGTCATCGAGGACCAGGTGACCTATCCGCTCACCACGACGTTGCTCGGCGTGCCGGGTGCGAAAGCCATCCGCGCCTATTCGGCGTTCGGCGATGCGTTCGTCTACGTGCTGTTCGACGACAAGACGGACCAGTACTGGGCACGTTCGCGCGTGCTTGAATACCTGAATCAAGTGCAAAGCCGCCTGCCGCCGGGGGCGATGGTCTCGCTGGGACCCGACGCGACCGGTGTGGGCTGGGTGTACGAGTACGCACTCGTCGACAAGACAGGACAGCACGACCTCGGACAGCTGCGCGCGCTCAATGACTGGTTCCTGAAGTTCGAACTGAAGTCGGTGCCGGATGTGTCCGAAGTCGCGTCTATTGGCGGCATGGTGCGCCAGTATCAGGTTGTGCTCGACCCGGACAAGCTGCGTGCGTATGGCATCACCCAGGCAATGGTGGCCGACGCGCTGGGCAAGGCGAATCAGGAATCAGGCGGCTCCGTCGTCGAACTCGCCGAGTCCGAATACGTGGTCCGCTCTTCCGGCTACCTTCATTCGCTGAATGACTTTCGCAACGTCGTGCTGCGCACGAACGATGCGGGGACGCCCGTGCTGCTCGGCGACGTGGCGCGCATCCAGATTGGTCCCGAGACTCGCCGTGGCATTGCCGAACTGAACGGCGAGGGCGAAGTCGCTGGCGGCGTCATCGTCATGCGTTCCGGCAAGAACGCGCTGACGACCATCGAAGCGGTGAAAGCAAAACTGGCTGACATGAAGCGGTCGTTGCCGTCTGGCGTCGAGGTTGTCACGACCTACGACCGCTCACAGCTCATCGACCGCGCGGTGGACAACCTCAAGGACAAGCTCATCGAGGAGTTCATTGTCGTTGCGCTGGTGTGCGCGGTCTTCCTGTTTCATCTGCGCAGTGCGTTCGTGGCCATCCTGTCGCTGCCTCTCGGCGTACTGGCCGCGTTCATCGTGATGCGCTACCAGGGCATCAATGCGAACCTAATGTCGCTTGGCGGCATTGCGATTGCCATCGGCGCGATGATTGACGCTGCCATCGTGATGATAGAGAACGCGCACAAGCATCTGGAGGCGTTCGAGCACGAGCATCCGGACGCGTCGATAACAGCCGCGCAGCGTTGGGAACTGATTGCGAAGTCCGCCGCCGAGGTGGGGCCCGCGTTGTTCTTTTCGCTGCTCATCATCACGCTGTCCTTTATTCCCGTGTTTTCGCTGGAAGGACAGGAAGGCAAGCTGGTCTCGCCGCTGGCGTACACGAAGACGTACACGATTGCGGCCGCAGCCGGGCTGTCTGTGACGCTCGTGCCCGTCCTGATGGGCTATCTCATCCGGGGCCGCATTCCCCATGAAAATGCCAACCCCATCAACCGCGTGCTGATTCGACTCTACAGGCCGCTGCTCGAGGCAACCCTTCGACACCCGTGGCTTGCGATTGGGGTTGCCGTGGTCGCACTGGCTGCGACCGTGTTCCCGGTATCGCGTCTCGGGGGTGAGTTCCTGCCGCCACTCGATGAGGGCGACCTGCTGTACATGCCGACCGCGCTGCCGAGCATTTCGACCGAGAAAGCGAGCGAGCTGCTGCAGCAGACTGACCGGCTCATCAAGACCGTGCCGGAAGTGGCGACCGTGTTCGGCAAATCGGGACGCGCAGACACCGCCACGGACCCCGCACCGGGTCTCGAGATGTTCGAGACGACAATTCAGTTCAAGCCACGCAGCGAGTGGCGACCCGGCATGACGCCGGAAAAGCTGGTCGATGAACTGGACCGGACGGTGAAGGTGCCGGGCCTGTCAAATGTATGGGTTCCGCCTATTCGCAACCGCATCGACATGCTGTCGACGGGCATCAAGACGCCCGTCGGGGTTAAGATTTCGGGACCCGACCTGACGCAAATCGACAGGATTGCGGCGCAGGTTGAAGCGGCGGTGAAGGACGTTCCAGGCGTGACCTCAGCGCTCGCCGAACGCCTGAACGGTGGCCGGTACATCGACATGGACATCGACCGGCTTGCGGCAGCACGCTATGGCCTGTCGGTGGCCGACATCCAGTCGGTCGTATCGTCGGCGGTGGGTGGTGAAAACATTGGCGAGGTCATTGCCGGTCGTGAGCGCTACCCCATCAACATCCGCTATCCACGCGAGGTCCGGGATTCGCTTGAAAAGTTGCGGCAACTGCCGGTCGTCACAGACCGGGGCGCGCAAATCCAGCTCGGCGATGTCGCGCATATCGCCATTGCCGACGGCCCGCCGTCGATTCGCAGTGAGAATGCGCGGCTTTCCGGTTTCGTCTACGTCGACATTCGCAACACGGACCTGCAGTCGGCCGTGAAGGCAATGCAACGCGTCGTCGCGGAGAAGGTGGTGTTGCCGCCGGGCTATTCGATTGCGTGGTCGGGTCAGTTCGAGTACCTGGAGCGCGCGGCGGCGAAACTGCGCACGGTGATTCCGGTGACGCTCGTCGTCATCTTCGTGCTGCTGTTCCTTACCTTCAACTCGGCGGCCGACGCGCTGCTGCTGATGTCGACGGTGCCGCTTGCGGTGGTCGGCGGCTTCTGGCTCATCTGGATTCTGGGGCATGCAGTATCCGTTGCCACTTCGGTCGGCTTCATCGCTCTTGCCGGCGTGGCGGCCGAATTCGGCGTTGTGATGTTGCTGTACCTGAAGGGCGCGCTAAATCGTAGGCTCGAAGCCGGTGAGCCAATGACCGAGGCACTTCTGCTTGATGCGATTCGCGAAGGCGCCGTATTGCGCGTGCGACCCAAGGCTATGACGGTCGCGGTGGTGCTGGCGGGTCTTATACCCATCATGGTCGGACACGGTGCCGGTTCGGAAGTCATGCAGCGCATTGCTGCACCAATGGTCGGCGGCATGGTCACGGCGCCGCTGCTGTCGATGTTCGTTATTCCCGCCGCCTGGTTCCTGTTACAGCGCCGACGCGCAAGACAGGCGAGCGCAGCCCGTTCTTCCGATGCAATACCTTCCGGCACGAGAGTGCCATCTACCCAAACCGGAGAAGTTCAATGAAGAAACTGATTGTTGCGTCCGCTGCGTTTGCCGTTGTCTTTGCTGCCCCGGCATTCGCCGGCGACGATATGGCAGGCATGAACATGTCCACGAAGCCGGTGGCTTCGAAGACGTCGTCGAAGACCGCACTCACCGATGCAGAGGTCAAGAAGGTGGACCCTGAGACTGGAATGGTCACGCTGAAGCACGGAGCGCTAGAGAACGTCGGCATGCCGCCGATGACGATGGCATTCAAGGCGAATGACGCTGCGATGGTCAAACAGGTCAAGGAAGGCGACAAGGTGAAGGTCCGCGTCGAAAACGTTGACGGTACGCTGACCATCGTAAAACTGGAAAAGCATTGATGAGGTACTGATACCGGACCACCGGCTCATCGTTTGTGGTGAACCTGTAGTCCGGTCTTCGTGAGAAACCAGCGGTGCGAACGACATCAATCAGCGCCCAGCGGGGCGTCGGCTACCTGAAGGATACCTTCAACCGTGCGTTGCGAGTCGCACTCGGCATGCTGATTGCACTGACGTCACTGGCCGTCCACGCAGTAAGTGAGTCCGACCTGCTTCCGCCTGAACAGGCCTTCCCGTTGGAGGTCACGCTCAGCGCGCCGCAACAGGTCGTGCTCGATTTCGACATACAACCCGGCTATTACCTATACCGGGACAGGTTCAGCTTTGCGGCTGACGGCACTCCGATAAAGCCGGACGAGATGCCGCCCGGCGAACTGAAAAACGACCCGACTTTCGCCATGGTCACGGTTTACCACCGACCGGTGCAACTCCGCATTCGTTTGTCTCGCCCCATCGCGACCAGCGTCGTGTTGTCTGTCACGTCGCAGGGATGCGCAGACCTGGGTGTTTGCTATCCGCCGCAGACCCGAAGCTATCGTTTGTCGCCCGACGGCTCCGTTTCTTCCGTCGCAACAGGGAGCAATGCTCCAGCTGCCGTCGTCGAATTCCCGAGCACTGACGAGAGCCAGTCGCCGACGGTTTTTGGTATTAACCTCCGGCCAGCCAACGGCATTTCCTTGCGTGAACTGCTGGGCTTTTTGTTCGCCGGCCTGCTGACGGCCGGCACAGTGTGCATGTATCCGCTCATCCCCATTGTGACCGCCGTAATCGGTGGAACGCGGGAGCGGTCATCCCTGTGCCAAGGCTTTGCGTTGTCGCTCGCTTATGTGCAAGGACTGGCAATCACCTACGCGGTCGCCGGCACCATTGCCGCGCTCATCGGCATCCCGTTGGTGGCGATGACGCAAAAACCCTGGGTGCTGGGCGCGTTTGGTGGGCTGATGGTGCTGTTCGCGCTGGGGATGTTCGGCGTATTCCGGCTGCAGCTGCCGGCCAGCTGGCAAACCAGAATCACGGCGTGGAGCAATCGGCTGTCTGGCGGGCGCATCCTTCCGGTGTTCGTGATGGGCATGCTGTCCGCACTGATTGTCGGGCCGTGTTCCACGCCAGTACTGGCAGGTGCGTTGCTCTACATCGCGAATAGTCGCGACGTTCTAGGCGGAGCTCTGGCTTTGTACGTGATGGGCATCGGAATAGGC
This sequence comes from Caballeronia choica, assembly GCF_001544535.1. Lineage (GTDB taxonomy): Bacteria > Pseudomonadota > Gammaproteobacteria > Burkholderiales > Burkholderiaceae > Caballeronia > Caballeronia choica. The sequence continues at coordinate 29,975 of NZ_FCON02000032.1, read as the reverse complement.
CTTCCGCTATTGGCAGTCGGCACCTTCGGTGCACGCATGCTGCCGAAGTCCGGCCGGTGGATGGTTGCGATACAGAACACACTGGGCGTCATGCTGCTAGCCGCTGCATTGTGGTTTGTCTATTCGCTTCTGCCAGGCTGGCTGCTGATGATACTGGTCGCACTGTTGCTGACCAGTTGCGGCATGATGCTGCGCGCCATTGACCCAATACCGCCCGATGCGCCCGGTATTTCCCGTGTGGGAAAGGCGCTCGGTGTATTGCTGCTGGTCGCCGGAGTCGCCGAGTTCGTTGGTGTTGCATCTGGCAACTTCGACGTCCTCGAACCGCTCGGTGGCACGATGCGCGCGTCGTCATCGGCGAACGGAAACTTGGATGCAAATGCAACAGTGCACTTTGAAGCGGTACGGACAAATGCCGAGCTGGACCAGGCGCTGAAAGCAGCGGATGGCCAGCCTGTTATGGTCGATTTCTATGCGGACTGGTGCATCGGCTGCAAGGAGCTCGAGCGCTTCACATTTACCGACCCGCGCGTCATCGGCGAATTCACTCACTGGAAGTTGCTGCGTGTCGACGTGACAAAAAACACTGCAGAGGACACGGCGATGCTGCGTCGCTTCCGACTCTTTGGACCGCCGGCCTTGATTTTCTATGACCGGAACGGCCGGCAAGAGCCCGATGCCCAACTCGCAGGATTCGTTGGTGCCGATGCGTTCCTCGCGCATCTGAAGCAATGGGGGAAGTAATGTTGAGTCAGCACACAAGTTCGACGACGTGTCGTAGCGATGTGCTGCGGCAGCGCCTATACTGAAATCTATGAAAGTCTGGGCCAAATTCGTCGCTTGCTTTCTAATTGCGTGGTTGCCATTGCTCGGCTACCCGGCGCAGGCGGCGCTTTGCCCGACGGTGTCGTCGGTAACCGCCCATCAACAGATGCAAGCCTCACACGTGTCGGACATGGTGCCGTGCGAGCACGGTCCAAAACAACAAACCATGACCACCCCGCCTGGATGCCACGGCAGCATGGGCGGCCTCGTTTGCGGTGTGCCTGCCATACCCGTCACGTACGCCGTTATGGTTGTCCTTTCCTCGCCTGTCTATCGGGCTGTCGCCCGCACCTTCGCAGAACAGTTCATTCCCGAACTGCCGGCGCCTCCTCCTCGCTCGCTGTAACTCCTTCTCGACCAGGTTCGAACGGTTCCATGCCGTGGCTCGCGCACGTCTGCCACGAACGTGACGAACGTCGACCTCCAGTTCGTCAACTGCATTCGCAGTGACACGATTAAACCGAATCCGGAGAGTTATATGACCACGAAATTTCTACGCGCAGCAGCGCTGTCGTCACTGCTGTTGACCGCTGGCAATGTCGCCATGGCGGCCGGTGGAACAGGCAACAGCCCCAGTTCACCAGCGCCCACACGAGAACACGGCTCCTCCATGATGGGGATGGGCGGAAGCATGATGGGTAGCTGTCCCATGATGAGCAGCAATATGGGACTGGACCCGAAGACTGCGATGCGCATGCACGGCGAAATGATGAAAGCGATGGGCGACATCATGCTCAAGTATGCCGACCAGGCTAGAACGGCACCATAGAAGTGTGCGGACTTTTTCTCCACACGGATATTCAATCTAACTTCAGTAAGGAAGCAACCATGAAGTGCAATACAAAGACGATGGTGGCGATGGGACTTGCGTTCGGATTGATACTCGCGCTCGGCTACTGGGCGCTGCCCCAGTTCCGAGGGTCACTGACGTCACTCATCCTGGTCGCCTGCTCGCTGGTGTGCCCGCTGTCGATGCTGTTCATGATGCGAGGCATTCAATCTGGTGCCGACAAGCCGGACGCACGGGATGAAACGGTGAGGGGGCAGAAATCATGACCTGATTCTTGCGAGACATATTTAATCCGCAGTGAGCAGCACGACCTCGCTTTTGTCGCGCTGCTCCTGCGAACGAAGCGACAGAGGAAATCATGTTCGACAACGCTCGGATACTCAACGTCGTCATCGTCGTCTTCGCCGCCATTGGCCTTATCGCTGTGCTCGGTGCCGTTGGCATGGCGGTGCTGCACGTGAGCATCATGCATGGTCTGCGGTCTTGCAGCGAGGCGATGCGTCTCTGGCGATAGCGGCTGGCCTGTGAAAGAGGAGAGTTGCAATGAAAAATCGGATAAGCAAAAAAGAGGAGCATCAGGCGCGCGCAGCGCGTTCCCCGGTACTCATCGCAGCTAGGTGGCGCCTCGTGGTGGTGCTGGTCTTGCTGATTCTTGTGATACCTGCGGCAGTTGTTCTGGGGCCTTTCTTCGCACGGTACCCGGTACTTAGTTCGACGCCCGGGAAAGCGGGTCTGCAAGAGCAGTTGCATTCGGAAACTGCGTGGCACGCGGGGATGTTGCGTCCTGATGGGTTGCGCATTATTCCCAGTGGCCGGTCGGATGCGTCACACGTCCTGAACCCAAATCAATTTGCTGATAAGGACGTAAGGCATTCCTACTGGGTCGCGACCCAGATTCCTGCGACGCTCAACAAGCTCTATTGCTGGTGCGGTTGTGAAAATCGCGGTGTACACCGCTCCAATCTTCAATGCTTCGAAGACCAGATGGCGGTGACATGCGCGGTTTGCCAGGGTACGGCAGAGATAGGCTTGCGGATGACACAAGCTGGCGTTCACGACGCGGGCAAGATTCAAGCTGCAGTGGATAGGAGGTGGGCACCAAACGGGCCAAACGGATAGCAGCAGACGGTTTCGCTAACGATTAACCGCTGAGGAGGACGACATGGAACTGAAATGCGTTGTTGCCATTGTCAGGCTCGATGTAGTGGAAGCACTGGAACGGAAGTTGGGCGCCATTCACATCCATGGCGTGACCGTCACCAAAGTGCGGGGATTCGGCGTACATCCGAATTACTTTGCCGACGATTGGACGACGGAGCACATCAAGATTGAAATCTTTGCGCAGGCGGAGAACGTCGATGCGCTTGTGAAGACCATCATGGATGTCGCACATGTCGGCGCGGGTGGAGATGGGGTCGTTGCGGTGATTCCGGCGGAGAAATTCTTCCGCATTCGCAGTCAAGCGGAAGCGATACCGTAACTCGATGGCGGACATCGGTCCGCCGTCGTGTGACGCTTGACGTTCCCATTGCGGGAAGGTCTAGAAACAGAGATTTACGGCCGATTGGCTGGCCAGACAAAGGCGGCTGAGATGAACATTGGTGAAGCGGCGAGAGCATCCCGTGTGTCGGCGAAGATGATTCGCCACTACGAGCGGACTGGACTTATCAAGCCAGCGGGCCGCACCGGGTCGAATTACCGCGTTTTCAGCTCGACCGATATCGAAATTCTTCGCTTTGTGAAGCAGGCGCGTCATCTTGGTTTTTCGATTAGTCAAATCGCTACCATGCTTGCGCTGTGGCAAAACCGCAGCAGGCCCAGCGGCGAGGTCGAGCGCTTGATTAACCAGCATCTCGCGGAGCTAGACTGCCGGATTCGCGAGATAACTGCGATGAAGCAGACCATGGAAAATCTGGCAATTCACTGTCGCGGCGACTCGCGGCCGGAGTGTCCGATACCGGATGGACGTTCAGTGCTACAGAAGTGATAAGGACGATGCCGCTTCGTCGCAGAGCCACACCAATACGAAAGCCGCCTCCGCAGGGAAGGCGGCTGATTCAGTTACGATGTCCGCTGGTACCAGTGTCGCGATGAGTTGACCACCTTGACGACGACCAGCATGACCGGCACTTCGATGAGCACGCCGACCACTGTTGCCAGTGCCGCACCGGACTTCAGACCGAACAGGCTGATGGCAGTCGCAACAGCGAGCTCAAAGAAGTTGGACGCGCCAATCAGGCAGGACGGTGCAGCAACGTCGTGCGACACGCCCAGTTGCCGGTTCGCCAGGTAGGCGAGCGACGAGTTGACAATCACCTGAATCAGGATAGGCACCGCGAGCAGCAGGATGACGAGAGGCTGAGCAATGATTTGCTCACCCTGGAACGCGAAGAGCAGCACAAGTGTCAGCAGCAGCGCAGCGATGGAGAACGGACCAATCTTCGAGAGCGCTTTCTGGAAGGCCTGCTCGCCCTGGCGTAGGAGCGTCTTGCGAATAACCTGCGCAATGATGACGGGGATGACGATGTAGAGCACCACCGAGGTCAGCAATGTATCCCAAGGCACCGCTATGTTCGAGATGCCGAGCAGCAGACCCACGACCGGGGCAAACGCGAACACCATAATCAGGTCATTCAACGCGACCTGGGACAGCGTGAAGTACGGGTCACCTTTCGTCAGTTGACTCCAGACGAAGACCATCGCTGTGCAAGGCGCTGCAGCCAGAAGAATCAGGCCGGCCACGTAGCTGTCGAGCTGGTCAGCGGGCAGCAGCGACGCGAATACGTGCCGCACGAAGACCCATGCCAGAAACGCCATCGTGAACGGTTTGACCGCCCAGTTGATGACCAGGGTCACGCCAATGCCTTTCAGCTGGGTGCGAACCTTGCCGAGCGATGCGAAGTCAATGCGCAACAGCATCGGAATAATCATGACCCAAATCAGAATCCCAACGGGGATGTTGACGTGGGCGAACTCCAGCGTGGATACGGTGTGGACAGCGCCGGGCAACAGCTTGCCGAGAACGATGCCGACCACAATGCAAAGCGCGACCCACACGGACAGATAGCGCTCGAAAAAGCCGATGCCGCTCGGTGCCCGCCGCGCGACTTTCGCGACTGTTTCACTGCCTGCCATCGTTACTCTCCCTTCTCACGCAGCGACGTGCCGATGTTCTGCATTTCCTGCTGGACCGCAACACGGTCCAGCTTTTCAAACGGCAGATTTGCGAAGAGGTCAATGCGCTTCTTCATCTGCACGTAGGCCTGCAAGAATGCCTTGCGCTTGGCGTCGTCAGAGCCTTCGACCGTCGAGGGGTCAGGTACGCCCCAGTGTGCTTTCGCAGGGTGACCTGGCCAAATCGGACATACCTCGCCGGCTGCGTTGTCGCAGACAGTAAAAATGAAATCGATTTGCGGTGCGCCGTCTTCAGCGAACTCGTCCCAGCTCTTGCTGCGCAGCCCTTCGGTCGAAATCCCCTGTGAACGCAGCAGGTCAAGTGCAAAAGGGTTTGGAGCCGTCCCAGGATGGCTGCCGGCGCTATAGCCCACGAAGCGGTCGCTCGCGAGTTCGTTCAGTGCGGCTTCCGCCAGAATGGAGCGCGCGGAATTGTGGGTACAGAGGAATAGGACGTTGTACTTTCGGTGTTCTGTCACAGACTTCTCCTGACGACGTCTGGTCGCGGTGGAATTGCTAACTCGATATCTCCAATATAATGGAACTGTTGTGACGTAGCAAGCGCAGGCGCAATGTGCGTTCGTCACAAGCAGCCGTGACATTCGTGGGCTGTAGTTGCGCCCTGCGCCGGCGGCGTCGCGTTAGAATCAGCACATAACCTTGAAGACAGAGCCCTTATGAAGGAAAAAGACGCCATCAAAGCTTTGGCCGCGCTCGCACAGCCGACGCGCCTGGCTATCTTTCGCCTGCTGGTCACGGCCGGGCCGGAGGGTCTTAACGTCGGAGTCATCCAGGAGCACCTGGACCTGGCTAGCGCGACTCTCTCCTTCCATCTCAAGGAGTTGACGCACGCCGGCTTGGTAACGTCTCGGCAGGAAGGGCGCTTCGTATATTACGGGCCCGAAATCGAGCACATGAACGACCTGCTTGGCTTTCTGACTGAGAACTGCTGCCAGGGAGTGGACTCGGCTGCATGCAAGCCCGCCAAGAAAGTGAAGTGCAAGCCCGTGACCGCATGAACAGGCGCTTTACTGCGGTAAATCGCGCAGAACACAATTGCATCATCCGCATCAGTATCCAACCACAACGGCCGCCTCGTAACCTTGGGCGGCCGTTTTCCTTTGTTGCCGCGAATCAGCAGCAGCCGACTTTTTTCTCAATCACAGCTGGAATCGAGGTAACCGGTGCACAGCAGGCCCCGCCCGCTCCAGAGGCGGCCGACTCCCGGCTGTCCGCTCCGAACATCGCGATGCCGCCAAGGTGTGATACGTCTCCCGCGGGACGCCAGCCGGGTCCTGCGTCCAGTACTTGGTCGAGCTGGCGTAGCAGCACTGGGCGCCAGGTTGGTCCTGTACCGCGACGCTACCGGCAACGACCTGTTCGCGAAAAGCTGTCAGCTCCTCGTCGCTATCGCCACTTGAAACCCCAAGTGATTGACACCTACTTCACCGCCACGCGCCGAAATGGCGAAGTTCATGCGCGGGTCCTCAAGCATCCACTTCGCGTAATCGTCCTTGAGCACTGACGGTTCCGCGCCGAACATGCTGCTGTAAAACTGCACGCTTTCGTCGAGCTTAGGGACAACAACGTGTACGTGAAATCGCTTCATTTACGCCTCCGTTTCGTTGGTCGCGCAGCCGCATTGCTCTGCTTGCTCCGCCGCGCAGCAGTTTTCCATCAGGAAATCCATGAGCGTCTGCATGTGGTCATAGCTGGCGCAGTAGATGATGAACCGGCCTTGACTCTTGCCTTCAATGAGCTCCGCGTGAGCGAGCTCCTTCAGGTGAAATGACAGCGTGGGCGCCGGAAGGCCCAGCTTTTCGGCAATTGCTCCTGGACTCATACCCGAGCGTCCAGCTGTCACCAAAAGACGGAAGACCGCGAGACGGGTTTCATGTGCGAGCGCTGCAAGCGCCTTGACTGCCAGCTTCGAATCCAGCGTTGCCATGACGTGCCTCTTATTGGTTGCTCGTCTGCACTTCTTTTCGCGAATGGTCAGCGATTGCCTGGGAGGCCAGGTCGGTCGCTGGGTCGAGCGGACGGTCTTCCTTCACGCGTTCGCTGTATCGGTCTACGAGATTAGTCGGCGCGGCCGCGGAGCAGAAGAGTGAACTTGACCAGTTCCTCCATAACGTCGACCAGGCGGTCGTAGTACGAGGACGGCTTCATCCGGCCGTCTTCTTCGAACTCTTCGAACGCCTTTGCGACAGAACTCTGGTTGGGGATGGTGAACATCCGCATCCACCTGCCAAGCTGACGCAGTTGATTAACCGAGTTGAAGGACTGCGAGCCACCACTGACTTGCATGACGGCAAGCGTGCGTCCCTGTGTCGGACGGATGCCTCCGCTGACGAGCGGGAGGTGGTCAATCTGCGTCTTTATCAGACCGGTGATGGTGCCGTGGCGCTCCGGGCTGCACCACACGTGCCCCTCTGACCACAGCGACATCTCGAGCAGCTCTCTCACCTTGGGATGGTTCTTCACGTCGATGTCGTCCGCGTGTGGCAGACCGCACGGGTCGAAAATGCGCGTCTCCGCGCCGAACGTCTGCAACAGGCGAGCGGCTTCTTCGACAAGCAACCGCGAATACGACCGCTCACGCAGAGAGCCGTAGAGCAGCAGAATCCTGACCGGCGGCTGCCCCTCCATGCCAAGACGCGCCGCAATCTCCGTGTCGAAAAAATTTGTCCTGGCGGCCGGAAAGCCATGGTCGCCCTTGAGTGCTTGAACTGTCATCTCATTACCCTGCTATGTGACATTTCCAATTATATGGAGGTGTTCGGTCGATTCAAGGCGCTTTGCAGCGCCTAAGGAACACGACCTTCCTCACTTCGTTACTTGTATTCTACGACATTTCCGGTATTCTGGAAATGTGAAATCTTCGGAGGCGGCCATGAACTGCGTAGACCAAGCATCGACTGATTCGCTCTTGCCAGTGTCGGGAGGGTGGCATTGCCGTTCCATGCAGGGATTCATCATGCTGATGGCACACGGGCGAACCGCTAACGCGGCGCCACATCTTGGCAGCGGTCGCGCCACGACGGAGTCATGGCGCGGGTCGCTTCCAACCGACGTGGCAAGGGCGTTTGAATCTCAAACCGGATACGCCACCTCGGCGATTGCGTTGACAGCCGCAGTTGACGACAAACTCGAGCTAGCGCGATTCCTGGCTGTGGATGGCTCAGCTGCTGCTGTCCTTGTCATGGATGCACAAGTCCTGAGCCATGTATGGCCGCTGCGTGACTGGAAGACACCGCTGCTGCGAGTCCACAATCGCCTCGCCGATGAAGGGTCCAAGTTTTTTGTCGCATTGACCACGCGTCATGAGAAAGGCGGCGTCACTGGGGTGTTCACGCGGCTGCGAGAAAGGCTCATCGCGCTACGCGTTCGGCGGTATTGCGAACGGGAGGGAGTTGGCTTTCTCGGCGCTGTACAAACAACCCCGCCTATGGCGTCGGCGCGCGATAGTCACCTCCTCCATGAGCGGGTCGGCACCGTCATCGCCCACAGACTAGCTTCGACCACATTCTTTTGCTGCGACGCCTTTCGCACCGGCGCTACCGCCGTCAACACACTTAGCCAGATGAGAGGCTGAAGAAATTGAGCACAATATCGAATCGGGACGAGAGCGCTAGTGGTGAGACCGCACCAACCGACAGTCAGGACAGGCTTGTGACTTGGGCCTTGGCGCTGGCACAACTGGTGTCCTGGGGCTCCGTTTATTATTCCTTTTCCCTGCTGGTCGTTCCCATGGAGCAAACCATGGGCTGGAGCCGGACCGCGATGAACGCCGCGCTCTCGGTGGGGTTACTGGTTTCAGGATTCGCGGCCTATCCCATCGGGCGTTGGATTGACCATGGACTCGGGCGCCGCATCATGGCCATCGGGTCGGTCATCTCCGCGGCCATGCTGCTGTTCTGGGCGGGCGCGCATTCGCTGACTGTCCTCTTCGTTGTATGGATAGGTCTCGGGATTTCGATGGCTGCCACCTTCTACGACCCTGTCTTCGCCGTTGTGACGCATCGGTACCCGCGAAGCTTCCGAAACAAAATCACACTGATTACTCTGGTAGCCGGATTCGCCAGCACGGTTTTTATTCCGTTGACTCAGTTGCTCATTGGCGCGGTCGGATGGCGCACGTCGCTTGTTGTCCTGGCTGCACTGAACCTCCTCGTCTGCCTGCCTATCCACGTGCTGGCAATCCGTTCGTCGAAGTTCGACGTCGGGTCACGGCCTAACAGTACCGAGGTCAAGCTGGCGAATGATGCGGCCACACGTCGCGCGCTCAGTTCACCGATTTTCTGGGCGCTCGCCGTCTGCTTCACCGCCTACTACGCGACGTTCGCGGCACTCACGTTCCATCTGGTGCCGCTCATGGTCGAGCGCGGCGTGTCCAACGCGGTGCTCGTGACAACGATGGCACTCATCGGACCGGCTCAGGTGGCCGCTCGAGCAATCTGGTTCGGGTTCGGTCGAGGGGTGCATATCAGCACCGTGGGCATCATCATCGTCACGCTCTTCCCGGTCTCCACTCTTATCTTAATAGGCGCTGGTGATTCGGCCACGCTGCTATGGTTGTTTGCACTTTGCTACGGCGCCGCGAATGGCATGATGACTATCCTCCGCGGCACCATCGTCCAGGACCTGATGTGGACTGAGGGATATGGCGCGGTTAGCGGTATGCTTTCGTTTCCATCAAACGTCGCCAAGGGAATCGCTCCGATTGCCGCCGCCAGCATCTGGAGCTTCACGCATGGATACCTGGCAGTCGAGTGGACAGTGTTTTTCGTGTCGATACTGTCGGCGATTGCATTCTTTGTGGCTGTTCGGTTCAGTGGACGCATGGCACCCGGAACCGCCTAACTTCACGTCCGAGCTATTCAGGGACAAATCGACTATGAAAATACGTGCCGCTCGAAGCGATGACATCGTTTCCATCAGAGCGTTGCTCGCAGAGAACGAACTGCCGGTCGCCGATGTGGATGCAGCGCTAATCGTGGACTTCCTGGTAGCGGAAGACGCGCGCGGCAAGATTGTTGGCAGCGTTTGTCTTGAGCGTTTTGGTCGCAGCGCGTTGCTGCGGTCACTGGTGGTAGCGAACCGTGCTCGCAATGCCGGACTGGGAGGTCGCCTGCTGGCTCACGCCGAAAACCTCGCGCGGGCTGCGGGCGTTAGTGAGCTTTGGTTGCTCACTACAACTGCTGCGGACTTACTTTCGCGAGCAGGCTACACAATTGTCGAGCGAGACATCGCGCCTGCAGATTTGCGCGCAAGTACGCAATTTTCGCAATTGTGCCCGGCGAGCGCTGTTTGCTTCAAGAAGGCACTTTGACGTTTATCTCGAAGGAAGCGAGGAGCGCTTGACGCCCCGCCTGGTTAAGCGGTTGCAACAGCGCCGACCGCTCTCCAGGCAAATCCGCGCGCCTGCACGACTTCGATTACTCTGTCAAAACGACGCGTAATTGAGCAACTAAGAACCGTCCTGGTTGATGAACTCGTACACAATGGCCTCGCTCTCGCCGCTCGCCGGGCTGTAGACGACCGTCATGTTGACCCTAGTCGAACTTGCTGAACAGGGCAGGCTGGACTAACCGCCGTGGAGCCGATGCCGAAAGCCACCGATACGTTTCTGGACAGGCTTGCCTCTCGGGCTATGAAACACCCGTCAAACACAGGTTGGAACCTCGGTCGTCCGAGGTAACTGCTAAATGAAGCCTCGACGACCTGGCGGTGACTGACGATAAAAATACGCGCGGCGTCAAAAGCGCGTACAAGCGGCCGTGAATGTCACGGCCGCTTGTCGCCAGTCTCTGCCTTTACGGAGGACGCGGATGCAAACTCATCAGAGTCCGCGAATATGTCTTCTTGAGTGGGAGCCTCCTGCTCCGTCAGTTGCAAACGCGCCTGCTCCCAAAAATCCTCGGCACGCCCCTCCGGGCTGCCTGCCTCCAGCCATAACTCATATGCGCGCGAGCGGATGTGGCCTTCAAAAACTGTGGAAGCCATGTAACACCTCGTTGTTTCGCATTCGATTTGGTCGATGTTTGAATGACGATGGTGCGCCCGTCGGCGCGTAATAGATAGCGCGGAACGCGAACGCGGTAAGCGGAGTCGATGAAGTCACGCGCCTTCGTTGCGCGGTCGTCGGAAGTTCGCCGGGAAGTAACTCGTTCCCCAAGCGCGCTTCCTCTTTGCGGGCTCGTTCGTACGCGCGATGCGTATATGCCGAGCGGTAGGGCAGCATCTTTGTCAATCTGCCAGGTGTGCCACGCCTTCCCGTACGCTTTTCTCCTCAATGTCATTGGATTACAGCGCGCGATGGCTGTGCGCGCACGAAGGCAGCCGACAGGTTACGGCGACCGTTCCCTCGACAAGGGCGGCGCACGTTTCAGACCGCACCGCTTTGAAGCGGTCAAGAGCGATTCGCTAGCGCATCCATCGACATCTATGGACTAGGTGTCGCGTCAGGGCAAGATTAAAGAAAACAAGAGCTGCGCCGATATGTATAAGAGCCAGAAAACGTTTAATTGCGAGAGTTTTACATGCAAGAAATTACTAGAGAAGAAGCACGACGCTCGTTCGAATCGGCCGAACAGGCCGCGGAAGCTCTCGTTGACGCTCAGTTCGGGTTTTACGACAGTAGCAATCCGTCTTGCGTAAGTCTCTACTACAAGGTTTTCGACAACCTTCTCGACGAGCGACTGAAAGACTGGAAACTGCCCGAACTGCTGGCCTTCATCAATCCGTAGCCGGAGTTGATGCCGCCGTATGTCCGGGGTCCGCAACCGGCGATGTATCGCGACGCAAAGTCCCGCGCGACCTGGAGCGGTCGCGGACGAGTACCTGCATGGCTCGCGGCAGCAAAGGACCGCAAAAAGTTTCTGGTTGGCTGACTCAATTCTAGAGCCCTGCACCGCGCCATGCCCGCTATCGGTTTTGTCTCCGCGATGCAGCCCGTTTCGCGTGGTACCGAGCAAGAAGGAGCCGGGCATGTCAGCGTCCGGCACACGCATTCAACCGTTCTTCAAACTAACATGACACTGACGGCCGTTGCTCTTGCTATCGCAGTTGTAATGCTGCTTTGGCGTTATGGCGTTGTTTCTAAAGCGCTGCGCAAAATCCGCACCGAGTCAGACGACCTTCTGTCGCGATTCAACGCGTTGCGCGCGGCAAAGGATGAGAACGATAATCGCAATTCCCGAGATATCTCAACTTTGGAGGACCGTCTGGCAGCTTCAGAAGCGGACAGGGAATCGCTGTCACGTTTCGTTGATATCCGCGATACGGCTAACGAAGCGGAGCGGATTCGGAATGAAGCCGCCGAGGTATTAGCATCGGCACAGGCCAGCGCGGCGGAAGCACTTGCCGCCGCCCAGGAAGAGGCGTCGCGCTTAATCTCGGACGCGCAAGTCGACACCAAGCAGAAGCGCGGTGAAGCCGAGCAGATGGTTTCACGTGCGAGTCTTCAGGCGGCGAAAGTCATCGAAGACGCTCGCAAACGTGCCGAAGAGATAGGCGGCGACGCACTTCGTGCACTGGAAAATGCTGACCGGCTGACCGCAACCGTTGCCGCCATGAAGAACGTTGTTGACGGTTATGGCGAGTCGTACATGGTTCCGAGTCACAGCCTACTCGACGACTTGGCTGAAACTTACTCGCACACCGAAGCCGGAAAACAGCTCAAGCTCGTGCGGGACTACTCCAAACTGATGACAACGCAAAAGAGAGCCGCCGATTGCGACTACGTCGAGAAGCAGCGTCGTGACACCGCCATCCGGTTTGTCGTCGACGCGTTCAACGGAAAAGTCGACTCAATACTCTCGCGAGCCAAAGTCGATAACTTCGGCACCCTTCAGCAAGAAATTAAGGACGCGGCCGCGCTCGTCAATCATAACGGCGCAGCCTTCCGCAACGCACGAATACTGAAAGAGTATCTGGACGCGCGCATTGAGGAGCTCGTGTGGGCAGTCCGCACGCACGAGTTGCGCGAGCGCGAGAAAGAAGAACAGCGTCAGATTCGCGAGCAGATGCGCGAGGAAGAGAAGGCACGACGTGAGTATGAGCGCGCTATGCGCGACGCTGCAAAGGAAGAAGAGTCGATTCGACGCGCAATGGAAAAGGCGCAAGGTCAGATTGCCCGTGCCACGGAAGAGCAGAAGGCGCAGTTCGAGGCCCAGTTGGCCGAGCTTGCTGAGAAGCTCCGCCAGGTAGAGGAAAAGAACCAGCGCGCGCTGTCCATGGCCCAACAAACGAAAGCAGGCCATGTCTACATCATCTCGAACGTCGGCTCCTTTGGGGAACATGTCTACAAGGTGGGGCTTACAAGGCGCCTTGAACCTATGGACCGAGTTCGCGAACTCGGCGATGCCAGCGTTCCCTTTGCATTCGATGTTCATGCGATGATTTGGTCCGAGAATGCGCCTGACCTTGAAAAAACCCTCCACCGAAAGTTCGTCGAAGCCCAAGTGAACAAGGTGAACCCGCGGAAGGAGTTTTTCCGCGTGGGCCTGGCAGACTTGCGCGCGACAGTCGAGGACATGGGCTTGAACGTCACGTGGACGATGGCGGCTACGGCGGCGGAGTATCGCGAAAGCCTCGCGATTGGCCGTCAGATTGAGTCTGACCCGGAACTTCGTAACAAGTGGTTCCGGCAACAGATTGCCTATGAGGCCGCGTTGGGAGACGAGGAAGACGTGGTCGTCGAAGCGCAGGCTGTCGCGCCATGAGCATGGGACGTTGGAATGCTACCCGCTCGACTCTGTGTAGAGCCATTTGCATTAACACTGAACGAAAGATATGGCTAACGAAAAATCCCTGCCTCGAAGACTCTACAAATATCGCGCGTTTTCGAAAAACACTTTGCGAATGTTCTCGGAAGCCGAAGTCTACTTTGCTCGACCAGAGACATTTAACGACCCGTTCGACTGTAACCCTGCAGTTGTCTCAGATGTAGATATGAGTGAGGTCGAGCGCTTGTGGAAACGCGTGGCCGTTCGAAGCCACCAGGCGCGAGGTGATTCGCAGGACGCCGCCCGTGAGAAAGCGGCTCGTCAGTTGGGCGAGTACCGGTACAACGCGACCGAATACGGTGGAACCTACAACGACAACGGCGAGGGAACTGACACCTACGTCCGGTTTTTGGTCCGAGATATCACCGACTATGTGAATTTGCGATATCAAGGGCATGGCGTCCTTTCGCTAGCGGAGCGCTGGGATTGCCCACTTATGTGGAGTCACTATGCCGAAGAGCACAACGGACTCTGTATCGGGTATTCGACCGATGACCACCGGTGCAAGCAACTTGGACCCGTGAACTATCGCTCATCAAGATATATGAAGGTCAGCGACCTAATTGAGTGGATGATTGGACGCTCCACCGCAGCCCGGGATAAAGTATTCCAACAATACTTCTACGCAAAGGCCCCTCAGTGGCGATACGAAAAGGATTGGCGTGCTGTGTCCAAAGCCAACGGCACCGATGGACGACCGTTCCACATTGAGTCGGTTCATTTCGGCTTGCGTTGCGATGTTTCGATTTCAACAACGATAGTCAAGCTGATGTCGGGAGCAGCTGACGACATCAAGTTTTACCAGATGGCGAGCCGCGATGATGGCTTCAAGCTCCGCCGCTATGAAATGGACCTCGCTGAAATTGAAGCTTGTGGCGTGCGTGATTCGACTCACTATCTTTTCGACGGATTCGAATTCGAACCGACTGAAGCGATTGGCAAAATTACGGGGTCGCAAGTCTAGGGCTTTCTGACATACCTTCGGCAAGCCCTGACGGGAGAAGATAATGTTTGAGCAGAGCTTCCAGCCAACCAAGTGCCGGTGCGGCCAAACGCGTCTAACCCTGAAGGCGTTCAATGAGACGCGACCAATAATACTCCGCGGCTCCCTGCGCTGAGAGCTGGTCGCGCGCGTCACCGCCTGTCATGTTCATCATTTGCTTGAAAAACAGCTGCTGGGTATCCGCGCCGACCGTTAGCGCTTCGTTGTAGCTGTTCGCGTGAGTCGAGACTTGGTCGGAGTACGTGATTCCGCCAGTCGCCCGCCCGAACGCGCCGAGGGCGACAGTGCATTGCGCGACGGCCTTCCCGCCTTTGTAGATGCTGGCCGTAAATTTGCGCGAGTCAATTCGCTCAAACCGACCTTTGAAATCAGGTGGCGCGCTTCCAGCTCCTGAAGGCTGCCCTCGAAGAAGCGGGCCATGAAATCGAAGCTGTCCTTGATGAATACATCGCGGTCCAAGTCAGAAAATTCTTTCTTTAATCTCAGGTTGCTCGACCTGGGAAGCGGCTCGGGCGCTGGCACAGCGGAGGCCCCGGCAGGTGCGGCAGCGCTAGCAACAGGAGCCGGACGAATGGTCGTCGCGGCAACCGCATTCTTGGACGCCAGCGAATTGACAACCTTGCGAATCGCCTTTGCGACATCTGTAAATGCTTCGTCCTGATTCGGCCACGACGTTACAGCGCGCGCGTCGGTCGGGAACGCGAGCAGCTTGCCAAGCGGCGAACTCGTCCAGTCGCACGCGCGAAGAATCACAGCGAGCACGTGCGCTTCCTTGCGTGCCTGACGCTCCAGCGCGAGCGCCATCTCGCGTGAATAGCAGTAGTCGGAATTGATGAAATCCGGACTGACAAGCAGCAGCACGATATCAGCAGCCTGAAGCTGCTCGTTAATGCTGTCGTCGAGATTCGAGCCCGCGAGAATGCGTCGGTCGTGCCAGGCTTCAATGAGGCCGTCCCGCTTTAGCTGAGCGAGGTGAATTTCCAACTGGTCGCGAAGCCGTTCGTCGACATGCGAATACGAAAAAAAACAGAGAGGCCATCTTGTATCCATGCGGTAGGGCTGACGGTCTATCATTTTCCGATGATGCCTAGCTCACCATCCGAAGACGAGCAGTGGTCGGCGTGTGCGTAGCCTTTGCCATCGTCCGGTCTCCCCCATCGCCGGTCGCGACACTCGACAGCGCAAGACCGAATGTGAGATTGTCGATGTCTTTCTGCGCAAGGCACAGCTGATTCGCCATCGCACCGCGGGTAACGCCTTCACTGCGAAGTGAGTCGAATACCTTGCGAAGCAATTGTGAGACTTCCGGCCGCATAGGACTGGGTTCCGAGGTCCGGTACCCGTTCTTTGCAATCTGGATGCAGAGATTCCGATATGTCCACTCGGAGAACATCCCCAGTTGATTCATTCTGAACGCTAAGGCAGCGACTGACACCCCCCATATCCGCTTTAGCTCAATCAGTTTGTCGAGAGTCAGCAGCCCAACTTTGCGCGCAATCACACTTGCCCTTGGCATCAGGAAAGCCGAAGCAAACGCGTTCGCCTCGCGTTCCATGTCAGGACTATGTGCTTCTCCATGGAGCATGCTGTGCCGGTCACGCACGAGGTGACCCAGCTCGTGTGCCGCATCAAACCGGCTGTGTTCCGCAGATTTGATAGTGTTCAAGAAAACAAACGGGCGCCCGCGGTGCCAAACACTGAATGCATCCACCTCCCTCGCTTCGATTGCGAGGGAGTAAATGCGCACACCGCGCGATTCAAGAAGATGAACGAGATTCCCAATCGGAGCCTCGCCGAGGCCCCACATCCGCCGCAAGGTTGCGGCAGCGTCTTCTGGAGAAAGGTCGCTTAAGTCCGGAAGGTCGGCTTCGGGAAGCCGAAATCGCTCCTCTATCCAGTCATTGAGCAGGAAAGCGGTTACGCCCGCGCCCAGCGCCGTGTACCTTAAAGTTGCTGACATTTTGGACATCGAGCGGAAGCTGGCGGTGTCCGGAGCAATGGAAGGGAGGTCGTCTCCAGAAAAGAAGTCGACGGGAAATCGGAGCAGGCTACTGATGACTGCCAGCCGCTCCAGGTCCGGGGCGTACTCCCCGGACTCATAGCCTTGAATTGAGCGAACCTGCAGGCCCAGCTCTTTCGCGAGGCGCGCTTTCGTCCAGCCGCGTCGCGTGCGGGCGAATTCCAGTCTCGACGGGTTGAAAAACATCTAGCTCTCGGGTTAGGCAGTACCAGTGCGGCGCTCGACAGGTACGTCGATTGGGGCAGTCGGAACGTCGTGGCGAACGTCTGTTTCGCCGTCGGGCCGTATAGCGCTCAGGACAATCCGTTCCCGCCATCCAACAATCTGTTTGCGTTCAAAGCGGGAGGGGAAAGACAGCTCCGCTCGCAGCTCTTCCTTGCCATCTTCGCCAACTCCCGCGTGGTATAGCAAAATCCAAAGCTGCGTACCTTCTCCGGACCGCGCGAGCTCAGCGGAGACGAGCGTCCCATCGAAAAGCTCCGACTGTCGATTGTTTGCCACTGCCTGCCTAATGACGGCGCCCTTCTGAGCCTGATTTGTTGGACGCCCAGCCACCAGACCGGTGTCTGAATCACCCGTCATTACAGCGATTGCAACCGCTTTGTCCGGCGACACGATAAACGGGCAGTTCCGCAGGTCCTGCTTCGTCCAATCTCGTAAGGTCAAGTTCGAGCGCAATGCGAAGACAGACCCAATCCAGTGATACGTGCCAGCAGCCGTAGGAGGATGAGAAGCAGTCGCTTCCCGGCGAGCTCGAAAACCGTGCTCGTTGACATCCTTAAGCAGCGCCTCGTCGAGGCTGGAATGTAGTTCAAGCAACCGGGCAGCTACTAGCGCCGGCCCGGATACCACCCGGCAGTCAGAGTGATTGGGTAACGGGGAAAAGCCAGGTAGAGATTGCGACAAGAGCGCCTCCACGGGCAGTGAGCTTCCGATTATCGTACCACGGAACGCGGTCGAAAAATCGGAAGTCTAAAATACCCATCCCTCAGCCGCACTTCTACGTCACACAGCGTGATTATTCCCAGCCGTAAGCAGCGCGGTCATACAGACAGGCCAACTTGCGGAATGCTGTCGAATAGTTCGAGTTGCTGAAGCGGTCAGCGTGAGCCACAAGGAACGCGTGTATCGTGCCGTAGTCGTCCAGGGTCCACTTCGTGAACGGCAGATACTGGGCGACAATCTCGGGCGTGTTGCGCTGAATCATCTCTGTGACCGTCATGTCGCGGTAGTTGCGCATGAACCCCTTCTTAAGACTCTTCAACTGGAAAGCATTCGGCGGCAAGTCGACGTATTTATCAACGTCGATTCCGGAGGCCGCATATTGTGCCGCAGACGTGATGCCTACGGCACGAAGCAGGAAAAATACGGGCAGGTATGTTAGCCCTCTTGATAGGCGCGGCATAGCTTCCGCCAGTACCCTCGGTGCCTCGTACCCCTTGTCTCTGAAAACAAGGTCATGGAACAAATCGAGCGGGGTAATTCCCCTGTAACCTACATCGCCAAGCCTACGACGTTCTTCTTCCTCACGTTCTGCCGCTACGCCGACGCCGACCACGAATTCAATATCCCGGCGGCCGTTAACCTGGTCTACGTCCACCACGACCAACTTGCCGTGCGGTTCGGTCGTTTTCACCAACTCGTAGAGCTGCTCCTTGCAGTATCGGAGCACCCGTGCCGGAATCTTCCGCTTCGTCGATTCAATGGCTTCAAAGATTCCGGTGAACGAGTTTGCTTTGACAAGCGTGATGGGGATTTGAACCGTTTCTAGGGCGATGATGGTCTGGGAGACGGACTCCGGCTCAGCATCACGCGCGCGCTGCACGAAAATCAGGTTGTTATTCAGCTGCTGCAGCTTGTCTTGGCCAATGCAGGCGCAGATTGCGCGCAATAGAGAAATGATGTTCCCATCGTTCAGCGAATAACCCATAAAAATCACGGGGTGCTCGACAAAAATAGTAATCAGCTTGGCCGCAAGATATGCATTTCGCTCGTTAAAGCCCTGATAGTCAGGTTGCGTCAGCACCAGACTCCGGGGGTGTTCACGCACCCATGAATTTTGTAGATTTCTCCAATCGACTGCGGGTTCGAGAAAAGAAGCTCGTCCTGGCCCACGTAAACCCGGTAGTCAGGAAACAGCGACTGCAGGAACGTATCCCAGTTAGTGGTAATGATGCCGTCGACATTCAACCTGCTCAGCGCGGCAATTTCTTCACTATATTGGCTCTGGCTCAGGTCGGTGAGCCCCACACTCTTTAAATAATCGCAAATCTCAACGCGGAGCGGCCCGGTACGCTCGGTGATTTTCTTCGAGTGCTTTTCTCGAGACGCGGCGTAGTCGGCGTGACTCCACCAGACTTCGTGGAAATCTTCTGCCATGGCTGCGGCGACCTTCGGGAGGTCGCCGTTCGCTGAAGACAGGTAGTACTCGTATGCCTTGATATGACTGCAGAAACGACGCAACAGTCCCGCCCAGTCGTCGAGACCTAAGTACCTCCGAGACAGACCGGAACCGGCAAACAGGAATGGGCCAGAGTTATGCGCCTGGAGTTGCTTCGCAAGGGTTTCGGAGATTGTCATTTGGCGTGCGCGTTCACGGGACAGAGGGCCGGCCAATTGTAAGACGTTCCCGCAAATCTGCGTCGGGAACCGCGCCAGCCCCTAGCATTGGCTCAAAGGACCTGGGCCGCCTCATTCAACATCGTTGGGGTTCGAGAACGCAGTGACGTTGTTTATAAGACGAATAACCCGGTAGTTTGGCAGGAATGAGGCAACTGTGATGTAGCGCATAGCGCGTAAATAGTATCGGTCAAGGCCTAGGTGCGAGGGATATAAGTGAGGCTCGCGTAACCACGGTCCATTCTGCGAGGGCCGCTGCTGGGCCGTCACCTCTGTTAGCAAGCTGCCACGTATGAATAAAACGATGGCTACCTGAGGAGCAGTCTCTCCATGTGCCGTCGAGATATGGCAATTAGCCGCGTGAGGTAGCGTCCTGAACATTCTCAATCGTGGAAGCCCCCGCAGAATTTCCCAGGAGGACAAGACCCGCTGAAGTAAGAAGCGTGTCAGGGCCTTCCGCAATCGTAATCCTCACGCGCTCGGTATCAACGACTTCGACGAACTTCAACAGCCTCTCGAATCGAAGGACCCGAGCACACTCCGAAAGAAAAAGGCCTTCGTCTCTATGGCGTGGCAGTCTCTTGAGCTTGCGGTTCAGCCAAGCAGGCGGAACAACGAGCGCATCTTCGCCATTTGAACTCGCTCTTAGTTTCAAGCGAACGGACCGGCGCATACGGTCCGAGAATGTCTCGCACTTGCTGGCCGGACGCTCCCTTTCCAAAAACTCACGCACGGCCAAGAACACTGCCACTGCACGGAGAAGTGACCCTTCTGCTCGCAGATACCGATTGGGAATTCCAATTTTCATATCCATCGAAACCGAAGTCGGCGCGACGGTCCAGCCTTCCTGTTCCGGAATTTGGACGCCCGCATCCGCTCTAAGCGCTTTGAATTGCTCGATGGCTTCGATGATTTGAAGAACACGAGCAGCGCTTTTTATGAGGACAAAGCCCTCGTCTCCTGCCTGAACGTCAGACGGAGGGTCCACGGCCATAAACGCCAACGGCTTGCCGATGTCGACGCTGGTGTGCACGCAAACCGCCGTTTTGACGGGCATTGTCGGGGAGCCGGCCCAACCGATAGCCGGAAGACCTTCCAGCTGTTTCAGACCTTCGCATATCCTCGCCCACCTTTCCGACGCAACACCTCCTTTGCTTTCGAAGACGTGCCAGTCGCCCGAATCTGCCTCGACAAGGAAATCCGGAGACTTTTTCGAGGTAGATGCAAACGACACCAGACGCTCCGGCTTGAGGCTGACCTTCGCGTAAATGCCGACATGCAAACACAACTTCATTGGGTCATCGCCCGCCTTGAGCCATTTACGCGCGGCGAGGTATGCACCCATGCTGCCCAATATGAACGACAAGGCTACCTTTTCTGATTGTTCGACTCGTTTGTAAAACGGTCGAGGAAGTCGGCACTTTCCGTCCATGTGGAAACATGCAAGAACCAGAGCCAAACGCGCTTTCAAATAGGACCTCAAGTCGGCACGTTCGCGCGGATTAAGTGCAAGGTGCGCCTTCCAATCCGCTCGCCGGCCGTAGCCACATTCGAGAATGGCCGCCGCGAACTCGGTGTTGGAGATAGAAACTGTGCCGGGAAGAATGCCTTTGCTGCCAAAGGGCACTGCAGCGGCCGCCTTGAAATTGCTCCCAACGAAGGCCGAGGGCTTGACTCCGGCCGGCTTTGAGAATTTCTTTGCAGCAGGTTTGCATGGAACGTAGAAATCGAACTGATTACCGGGTGGGAGCTTCGTTGTTGCCATGAATAAAGTGCGTTGAGCGATGGACGTTGGGCTAAAACCCGAAGCGTATCTGAGCCAGCCTTCGAGGGGAACAGGTTCAATTGAGTTTGCTATAGCTGCAGGGGTTTGGAGGCCTTGGCAGTTCCGGCGTATGGGCCTAGCGGAAACACGGCGGATTGCGTCGAGCAATGGACCGGGCCGCTTGAGCGCAATCAGTTTTGGAAACAATCGGGGTGAGAAGCGCGGGCACGAGCGACAAAGAAGCAGCGCTTCGGGTGCACATGCGGGAAGCGGTCGAGTTGCTGGCAAGGCGGGCTGGAAGATTATCCCGCCGGGGCGGTGGAGGGGTTGATTCTTCTTTCACCGGTGGCGCTAATCGAAAAGGCATCCCGCCGACACACCCCTATGCTAATCAGGTAACTCCATCAAGGACAAAGCCCTTCGTAGGTTACCTCGCCGCCGCCTTTGCTACTGCCATCTCAACGACCCACCGAGCGTGAACGTCGGCAAGCACGTCTGGTGGCAGGTGGGGCCCGTGGGCAGCCCTTGCCTTTCGCGATGCCCTTCGCCATGCCACGTACTGCGGGCTTTGGCCTGAGTCGCAAGCGCCAACGCCCAACGAACGGCGGCGGGCATATGCATCATCCAAGGTCGTTGCAATAACTGGCTGCCACCTCGCGTAAGCGAAGCCGGTAGAGGGGTGATGCACCGTCGCCAACGGCACCTCGCAGCAAAGGGGTCTTAGCAGGGCGCCAAGTCGCTTGCTGAAAGCGATAACAACATCCGGCTGCACGGCAGCAAGAACTTCCAGGAAGGCGTCCTTGCCAGCGTCCAGGATTTCGCCGGCGGGAGCACGCGCGGAGCAGACATGAATTCCTGAAGGAAGTTGTAGTAGCAGACCCGTTCCCAAAAATCCGCCCGTTCCTGCGTTGTGAGCATCGACGCCCTTGCCGCACCGCTAACCGCTGTGACTATCCGCGCAAAGTGCGGATGTTTCCGCAGACGTGCAGTCGCATCTGGATGCTTGAGCCGTTGACCGAGCGCCTTCACGAGCTCCGGTGTTGCCGTGGGCCGTTCGCTTCGTTTGCTTCCATAGTGGGATTCGGCAACGATAAGTATTCGCAGACCGCGAAATCCCTCGGCCTCGTACTTTGCGCCAATCCATGGCATGAATATGACGTTGCTCATATGGCTGACTGACGTGTTCGCGCGGTCTTGGCTGCCCGGCGCGGTTTGTACTCGCACCGAGGGTAGGCAGAACATGCCTCGAACAAGCCGTAGCGGCCTTCGCGTGAAACGATTACGCCGGTTCCGCATGCGGGACAACGCTCTTCTTCAACCAGGTCGCCGCCGGTCGCTTCCACCTTCACCGCCTTGTCCCGGACCAGTTCATCCAGGAAGGAAGACGACTCCCCCTTCACCGTGAACATCGTTACGCCTCGACGCGCGCGGGTTAGGGCGACGTAGAACAATCGTCGTTCTTCGCTCAGCGGATACTTGTCACCAGTAGGCATCGCCATGTCCAGAACGGGGTCATCCACTCTTGTGCTTGGGAACGCGCGGGTGAGCATGGCCGGCAAAACGACGTAATCCGCCTCCGCTCCTTTCGAGCGATGCATGCTCGTGAAAGACAACGTGATAAACCGACCATATCGCCCACGCCAGTTGTCCGGTACGTAATAGTTGTCTGCGTTGTACCGGCCAAGGACGAAAACCGTCACTTTCCCGTCTTTGCCCAGAGGCACGGCCCCTTCCACCATCTCCCGGTGAAGCTGCGCGAGATACGCGTCAATTGCGTCCTTGATTTCACCGCGGCTGTCGACCTGAAATGCCCTGAGGACCGGCCCGAACGCGGGCGTCTCCGAGCGAACCTTCTTCTTCATCTGGTTTGGGTTCTTCCCGATGAATCCGCTCGATATATCGCAAAGCTCCTGAGGGCAGCGGAACGTCTGCTCAAGCTTAAGCACTTCCGAATAGCCGAACCAGCCGGCAAAGCCGGTCATGACCGAGATATCTGAGCCGGCGAACCGGTTTATCGATTGCCAGTCGTCACCGACAGCAAAGAAGAAGCGCCCCCGACGGTTGACCAAGGCGCGGCACAGACGCGCGCGAACACGGGATGCATCCTGGAATTCATCGGCCATCAACAGGTGATACGGTGATTCATAGCGACCAGCTTCGAGGTGAGCCGCTGCCTGGTTCAGCATGTCTTCGAAGTCAATGCCATCCTCGGCAGCAAGCGCATCATCCCAGGCGCGAAGCACCGGCGCGGCGATTTCAAGGAACATCTTGTGCCGGTGGATGAACCTGTCGCCCCCCTCGCTATTCAGCCGGCGCAACAAGGCATCAATGCTCAGGCAGTTGCTCTTCGCGTGAGTCATAAAGATGCGAACCAACGCGACGAGCTTCTCGCTCTCCATGGGCGGGAACCCGCCGTCCGGTATCGGCCTGTCGGGATTGGGGTCAAGGGCGATGCCGAGCGCGGTCAACTGCTTCCCCAAAACGTCGTCCAGCGAGCGCGTTCGCAACTGGTGTGACGTAGTTTCTATCAGCCTTGTGCCGCGCCGTTCGTGCTCGGCGCGCTTCCAGGCGACACCGTCGAGGTATCCGGCAAACTCAGCCGGCGGCTGGCCGGCGGCATTGAGCGCCAGATGCTCGTGGTAGACGTCGATGTCCGGGTAGTAGAAGTCCGGAACGTATTGACGGTGCTCGGCGGTCGCCGTGTCAAATTCATATCGACGCTCATATTCGTAATTGACGCCGTTGTAGAACAGCCAATCGCAAATCAGGCGTTCCTCGTGGCTTCGCACGCGCTCGCCCCGAATCGTCCGCACGTAGCCGACGCCGTCCTTGTTCCAGCCGTCAGCGGCTGATGCGGCGCCAGGCTTTGGCAGGTCGCGGCCGAACACCACGCGGAAAAGGTCCCATCTTGTCCTGAACTCGGTCGAGCGGTCCTTCAGGCCGTCGACCAGCGCTACAAGCTTGCGCATGCCAGCGGCGGCGTCAACCGCCCAGTCCGGCACGGTTGGCTTTCGCCCCGTTGCCTTGCCAATAATGCTCAGTCCGAGACTATGGAAAGTCTTGGCCTCCACAGTGACGTCGGGCCGGCCAACACGCTTGAACGCGGTCTCGCTTCGAGCACCCAGCTCCTCGGCAGCTTTCGCGTTAAACGCAAGAAGCAATATCCGGTCGGGGGTCACTATCTCGCGGTGCACGGCGTACACGGCTTTTGCCACCATGGTGGAGGTCTTGCCGGAGCCCGCGGACGCCACAACCAGCATCCTGTTCTCGAAGCACATAACCGCGCGAATCTGGTCTGGCGTCAGGGGCTTGCTTTCGATGTGGTCAAAGAGCTCACGCGGCCAGTTCTTTTCGTCATCCAGGCCACCGACGTTACAAATCCGGCAAAAAGACAGCCACTGGTCGTCGTCAAACTTCAGAATGCTCTTGAGCGTCCTCGGGTCGCCCGGAAGGGAAGCGCGATTCGCCGGGTCACGCACATGACTTAGCAACGCGTCGGTACTGAGTGCGACCTTGGGGCGCGACTTCAGCATCTCCAGTTGGTCTTCCATAGGCACCCAGCCCGTCCGGGCCCGCATGCTGTCGCCACCGCGTATCAGCCCGGACACCCAGGCGCTTATCTGCGCGTACACCGCGTTGAATTCCTTCTGACGGGCTACTCGCTGGGCGGCCGCCTTCCCATCAACAATCGCCTTCTGAAGCACGCGCACCTGTCCAGCGGGCAGACCGTCAACGCGGGTCGGAGCCAGCCCATCCATCCGGAGAGTAAGCGCCGACCAGAGAATCCCAGGATGGACAAGGACGGGCTCGTCACTGCTCCCGAGATGCACCCGGTAACGCTCACCTTCGAGCAAAAGGTGAATCTCTTGGGTGTCACTATCGAGGCTCAGGCGCCATTTACGCGAACGCGTGAACATTAGCCCCCACGTCGTGGGCTCGAAAACGTGAGACATGTCTCTTTGTCTGGTTGCAAATCTGCAGAGGATACTTGAGAGCAAGAAGCAAAGCCTTGCGGCGCCATGCCCCGACCGCACTTTTTCGGGTGCTTTTTTCTGCGACAACTAACACGGAACGTTAGTTGTTGAGTAAGAATGTGGGCTTGTGCCTGTGGCGGCAGGGCTCGAGGTCGGAGCAGTTCCGGTGCGCGGGGCCGACGCGAAACGCGACGGATGGGTGGGTGCCTGTTCGGATTCGCAGACGCGGCGGGCGTTGAGGCGTCTCATTGCTGCAGTCGAAACGTCATGTCGCGGCGGGGCTACACTGTGTGGCAGGTTCGTCGAACCACTTCTTCACTCCGGAGCTGGCCACCATGCCGGAACAATTCATCACGTTTGGAGAGGCCGCGCGACTGCTAACAGTAGCCCGCGCGCATGTTGCAAAGCTCGTTCAAGATGAAATCCTGGCCGCGACGGATGGAATGCTTAAAGAGTCCGATGTACTTGAATACAAGCTGAAGCAGCAAGCAGCGGCTAAGACCTTTCTCGCGGGTCAGACGGAGGAATATTGGTCGCGCGATGACCTGCCTGCAGACGGGCAAGAGCCGCCCAAAGACAGATAGTCGCCATCTCTCCTTCGTTCAGCCGGATAAAGCGGTCGGCTACACAGCGGATGGACTCGCTACCTCACGACGATAACGCCCAGCGGCTGCCCGGCTTAGCCCGGGCGCGACGCCAGCGGCAACTACTCAACCTTCTGCTATCAGACGCCGCGAACGTCGAGGTCGTCACGCGCGAACTTGGCCTGCGCGACCAGATGCGCGAACGCCTGTGACGTGCAATCGACAGGATGGCCTGCGCGCAGAGCATCGTGGAAACAATCGGGACAGATGGCGCAAAGGAGGGCTGGACGGCGAAAAGGCAGAGTCGCGGATGCGGGACGCAGTGGGATTGCTGGTAGAGGCATGGCCGGAGGAGTATCCGGCCGGGGCGGTGGAGTGGGTGCTGGTCTTTGAAAGCGGTGGCAGTAGAGCACGAGCGCAACTGACACGCAACGGCAGCTGAAGGCACAGAAAGTTCAGTGCCTATAAGGGGTAGGCTGCCAAAAAAAGCAGGGTGTGAATTCCGTCTAACTCCCCCGCGTGAAAAAGGGAGCCCACCGACGCCGAAGTGGCTGGGGCGCTTTACTGCATAAAGCAAAGCCAAATCGGTGAACCAGGTGGATGGTCAAACAGGTAATGAAATTTTCATCATCTATTTGACCACATTTTTCATCAACTATTCGACGTCGACACACTACCAACGCAGACCGCGCACTATCACTCTACCGTTACCGACTTCGCCAAATTCCGTGCATTATCCACACCGACTCAGTTTCCGCGCGTACCCCGAACGAACCAGGGCGACGTGTCTCAGAACGCCTCACTTGAGCTAGACTGGCTTGAGCAAACTGAAGGAGACTCCGGTGATACGCAAGACGCTCAATGCCTCGCAGCTACAGCAGGAGGTCAACCGGCGAATCCATCGACGGCAGGAAGTCGTCGAGGATGGCGTGAAGATTCGTGTGCCGCGGCCGCGATTGCAGGAGCCTGATAAGACAGGTTGCAACTGGAACATGACCAACTTCGGCAACGCGGTCGGCTTCGAGCGCGACATCGAGGGCGTGCTGAAAGCCGTGCGTGCGGAATACAACCTCAATACCGAAGTGAAAGACACCGGCAACCCGTTTGAGGACTAGCCGTAAACAAAGACCTCCGCTGCCGCGTAATTTCAGTTCTAGGAACCCAAGAAGCCCGCTTCGCTCGGGCTAATTCGCATCTATCACGGCACTCGGCCACCGCCCCGCGAGAGTCCCCCGCGGCAAGGCTCTCTCAATCGGACCCGAAGGCTTCCGCGAGGTTCGGGTCCTTCTGAACAGCCTTTTCGAGCAGCATGATGAGATGCTGCTCGCCATCTGGTCGGCGAAACGCTGCCAGAAACGCCTCACGACTAAGCGATTGATAAGCGGCAAGCGTGCCCGGGGAAAGCTTGAATGCCTCAACCGTTTTGCGGACAAGCACTTGCAAGTCTGCCTTCTCCGGAGAGTCACTCAGATGTTCAAAGGCCGCATCAAGCAACTCGTTCGAGAAGCTGGCTAGACGACTGCAAACGGCTTTCACCGCAAAACCACAACCGGGCGGCCGCATGTCGTCCGCTATGCACGAAATCAGATTCGCTTCTGACTCATCCAGCGATTGCTGAAGCTTGGACTTAAGCGAGCGCTGACGTGCCGATAACTGCCGGTCATGGACCCAGGTTCGAATGTTCAGCATCGGCCTCGACATGTTCAACGTGGCGAAAAACATTCCGTTGGAAGATGGAATAGGAAAAGCGAGGAGTTCTTTCGGAAGTTGAGCAAGATGAACGACGTCCATCAAGCACATCATCCAGACCGTTGACCACGTCACCAATGGAACAAGCTCTTCGTTAAGAGTGTAGAAGTCGTACGTACCCTGCTTCGAGCCCTCGCTCACGCCAAGCCGCTGTATCAGCCGAGCGAATGCATGCTTGCTTACGTAGCATCTGTCGGGAAATCTATGAGCCACTTGCGCTGCAGGGTAAGTGTACGACCGAAACATAATCGGGATGATTGGCTCGTCCCATTCAGTTACCGGATTGCTATCGGGGGCGCCAAGATAGTGGAAGACAGTCAAGAACTTGCGCTTGCCGCCATTTTCAACCTTCGACAGAAGCGTCTTGCCCAGTGAGCCGTCGATGCTCCGAAGCCACTGCCTCCACTTGTCAGGATGATGCGCAAATTTACGAGCATCGGCCTCGCATCGCAGTCGGTTGCGGTCTAAAGCGAAACAATACTCGGCATGCTCATTGAAGAATCGGGTCGCAAGGCCTTTGGATAAACTCTCGTCTAGCATTTCTTATTTTTTCGAACATCGAATTCGTAGCAGCAGTCTGCGCACCAAATCCCACCCCAATTGCGCGTCCGACTTCGGGGCTGTATTCCATTTGCTGCTCTCGGTCGCTTCGTTTACTCAATACTGTAACGGCCTGACCGACGGAAACTTGAGGGGGGAGCGCCCGTGGAGTTCTCGATGCGCTGCAAACCAAGAACCAAGTTAGAGGAACATGACCTGAATCTCGCAACATCTTAAGCTGCCTCACTGTGCTCGGTTAGCCTGACACTCGAATACCGACTAATGTTCGACGGCGAGCACGTCGACGGTCTCGTTTGAAATCCGTGGCGGTACCCTGAATATTGACCGCAACTTCGTATGTGAAGCTCGCCGCATCGCCACTGTCGAGAGCTCATGCTGGCTTTTAGTGGCCAACACGGCGGCGATTCGTCCACCACAGCCAACAACCTACCTCTCATCGGCTGGTAAGCGACGCTTCTTGTAGCTCACCGCGACTGGTGCAGGGGGCGTAGAAGGCGGCGCGTACGGAGGTTCGTCAGGACCGGACTCCTGTGTGGCCGCAAACAACGCATCGTTAAGCACGTCCTCAAGCGTCGGTTCTGAGTCGTCACCGACGACCGAGCGGCCTGTTTTGTCGTCACCCTCCCGGTAGTCTGCTTGAGTTGCTGTTTTGTCGTCGCCCTCTCTGTAGTCTGCGCGAATGGCTCCTGTGGTAGATGTTTCGGGACCATGCGACGTGCCGGAGAGCGCCCATTGCATCGCGAGCTCTCGCGCTCGGGCATAGGAACATGTGATGACACCTCGAACGGCTTCTAGCTGAAGCGCGCGGCGAGCTAATAGTGTCTCCGCGTCAACGTGCTGGTCATCGGCCAGCATGAGCGCAGAGACGCCGAGGGAATACGCCTCGCCTGCCTCCAGCTTCGCGGTAATAGCGACCAACTCGCGCCACTCGTCGAATCCGCATCCTAACGCCACGGTTTCAAGCGCTTGATTGATGCGCAACGCGTTCTTGCCGCCGGCCAGTTTCTGCAAAAGTTCGGCTTTTTCCTGCGCGGTCTCGGACGAAATCAAGTAGCGCGCCTTTGCCTTGTCTGCCATACGGATATCACCCTCCCAGCCACTACTGCGGTTCCTAGTGTTTGGCGCTCTCCGCTGTCTCATCATAGCGAGTGACCGACATGAGCAGCTCAAAAAAATCATGCAATCGTGCTCACACCGCGCCACCTTACACCCGATGCAGAGCGGCATCAACCTGCCGCAGAGAATCTGACAGCCCGATTACCGACCGGCGTTCGCCAGCGCTGCCAGCATCCTCATGTTGCATGCTGCACATTGGGCGGCGTGCGCGCGACAAGCTACAGGCCGAGCAGTTGCGGCGCTGGCGCGAAGCGTCGTGAGTAGGGTCCGGCACGATTTCGCACACGCAGTATGTTGCTAGCGGCGCCGAGCTCTATGCATACGCCCCATTTGCGACCACTATTGAGAATTCCATAAAAGATGACAACCGATGCGATGCTGGTGCGTCGTATCTCTGGGAGATTGATTGGTGATGCATGCCGTGGCAAAGAAAGTGGTGGACGAGGCGACCAAGAGGCGCTTGCGGGCCGCCCGCATGTTTTTGGCGGGCAAAGGTCCGGCAGAGGCGGCGATTCTGATAGTACGCGCGCAAACCCACGAAAAGGCCCGTTCGCACGGGCCTCAATCACTCATAGGTAGATTCAGAGATGCAAAACGAGACACGTAGTGCTCCTCCCACCACCTTAGTTCCTAAGCAATATCAAGACTGTCGGTCGCTGCAGTCCCGAAATGCCAGCATGCGCAAATGCCGCACGATTGTTTCATAGCTCCCTTTTCCAAGCTCAAGCCTCACATTTTTGGGACCGATTCGCCGGCGCTGCTTTCGCAGCGACACGCAAGCCCGCACTACGTCGGCTGCCGTAATACCCCGTCTTCCTCTCATCGATGGCCTCTAGCAAAGTGCCCCTTCAATTGAGGGGTCACTGCGTGTAGCGACCACGGGAATTTCGTAACTGAAAGTCCGTGCAATCTCTTAACGCCTGCTCCATTGCGTATTCCGGTGATCGTGACCGCTCATTCCGGCTGAACGTGACCGCTGCGCATGAGATGGTGGTACGCGACTAGA
>NZ_FCON02000031.1 GCF_001544535.1 Caballeronia choica | reverse complement strand
TTATTTGCTCTGCCCCTGTCCGGGGCGGGACTCACTTTCTTTGCTGCTGCAAAGAAAGTAAGCAAAGAAAGCAGCTTTCCACCGCCAATGCTTGCCAGTCGCCGCCAGACCGTTATGTCGGAGTGGTCCAACCGGGGGAGTGTCGTTAGCGGGGTTTCCTCGTTGTTGGCATGTAGAAGAGGCGCGCTCGTCGCACCGCTGCAGGGAGTGGATCAGCAGTCATACATCCGTCTTGGCACTTCGTGCCCGACGACAGGTGTGCAAGTGGTGGTGAATTGAAGCATGGAAGCGCGAACGTAGCGATAATTTTTCGTCTTGCCTGACGGGTGAGCGCGTAGCGCGAGGCTGGATGAATGACTGCTGGTCCACTACGTATAGCGGTGCGAGGCCCGTACCTCTTCTACATGCCAACAACGAGGAAACCCCGCTAACGACACTCCCCCGGTTGGACCACTCCGAACGAACGGCCTAGTGTCGACTGGCAAGGATTGGCGGTGTGAAGCTGCTTTCTTTGCTTACTTTCTTTGCAGCAGCAAAGAAAGTGAGTCCCGCCCCGGACAGGGGCAGAGCAAATAAACCGACATGAATACAAGTTCCATGGGAGCCCAAGCGCATCAAACGGTGTAACCCTCACCCTCAACCCCGCGCCCCTCGCTCACTCCTCGCGGGAGAAATCAGTTTCGACGACGCCTCGAAGGAGTGCATCATGTCGCTTGCCGCCCTCGAACATGCCGATCCAGCTCACCCCCGAGGTCAAGCCGACGGGGTCTGTGCCACAGCATGAGACCGGCGGACTGGGCAGCGCCGGCCGGGAGCGCCAATTGCTTGCGGCCGCATCGTACTGATTCCGGTACGCTCACGCTTTGCCTCCTGAAACGGACGACTATGAACAAGGCGCGAACAGGCGAGCCCGCCGAGCCACCGGCGCATTCGAGCGCGGACGCAGAGGGCCTGACGAGCAACCCGCGACCCGCGGGGCACATCGTCCTGGCGGACGCGGACAGCGACAGCTACCGCTCGTTGCGCCGCCGGCCGATGTCGCGCGCCGAGCGGTTCGAACTCGGCCGTAGCTTGCGCGAACGCGTTCACCGCAGTTCGCTCGGCGACTGGAAAGCGCCGTCGAACCGGCCCGACCCGGTCGAGCAGATCATGCATTCGCATGAGGGCAGGCTGGAGTGGCTGATCCCGATCCGGGTCGGCCGCATGGTGGCGTCGCCCTACGGTTTCCTGCGCGGCACGGCCGTCGTGATGGCCGAGGACGTCGCTCATCTGCCGGCGACCGGCATCACGCCGGTCATCTGCGGCGATGCCCACCTGGGTAACTTCGGCTTCTACGCTTCCCCGGAACGCGACCTCGTCATCGACCTGAACGACTTCGACGAGTCGCATCCCGGCGCGTGGGAGTGGGACCTGCGCCGGCTCGTCGCCAGCATCTGGGTGGCCGGCCGGCACACGGGCGCCACCGAAACGCAATGCCACGCCTCGGTCGCGTCGTGTGTCGCCGCTTACCGGGACGAAGTGCGCTTCCTCGCCAATGAGCCGCTGCTGTCGCGCTCCTATCAGCGGATCGACGTCGACCGGCTGCACGAGACGGCGACGGATAGCGCGCTCAGAGGCGAGATCGTGCGCGCGGCAAAGCGCGCGCGCAACCGGACCAGCGATCGCGCCGTGCCGCGCTTCACCACCGAGCGCGACGGACGGCGCTGTATCGTGGACGAACCTCCGTTGATCACCCGCGTGCCCGAAGCAGAAGCGGAGCGCGTTGCCGTCGCGCTCGACGAGTATCTCGGCACGCTGGCGTCGCACTGGCGCCGCGTGCTCGGCGGCTACACGCTGGTCGACATCGCGCATAAGGTGGTCGGCGTGGGCAGCGTGGGCTTGCGTGCCTACGTCGCGTTGCTCGAAGGCAGCAGCGCCGATGATGTCGTGTTCCTGCAACTCAAGCAGGCGCGGCGCTCCGTGCTGGCGCGCTTCGTTCACGGCGACTCGGCGTGGCACGCGCATCAGGGGCAACGCGTCGTCGAGTATCAGCAGGCCCTGCAAACGGTCAGCGACCCGCTGCTCGGCTGGACGACCATCGACGGGTTGCAGTATTACGTCAGGCAGTTTCGCAACATGAAGGGCACGATTCCACTCGACGCGCTCGACGCGGCGGCGCTCACCGATTACGCCGGGATCGTCGGCCATTTGCTGGCGAAGGGGCACGCGCGCACGAGCGGCGCTTCGATGATCGCGGGCTATGTGGGTTCGTCGGACAAGCTGGACAAGTCGCTGTGCCGCTTCGCCCGCGCCTATGCAGACCAGACCGAAGCGGACCACGAGGCGCTGGTGAAAGCGGTCGCTCGCGGTGTGCTGCCGGTCGAATACGCGGAGCCGGGCGGCGGAAAATCCGCATTTCGGCCGTAGCGTCTGGTTGCGCGCTCGTCGCCGGGATTCAAGGCGCGCCAAGCGCAGCGACTGACGCAAACAGAGCGCGGGGCCGCGTTTTATCCAATGACCACCGCGATCGGGCCCGTATTTTGCGCGCCTAAGTTCCCGACGCGGATTATTTAACCGCGCGGAGTGAATTCAAATCCGGCAAATGCGCTTTTTTAAAGGATTATTTTCTGCTGCCCCATACTGCGTGAGGAGCGAAACAACGGCAGGATCGCTCCAATTCATTTGATCGCTTAATCGACCGCCCGAGGAGACTTCAACATGACAACGCCATTTAATCCGCTTACCGATTTCACGAAGATGTTGGCGCAGTTCAATCTTCCGGGTGTCGATTCGACTGCGATTGCCGAGTCGAGGCGCAAGGATCTGGAAGCGCTTGCCGAAGCGAACCGGCTCGCCTATGAAGGCATGCAGGCACTGGTCCGAAAGCAGACCGAACTCCTGAACGAGAACGCGCGGGCCATTCAGGCTGCAGCGCAGCAAATTCAGGGCGCAAATCCTGCGGAAGTGTTCGCGAAGCAGGGTGAATTCGTTCAACAGTCGTTGCAGAAGGCGTTCGACAACATGCGCGAACTGGCTGAAATAGCACAGAAATCGCAGACGGCGGCGATGGCTGCGATGACCCATCGCGCCGAGGAAAGCATGGAGGCGTACAAGAAACTTCTGCCGCCGAAATGACCGTCGGGCCTTGCTGGGAGCCGGCCGTCCGCCGGCTTCCACAGCTGCCGCGCTTATATTTGGTGCACGGTTCCGGTCAGCCCGCCGTGGACCTGCGCACATCCCCGGACGACCCTCAGCAAACCACAACTGTGAAAAAGTGTGCTTGACGCCTGCCGAGACTGCCGTATGATGGTGACATTGTTGCAACGCAGCAAATTTCGGTAGTGACCCGGATTCTCCGGGCCATGGCGAACCTTTTTCCAGGAGCGGTCAATGTTCTCTTTTTCTTCCCAGCAAGCATCTCCGATTGCAGCGAATATGCAGGTTCTGGTCAGCGTGACAAAGCGTTATGCGACTGGTCTTCAGCAACTCGCCGAGTTGAACGTGCAAACCGTCAAGACGGTGTTTGAAGAAAGCAGTTCCGTCCTGAAAGCCGGTTCGGGCGCGAAAGCAGGCGATATTCTGAAGTCGCAAAAGACGCTGATCGCCGAAATCCCGGAGAAAGCAGCCGCCTATACCCGCCATTTCTTGTCGATCGTCCGTGCAACGGAAGCCGATATCCTGAATGAAGCGCGCGGCCAGTTCGAGCAATACGGTTTCCGTATGAAGGGTGTGTTCGAAGCGGCGCCGAAGGGACCGTTCGCGCTTCTGTCGAATTTCGCCACGGCATCGAAGGATGCCGCGAGCGAGTCGGCCGGTGCTGTCGTCGAAGCGAACGAGGCAGTCGCCCAGACCGCCGTCGATGCGACCGCCGACGCTGCCCAAGCCGGCTCGAAGCATTGATTCTGATCGTCCCGCGATACGTATCACTGCTGCTTTCGAAGCCCGCTTCAGGCGGGCTTTTTAATGCGCTCGACACCCTCAAGGAAAACCAATGAACCTCTTCGATCCGCTCGGCTCGGCGCACGAAGCGTTCTGGTCGCTTTTCGTAAGCGCACCCGCGGGGCTCGTCGCGCAGTGCTTCGTCGACCCGCAGACGACGGTGGCGAACCCCGCGCCGCAAGCGCCGCCGCAACCCGTGACCGATGTGCCCGCTTTCGCCCGCGACGATGCGTCGAACCGCCAGGTCCGCACGATTGCGCCCGCTGTCATGCCGCCCGCGCCGCTTGTGCAGGACGCCGACGCTCCGCAATGGTCGAGCGGCCGCTTCGAGCACGCCGGCGATACGCATCGCTTCAAGCTCTATGTTCCCGGCGGCTACCACGGCCAGCGGCTTCCGTTGATCGTCATGCTCCACGGCGCCCAACAAGACCCCGACGACTTCGCGGCAGGCACGGAAATGAATGCCGTCGCCGAAGCGGAGGGCTTTATCGTTGTCTATCCCGAGCAGTCGGAGGGCGCCAATCCGCTGAGGTGCTGGAACTGGTTTCGACCGGCCGACC
This sequence comes from Caballeronia choica, assembly GCF_001544535.1. GTDB lineage: Bacteria > Pseudomonadota > Gammaproteobacteria > Burkholderiales > Burkholderiaceae > Caballeronia > Caballeronia choica. The sequence continues at coordinate 68,556 of NZ_FCON02000031.1, read as the reverse complement.
AGATGCGCGATTCGGGCGAAACGGCGGCGATCGCCGCACTGACGCGCGAGGTCATGGCAACCTGCAGCGTCGACGAAGCTCGCGTCTACGTCGCGGGGATGTCTGCTGGCGGCGCGATGGCGGTGAATCTCGTGGTCACGCATCCGGACCTCTTTGCTGCCGCCGCGATCCATTCGGGCGTGCCCTACGGCGTCGCCGACGAGCCGCTTTCGGCACTCTGCGCGATGAACGATGGCATGGGCAAGGTGCGTCTGCCGGAGACGCCGTCCGATGGCACCGCGCCGCGCGTCGTGCCGCTGATCGTCTTTCACGGCGATGCCGACGACACCGTGCATCCGCGCAACAGCGACCAGATCGTCGCAATGAGACGGCTGCTGCTTGGTGAACCCGGCGACATGCAGCCCGCTGCGTCGACACACGTCGATGGTGCCGAGAACGGCCACGCCTATACGCGTCACGTCTATCGCGATCCCGAAGGCGTTCCGGGCGCCGAGCAGTGGCTCGTGCACGGGCTGGGTCACGCGTGGTCGGGCGGCCACCCGGGAGGCACTCATACCGATGCTCGCGGTCCTCACGCGACCCGCGAGATCGTGCGCTTCTTCGGTCAGTTTGCGCTCGACCGATAGCCGAAGCGCTCGCTGTCGCGCCAGCCCGCAGGCCGGGGGCTGACGACGGCACAACCCGCCTGCATTTCCTGACGCGAAGGCCCCGACCAGCGTGCGAAACTACCGGAATCCGAAGCACATCAGGCTTCGTCTCCGGTGAGCACATCATGGTCGATGAAAGCGGCAAGAAGCCGGTCGAGAGGCCGGTCGGATTCGCGAAAGGGCTGACGAACTATGGGGATCGCGAATTCAGCGTGTACCTGCGCCGCTCGTTCGCCAGCTCGATGGGCTACAGCCGGGAGATGCTCGATCGTCCGATCGTCGGAATCGCGCATTCGGCGAGCGGGTTCAACAACTGCCACCGCCATTTCCCCGAGTTGATCGACGCGGTCAAGCGCGGCGTATTGGCCGCGGGCGGCTTGCCGATCGAGTTTCCGACCATCTCGCTCGGCGAGACCTTCCTGACACCCACCAGCCTGAAGTTCCGCAATTTGATGTCGATGGACGTCGAGGAAATGACGCGCGCGCAGCCGATGGATTCGGTCGTGCTGCTCGGCGGCTGCGACAAGACGGTTCCGGCTCAGTTGATGGGCGCGGCGTCGGCGGACATTCCGGCGATCCAGCTCGTCGCAGGGCCGATGTCGACGAGCAGGCATCGCGGCGAACGGCTCGGCGCCTGCACCGATTGCCGACGCTTCTGGGCGAGGTTCAGGGCGAGGGAAATCGATGCTCAGGAGATCGAGGTCGTCGAGCGCCGCCTCGCGTCCACGGCCGGAACGTGTGCCGTGATGGGCACGGCCAGCACCATGGCGATCATCGCGGAAACGCTCGGCATGATGCCGGCGAACAGCGCCGCGTGCCCGGCGGTGGACGCGGACCGTCTGCGCATCGCGGAAGAAACGGGACGTGTCGCCTTCGATCTCATCGGCAAGCCGATCAGGCCGAGCGAGATCATCACGGAGAAATCGGTCGAAAATGCGCTGCGTGTCCTGCTGGCGATCGGCGGGTCCACCAACGCGGTGATTCACCTGACGGCCATTGCCGGGCGGCTGGGTCACAAGGTCGACCTGAACCGGCTGAACGCGCTGAGCGAAACCACACCCGTCCTGGTCAACCTGAAGCCGACCGGCGAGCACTACATGGAGGACCTGTACGCGGCCGGCGGCGTGCCGGCGATCCTGCGCGAGATCAGGCACCTGCTGCATCTGGAGTGCCGCATGGTGACGGGCGAGACGCTCGGCGACCGGCTCGACAATGTGACCTGGGTCGATGAGTCGGTGGTGCGGCCGTTCGCGCAGCCGGTGCGGGAAACGGGCGGCCTGGTTGCGCTGTTCGGCAACCTCGCGCCGCGCGGAGCCATCCTGAAACGCTCGGCGGCCGATCCCCGGTTGTTCGAGGCAGAAGGCCGGGCCGTCGTGTTCGATTCGCTTGAAGACCTGGCGAACCGCATCGACAGTGACGACCTCGACGTCACCGCGGACGACTTCCTCGTCCTTCGCAACGCGGGCCCGACAAGCGATTCGGCGATGCCGGAAGCGGGCTACCTGCCGATTCCGGGCAAGCTCGCGCGGGCGGGCGTCAAGGACATGGTCCGCATGTCCGACGCCCGCATGAGCGGGACGGCTTACGGAACCATCGTGCTGCACATCACGCCGGACGCTGCGTCGGGCGGCCCGCTCGGGCTCGTGCGCAATGGCGACCGCATCCGTCTTAGCGTGGCGAACCATTCGCTGGAACTGCTCGTGGCGGATGAGGAAATGAAGCGGCGCGCGGCCGCATTGCCTGCGCGTCCTGCATCGCGTGCGAAGCGTGGATACGCGAAACTGTACGAACGCGAAGTCCTCCAAGCCGACGAAGGCTGCGATTTCCAGTTTCTCAAGTAGCGGGGAAGCGCTAGCGCATGAACGACGCATCGTATCCATTGCACAGTTTGGGACGCGTGCGACTGCGACGCGATTTCCCATCCCCGGCACGACGCGAACAGGCAAACACCACTTCAGTAGTTGCCGCTTAAAGAGTAGTCTCCCCTCGCATTGACGATCAACAGTCGACAACAAACGATCAACGTTTATCGATCAACGACCAGCCGATCTTGATTCGGAGGAGACATCGATGGAAATTGAAACCCGCACCATGAAGCGCGTGATGGTCCGGCTCGTGCCGTTCCTGATTCTTTGCTATTTCGTTGCTTATCTCGACCGCGTCAACGTTGGCTTTGCTGCGCTGCAGATGAACAAGGCGCTCGGCTTCTCAGCCAGCGCGTTCGGCTTCGGCGCAGGGATTTTCTTCATCGCTTATTTCTTCTTCGAAGTCCCGTCCAATCTGCTGCTCGAGCGATTCGGCGCACGGCGATGGATCGCGCGGATCATGTTCACGTGGGGCATCCTCGCCGCGGCGATGGCCTACATCCCGCAGATTTCCCAATATACGGGCATGTCCGCCGCGCACGTCTTTTACAGCTTGCGAATCCTGCTGGGTGTTGCCGAAGCGGGATTTTTCCCCGGCATCATTTTTCTGCTGACGCTGTGGTTTCCCGCCGCGTATCGCGGACGCGTCGTCGGCTATTTCATGGCGGCCATTCCGCTGTCGACGGTAATCGGCGGTCCCATTTCCGGAGCGCTCCTGTCGATGGACGGCATCGCGGGAATGGCGGGCTGGCAATGGCTTTATCTCATCGAAGCGTTGCCCGCGTTGCTGCTGGCGTTCGTGGTGTTCTTCTACCTGACCGACAAGCCGGCCAATGCGCACTGGCTCGCGCCCGAAGAGCGCGAGTGGCTGGTCGCGCGTCAGGCGCACGAGCGCGAACATCGTGAGTCGGTGCACAACTTCAGCGTGAAGGAAGCGCTCTTCAATCCGCGTGTGCTCGCGATCGCGCTGATTTATTTTGGCGCCAACGCCACGAATTACGGCCTGAGTTTCTTCCTGCCGCAGATCGTCAAGTCGTTTGGCCTCACCAACTTGCAGACGGGCTTCGTGACGTCGTTGCCGTACATCGTCGGTGTGATCAGCATGGTCGCCTGGGGGCGCCATTCGGATCGCAAGCTGGAGCGCAAGTGGCACATTGCGATCGCGTTGCTGGTCGCGGCCGGGGGGATCGCGGCGTCGGCGGGGCTCGACAATCCGGTGCTCAAGATGGTCGCGCTGTCGGTGGCGGGGTTTGGCATCTTCGGCTGCCTGCCGGTGATCTGGACGCTGCCGGCGGCTTTCTTGTCGGGGGCGGCGGCGGCGGGCGGCATTGCCGCCATCAATTCGCTGGGTAATCTCGCGGGGTTTTTTGGGCATTATGCGATGGGCTTTATCAAGGACAGTACCGGGGGGTTCGGGGCGGGGCTGCTTTGTCTTGCTGGCGCAGGACTGGTCGGGGTGGCAGCGGTGCTGCTGCTGCGTCATGACACGGCGCTCGAGGCATCGTCGAAGCCGCGTGATGCGGGCGCGGCCGAGCGGAGCGCTGTTTAGGGCGCTGCCGACCCGGGCGCCGTGCGAACGAACAAGCACCCACCAAGGCTCACGAAGAATCGCCCGCCGACTCTGCCGAGCGGGCGTTCGCGCAAACCACGGCCATAGCGCCAGCGCCACTCATACCGACATATGATTCCCAACCGCGGCCTCCGTCCGTAACATGGGTTCATCCGAGCGGTTAGCGAGTCCACGATGCCCGCCCAAACTTCACGCACGGTCGAGGACAAGCGCTTGCATACCCGTCCATTGGTTTCCGTCATCGACGACGACGAGTCGGTTCGAGTCGCCACTTCCAGCCTGCTGCGCTCGCTGGGCTGGGAGGTGTGTCTTTATCCGTCTGCTGAATCCTTTCTCGAGTCGGGGTGCCTCGACGAGGTCGCCTGCGTCATCAGCGACATCCAGATGCCGGGGATGACAGGCCTGCAATTGCAGCAGCGTCTGCGCGAGATCGGACATGCATTGCCGATCATCTTCATCACGGCATTCGCGTCCGAAACCGCGCGCAGGCATGCGCTGGATGCCGGCGCCCTCTGCTTTCTCAGCAAGCCGGTGGACGGCGCAGCGGTGGCCGAATGCATGGACACGCTGCAGAAAGGGTTTCGCAAGGATTAAGGATCAAGGAGAATAAAGTACCCGTCGGCGTGTGATCGCAGGCGGATCAAAGGCCAGCGGTCGCCGGGTTGCACGGTTCCCGCTCGCGCCGGGCTTCATCACGGCGCAGGAGCTCCGGTATTCATCAACGAACGCCACTTTCGAACGCCTATGTTCATCCCGCGCCATGCGCGCTTGCGCCTGTTCCCGATCATCGGTCGGCTGAGCCTGTGACAAGCGACCGCCCTCGCGCTTCGCGCACGGCACGGCGCGACGCCCGCGTCGCGTGGACGCTTGCCGCCGTCATCGCGCTCGTGGTGTTCCTGATCGACGCGCTGACGCCGCTCGATATCGCGATCGCCGTGCTCTATGTCGTGGTCGTGCTGCTGGTCGCTTCGACCGGCAACCGCCCGGCGACGATCGCGACCGCGTGGGGTTGCGTGTTCCTCACGCTCGCGGGCTTCGTGTTGTCGCACGATGAGCTGTATTCGAACGGGGCGCTCGCGCGCTGCGCGGTGAGCCTGCTCGCCATCGCGACGACCTCCGTCCTGACGCTGCGCAACATGGCGGCCACGGCGAGCCTGCACAGGGAGGTCGAGGAACGCAAGCAGGCGGAGCAGGCGCTCGAACGCAGCGAAGCTTTCCTGCTCGATGCGCAACGCCTGAGCCGCACCGGCAGCATCGCGACGCGCCTGCCCGAAGGGCCGATGTGGTGGTCCGACGAGGCTTACCGGATCTTCGACTACACGCCGGACGTGGTCCCGTCGATCGAGGCGATCCTGGCCCGCACCCACCCCGACGATCGCGCGGTCGTGCGCGGCGCCCATGAACGGGCCGTCGGCGGGGCGCCGCAGATCGATGTCGAACACCGGCTCGCGATGCCCGATGGCGGGCTCAAGTACGTGCATTACGTAGCCCATCTCGCCGCGCCGCGGGCGGATTGCATCGAATACGTCGGCGCGCTGATGGACGTGACCGAGACGAAGCTCGCCCAAGAGGCGCTTGCACGGTCCACCGCCGAACTCGCGCATGTGACGCGCATCACCATGCTCGGCGAACTGGCCGCTTCGATCGCGCACGAGGTCACGCAGCCGATCGCGGCCATCGTCACGTGCGGCGATGCCGCCTTGCGCTGGCTGAATCGCCCGGTCCCGGATATGGCTGAAGCGAAGCAGTCGATCACGCAGATGATCCGCGATGCAAAGCGCGCAAGCGAGGTCATCCTGCGAATCCGCTCGATGGCGAAAAAGCGTGATCGTCTTCCCGTCACGCTGGACCTCAACGAGATCGTCGAGGAATCGGTCCAACTGGTGCGGCGCGAGCTGGACGAGCATCGCGTCGACGTGCGCATCGACCTCGCCGTGCCGACGCCAGCGGTGGTTTGCGACCGCGTGCAGTTGCAGCAGGTGCTGATCAACCTCATCATGAACGCTGCGCAAGCCCTCGCCGACACGCGCGGAGCGCGCCGCGTGCGGATCGAGACGCGCCGCTTCGACGACCAGCATGCACAGGTCGTCGTGCAGGATTCGGGCGCCGGCATCAGCGAGGAAAACGCGAGCCGTCTCTTCAATGCGTTCTTTACGACCAAAGCCGAAGGCACGGGCATGGGGCTGTCGATCTGCCGCTCGATCGTCGAGGCGCACGGCGGCCGCATCTGGGCCGAGTCGCCGGAAGAAGGCGGCGCGGTGCTGCAGTTCATCCTGCCCGTCGAGGAGGGGAGACGTCATGAGCAATGAGACACGCGGCGACACGAGCCACGCGGGCAATGCAATCGTCTACGTAGTCGACGACGACGAGTCGATGCGCGAGGCCGTCAGCATGTTGCTGCGCTCGGTCGGGCTTGGCGTGGAGACGTTCGCTTGCGCGCAGGAGTTCCTCGCCTTCGACATGCCGGATGTGCCGAGCTGCCTCATCCTCGACGTCCGGCTCAAGGGACAAAGCGGCCTCGCGGTGCAGGAACAGATGGCGTCGAGCGATCTCGGCCTGCCGATCGTCTTCATGACCGCGCACGGCGACATCGCGATGACCGTGAAGGCGATGAAGGCCGGCGCGAAGGACTTTCTCGCCAAGCCGTTCCGGGACCAGGACATGCTCGATGCCGTCGAGCACGCGCTCGCGAGCGACGAGGAGCGGCGCCGGGCCAGCCGCTCGGTGGCCGATCTGCGCCGCTCCTACGAATCGCTCACGCCGCGCGAACGCGAAGTGATGGCTTTCGTCGTCACCGGGCTGATGAACAAGCAGATCGCGGCGGAACTGAACCTGAGCGAAATCACCGTGAAGATTCATCGCGGACAGGCAATGAAAAAAATGGGCGCGCGCTCGCTGGCCGATTTCGTTCGCAAGGCGGAAGCGCTCGGGATCAAGCCGCCGCAAGGCGCGTCGACACAGGCGCGCACGCAGCGGACGTGAATGCGGGACGCCACGGATCAGCATTCGCATCCGAACGCCCTATACTGGGTTGGTCTGCCTGACATCGGCAGTGCAATTGCGGTAGCCGTTCGCATGACTGTTCGAGCTTCACCCCACTTGCCTGTCAGGACGACCCATGCTGACAATCGACGACATCCGTGCGGTTCCGCTGTTTTCCGCGCTCCCCGACACCGAACTCGAGCATCTCGCGAACACGTCCGCGGACCTGCATCTGTGCCCGGGCGAATATGCGGTCCACGAAGGCGGCGAGCGCGCGCTGTACGCTGTCCTGTCCGGCAAGATGGAAGTCGTCAAGACATTCGACGGTATCGAGCGCACGCTGGGCTGGCGCCTGCCCGGAACGATCTTCGGTGAAGTGCCGCTCGCGCTGAGTTCGCCGTTTCCGGGTGGCTACCGGGCCGCGCAGCCGTCGCGGGTCATGCGAGTCGACGCCCAGCGCTACTACGTGCTTGCTGCCGCGTCGCCGGAAGTCGCGGTCAAGATGGGCGCGCTCGCGCGTGAGCGCATCGGCGGGTTGCAGGGTCTGTCGGCCGAGCCGCCCAAGGCTCGCGTGACCATGGTCGGCAGTCGCTGGGACACCGCTTGCACAGCGGTGCGCCAGTTCCTCGCCCGCAACCAGATCAGCTACGACTGGATGACACTGGATGCGCCGGAATTGCCGGCGCGCTGGCCGGGAACGTGTCCGTCGGAGGAGGCGTGCCCGGCGTTGCGACTGGTCGACGGGACGGTGCTGAGCCGGCCTTCGACACGCGAACTCGCCGGATTGCTCGGACTGCAGACGCAGCCGCGTCTCGCCGAATACGACACGTTGATCATCGGCGGCGGGCCGGCCGGTCTCGCCGCAGCCGTGTACGGCGCGTCGGAAGGCTTGCGTACCGTCGTGCTGGAGCGCGAAGCGCCGGGCGGGCAGGCGGGTACGTCATCGCGCATCGAGAACTATCTCGGCTTTCCCAACGGCGTGTCCGGCGACGAACTCGCGAGCCGTGCGTTGCAACAGGCACGGCGGCTGGGCGCGGAGATCCTGGTGACACGGTCGGTTGCGCGATTCGATGTCGCCGGGCGTACCGTTCATCTCGACGGCGGCGACGCCATCCGGTCGAAGACGATCATTCTCGCGACTGGCGTCACCTGGCGCCGTCTCGCGATCGAAGGCTTCGACCGGTTGATCGGCAAGGGTATCTACTACGGCGCATCACGCAGCGAAGCGAGCGCAACGCACGGACTCGACATCTACCTGATCGGAGGCGGAAACTCGGCCGGGCAGGCCGCCTTGTACTTCGCCAATCATGCGCGCAGCGTGACGCTCATCCTGCGAGGGGATTCCCTGCACAAGAGCATGTCCCGCTACCTCGTCGAACAGCTTCAGGGCAAGGCGAACGTGGCGGTGCAAGTACGCTCGGAGGTGGTCGGCGCGCACGGCGATACGCATTTGACGGCGATCGACATCCGCGACGAAGCGAGCGCGGAGGTGCGCCGGCACGATTGTGGCGGCCTGTTCGTGTTCATTGGCGCCGATGCCGAGACCGACTGGTTGCCGCCGGAAATCGCGCGCGACGCGCGAGGCTACGTGCTCACCGGAGACGACGTGGTCAAGGCGGGACGCTGGTCCCATCACCGCGATCCCTATCTGCTCGAATCGAGCGTGCCTGGCGTGTTCGCCTGTGGGGACGTGAGGTTGAGCCCGGTCAAGCGCGTCGCGTCGGCGGTCGGCGAGGGCAGCATGGCGATCGCGTTCGCCCACAAGTATCTACAGCACGACGCCAGATAGTGCGGGTGATTGCGCGAGGCGTCATCGGCAGGTCACGCGAGGGCTCGATAATCGGACGCATCGAACTGAACTCGTCCGAACCCAGGCACACGTGACACCCCTACAGACACATCATCGAGGCTTTCGCCTGCTGGCGAGCGCCAAGCAGACCGAGGACGGGCTGCACGCCGCCAATATCATCATCGAAGAACCGGGCTGCCGCGCCAGAACCTTCAGCGATCTCGACTACTTCTACGACGGCATCGACGCCGTGAAATACGCGACCGTCTGGGGACGCATCTGGATCGAAACGAACGCGCGAGCCTGAAGCGTTTGGGTGGCGCATGCGATCCATGTCAGGCATACAAAAAAAGTAGATAACCGCGACGCCATGCGCGACGCGGCCAAAGTCGTGGCTGCGGACCCGCGTAACGAGCCGCAGTTTCAGGCGGCCATCGCGCGCAGCATTTTCACGGCCGCCTGCGATTCGCCTTTCTTCTCCTTGTTGAGCCAGCGAACCGCCTCGTTCACCGCATCCTTGTCGTCCGAGCAAGCGGCAACGCGGCGCACGACCGCTTCGCTTGCGATCACGTCGTCGAGCTTGCCGAGCGCGGCCTGCGCGGCGCTCAGGTGTTCCATCGTATGCCTGTGCCCGCGTTCGAGAACGGGCGAGAAGAGCTCGATCAGGCATTGCAGCCTGGCCGCGGCTTCCTCGATGCTGCGCAAAGCCTTGGCGTCCATGCGTTTCGTCCTGACGACGCGTTGCTCCTTCTTCCTGAGCACGTTGTCAGCCATTGAAACGCGTGCCCGGGCAAATTCTTCGAGCGTCTGGTCCACGTTCCGTGCTTCGAGGCAACGGCGTGCGTCGGCGAGCGCGCGCCGTAGCATCACGTCCACGCCCGCTTTCCTTATCGAATGACAACTCGAAACCGAAGCGTCGCGCCACTCCTTGCTGATCGTGCGCATGACGGGCGCGACCCGCGAGCCGGTGTTGCGCGCACGCGAGAGAAGGCCACACGCGGCGTCGAGTTCGCGCGGTTCGCGGGCGATATCCGCAATCCGCTTGAACCGTTTCCTCACGACACGCGCCTTGTCCTCGTCGAGCAGCGGCTCAAAGGCCCACCAGATCGCGCGCAGGCGAAGCAGCGTCGTGCAAAGCTCGTGCAGCGCATGGGGATCGGTTTCCGATCCCAGCTTCTCGGTCTGTTGCAGGGCATCGCTCGCGAGCGGCGCGGTCAGCATGACGAACGCGTCGGCGACAGGCTGGTCGCGGAGTACGAGCGACATCGACCGGTGTGTCCGCGACGCAATCGACTTCGAAGGGCGCAAACTCGTTGGTGCGGCCGTTGGGGCGAAGGTCAATGTCATCGTCTCGGAGTGGGCGAGTGTTGCACGACGGACTGCTTTTGTTGTTTTGATGTCGTCGTGCCTAAAGGGTCCGGCCTGGTCCCGCGAAACCATAGACCTCTTCGATGTCAGCCTTGTGACAGCGTGGCGACATAAACGGCCGGTGACGCCTGCGCCGAGCCCGGATGCGGGTCGGCCGGGTTCGATGGGGCAATGAGACGCCCGACCGTCCCGGCTCTCGCAGCGTCCTCAGGCGTTGGACGGCCGTCCCGTTTTCACTGCTTCGAGTTGGTTGATGGCGTCGAGCAGTTGCTTGGCGGGGACCGCGTCGAGCATCGCCAACGCCGCACGGAGCAGTTCGCTCTTTTTCACGCGAACGCCGCTGTCCAGGCATTTTTGCTTGAGCGATGCGATCTTCACGTAGTCCGATTTGGGCATGGTGAAGCTGTCGCGCACGACCTTTTCCTTCTTCGGGCGTTTGCTTTTTCCGTCGGCCGGTGCGGGCGGGACCGTGGCTTCCGCATTGGCAGCGGACTTCGTATCGGCTTTTTTAGCCGTCTTCGAGGCCGCTGCTTTCTTTGCCACAGGCGCTTTCGATTGGGGTTTGGCCGCTGCTTCAGGCTTGACCTTCTTTCTTGCTGCGGCACTTCGGGATGACTGAGGTGCCTTCTTGACCGGCGCTTGGCTTTCAGGGGTCTCCATCTGTTTCTCCTTTTATGGTAGGCGGAAACAGTATATACAGTTTTTGGGCGGTGAATACACGGTCGGTCACCTGTGGAGGCGCGCCGCAGATGACTTCAGGCGGCTCGATGATCCGTTAGCCGCCGGGTGCGGGCAGCACCCCGATACACCACCGAACCCCAGGCGCCAGCGCCCACCCTCCCCAATTCCCCAAACAGATGGCCAAACCGGCATCTTTTCGATGCAAGAGTCCAGCGCCCGACCTGCGACACTCATGCCATGCTCATCGAAAACCGGCGGGCCTTGAATACGGAATTGCGTCGTACCGGACGCGCCATTGAATCGTGAAACGTGAAAGTCCGCGAAGTCCGCCCGAGCACGAAAAACCAGCCGAACTCCCGGCGAGGAGCGTACGCGCGCCGCGTTATTCGCAAGACGACGCGTTGGCGATCGAACGACTCTATTCCACCCTCAAGCGCGATGAGCTGACCCTCGACGACTGGCTGATCGCCGCCGGGATCACGCTGTTCGCCGCTTCGATCCTGGTGTTCGTGGTCATCGCGGCGATCCAGATCGTTAATTCGGTGGTGCGGCTGTAGCATTCACCAAGCCTAGACCGGCTTCCTGATGATCGATGTCGACAACTTCAAGTCCGATATCGACACTTACGGCATCGGTGGAGTTGCGCAGACCCCGCATGGCGATGAGTGCGCGAAGCAGCAGATCGAAGCCGATATGGACTTTGTATCGGGCCAAGCGCGACGGGCGAAATCGGATCGTCACGGTTTAGGGCGCTGGCGCCTGGGAGTGCAAACACCGCACCCCAGGCGCCAGCGGCCCCTCAGTGCAACCGGATCACCGGATGCACCCGCCGCCGTAACCAGTGGCTCGCGGTATCGAGCGCCATCCGCGCAAAGCCGGTCAGCGTCATCACGTGCTTGCGGTAGATAAGCTTGTAGACCGCAGTCGCAAACCAGCCATCGACGAATACCGGCCGCGTGAGCAGACTGTTGCTCAGGCTGCCGATCGTGCCCTCACGGCCGAATCCCACCAGCGTCCCGGCATCGCGATAGGCGAACTCCGGCAGCGGCTTGCCTTCGACCCTCGACCTCAACGCGCGCGCCAGGAATTGTGCCTGCTGATGTGCGACCTGTGCCCGCGGTGCCAGGAACCCCTGCGTAACATGTGACGGACACGCGGCGCAATCGCCGAGCGCGAAGATGTGCGAATCGACCGTCGTCTGCAGCGTGCGCGTGACGAGCACCTGCGCGTTGCGATTGACTTCGACGCCGTCGAGCGAACGCAACACCGGCGGCCCCGAGATGCCGGCCGTCCAGATCGCGATGTCGCTTTCCAGTGCACGGCCGTCATGGGTGAGCACGGCGTCCGCGCGAACCTGGGTCACGCGCGTCACGCTCAGCACCTCGACGCCGAGCGCGCCCAGCATGCGCTCTGCACGAGCCGAAACGGCCTCCGACAACGCGGGCAGCACGCGCTCGCCGCTTTCGATCAGGCGGATGCGGAAATCACGCTCCGGGTCCAGCGCGAACTGGCTGTAGCGGTTCAGGAGGCGCACCGTGTCCCGCAATGCCGCCGCGAGTTCGACGCCCGTCGCTCCCGCACCGATGATGTTGACCGACACCGGCGCGACGTTCTGCGACGTACGGCGCGCATGGTTCGCGCGCAGGCAGGCGTCGAGCAACTTGCGCCGGAACGCCTCGGCATGCGCGACCGACTCGAGCGGCAACGCGTATTCGGCGGCGCCCGGCACGCCGAAGAAATTGGTCACGCTTCCCATCGACAGCACCAGCGTATCGTAGGCGAGACGCCGTGCCGGAAGGATGTCGCGGCCGTCGGCGTCGTGCATCGCGGCGATCATCGCGTGACGTTCGGCGCGGTCGATCCCGGCGAGCTCGCCCTGCTCGAATTCGAAGCCATGCCGCTCGGCCTGCACCGCGTACTGAAGATGATGCGTGGCGGGATCGATATGACCCGACGCCGCTTCATGCAGAAGCGGCTTCCAGAAATGCGTGGGCGAACGGTCGATCAGAACGATCTTCGCGAGCCCCGCCTTGCCGAGGGTCTCGCCGAGGCGCGTAGCGAGCGACAGACCGCCCACGCCACCACCCACGATGACGATCCGATGCGCGCCGCGTTGATTCGCGGTTGTTGCGTGCTGGTCGACGGCTCTCATGATCCTTGTCCTCCTGACAAATTGCTTTCGTAGGGTCGTGGCTCGCGCCACCGGGACTTGATGCGAAAAACATGCGGAACGTGTCGTTCGAAACGCGAAAGGGATTCGTTAACACGACCTGTTGGACCAAGTATAGAATCGGACGAAACCGCAGCACAATTTAATGTTTATGACGAATATATAGGTGAGGACTTATGGTTAAGACCGCGACGTTCCGCCAACTGAAGGCCCTTCACACGGTCGCGAGACTCGGCAGCGTGTCGCGTGCGGCGGAGGAATTGCGCCTCACGCAGCCCGCCGTATCGCTGCAGATTCGCCTGCTGGAAGAAGCGGCGGGTGCACCGCTCCTGCAGCGGGTAGGCCGGGGCGTGCAGTTGAGCGCAGCAGGGGAAATCCTCGCTCGCTATGCGCTCGAAATCCTCGATCTGTGGAACGGTGCGGCGGACGATCTCGCCGCTTTGCAGGGAGAAATGGGCGGCACGTTGCGCATCGGCGCCATTACGACAGCGGAGTATCTGATCCCGCCGTTTCTCGTGCGTTTCACCGAAGCGCGGCCGCAGGTGAAGGTGCAGTTCAAGGTCGGCAATCGGGCGGACATCATCCGCATGCTGGCCACGCATGAGATCGACCTGGCGGTGATGGGCAGCGCTCCGCGCGAGTTGCGTACAGTCGCAACCGCGTTCGCCAAGCATCCGATGGCCTTCGTCGCGTCGCCGGCGCATGCGCTGATGAAGCGTAAAAAGCTTTCGCTCGAAGACCTGCAAACCGCGAACCTGTTCGTGCGTGAACGCGGCTCCGGCACCCGCTCGACGATCGAGAACCTGTTCCGCCAGGAAGGTCTCAAGCTTCACATCGGTTCCGAACTGTCGAGCAACGAGGCGATCAAGCAACTCGTCGAAGCGGGGCTCGGCGTTTCATTCCTGTCGCTGCATGCGTGTTCGCTGGAGTTTCAGGCGGGACTGCTCGCGTTGCTGCCGTTGCCCGCCAACCCGATCGAGCGCGACTGGTACGTGATGCACGTTTCAGACAAGCGATTGCCGCATGTGGCAAGTCTCTTTCGCGACTTCCTGATCGAGCATGGCATGTCGGGCGCGGTACACGTGCGGCTTCCAACGCTTGCCGCCGCGAAGCGCAAGCGGCACGCGTAGCGGGGTGCCCCCGGACATAGGTTCACCCTATGGCCGGCACATGAAACTGGTATTTCCATCGTTTGGCGGCTTCCAATAGAGTTCACTTAAATATTTTGCTGGACTCGACCAGCGACGGAGACAGCAATGACCGAGACTTCAGCCTCGCCGATCGGGCGCACGGAAATCCTTGCCGACCTCGTTACGCCAAGTTCTGTCGCGGCGCTCGGCGCGACGCTCGACTACGAAACGCCCCCGGCTCAGGGCGCTTCGCTTCCGCCCTTGTGGCACTGGATCCTGTTCCGGCCGCTCGTGCGGCAATCCCGCATCGGCGCCGACGGCCACCCCGTGAAAGGCGGATTCCTGCCGGACCTGGGCTTGCCGCGTCGGATGTGGGCGGGCGGGAGGCTGCGATTCATTGCTCCGCTTACGGTCGGTGACGCGGTCACGCGCGAATCGCGCATCGTCGAAGTCAGCGAGAAGGCAGGCCGAAGCGGCAAGCTGGGCTTCGTCACGGTGAAGCACGAGGTGCGGACAGCGGGAACGCTTGCCATCGAGGAAGAGCAGGACATCGTTTATCGCGAACCCGCGTTGCCGGGCGCTGCCGCGCCTACGCCGACGAAGGCGCCCTCGGATGAACGGTGGCACCGGGAGATCGTGCCTGACGAAGTGCTCATGTTCCGCTACTCCGCGCTGACGTTCAACGGCCATCGCATTCACTACGACAAGCCCTATGCGACCCGGATCGAAGGCTATCCGAACCTGGTCGTTCACGGACCTTTGATCGCCACGTTGCTGATGGACCTCGTCCACAGAAACCAGCCGCAGGCGAGCGTGCTCGAATTCACCTTCAAGGCGATTCGCCCGAGTTTCGCCGGGAACGCGCTCGCTCTTTGCGGTCGTCCTTCGCCGGACGGCAAGACGATCGAACTCTGGGCGAAAGACCACGAAGGCTGGCTCACGATGTCCGCCCGCGCCACGCTCGCCTGATCACCCTATCGCCAGGACAAAACCAACATGCTCAACATCTCAGCAGATCCCTACCAGGACATTCGGGAAGCAGTGCGCGACCTTTGCAAGGAATTTCCCGCCGAGTATTTTCGCAAGGTCGACGACGAGCGCGGCTACCCCGAAGCGTTCGTCGAAGCGCTGACCAAGGCCGGCTGGCTCGCCGCGCTCATCCCGCAGGAATATGGCGGCTCGGGTCTCGGACTCACCGAGGCATCGGTGATCATGGAGGAAATCAACCGCTCCGGCGGCAATTCGGGCGCCTGTCACGGCCAGATGTACAACATGGGCACCTTGCTGCGCCATGGGTCGGCCGAGCAGAAGCAGCGCTATCTGCCCAAGATCGCTTCAGGCGAATTGCGCCTTCAGTCCATGGGCGTGACGGAACCGACCACCGGCACCGATACGACCAAGATCAAGACCACTGCCGAGCGCAGGGGTGACCGCTATGTCATCAACGGCCAGAAGGTGTGGATCTCGCGTATCCAGCACTCGGACCTGATGATCCTGCTCGCTCGCACGACGCCGCTGTCGGATGTGAAGAAGAAGAGCGAGGGCATGTCGATTTTCATCGTCGATCTTCGCGAAGCGGAGACCAAGGGCATGACCGTCAGGCCGATTCCCAACATGGTGAATCACGAGACGAACGAACTGTTCTTCGACAACCTCGAAATCCCCGCCGAGAATCTGATCGGCGAAGAAGGGAAGGGCTTCAAGTACATCCTCGACGGGCTCAATGCCGAGCGAACGCTGATCGCGGCGGAGTGTATCGGCGATGGCTACTGGTTCATCGACAAGGTCTCGCAATACGTGAAGGACCGCGTGGTGTTCGGGCGTCCGATCGGCCAGAACCAGGGCGTGCAGTTTCCGATTGCGCGAGCGCTCGTGAATGTCGAAGCGGCCAACCTCATGCGCTACAAGGCGTGTGAGTTGTTCGACGCGCATCAGCACTGTGGCGCGCAGGCGAACATGGCGAAGCTGCTGGCCGCCGACGCTTCGTGGGAAGCGGCGAACGCCTGCCTTCAGTTCCATGGCGGCTTCGGGTTTGCGTCGGAGTACGACGTCGAACGCAAGTTCCGCGAAACGCGCCTGTACCAGGTGGCGCCCATTTCGACGAACCTGATTCTCTCGTATGTTGCCGAGCACATTCTCGGCTTGCCCCGCTCGTTCTAACCGGAAAAGTCCCATCATGCGCCCGCTCGAAGGAATCAAGGTCGTTACATTCGAACACGCTATTGCAGCGCCGTTTTGCACCCGGCAACTCGCCGACCGCGGCGCACGCGTGATCAAGGTCGAGCGCCCAGGTACCGGCGACTTCGCACGCAACTACGACGAACGCGTTTCAGGTCTGGCTTCGCATTTCGTGTGGACGAACCGCTCGAAGGAAAGCATCACGCTCGATGTCAAGCAAGCTCAGGCGATCGATGTCGTGCACAAGCTGTTGGCCGATGCCGATGTGTTCGTGCAGAACCTCGCACCCGGCGCGACTCAGCGCCTCGGCCTCGACTATGAAGCATTGAGCAAGCAGTATCCGCGTCTGATCGTCTGCGACATCTCCGGTTATGGACTCGATGGTCCCTTTCGCGACAAGAAGGCCTACGACCTGCTGATCCAGAGCGAGTCGGGTTTCCTCAGCATTACCGGCTCTGAAGGCGAACCCGCGAAGGCCGGCTGCTCGATCGCGGACATCGCCGCAGGCATGTACGGCTACAGCAATATCCTCGCTGCGCTCATCGAGCGTGGACGCACCGGTCGCGGCAAGCATATCGATGTATCGATGCTGGAGAGCATGGTCGAGTGGATGAGCTTTCCGCTCTATTACGCAATCGATGGACAAGCCGCGCCCAGGCAGACCGGCGCATCGCACGCGACGATCTTTCCATACGGCCCATTCGTAGCAGGCGACGGCAAGACGGTCATGCTCGGCGTGCAGAACGAGCGCGAATGGAAGAAGTTCTGCGAATCGGTGATCGCCCAGCCGCAACTATGCGCTGACGACCGCTTCAACTCCAACAGCCGCCGGGTAGCGAACCGCGAAGTACTGGCCCGACTCGTCCTCGAGGCATTCGCGACTCTGAGCGCTGCACAGGTGATCGAGCGGCTCGATGAGGCGGGGATCGCCAACGCCCGGATGAACGATATGCAGGGTGTCTGGAACCACGAGCAACTATTGGCCCGCAAGCGCTGGACAAAGGTGCAGACGCCGGCGGGCGAGATCCCCGCGCTGTATCCGCCGGGCGTCACACCGGCCGAGGAGCCGAACATGGGAGCCGTGCCCGCGCTCGGCCAGCACACCGATTCCATCCTGCATGAACTCGGCCTGAGCGATGTTCAGATCAGGGAGATGCACGAGGCGGGCGCAGTCTGACGACGCTGGATTCGACCACCATTGTCGATCTCCTTCGGTCAGGTGCAGCAGGGCACTAGCGGGGAGCAGGCTCTAAGCCGGCGAACTTTCGTTTTCGCCGGGAATCGAGACGGGGCGTCTCAGCGTGACACCCTTCCAGGCGCCCTTGTCGACCTGCTCGGTGATGAGCCCCACGATCGTCTCACGGACGGCCACCGTTGCCGCGTGGACTGGCAAGCCATTGGGCCAGCAAATGCTTGCGGGACGTTCGATCGCCGGCTCGACGATGCGACGCATCCTGGGAAGACGGGACGCATCGATTTGCGCGACCGCCGAGCCGGGAAGAATCGTGCAAGCCCGTCCTGATTGCGCGATCGAAATCATGGTCGGCAATGAATCGATGTCGGCGATGATGTTCAGGTCGACGTTCTCGCGTGAAAACGTTCGTTCCAGGAGAAGCCGCAGGCCGTTCAAGACGCCCGGAGCGACGATCCTTACGCCGGCGAGCTTGGCGAGCGGGCAGGTAGTCGAACGGGGGGACAGGTCTCCGCCCGGATCGCCCAGCACGTACAAGGCTTCGTCAAAGACGGGCAATGCGGAGATGCCAGGCGTGTCCGTGCTGCGAAAGAGCATCGCGAGATCGAGGCGGCCGTTTGCCAATAGCTCGTTCAGATAGCCGCTCAGGCTCTCGAAGAACTGCAACCTGATTCCGGGGTACCGGTCTTGCAAGCGCTCGAACAGAGGGACTGCAAGGACCGATGCCATCGTGGTCGGCAGACCTACCGCTACGGTGCCCGACTCCGCACCGCCTCCCTTCGTCACTTCCTGCTTCAATTGTTCCATCTGCCGCAGGACGAGCCGCGCATGACGATACAGCGCGTCGCCTGCCGGGGTCGGCGTGACGCCGTGGTTGCTGCGCAGCAGTAGCGGCACCCCGAGGTCCTCCTCGAGGCGAGCCATCTGCTGACTCAGCGAAGGTTGAGCGACGAAAAGCTTCTCGGCTGCCTTGCCCAAGCTGCCGTAGTCGACGATGCTGACGAAATATCTGAGTTGTCGAACGTCCATGACGTGATTGACAGAGTTCGGGACTCACTCATTGTACTGGCCTATGGCATCGTACGAGAACGCAGGAGCGTTGGCCGATCAGGCCCGTGCCCAATCGACCACGCGCTGCGCCCGAAGCACGACAGGGCGGTCGACCATCTTGCCGTCGATCGAGATGGCCGCCCCGTTGGCCTGGTCCGACGCATCGAGCACCCGCTTTGCCCACGCGACTTCGGCTTCGGTCGGGGCATAGCATTCGTTGACGATCGGGACCTGCTTCGGGTGAATGCACAGCTTGCCGCCGAAACCGCGCCGCTTGCCATTTCTCGTCTCGGCGGCCAGGCGTTCCGGATCGTCGATGCCGGGTGTGACGCCATCGACAGGCGCAGCGATGCCCGCGACCCGCGAGATCATGACCAGCCGGGCACGAAACGGATCGAGTTCGACGCCATCCGATTCCATGCCCATGTCGGCGATGAAATCGAGCGTCCCGAACATGAGCTGGTGAACGAAAGGCGCCTTCGCGATCTCCATCGCGTTCCACATCCCCCGGGCGGTTTCGATTAATGGAAAGACAGGTATCTTCGCTTTCGTCAGCGAGACCAGTGCAGTCACATCGGATGCGCTCTCAGTCTTGGGCAGGACGATGCCGGCGATACCGCGAAGCCTGGCGAGTTGCGCATCTTCGGTGAACCAGGGCGAGTGATTCGCATTGATTCGCAACAGCACAGGCCGGTCCGGCGACAGCCATTGCGCGACCGCATGACGCGCATCGGCCTTCGCGCCGGGCTCGACTGCATCCTCCAGGTCGACGATGATCGCATCCGCGCCACTGCCGAGTGCCTTGTCGAAGCGAGCCGGCTGACTTCCCGGCACGAACAGGAAAGAGCGGTTTTGTTGAGCGCCGAGGTCGGGCATCTTCGTTCTCAAAGGGTGGGGTTGCTCTACCGGCACCACTATCTTCATCGTCTTCTCCATGTTCATCGCACAGCGTCCCTTGAGGACCTCATTGACCTTATTGACCTTATTGGAATCGGAGAACCGCTTGTACGCAAATATGAGTTATCTCTGCCGGCCATAGGTTTCTCCTAGGGCCAGGCGAGAATGGATATGACGCTCGAAGTGCGACGCGTAGTGTGTCAAAGTACCAAATCGCTGACCTCCGAGCACACCCATGACCCAGTTACCGATTGCCGACCGATGGTTCGAACTCAAGCGCATCAGCGACGACATTACCCTCCTGTGGGAACCCCACGTCGTGCCGCTGATGCGCTGCAATATCTGGCATGTGCGCGGCCGCGACCGGGACCTGATGATCGACACGGGTATGGGTATCGTCAGCCTGCACGATGCGGCAAGGCACTTGTTGCAGAAGGACGTCACCGCCGTGGCGACGCACACGCACGCGGATCACATCGGCGGACATCACGAGTTCGAACACACGCTGGTTCACGAGCTGGAAGCCGACACCCTGCGCTCGCCGCGCGAGCGAGGCACGCTCCTGGCGTCGGTGCTGGGCGACGCGGCGATTCTCCGGTATCGCGAAGCAGGTTATCCGTTCGACGGCGACCTGATTACGGCCCTTCCCAGCGCGGATTACGTGATGTCCGACTATCGCGTGCGGGCCGCGACGGTCACGGAAATCGTCAGGGAAGGGAACATCGTCGATCTCGGCGACCGGCACTTTGAAGTCCTGCATCTGCCCGGTCACTCACCGGGCAGCATCGGGCTGTGGGAAGCGGCGACCGGCACGCTGTTCTCGGGCGATGCGATCTACGATGGGCCGCTGCTCGACGAAATTGGCGGTGCCGATATTCCGACCTACGTCCGCACGATGAAGCGCTTGCGCGAATTGCCCGTGCAGGTGGTCCACGCCGGACACGACACGAGTTTCGGCCGAGAACGGCTGGTCGAGTTGGTCGATGCCTATCTGGCCAAGCGCGATTGAACGGACTCCGCCGCTGCAAGTCGCGGCGATTCAGGCTAACCTATCGCGGCTGCGGCTACTAGACAAGCCGACGACGCAACAGGTTATTCCCTCAGGAAAGCAATGACTCAACCGCTAACAATCGATTTCGTCTCCGATGTCGCGTGCCCATGGTGCGCGATCGGCCTATCGTCGCTCCAGCTTGCGCTATCGCGCCTGGGCGACGCGGTGGACGCTCGAATCGTCGTGCATCCTTTCGAGTTGAACCCGCAGATGGGGCCGGACGGCGAGGACATCGTCGAGTATCTCGGCAGAAAATACGGACGCACACCGGCGCAGATCGCCGAAACGCAAGCGATGATCCGCGAACGCGGCGAGAGCGTCGGCTTTCAGTTTGGCCCGCGTACGCGGGTCTATAACACCTTCGATGCGCACCGCCTCATGCATTGGGCCGGTATCAAGGGCAGGCAGGTGCCGCTCAAACGGGCGTTGCTGCAGGCCTATCATGCGGAGGGCAGGGACCCGAGCGACCATGAAGTGCTGGTCGAAGCGGCACAGAGTGCGGGACTCGACGCGGCGGAAGCAAGTGACGTATTGCGGCGCGGAGACTACGCCGATGACGTTCGTGCCGAAGAGCGAAAGTATCAGGAAATGGGGATCCAGTCGGTACCATCGATCATTTTCAACCAACGCTATCTGGTGACCGGCGGACAATCCGTGGAAGCGTTTGAGCAAGCCATACAACGGATTCTTGCCGAAGCTTAAGCGGGCCGCCCGCGTTGACACCGCACAGCGACCGCCGGTGACACACCGAACGGCCGCTGCCAGGTCTCACGCACCCGTTCCAGCTCATTCAGTGGCCGTGCCGCTCGCCGGCCGCGACCGGCACCTGCTTCGATTGCCGGCTCAGCATGAGCGTGACGACGGCAGACACGGCCAACGTCGCACCGACGACATACAAGCCCGCCGAGTAGCCACCCGTCACGTTCTTGAGCCAGCCGATCGCAAATGGACCGACAAAGCCGCCAAGATTGCCAACCGAATTGATCATGGCGATTCCGGCCGCCGCGCCCGCACCCGACAGAAACATGCTCGGCATCGCCCACAGGGGCGCTTTGGCAGCGCTGATCCCGATGTTCACGACGACAAGCGCCAGAATGATCATCAACGCGCTGCTGGCGCCGCCTGCAAAGACGAATCCGAGACAGGCCACCACACACGGGATGACCACATGCCACGTGCGTTCTTCCGTGCGGTCCGAGTGCCTGGCCCAGAGGATCATCGCGATCACGGCCAGGATGCTCGGCACGCCTGCCAGGAGCCCTGTCTCGAACGAACCGAACCCATACTGGCGAATGATCAACGGAGCCCAGAGGCCGAGCGTATAGAGTCCGGCTGACGTTCCGAAGTAAATCAGCGCGAGCGCCAGGACCCGTGGATCGCGCAGCGCGCTGAGCGCACCGGCGGTGTGTCCGGCATGCGACTGCTT
Source organism: Caballeronia choica (assembly GCF_001544535.1). Lineage (GTDB taxonomy): Bacteria > Pseudomonadota > Gammaproteobacteria > Burkholderiales > Burkholderiaceae > Caballeronia > Caballeronia choica. The sequence goes on along the minus strand of NZ_FCON02000031.1, from coordinate 46,560 downwards.
GGCGTCCGCTTCCATTTTCAACTTCGCGATCAGCCAGTCCCGCTCGTCCGGCTGAAGCCACTTGGCTTTCGACGGCGTGTCCGTCATGTACTTCAACACGACGAAGCCGAGGATGATCGCGGGCACGGCTTCGATGATGTAGAGCATCTGCCAGTCGGCAAAGCCTGCGATCGGCGGGAGTTTCATGATCGCGCCGGAGAGCGGCGAGCCGATTGCGGTGGAAATCGGCGCGGCGGCCATGAACCAGGCCGCGGCGACTGCGCGCTGCCGGCCTGGAAACCACAAGCTGAGGTAAAGAATGATGCCGGGGAAGAAGCCCGCTTCGGCGACGCCCAGAATGAAGCGCAGCGCGTAGAAGCTGTTGGGTCCGACGACGAACGCAGAGGCCGCCGACACGATGCCCCACGACACCATCACTCGGGCGATCCACTTGCGTGCGCCGACCTTGTGAAGGATCAGGTTCGACGGCACCTCGAACAGGAAGTAGCCGATAAAGAACAGGCCGCCGCCGAGGCCAAAGGCAGTCGGGGAGAGGCCGATGGCCTTGTTCATCGAGATCGCGGCGAAACCCACATTGACGCGATCGAGAAAGCTGACGAAGTAAAGCAGCATCACGAACGGAATAATCCGCAGCATGAGCTTCCGGGAAACCCGGGCTTCGAGATCGGAAATCATTTTTGTCTCCTGGAGGGTGGGGGGCGCTGGCGCTTGGGGTTGGGTTGTTTACACCGCTTGATGCGCTCAGGCTTCTATGGAACTTGTTTTCTTATTGGTTTATTTGCACTGCCCCTGTCCGGGGCGGGACTCACTTTCTTTGCTGCTGCAAAGAAAGTAAGCAAAGAAAGCAGCTTTCCACCGCCAATGCTTGCCAGTCCCCGCTAGACCGCTCTTTCGGAGTGGTCCAACCGGGGGAGTGTCGTTAGCGGGGTTTCCCCGTTGTTGGCATGTAGAAGAGGCACGGGCGTCATACCAATACAGGGAGCGGAACAGCAGTCATACATCCGTCCTGGCACTTCGTGCCCGACGAAAGGATTGCGAATCAATGGTGCATTGGCGTTCGACATGCAAACGTAGCGAAGCAGCAGCGGGTTTCGGTTTTACCTGACGGGTGAGCGCGTAGCGCGAGGCCGGATGTATGACTGCTGGTCCACTTCGTGTAGCGGTGCGACGTGCGCGCCTCTTCTACATGCCAACAACGATGAAACTCCGCTAACGACACTCCCCCGGTTGGACCACTCCGAGGGAGCGGTCTGGAGGCGCATGGCAAGGATTGGCGGGGGAAAGCTGCTTTCTTTGCTTACTTTCTTTGCAGCAGCAAAGAAAGTGAGTCCCGCCCCGGACAGGGGCAGAGCAAATAGACCACTAAGAAAACAAGCTCCATAGAAGCCTGAGCGCATCAAACGGCGTAAACCTCGCCCAGCCCCAGCCCACCCCCGTGCCAAACCCGCTCTTACGCTGCCGCGGGGACCGCTACCTCACCGAGCAGGGCGCAAACAGCAGCAGTAACCTGCGCCGTGGTCGCCGAGCCACCAAGGTCACGCGTATGAAGACCCGTATCGGCGGTCACAGCTTCGACGGCGTGCATCACGCGCCTGGCCGCGTCGAATTCACCGAGGTGTTCCAGCAGCATCACCACCGACCAGAACGTGCCGACCGGATTGGCCAGGCCCTTGCCCATGATGTCGAACGCGGAGCCGTGAATCGGCTCGAACATCGACGGGTAGCGGCGCTCAGGATCGATATTGCCCGTCGGCGCGATGCCGAGACTGCCGGCAAGCGCGGCGGCGAGGTCGCTGAGAATGTCGGCGTGCAGGTTGGTGGCGACGATCGTGTCGAGCGTCTGGGGCCGATTGACCATGCGTGCGGTCGACGCGTCGACGAGTTCCTTGTCCCAGGTGACGTCCGGAAACTCCTTCGAGATCTCTAGCGCGATCTCGTCCCACATCACCATCGCGTGGCGCTGGGCGTTGCTCTTCGTAATGACGGTCAGCAGCTTGCGCGGACGCGATTGGGCGAGGCGGAACGCGAAACGCATGATCCGCTCGACGCCGGCGCGCGTCAGAATCGACACGTCCGTTGCCGCTTCGATCGGATGTCCCTGGTGGACCCGACCGCCTACGCCGGAGTATTCGCCTTCGGAGTTCTCGCGCACGATCACCCAGTTCAGGTCTTCCGGCTTGCAGCGCTTGAGCGGCGCGTCGATCCCCGGCAGGATGCGGGTCGGCCGGACGTTGGCGTATTGGTCGAAGCCCTGGCAAATCTTCAGGCGCAGGCCCCACAGCGTGATGTGATCGGGGATGTCGGGATCGCCTGCCGACCCGAACAGGATTGCGTCCTTGCCACGGATCGCATCGAGTCCGTCCTCGGGCATCATGACGCCGTGCTCGCGGTAATAGTCGCCGCCCCAGTCGAAGTTTTCGAACTCGAATCCGAACGACTGACCGGTTTTCGCGAGCGCTTCGAGCACTTGCTGGCCAGCAGGAACCACTTCCTTGCCGATGCCATCGCCGGGGATGGTTGCGATGCGATAGGTTTTCATGTCTCCGTCCTTCAGTTGTTGTGGGTGTGACTGAACTTTACCCACATCCATGGCCGAAAACCGGTGCTAGACTCAAAGCATCCTTAACTTCAATTCACAAGTGAGCGCGATGCGGGACACCGTCCAGCCGGCCGACTTGAGCTTTTTCTCGACGCTTGCGGCGTCTGGCAGCCTGAGCGCGGCAGCGCGCGAACTGGGGCTGACCGCGGCTGCGGTCAGCAAGCGCCTGACGCAGATGGAAAGCCGCGCCGGCGTGGCGCTCATCAACCGGACCACGCGCCGGATGATGCTGACGCCGGAGGGCGAACTGTATCTCGCCCACGCGCGCCGGATTCTCGACGAGATCGATGAACTGGCCGAGTTGCTCGGAACGGCGAAGAAGAGCCCGAAAGGATTGCTGCGCGTCAACGCGACGCTCGGGTTCGGGCGCAGCCACGTCGCGCCTGCGATCTCCCGGTTTGTCGCGCGATACCCTCAAGTAGCGGTTCAGCTTCAGTTGTCGGTCACGCCGCCGCCGCTCACCGACGATGCATTCGACGTCTGTATTCGATTCGGTGAGCCGCCCGATACCCGCGTGGTCGCAAGGCGTCTTGCAGCGAATCGGCGGTTGCTGTGCGCGGCGCCTTCTTATGTTGCGTCGCGCGGGATGCCATTGACCGCGCACGACCTGACGCGACACAACTGCATCGGCATTCGCCAGGGCGACGAAGCGTATGGCGTCTGGCGCCTGACATCGGGCAGAGGGGCGTCGCGCAAAACGGAAGCCGTGCGGATCAACGGCACGCTGACGACGAACGACGGCGAAATCGCGGTCAAGTGGGCGCTAGAGGGGCACGGCATCCTGATGCGCGCCGAATGGGACATCAAGCAGTACCTGGCCGATGGCTCCCTTGTCCGCGTGCTGGCCGATCACGACACGCCGAACGCGGATATCTTCGCCGTCTATTCTCAACGGCATCAGATGTCGAACCGGATTCGTGCTTTCGTTGACTTTATCGCGCTCGAACTCAAAGGCGAGGCGGGTGAGTCGACGTAGAAGTTTCCGTGTCTTCGCTCGGAGTCAATGTGATCGCGCACGACGCCGTGCTATGCCGTGTGCCTCGCCAGAGGCTCGCCGAACTGCAGGGCAGCAAGCTGCGCATAGAGCGGCGAGTCGAGAAGGAGATCGGCGTGACGGCCCTGCGCGACGATGCGGCCCTGCTCGAGCACGACAATGCGGTCGGCTTGTTGCACGGTAGCGAGGCGGTGCGCGATGACCAGCGTCGTGCGGTTCTTCGCGGCATTGTCCAGGGCCTTTTGTACCAGCCGTTCACTTGCCGCATCGAGCGCGCTGGTCGCTTCGTCGAGCAACAGGATCGGCGGATTCTTCAGAATCGCGCGGGCGATCGCGATGCGCTGGCGCTGTCCGCCAGACAGGCGCACGCCGCGCTCGCCTAGAAACGTGTCATAGCCTTGCGGAAGTTCTTCGATAAAGCCGGCTGCTGCGGCCATTTCGGCAGCGCGCTGCACTTGCCCGAGTGTGGCTTCGGGCGCGCCGTAGCGGATGTTGTCGAGCACGCTGCCTGAAAAGATCGCCGATTCCTGCAGCACGGCTCCGATTTCGTTGCGCAACTCGGCGAGCGGCACCTCTCGTGTCGGGACGCCGTTGATCAGAATGCTGCCGGTCTGCGGGTCGTAAAAGCGCAGCAGCAGTTGGAACAGCGTGGTCTTGCCGGCGCCGGACGGTCCAACCAACGCGACATGCTCGCCCGCGCGAACGTCGAGCGAGAGACCCGATAGCGCGGCGATGCCCGGACGGGACGGATACGAGAAGGTGACATTGTCGAAGCGTATGCCTTCGCCGCGCGCCGGCAGCACGACCGTGGTCTTGGCCTCGACCACCGGCGAGCGCGCCGTCAGCAGTTGCAGCAAGCGTTCGGTGGCGCCGGCAGCCCGCTGCAGGTCGCCCCACACCTCGGCGACCGCTCCCACGGCGCCCGCCGTGAACACCGCATAAAGGATGAACTGGGATAATTGGCCGGCCGTCATCCGCCCCGCCAGCACCGCCTGCGCCCCAAGCCACAGGACGAACACGATGGCTGAGAACACCAGTACGATCACCACGGCAGTCAACCAGGCGCGTGCCCGAATGCGGTTGAGCGCTGTTTCAAAGGCCAGTTCAACCGCGCCGGCAAAGCGTCGCGCCTCAAAGGGCTCCTGCACATACGACTGCACGGTCGGCATGGCATTGAGCACCTCGCTCGCCAGCGCGCTCGCGTTTGCCACCTTGTCCTGGCTCGCACGCGAGAGCCGCCGCACGCGACGTCCGAACATGACAATCGGCGCGACCACCACGACCAGCGTCGCGATGATGTAGCCCGACAGCACGGGGCTGGTCACCGCCAACATCGTCACGCCGCCGGTGAGCAGGAAGAAGTTGCGCAAGCCCATCGACAGGCTGGTGCCGACCACCGTCTGGATCAGCGTCGTATCGGTGGTGAGCCGCGACAGCACCTCTCCGGTCTGAGTGGTCTCGAAGAACTGCGGACTCATCTCCAGCACGTGGTCGTAGACGGCACGCCGCAAGTCGGCCGTGACCCGCTCGCCCAGCCACGATACGAGGTAGAAGCGCAGCGCCGTGGCGCCGGCCAGTACGAGCGAAACGACGAATAGCGCGAGGAAATAGCGATCGATGTGCGACCGGTCGCCCGCGGCGAAGCCCCGGTCAATCAGGTATTTGAACGTCACCGGAAGCGCGAGGGTGGCACCCGCCGACGTCACCAACGCCAGGAACGCGAGCGCCCAGCGAACGGCATAAGGGCGCACGAAGGGAAACAGGGCAAACAGGGGGCCGATACGCGGCGAAGACGGGACGTCGTCTGGCATGAAGATTCCCTGGCGGATCGAGTATTTCCTCGATTGTGCCAGTCTGGGGGATTCGAAGGCGGTGTCCACGTACAGGCCTGGCGCTCATCCACGCGTGCCTTCGGATCGATCGGTTGTCAGGGAAGCCAATACGCGATGATCGACGGCAAACCATACGGTTGCCCGACAATTGATAATCCGGCCGGGGGCGAATGAGCGAGGCAATCATCCGCAATGACCGCGGGCGGGTCTTTAAGCTTCCTGGCTCACCTGACCGGAAAGGCCCCGATCGGTTTCGAAAGGCGCAACCGCGGCGCCGGTTCGATCCATCAGCATCTCGATCAAAGCGGTGCCTCTTCGTCCGGTAGCGACATAGCGATTCCCATCCGCGAGTCCCGCTTCGCGTCCAGCGGAGAATTCGGCGCACGAGCCAATTTCGTTGACGATCTGGTCCAGGTAGTGTGCCTCGACGTGCGGCAAAACGAAACTCGCGGCGATCCGCGTTGCGGCGCGCGGCACGCCGGGTTCCGTGATTCGCCAGGCGGCACAGATCGTGAGGCTGAATCCGTGCATGTAACCGACAAGTTTGTCCGCGAAGTTCCTAGGGAGAACCCGATGGTCGAACTTCGAAAACCCCGTAATATCGGTCGTCAGCGTCGCCACGATTGCGGCCACTTTACGTGCAGTGAGCACTTCTTGTGATTCATCCGACGCCGCGTTGACCCGCACTAAACGCTCGAACATCTACTCCGATCTCCTATAGGCGACGAGTCCCCCACAGCGTGATTTAAATAAGAGTCCGAAGATGACCCTTAAATCGACCAGATATCGCGTGGGACCAAATCCTATTGTTACGCACATTTCCTCCGAAGGCAAAAATACTGTTGCGTCGTCGCACTTCGGCAAAATCTTCTTGGGGCGCGCTGAACACAAGTGCGCGCTCAGTGGCTCACGGTAGTGATGTAGTCATTCTTCCGCGATAGATGCGGTCGGACAGTGCGAATCCCCACGGTTTTCCAATGGAATTGCCACATAGCCAAACAACCTCGCATCGCTCGCTTTCCCGCTTAAAGGCTGCGGAACATGCTTTGCTGAATCCGCGAAGCACCTTCGTCGATATTTCGACGGATTCGTGCCGACCATGAAAAGCGGTGACATCATGGGCCACGAATTCATGGGCGAGGTCGTGGGGGTCGGCGCCGAGAACAAGGCACTGAAGGTTGGAGACCGCGTGGTGGTTCCTTTTACGATCTTCTGCGGCCACGGCGACCAATGCAAGCGAGGGAATTTCTCGGGTTCGAGCGCAGTACCCTAACGTCATTACGCACACCGTTCCACTCGAAGAGGGACCGGGAAGGTACAAGACATTCCGCGACAAGGAGGATGGTTGCATCAAGGTCATGCTGAAGCCTTGACCGAGAACGCTTGAGAAAGCCCGATTTTTCCTTCTGAAGCGTCAACGTCGCACGCGAAGAATGGTGGTCGAATCGAGGGCGCCCCAACGGGGCGCCCTCGTGGTTTTAGCGCTCGCTAAGCCACCGCCGCGCCGGCTCCGAGATCCGCACCAGTTGTCGGATCAACGCTCGTGTCCGAGGCGGTGCGCGACGCCATTGCCTGAAGAACCTTCACGTCTTCGGCCGATACCCCGACTGTTGCGAGCCCATCGCCACCATCGACGGCGGGTTGTGGATCATCAATGAAGGTCCACTCCGGGCCTTCATTCCAGGGCCCACGCGTGGCCTCCTCACGATCCTCTCCCTTGGACATGTTGTAATACACGCTTGTAAATTCCGGCACCCCTGGTAACTTGCCTTGCGGAAAGTTGGGCTGAATAGAGTGCAACGCCTTCTCGAACGACTTCTGGTGCGCAATCTCGCGGGTCATCAGGAAGCCGAGCGTTTCCTTGATTCCCGGGTCGTCGGTCACATTGATGAGCCGTTCATAGACGATCTTCGCCCGCGCTTCGGCCGCGATGTTCGAGCGCAGGTCGGCGGTCGGCTCGCCGATCGTGTCGATGTAGGCCGAGGTCCAGGGCACGCCTGCCGAGTTCGTGAGCGACGGACCGCCGCCATAGAGCAAGGCTGTCGTGTGCGAGTCGTTCCCGCCTGACGTGAGTGACCGATATAACTCGGCTTCCGATTCCACAGCCTCCGCCAACTGCCCCTTTGCGCCCTTGTTGAGCATCGCCACGATCGACCCGATGATCTCGAGGTGACTCAGCTCTTCCGTCGCGATGTCGAAAAGCAAATCCTTCCGGCCAGGATCGTCCTCGCCGACTGCCTGGGTGAAATATCGACACGCGGCCGCCAGTTCGCCTTGTGGTCCGCCGAACTGCTCCAACAGGAGGTTGGCGAGACCCGGATTGGGCGCGGCGACGCGCACGGTGTATTGGAGGCGCTTGTTATGCACGAACATGAATCTCTCCTCGAGACAAATGGTGGACGCGTCGAAGCCTGCGGCCGGGGAACACCGCGCGGCGTGGTTGCTTCGATGAATTCACCGATGACGCACCGGGCGGCATTCACGACCCCTTGGTCGTGAAGCACCCGCTTGGACGGGTACCCGGTTCTCAGAGTCAGCGACTCTGGCAAATGGCAGCGGACCGCCTGGACGATGACAACAGCCTGGAGCGTTACGCATGGCGCGTTCCCGGGCACGCGCAAAGCAGCGACTGGGCATGCCGCTTGCCCTTGAAGATCCATTGGCACAGGACTTTGAACGCCGACGCTGATTGCAATGTCATCGGAGAATAAAAATGATCGGTGTCGTTATTCCTGCCCATAACGAAGCGGCGAACATCGCGGCATGCATTGAGTCGGTGTTACGCGCGGGACGGCACCCTGAGTTGGATGGCTATGTCGTCCGGGCGTTTGTGGTGGTCGACAGTTGTACCGACGCGACCGCGGCCCTGGCCCGAGCCTGCGGCGCCGCGACGATACGCGTGACAGCGCGGAACGTCGGCATCGCCCGAGCGGAAGGCGCGCGGGTCGCGTTGGCCTGCGGGGCGCAATGGCTCGCATTTACCGATGCCGATTGCGTAGTCGCCGATGACTGGCTTGCGTGTCAACTTCGGTGCAATACCGAGGTGGTATGCGGTGTGATTCAGATCGACGACTGGACAGGGCATCACGAAGCTGTACGTGAGGACTTCGTCACCACCTATACCGATGCGGACGGCCACCGTCATATCCACGGCGCGAACCTGGGTTTGACGGCTGCCGCCTATCTGCGCGTTGGCGGCTTTCCGCCAGTCGCGTGGAACGAAGACGTTGCGCTCATTCGCGCCTTGATCGACGACGGCGCCGAAATCGCATGGAGCGCGGCGGCCCGGGTGGTGACGAGTGCGCGCGTTGATTCTCGGGCAGAGAAAGGATTCGGCGCAACTTTACGCGCGGTGAGTGAACGAATAAGCCGGCAGTACGCAAGCTCGGCATGGGCCGGTGCGCTTGCCAGCCCGACCAGCGGGGAACCAGGTTGAACATCGATTGCGGGTGACAAGCGCGCGGCCTCGCTACTTGTGAGCACCGGAAGCACCTCCTCCCCATGTTGGTTGACTGGATCTGCTTACCCTTTTGACCGAGCGCCAAAAGCAACGGCCATTTTCCTTAAGCAATACTTAAGCGAAAGGGCGGGACAATCCTGGCATCGCGCAGCGGAGCGCGCGTTATGTTACGCGCTCGACAAACCGCTGTCGCGCTGACTCACACCGCCCCGTGCTTATAACTCGGCGTTTTATCGCGCCCTTGGCAAACCAGGTCACGATTCATGCAAGGATTATTTGAGCGCGAACCGGCGTCCGGTAAGCCGATTCATCCGAATGGAGCGTTGGCCATCAAAATCTCGGTACGTGGAACCGTGAAGATGGTCTGGTACAGCGCGGACCTCACTCACGATACGGGAAAGTGGCGTCCTCGCTTTTCGGTAGATGAATATCGGAGGAAGACGGGCCACATGCCGGTCAGCGCTGCGCACCAACTGGAGGAGCAATTCGAAACGGAGGCAGAGGCGCGTGAACGTGCCAAGCAAGCCGCCATTGAATTCGCGAACGGTTCGAAATGACAACGAAAATCACAGCGCCTGGCGCGCCGCAAAAGTTATCCGACGGAGTATCAATGCTTGAACCAGATTCCGACGCAATCACGCTGCGCATCTACTGCGGCCCAGGCGGCCAATGGGCTGGTCGGCTCTTTCTCGGGACCGAGGAAATCGGCGTTCTCGGGGCATTCGATTCGTCGCAAGCAGTCGAAAAGGCGGCCAACGAAATTGGGCTTCATCCCGAGCACGTCGAGGTCGACGCAAGCTGACTTCCCTTATCCCGATACCACTCGAAGCGGGACGCCGCGCTGTAAAGGAGGGGCGGGCGCCCTGTGCCGCAAAGGCTTTCCAGGCGAGTTGCAGTCCCATTTCCAATGAAAGGCATTCGACATGACAAACGACGTGCGCACCCCGGCGCATTACGCGATCAGCAAAGTTCCTCAGCTTACCTTCGGCTTTTGGGTCATCAAGATCGCTGCGACGACGCTCGGCGAAACCGGTGGCGACTGGGTCACGATGTCGCTGAACCTTGGGTATCTGATCGGTTCGGCAATCTTCGCTTTGATATTCATCGGCCTTGTTTCAGGACAGATCAAGGCTGATCAGTTTCGGCCGTTTCTGTATTGGGCAACCATTGTCGCGACGACTACGCTCGGAACCACAATGGCCGACTTTGCTGATCGATCGCTTGGCCTGGGCTATCCCGGCGGCGTCGCGATCGTCGCCGGATTGCTTGCCGCGAGTCTCGCAGTCTGGTATTGGGCCGAAGGCGACGTCGCCGTTCAAAGCGTCACGACCCCGAAGGCCGAATGGTTCTACTGGATCACGATCCTGTTCTCGCAGACGCTGGGCACGGCGCTCGGCGACTGGATTGCGGGCAACGACCGCGGCGGCTTGGGGTTCGGCTACGAATCCGGCGCGCTGATCTTCGGCGCGGGCCTTGTCATCGTCGCCGCGCTCTACTTCCGGGCGGTGATGTCGCGCACCGCGCTCTTCTGGGCCGCGTTCATTCTGACGCGACCGCTAGGCGCGACGCTCGGCGACTGGCTCGACAAGCCCGTGGCGCAGGGCGGCCTGCACGTGAGCCGCCTGTATGCGTCGCTGATCCTGCTCGCGTTCATGGTCGTGAGCGTGGCGCTCATTCCACAACGAGCAGCGAGAACAACGGAGCCAGTTTGACGGCGTGCATCGAGTCTACGGCGGGTCGCCTCAGCGACTTCAATGGGCAGTGAGGCCACCGCGGGCCCCCTCTGATTTGATGTGTTTTTGATGGATTAATGATACCCCGCTGGCGATCCCCGAGACTATGCTTGACGCATAAACAGGAGAGGGACATGGGCGCGAGCGAGGGACGTATCGAACAACGGGCGCAGAACTGGTACCGCGAGCGCGACTGCGCCCTGGATGAGTTCATCGAACTCCTGGAGGCCGATGACAATCGTCCGACGCGTTATGCGGCGGAAGTTACGCAGCGGATTCCCATCTACGATTGCAGGCAGCTCGAAGGCATTACGCGCGATGCTTCCCAGAAAGCGCAGTTGCAGGCGGAATGGGCTCGCGTCTTCCACGACGGCGCGGGGGTGCTGGTGCTTCGACAAGCATTCGCCGATACAAGACCTGTCGACGACGCCACGGCTGTTTTCGAATCCATTATCCGCAGTGAGCAGGAGCAAGGCGCAGGCGGAGCCGATCATTTCGCCAAGGCGGGCGCGAACGACCGTGTCTGGAACGCCCAGGAGAAGCTCTGCCTGCGAGCGCCCGCGGTATTCACGGATTACTTCTCGAATCCGTTGCTCATGCTTGTGTCGGAAGCGTGGCTTGGACCGTGCTATCAGATGACGTCACAGGTCAACGTGGTGCGCCCCGGCGGTGCCGCTCAAGAGGCACATCGCGATTACCATCTTGGCTTCCAGACGGCTGAAAAGGCCGAACGCTATCCTGCGCACGTGCATCGGATGTCGCCCTTCCTCACGCTCCAGGGCGCGGTCGCACATGGCGACATGCCGGTTGAGAGCGGTCCGACGAAGCTCCTGCCGTATTCGCAGCGATATGCCGAGGGATATCTCGCATGGCGTCGCGCTGATTTCCGGGAATATTTCGAGGCGCATTTCGTACAACTGCCGCTCTCGAAGGGCGATGCCGTGTTTTTCAATCCCGCGTTGTTCCATGCGGCTGGCGCGAACCGCACCGCGGACGTACAACGCATGGCGAACCTGCTGCAGGTCTCGTCGGCTTATGGCCGGGCGATGGAAGCGCTCGACCGCAGGAGAATGTGCGAGGCGGTTTATCCGGAATTGCGCAAGCGGCGTGCGTCGGGGCGAATCCGTGATGCCGAAGCCGCTGCGGTAATCGCATCCTGCGCGGAAGGTTACCCGTTCCCCACCAATCTCGACCGCGACCCACCGGTCGGCGGGTTGGCGCCGGAAAGCCAGCAGGAACTCATGCACCGTGCGCTTGCCGAGGATTGGGAGCCCGCCCGCTTCACGCTGGCTTTGAACGATTACGCCACGCGACAGCGCACCGCGTGATTCAGGGGGCTGGCGGCCTCGGCTGGATCGAAAAGCCAAATTATAAAAATGTCCGCTTGACGGCTATCGAGAGTGCCGTATGATGGGTCCATTGGTGCAATGCAGCAAATCTTCGCAATGGCATTGAATGACCGACCCACGAAGAATTTATTTCACGAGCGGTCAATCTTTCCTTATTCTCCCCAGCAGGCATCGTGGGCTGCATCGGCGAACTTGCAGTCTGCGATGAACGTGACCCCAAGCGCCATGTGAGCGGTCCTCAACGACTTGCCAGTTGAACGCGCAAACGGTCAAGACGGTACTGCGGTCCTGAACCCGGCGACTCTCCAAGCTGGCAAACGACGCGCCGCAAAGATTTGTTCGCCGAGATTCCCGGAAAGCGTCGTGCCTTTCGTCTCACCGTCTGGTTTCGAAGCCCGCGCCATGGCGGGCTTTTTATTATGCTCGACGCATTGTTCGAGTCTTCCGCAGTTTGCGCTCAATATGTAGTCGACCGGCCGGACGAATTCTCACGGCCGATTCGATCAACAGGGCCCGATCGCACCGCCCCGCGTCCGGCAAGCGCCGAGTCGCCACTTGAGACCCCGCCATGAAAGACAAGATTGTGACCGCTGACGAAGCGATCGGATTGATCCGCGATGGTGATGCCGTCTGCTGCTCGGGCTTTGTCGGTATCGGTACGCCGGACGAACTCCTCATCGCGCTGGAACGACGGTTCACGAGTGCGGGCATGCCTCGCGACCTGACCTTGGTCTTCGCCGCCGCGCCGGGTGACGGCAAGGATCAGGGACTCAACCGGATCGCGTTGCCGGGATTGGTCAAGCGGGCAATCGGCGGACATTGGTCGCTGGTCCCGAAGCTCGCCCGGATGGCGACTGAGAATCTGATCGAGGCGTACAACCTGCCGCTCGGCGTCATGTCGCATCTCTACCGGGACATCGCGGCGCATCGGGCCGGCACGCTGACTCAGGTTGGCCTCGGCACCTTCGTCGATCCGCGCCACGGCGGCGGCAAGATCAACGCGTGCACGCTTGAAGACCTGGTCAGCACCATCGAGATCGACGGCAAGACCTGGCTCCTCTATAAAGTCTTTCCGCTCAACGTTGCGCTGATCCGCGGGACGACGGCCGACCCCGAAGGCAACATCACAATGGAACGCGAAGCGCTCGTGCTCGACGCGCAAGCGGCGGCGATGGCCGCGCACAACTCGAACGGCCTGGTGATCGCCCAGGTGGAAAACATCGTTGCAAGCGGGACGCTCGATCCGCGAGCGGTCGTGGTTCCCGGCATCCTGGTCGACCGTGTCGTTCTCGCGCGTCCCGGTGCTCAGCCTCAGACCTACGGCACGGCGTACAACCCGGCGTTCTCGGCGCAGACGAAAGTCGCGGTCGGGGCGATGAAAAGCCCCGCCCTCGACGAGCGAAAAGTGATCGCACGCCGATGCGCGTTCGAATTGCCGCTGGGCGGGGTGATCAACCTGGGCATCGGCGTCCCGGAAGTCGTTGGCGCCGTGGCGGGAGAAGAGCGCCTGCTGAGTCACCTGACCTTGACTGCGGAACCGGGCGTGATCGGTGGCATGCCTCAGGGCGGACTGGATTTCGGCGCGGCGATCAATGTCGATGCGCTACTGCATCAGAACCAGCAGTTCGACTTCTACGACGGAGGCGGCCTCGATCTCGCGTGCCTCGGCATGGCCGAGGTCGACCGTTGCGGCAACGTCAACGTCAGTCGCTTCGGGCCGCGACTCGCGGGCGCCGGCGGTTTCATCAACATCAGTCAGAACGCCCGTTGCGTGATATTCGCGGGAACGTTCACGGCGGGCGGTCTCGATGTACGGGTGGAAGGCGGGCGTCTTAAGATTGTCACGGAAGGCACGAAGAAGAAGTTCGTCGAATCCGTCGAGCAGATCACGTTCAACGGATCGCTCGCGGCCGAACGCGGTCAACCCGTGCTCTATGTGACCGAGCGCTGCGTCTTTCGGCGCGTGCCTGAAGGGCTTGAGTTGACGGAACTCGCACCCGGCATCGATCTCGAGCGCGATGTGCTCGCGCATATGGACTTCGCGCCGATCGTGCGCAATGTCCGATCAATGGACCCGCGAATTTTCCTGCCGCAGATCCTCAACCTGTCGACGATCCTGTTCGAACGCCAGTTGCGCAGCCGCCTCAGCTACGACGCCGAAAGAAATACCCTGTTCGTGAACTTTGAAGGCATCGGGATTCGCTCGACGGACGATGTCGCAAGTGTGCGTCGCGTGATGGAGGCGCTTTGTGAGAGCATCGGCCATCAAGTCTCGCTGATCGTCAACTATGACGGATGCAGGCTCGACGATTCGATAGCGGATGCGTACTTCGACATGGCGAGGGACTTGCAGTCGAGGTTTTACCACTCGGCCACGCGCTTCACCACGAGCGCGTTCATGCGCATGAAGCTGGGTGCAGCGTTGTGCGATCGAGATTCAGGTTCCGCATCGCAGATTTTCAGGACACACACGGAAGCGGCTGCGTTCGTCGCTAGCCGGCGCGAGGACGTCGCTCAAGAGTCGATTGTCGACGCCCCACGAAACGTACGTGGATGAGCACGCTGCGTTGCGCGTTCCATCCCGATCAACCGTGATTTGAAATTCAAGGAGATTGCCGATGAAAGCTTCCGATTTATTCGTGAAGGCGCTGGAGAATGAAGGCGTCGATCGCATTTTTGCTGTGCCGGGCGAGGAAAACCTCGACGTGGTCGAGTCGCTGCGACGCTCGAGTATCCAGCTCATCGTGACGCGGCATGAACAGTCTGCAGCGTTCATGGCGGCGACTCATGGCCGCCTCACCGGAACACCCGGCGTTTGCATGGCGACACTCGGCCCCGGCGCGCTGAATCTCGTCACGGGTGCGGCCTATGCGCAGCTTGGCGCAATGCCGATGGTGCTGATCACCGGCCAGAAGGCGATCATGACCTCGCGCCAGGCGCGCTTTCAGATCGTCGACATCGTCGCGACGATGAAGCCGCTCACTAAAGCCTCGCGGCAGATCGTGAGCGGGGCCAGCATTCCGACTGTCGTGCGCGATGCGTTCCGGATGGCGGCGGAAGAGCGTCCTGGTCCCGTCCACCTGGAATTGCCCGAGGACGTGGCCGCCGTCGAAGTGAACGACGACGTGACCATCGTTCCCGTGCATCCCGTCGAACTGCCGGTGGCCCACGATGCCGCCATCGAACGGGCTGCGGCATTGCTGATGCAAGCCGAACGGCCGCTCGTGATGTTCGGCGCGGCCAGCAACCGGCCGCGGCTCGTGGGCCAGTTGACCGACTTCATCCGGCGCACCGGCATTCCGTTCTTCAACACGCAGATGGGTAAGGGCACGGTGGCGGCCGTGGGCCGTGAGGAAGCCACGGAACTATGGATGGGCACGGCCGCGCTGAGTGAACGCGACTACCTGCACGAAGCGATCGACCGCGCCGACCTGATTCTCGCGATCGGGCATGACACAGTCGAAAAACCACCGTTCATCATGGGGCCGAAGGGGCCCAAGGTCATCCATGTCGGCTACACGCCGGCCAACGTCGAGCAAGTGTTCTTCCCGCATGCGGAAGTCGTGGGCGACCTGGGCTTGAGCCTTGCGCGGCTCGCCGATCGCGTTCAAGGAAAGCTGCCCAACGCGGCCGCGCTCGCGCCATTGCGCGAAGGTATCCTGAAGCGCACGCTCGATCGCGCCGACGAATCGCGCTTTCCGCTCACGCCGCAACGTATCGTCCACGACGTGCGCGAAGTCATGCCCGCCGAGGGCATCGTCGCACTCGACAACGGCATGTACAAGATCTGGTTCGCCCGTTGCTATCGAACGCGCAGCGCCAACACGCTGCTGCTGGACAATGCGCTGGCCACGATGGGAGCAGGCCTGCCATCGGCGATGATGGCGGCGCTGCTCTATCCCGGCCGACGCGTGATGGCGGTGTGCGGCGACGGCGGCTTCATGATGAACTCGCAAGAGCTCGAGACGGCCGTGCGGCTGAAGCTGAACCTCGTCGTGCTGATCATTCAGGACGACGCTTACGGCATGATCCGTTGGAAGCAGGCCGTCGACAGCTTCACCGATTGGGGCCTCACGTTCGGCAATCCCGACTTCGTCAAGTATGCCGAAGCCTACGGCGCGAAAGGACGACGCGTCGAATCGGCCGAAGGACTGGCACCGGCGCTGGAGGCGGCATTCCGCGAGGGTGGGGTGCAGCTCGTCATCGTTCCCGTCGACTACTCGGAGAACAGCCGCGTACTCGTCGACGAACTCAGAAACCGCGTTAATGAGGTCGCACAATGAAAATCAAGGCAGCTGTTTTGCAGGCAATGGGTGCGGCACTGCCGTACGCCGACTCGCGTCCCCTGCGCATCGAAGCGATCGAACTTGCACCGCCCGGCCCCGATGAGGTGCTGATCAAGATCGCGGCGGCAGGTCTCTGCCACTCTGATCTCTCCGTGATCAACGGCGACCGGCCCCGTCCGATGCCGATGGCGCTCGGACATGAAGCCTCGGGTGTCGTCGAGGAGCTGGGGGCGGGTGTGACCGACCTCAAGGTTGGCGATCACGTGGTCGTCGTGTTCGTGCCGAGCTGCGGCCATTGCGCACCATGTGCGGAAGGGCGGCCAGCCCTGTGCGAACCCGGTGCGGCGGCGAACGGCGCCGGCACGCTGTTGTCCGGCGAGCGGCGTCTCACACGCGGCGGCGAAGCGTTGAACCATCACCTCGGATGCTCGGTGTTTGCCGAGTACGCGACGGTGTCGCGCCGCTCCGTCGTGAAGATCGATCGCGGCGTGCCGCTCGACGAAGCCGCGCTGTTCGGCTGCGCCGTGCTGACCGGCGTCGGCGCGGTGGTCAATACGGCGCAAGTGCGAGTCGGCGCCTCGGTTGCGGTGATCGGCCTGGGCGGCGTCGGTCTGGCGGCGCTCATCGGTGCGCATGCGGCGGGCGCGCGACAGATCATCGCGATCGATCTGGCCGAAGACAAGCTGGAGCAGGCGCGGCTCCTCGGCGCCACGCACACGGTCAACGCGGGTCAGGACGATGCGGCGGAGCAGATCCGCGCGCTGAGTTCGGGAGGCGTCGAGTTCGCGTTCGAGTTTGCCGGGTCGATTCGTGCGCTGGATTTGGCGTATCGCATTACGCGACGCGGCGGAATGACCGTGACAGCCGGCCTGCCGCCGTCAACCGCGCTTTGGCCGCTGCCCGCGGTCAGTCTCGTCGCTGAGGAGCGCACGTTGAAGGGCAGTTATATCGGGACATGCGTGCCGTCGCGCGACATCCCGCGCTTTGTCGATCTGTATGCACAGGGCCGCTTGCCGGTGAACAAGCTGCTCACGGGGCGCATGAAGCTCGAGGAGATTAACCGCGGTTTCGATCTGCTGCACGAAGGCAAGGCAATCCGGCAGGTGGTGGTGTTCGATTGACCGCTGGCGCTTGGGGGTGGGGTGTTTACGCCGTTTGATGTTTTTGCGCTTCTATGGAACTTGTTTTCTTTGTGGTTTATTGGCTCTGCCCCTGTCCGGGGCGGGACTCACTTTCTTTGCTGCTGCAAAGAAAGTAAGCAAAGAAAGCAGCTTTCCAACGCCAATCCTTGCCATGCGCCGCTAGCCCGTCCCCTCGGAGTGGTCCAACCGGGGGAGTGTCGTTAGCGGGGTTTCATCGTTGTTGGCATGTAGAAGAGGCGCGCACGTCGCACCGCCATACGAAGTGGACCAGCAGTCATACATCCCGCCTCGCGCTACGCGCTCACCCGTTAGGTAAAACCGAAACCCATCGGTGAATCTGCGTCGTACTTCGTACTGCCGCATGCTTCAATTCACCACCACTTGCAAACCTGTCGTCGGGCACGAAGTGCAAAGACGGATGAATGACTGCTGTTCCACTCCGTATAGCGGTGCGACGTGCGCGCCTTGTCTACATGCCAACAACGATCAAACCCCGCTAACGACACTCCCCCGGTTGGACCACTCCGTGGGAACGGGCTAGCGGGGCATGGCAAGAATTGGCGTTGTGAAGCTGCTTTCTTTGCTTACTTTCTTTGCAGCAGCAAAGAAAGTGAGTCCCGCCCCGGACAGGGGCAGAGCTAATAAACCGCTAAGAATACAAATTCCATGGAAGCCTGAGCGCATCAAACGGTGTAACCCCCAACCCAACCCCAACCCCACCCCCGCCCAACCCCAAGCGCCAGCGGCAAATTCAACCCTTCCAAACCCAGTTGCGGATATCCTCCCGGTCGATGCCTTCCGCATGCGCGTGCCGGATGCTTTCGATGATCTGATCCTTCAGCCAGTTCTTCGCGTGCGCGCCTGAATCGCGCAGCCTGGGCACGCGGTCGATCACGTCGATCGCGAGCGTGTAACGGTCCACCTCGTTGATGATCGCCAGTTCGAACGGCGTGTTGATATTGCCCTTCTCGCGATAGCCGTGCACGTGCATGTTTTCGTGATTCGTGCGGTTGTACGTAAGCTTGTGCACGAGCGTCGCATACGAGTGGAAGTTGAAGATCACGGGGCGGTCGCGCGTGAACAGCGAATCGAAATCGCGGTTGGACAGGCCATGCGGATGATCGCTCTCGGGCATCAGGCGGAACAGGTCCACGACGTTCACGAAGCGAATGCGCAAGTCGGGAAATTGCGCCTTCAATATTTCGACGGCGGCGAGCGATTCCATCGTCGCGATATCGCCGGCGCAGGCCATCACGACGTCCGGTTCGTGTCCTTCATCGGTCGATGCCCAATCCCAGATGCCGATACCCTTCGTGCAGTGCACGATGGCGTCCTGCATGTTCAGGTATTGAAGATGAGGCTGCTTGTCGGCGACGATCACGTTCACGTAGTCGCGCGAGCACAGGCAGTGCTCCACGACACTCAGCAGGCAGTTCGCGTCCGGTGGCAAATAGATCCTTACGACCTCGGGGCTCTTGTTCGTGACGACATCGAGAAAGCCCGGGTCCTGGTGCGTGAAGCCGTTGTGATCCTGGCGCCAGACGAGCGATGTGATAAGCAGATTGATCGACGGAACCGGTGCGCGCCAGTCGAGTTCCTTCTTCGATTTCTCCAGCCATTTCGCGTGCTGGTTGAACATCGAGTCGATCACGTGCACGAACGCTTCGTAGGTGGCGAAGAGGCCATGTCGGCCAGTGAGCACGTAGCCTTCGAACCAGCCTTCGAGCGTATGCTCGCTCAGCATTTCCATCACGCGGCCGTCGACGGCGAGCGCGCCGCCGTCGCTGTCCTCGGGCTTGTATTCCGCGATCCAGCGCTTGCCCGAAGCCTCGTAGACACCATCGAGCTTGTTGCTGGCCGTCTCGTCGGGACCGAACAGGCGGAACGTCGACATGTTGTTGCGGACGACGTCGCGCAGATACGTGGCGAGCACAGCCGTTGGCGAGTGATACACGGCGGCAGGCTCCTTTACGTCGAAGCGGTAGTCGCGAATATCCGGCAGCGTCAGCGCGTGACGCAAGCGTCCGCCATTCGCATGCGGATTTGCGCTGATACGCCGCTCCCCCTGCGGCGCGAGCGCGCGCAGCTCGGCGATCAACTGGCCGTGCTCGTCGAACAGCGTTTCGGGTTCATAGCTGCGCATCCAGGTTTCGAGCACCTTCAGGCTTTCGTCGCGCGTCGCTGGATCGAGCACGGGCACCTGATGCGAACGCCAGAAGTCCTCCACCTTGTGTCCATCGACCTCTTTCGGGCCAGTCCAGCCTTTGGGCGAGCGCAGCACGATCATTGGCCAGCGCGGCCGTGTCGCATCGTTGTTGTCACGCGCATGCGCCTGGATGGCCTTGATCTCGTCGACGCAGCGCGCGAGCGTGGACGCCATGCGCTGGTGCATCTCGGCGGGGTCGTGTCCTTCGACGAAATACGGCTGGTAGCCATAGCCGATGAACAGGGCTTCGAGCTCCTCGCGCGGAATGCGCGCGAGAATGGTCGGATTGGCGATCTTGTAGCCGTTCAGATGAAGGATCGGCAAGACCGCGCCGTCCTGCACCGGGTTGAGAAATTTGTTCGAATGCCAGGAGGTGGCGAGCGGCCCGGTTTCGGCCTCGCCGTCGCCGACCATCACCGCGACGATCAGGTCCGGATTGTCGAATGCCGCACCGAAGCCATGCGAGAGGCTATAGCCCAGTTCGCCGCCTTCGTGAATCGACCCCGGCGTTTCGGGCGTGCAGTGCGAACCGATCCCGCCCGGCGACGAGAAGAGCCGGAACAGCTTGAGCATGCCGGCGCTGTCCGCGCTGCGGTCGGGATAGATTTCGGAGTAGTAGCCTTCGAGATACGAATTCGCGAGCGTCGCCGGTGCGCCGTGACCCGGTCCCGAGATGAACAAGACGTTCAGGTCCCGCTCGACGATCAGACGGTTCAGATGCACCCATGCGAACGACTGTCCCGGGTCCGAGCCCCAGTGTCCAAGCAGGCGCCGCTTGATGTGCTCCGGCTGCAATGGCTCGCGCAACAAAGGGTTTGCGCGCAGATAGATCATGCCGACCGACAGGTAATTGCATGCGCGCCAGTAGGCGTTCATTTTCTGCAATTGGTCGGGAGAAAGGGGGGCGCTTTCGGAGTCGACAGCCTCGGTGCGCGCGTTAGCGTTTGGACGATCGTAAGTGTTCAATTGCCTCTCCTTTCGGTGCTGGGGTAGCGCGGGTCCGGCGGGGCGGCGGCAAGTAACCGGTGCGAAAACTCGATTGAGGGCGTCTCGTTGCGCGTCCACGCGGATGCAACTCCGATACGCTCCGATTTGGAGACCAACCGAAATGGCAAGTTCCTACGAGAGCGAGGTTTCTTTAATCGCCATCAGCCTTCGAGTTTTTTCAAAGAACGATCATGCAATGGCGGTGCGTTTCGCGTCATGAAACATGAGCGCGTGGGTGCAGACCGGACGCCGCGCGTCCATCGTAATACGATCGCGCACAAAGGGTGCCTCGCTCGAAGCATGGACTTTGGGGCAAAGGCGGGTGCGCCGGTGCGATGAACCATGCATACGACGAGCTGCATTTCCAGGTGCGGGTCGGCGGCGCTTCGTGTTTCACGCGGGCGGTGTGATCGCGTATGACGTGAACGAGGTCGCCACGGCGTGTCTCGTCAATTTCTCTGCATCGCAATGGCTTGTCGCGCACCACGTTGAAGCAGCGTGACTGCGTCCAGCAGCGGTCGCCGAAACGCTTCGCGGTTCGCCAGTTCTGGCGAGAACACTTCCTTGATCGCCAGCATCGTTTCGACGAGTTGTTCCGGATCGCCAGGGACGTTCGCCGTCAGGCGGGCAGCCATCGGGTCGCTGATGTCGTAACGCGTGCCGTCATCGGCATGGCCGCGCAGGAACACGAGCCATGCCGCGACGGCCAGCGCAAGCCGCTCGATCGATTGACCCGCGTTCAGGCGCGCCTCGATCGTTGCGAGCAGACGCGGCGGGATCTTCTGGCTGCCATCCATCGCGATCTGCGCGGTGCGATGCTTGAGCGCCGCGTTGGCATAGCGCGCGAGCAGCGCGTCGCGATAGGCGAGGATGTCGAACGAGGGCGGCACGTCGAGCGTCGGCGCGATCTCGTGCGTCATCATCGCGTGGATCAGCGCTTTCAAAGGCGCGTGCGCGATGGCTTCGTCGATCGTCGTGAAGCCCGCGAGCATCGAGAGATACGCGAGCGTTGAATGCGTGCCGTTGAGCATGCGCAGCTTGGCGAGTTCGAACGGCATCACGTCCTCGACGAGTTGTGCGCCGGCTTCCTCCCATGCCGGACGCCCCGCCGGAAAGCGGTCTTCGATCACCCATTGACGGAACGGCTCGCACGGCACGGGCACGGCGTCTTTTGTCTGCAACGCGCTGAGCGCCGCTTCGCGATCGGCATCGGTGGTGGAGGGGACGATGCGATCCACCATCGTCGACGGGAACGCGACATGCGCGTCGATCCAGTCGGCGAGTTTGCGGTCGAGCATGCGCGCGAACGACACGACTGCCTGCTTCAAGGCCGCACCGTTATGCGAGAGGTTGTCGCATGAAAGCACGGTGAAGGGGGGCGTGCCGGCGTCGCGCCTTTGCCTGAGCGCGGCGGCAAGGATGCCGGGCACGGTCGACGCTTCGTCCGGATGAGCCAGATCGTGCACGATCCCGGCGTGGTTCAGGTCGACGTCGCCGGTTTTCGTATCGCGGCAGTAGCCCTTTTCAGTGACCGTCAGCGAGACGATGCGCACGTTGTCATCGGCCAGCAATTCGAACAGACGCGCACGATCGTGCGGCATCGCGAGCACTTCCTTGAGCGCGCGAATCACCGTCACGCGCACGCCTTCTGGCCCGCGTTCGACCACGCTATACAAACCGTCCTGCGCCATCAGGGCATCGCGCTTGCTCACGTCGCCTTGCAACGTCACGCCGCAAATACCCCAGTCGCCACCGGCCGCGAGCATCGCCTCTTCTGTATAGACGGCCTCGTGCGCCCGATGGAAGTTGCCGATCCCCAGATGAACGATGCCGATACGCGGATCGCGCCACGCCGGCGCCAGCACATGGTCTGTCAATGAAGGGAGCGCGTTGCGGCAAAGCAGTGAATTGGCGGTCATGTTCAGGTCCGAGGGGCGGGAAAACCCGCTGTTGACGATTGAATATACTTGTATGGTAGCATCGGTTCCATCGAATGCCACTCAAGGAAATCCCCATGAAAATCGTCCGCGCCGATGTGATCGTCACGTGTCCGGGCCGCAACTTCGTCACGCTCAAGGTGGTGACGGACGAGGGTGTGTACGGCATCGGCGATGCCACGCTGAACGGCCGCGAACTCGCGGTGGCGTCGTATCTGAAGGACCATGTGTGTCCGCTCCTGATCGGTCGCGATCCGGGACGCATCGAGGATATCTGGCAATTTCTATACAAGGGCGCCTACTGGCGCCGCGGCCCGGTCACGATGAGCGCGATCGCCGCCGTCGACATGGCGCTCTGGGACATTCTGGGCAAAGTGGCTAATTTGCCGCTGTATCGGTTGCTGGGCGGTGCGTCGCGTGAGGGCGTGATGGTCTATGGGCACGCGACGGGCCGCGACATTCCCGAAGCGCTCGACCGCTACGAAGAGCACCTCGAACAGGGCTACAAGGCGATCCGCATCCAGTGCGGCGTGCCGAACATGCGCTCGGTGTACGGCGTGTCCAAGGGCAGCGGCATGTACGAGCCGGCGACCAAGGGCGCGGTCGAGGAACAAAGCTGGTCGACGGAAAAATATCTCGACTTCGTGCCGAAGCTCTTTGAAGCAGTGCGCGACAAGTTCGGCTTCGATTCGCACATGCTGCACGACGTGCATCACCGGCTCACGCCGATCGAAGCGGCACGCCTCGGCAAATCGGTCGAACCATACAGGCTCTTCTGGATGGAAGACCCGACGCCCGCCGAGAACCAGGCGGGCTTCCGCCTGATCCGCGAACACACGGTCACGCCGATCGCGGTCGGTGAAGTGTTCAACAGCATCTGGGACTGCAAGCAACTGATCGAAGAGCAGTTGATCGACTATATCCGCGCAACGTTGACGCATGCGGGTGGCATCACGCACCTGAAGCGCATCGCCGATTTCGCTTCGCTTTATCAGGTGCGCACGGGTTGTCACGGGCCGTCGGATCTGTCGCCGGTTTGCATGGGCGCTGCGCTGCACTTCGACCTGTGGGTGCCGAACTTCGGCGTGCAGGAATACATGGGCTTTCCGAAGGAAGCGCTCGATGTGTTCCCGCATGCGTGGACGTTCGATCGCGGCATGATGCATCCGGGCGAGGCGCCGGGACATGGCGTCGATATCGATGAGGAAGCGGCTGCGCGCTATCCATACGACCCGGCGTACCTGCCGGTCGCTCGGCTCGAAGACGGCACGCTGTGGAACTGGTAAGTACCGAGCCCAAAAAGACACCAAGGAGCATCAGCATGTTTGCAGCCGTTCTGCACGAACCGAAGAAACTCCTCATCGACGAACTCGATGCCCCTCAACCGCAAGCCGGCCAGGTGCAGATTCGTGTGCGCGCGGGCGGCATCTGCGGCTCCGATCTCTCGTATTACTTCAAGGGCAAGAGCGGCGACTTCGCGGTGCGCGAGCCGTTCGTGCTCGGTCATGAAGTCGCGGGTGAAGTCGCGGCGCTCGGCGAGGGCGTGACGGGTCTCGCCGTCGGCCAGCGCGTTGCGGTAAATCCCGGGCTCAACTGCGGCGTCTGCCGATACTGCGTAAAAGGCATGCCGAACCATTGCCTGAACATGCACTTCATGGGCAGCGCGTCGACGTTTCCGCACATGCAGGGCATGTTCCGCCAGTTCATCGCGGTGAGCGCGCATCAGTGCGTGCCGGTGCCCGATGGGCTCGATTTCGCGCAGGCTTCGATGGCCGAGCCGCTCGCGGTCGCGCTGCATGCGTTGCGTCTCGCCGGGTCGCTCGTCGGAGCGAAGGTGCTGCTGGTCGGTTGCGGACCGATCGGTTGCATTCTGCTGGCCGTGGCGAAGCGTGCGGGCGCGCACCGCATCGTCGCGCTCGATCTCGCGGACAAGGCGCTGCAAATGGCGGCGACACTCGGCGCCGACGAAACCGTGCTCGCCAACGATCAGGCACGCATCGACCAGTGGGCGCAGCAGCGCGGCACCTTCGATGTCGTGCTGGAAGCGTCGGGCAGCACCGCCGGACTCGACACCGCATTGCGCGCCGCGCGCGCGGGCGGCACGGTGATCCAGGTCGGCAACCTGCCGGCGGGGCAATCGCCGGTGGCGGCGAATCTCGTGATGTCGAAGGAGTTGCTCTATCGAGGCTCGTTTCGCTTCACCGACGAATACGCGGTCGCCGCCGAAGAACTCGGCGCGCACAAGATCGACTTGCGGCCACTGATGACGCACGCGTTCCCGCTCGAAGAAGCGAACCGCGCGTTCGAAGTGGCGCATGACCGCACGCAATCGATGAAGGTCCATCTGAACTTCGACTAATTTACCCGCACAAACCGCCCTGGCAGACAAAGAGGCGGAGCACTGGAGACTCACCATGATCAAGAGCCAGCGATGGTTCGTCGTCGGCCTGCTGTTTCTTGCAGGCGTCATCAATTACCTCGACCGCGCCGCGCTCTCGATCGCGGCGCCGCTGATCCAGAAAGACCTGAACTTCTCGCATGCGCAGATGGGCATCGTGTTCAGCAGCTTTTTCGTTGGCTATGCGCTGTTCAACTTCATCGGCGGCGTGGCCTCCGATAAATTCGGCGCGAAGAAAGTGTTCGGCGGCGCGATGGGCATCTGGTCGATCTTCTGCGGCGCGACGGCGCTCGCGAGCGGCCTCGTCTCGTTGATCGTGCTGCGCGTATTGTTCGGCATGGGCGAAGGCCCGTTCAGTTCGTCGAACAGCAAGATGGTGAACAACTGGTTCCCGCGACGCGAAGTGGCGAGCGCGATTGGCGTCATCAGTTCGGGCACGCCGCTCGGCGGGGCGCTTGCGGGGCCGGTCGTCGGCTATATGGCGATCCAGTTCGGCTGGCGCTGGGCGTTCGTCGCGATCATGCTGTTCGGCCTCGCGTGGCTCGTGCTCTGGTCGTTCACCACGACCGAACTTCCGCAGCACAACAAGCGCGTGAAGGCGGCCGAACTCGAACTGATCGTCGCGGGGCAGCAGCAGGCTTCGTCGATGGAACATGCGCCCGCGGGCAAGAAGGCCGGCCTCGGCTTCTACCTGAAGCAGCCGATCATCCTCGCTACCGCCTTCGCATTCTTCTCCTACAACTACGTCCTGTTCTTCTTCCTGTCGTGGTTCCCGACCTATCTGACCGAAGCGCATCACATGTCGCTGCACGACATGAGCATCGCGACGGTGATTCCTTGGGTGCTCGGCAGCATCGGGCTGGCGGCGGGCGGCTTCATCACCGACTTCATCCTGCGCCTGACCGGCAAGCCGTTGTTGTCGCGCAGGATCGTGCTGTCCGTATGCCTTGGCGCGGCGGCGGTGTGCGTGGCGTTCGCCGGACGCGTGCAGAGCATGCAGGGCGCGGTGGCGCTGATGTCGGTGTCGATCTTCTTCCTGTACGTGACCGGCTCCGTCTACTGGGCGGTGATCCAGGATACGGTGCGGCGCGAGAACGTGGGCGGCGTCGGCGGCTTCGTGCACTTGCTGGCCAATCTCGCGGGCGTGATCGGACCGGCCGTGACGGGCTTTATCGTGCAGGCGACGCACGGCGCCTACGGCAGTGCGTTCGTGTTGGCGGGTGCGATCGCGGTGCTCGGCGCGCTGTGCGCACTGGTATTCATCCGCGAACCGAAGTCGCAAAAAGCGCCGACAGAGCGTAAGCTAGTATGGTAGCTTTGCGATACTAGTCTTCGAGCACCCGGTATGGATACGAAAATTGCAAGCCTGAGGCCCGCGACGCGGCGTGAAAAAGGAGGGGCCGCGCTCGCGGTCGCACCGGCCACGAGTAGGCCACGTGCCGCTTCTGTCGGCGAATCGAAAACGCCGCTTCGCGGCGCGCTGGCGGGTTTATCGGTCGAATCACACGAGCCGATCGGCAAGCAGATCTTCCGGTCGTTACGCGAGGCGATCTTTACCGGTTTGCTGGCGCCGGGCACACCGCTTTCGGAGAAAGAGGTGTCGGAGATGTTTCAGGTGTCGCGCCAACCGGTGCGCGAAGCGTTCATCAAGTTGGTCGAAGCGGGTGTGCTGCAGGTGTTGCCGCAGCGCGGCACCTTCGTCAAGCGGATCTCGCCGCGCAAGGTGCGCGAGGGGCGTTTTATCCGCGAGGCGATCGAAGCGGCGGTCGTGCGCAAGGCGGCGGTCGCCATCACCGATGCGCAACTGGCCGAGCTTGCTTCGAACATGCGGGAGCAGAGAGCGGCGTCCAAGGCCAACGACACGGCCGCGTTCCTCGCCTGCGACGAGCAGTTTCACTTCCTGATCGCCCAGTCGATCGACTGCGTTGCGGCCTGGGAGACGATTCAGGACATCAAGGCGCAGATGGATCGCGTGCGCTATCTGAGCCTGCATGAAGTATCGCCGCTCGACTTGCTGATCAAGCAGCATGCGCTGATCGTGAGCGGTCTGAAGGCGCACGATCCCGACGCCGCCGAAAACGCGATGCGTGCCCATTTGCGGGAGATTCTGGTGTCGCTCGGACCGGTCGCGCAGTTGAATCCCGACTGGTTCGAACCGGATGAGCCTGAAGCCGTGAGGTTGACGATTTAACGCTCGTCGGGACGAGAATGCCCTCGCTGTTCTGACGGTGGACCAAATGATGCCGGCCGAGGACCGTCCCTTCGCCCGTCTCCGCCAACGACACAAGAAGCCGGTAGTCGTTGCTCTCAAAAGTATGCGGCAGGATCAAACCATTCGACTTCATCCGATGACGGATGCGTTGTCCTGGTCGTCGCGCGAACGGGTTCGACGTTGGTCGAGTAAGGCTGAGGTGCTTACTCCCCGCATTGCACATCCTGCTTTGGCACCACGATAATCGCCGGGTAGGTCCCCCGGTCGAGTTCCACGCGCGCGACCACGGCCATCGTCGCGCTGTCGATGTCGTCGTACACGCTGACTTTTTCATGGCGAAGGTCGGTGATGCCGGTGCAGGCAGACGCGCGACCTTCGTCGGAGACCTGGCATCGGATCGGGTTGTCTGCAACGTAGCGATATTTGTCCCTGTCGGGTGTCGCAAGATACTCACGAACGCTCTGTGCCGATCCACCGACACCGGTGACATAGCCAATGGCGCACTGTGTCGTGGGGATACCGTCGCTCCCGGCCGTTTGTGCGTTCGCCGCGCTGCTTGCGGCCGCGATGACCGCCGCGAGTGTCGATGCAAAGAGATATCTCATGGCGTGAATCGCGGTTGCTGCACGGGACATTCGTCAGCGGTGATCGCGTCGCTCGGCTTCCTTCTTGCCCGAGAGCAAGGACTCGAAGTCTCCGAGCGAAAGCGGCTTCGTGAGTTGGCCATCAAAGCATGACATGTCGAAACGCTCGTGAAGGTCGTCGTGCGCCGTGATGGAAAAGATGCGGCGGGAAGCGTATTTCTCCGATGCACGGAGTCGCATGCACAATTCGTGGCCGTTGATGTCGGGCAGCCCAATGTCCAGAAGAATGAGCTCGAATGCGCCTTCGCCGCCGGTTGCCGCCAGGGCCTCGGCCCCGCTGTAGGCTCTCGTCACTGCGTGACCCATCGAACACGCCACGTCGGCGAGCAGGTCGGTGGTGGTGCGGTAATCGTCTACCAAGAGGACTTTCATCAGAAGTCTCCAACGCTTGATCGCAGGGTTCCGGTGCGGCGGTTTGCAGTGTACTGCACGATTGGGATTCGCTGGTGCTCAGGGTTGGCAATGGATCGATTGTTCGCCAAATCCTGTCAGTCAATTCGTTTTTCGCCGCTTTATCGCGGCTGATGAGATCGGTACATTGGCACCACTGGAAGCCGGCTAGCAAAAAAACAGCCGGTCATTCTCCGCGGTACACAATCTTTTCAAGGAAACGTTCATGGGCAAGCTCACAGGCAAGGTGGCGGTCGTTACAGGTGCATCCAAGGGTATCGGAGCCGCTATCGCGAAGGCACTCGCAGCAGAGGGCGCTTCGGTGGTCGTCAACTATGCAAGCAGCAAGGCGGGTGCCGATGCCGTCGTTGCGGCGATCGAAGCGGCCAAGGGAAAGGCAGTCGCCGTCGGCGGCGATGTGTCGAAGGCAGCGGAAGCGCAAGGCATCATCAACGCAGCAATCGAAACGTATGGCCACCTCGACATCCTCGTCAACAACTCGGGTATTTACGAGTTCGGGGCAATCGAGGAAATCACGGAAGAGCACTTTCACAAACAGTTCAATACCAACGTGCTCGGTGTGCTGCTCACCACGCAGGCCGCCGCGAAGCACCTTGGCGAAGGCGCGAGCATCGTCAACGTGAGTTCGGTGGTCAGCCGCATCACGCCTGCCACAAGCGCGGTGTATAGCGGCACCAAAGGCGCGGTCGATGCGATCACCGGCGCGCTTGCGCGCGAACTCGGTCCGCGAAAGATTCGCGTGAACTCGATCAATCCCGGCGTCGTGGTGACGGAAGGGACCCATACCGCGGGCATCATCGGATCGGACTTCGATGCGGCCGCGCTCAGCCAGACTCCGCTCGGCCGGCTGGGTCAGCCGGATGACATCGCGTCGATCGCAGTGTTCCTCGCATCGGACGATGCGCGCTGGCTGACCGGCGAGCACCTTATCGCAAGCGGCGGCATGCGCTAGTTCGATTCGGTCCGGCTCGAATCACCCCGCCGCCGCGCAGCGCGGCGGGGTTTCAGGCGTTTCAATACGCAGGCGAAACACACCACCCCGTCAAACCGAACACAGAATGACG
Source organism: Caballeronia choica (assembly GCF_001544535.1). Lineage (GTDB taxonomy): Bacteria > Pseudomonadota > Gammaproteobacteria > Burkholderiales > Burkholderiaceae > Caballeronia > Caballeronia choica. Next base: position 17,306 of record NZ_FCON02000031.1, on the reverse strand, counting down.
ATTACCACTTGTGGCGCAGGCCGATCACCGCCGAAACCTGCGTCTTAGTGGTCGAAGGCGAGAGCGTATAGATCTGCGCGTACTGCGCATCGCCCGCGGCCTTCTGGTAAATGCCGACGAGGAACAGATCGGTTCTCTTGCTGAGGAAGTAGTCGGCACCCGCATTCACCTGATGCCACTTCGGACTCGTCTCCTGCGGACGATACTGCCCCGTGGTGAAGATATACGCGACACCGAGCATCAGGTCCGGGCGAACGTAGTCGGTGAGCGAAGCCTCGAAGTTCTGCAAAGTCAGCCGCGAGTTGTCGAGATAGTCGAAGCGCGCATTGGTATAGAGCAGCGAAAGGCTAGCCGTGCCCAATACGTAGGCGCCGCCACCGCCATACATCCGCTGCTTGCTCACGCCCGACGACGTTGCCGGATTCGTGATGAACGGCGAAGAAAACCCGTAGTCGCCGACCACCGCGCCGTTCGGGTTATTCACGTCATTCGGATTGTTGACCTGGAGGTAAGCCGCGCCCAGCGACAGCGGCCCGTTGCGATACTGCGCGCCGGCGCTATACGCGTTGTTGTCCGAGAATCCGCCAGCCTTGTTCGAGAAGCCGTACAGCCCTTCGAACTGGAAGCCGCGGTAATCGATGCTCTTGTACTGCACGGCGTTGTTGATGCGGAAGGTGTCGAACACGTTGTCGCTGTCGCCGATGTGCGCGCCGTATGCCGCAAACTGGCACGCCGATGAAAACACACACAGGGTCACGGCTTCATCGTACTGGCGCCCGAACGTCACCGCCCCGAACCTATCCGACGACAACCCGACGAAAGCCTGCCGCCCGAATTCCCGTCCGCCTTGCGACAGCGTGCCATTGCCGACGTTGTAGCCGTTCTCCAGCGTGAAGATTGCCTTCACGCCGCCACCGAGATCCTCCACGCCCTTCATGCCCCAGCGCGGCGTCTGCATCGGCCCGCTTGCGAACTGCCACGTCGAGTGTCCTTGCTTGTCGGCGCCCTTCTGGTTGTTCGCATAGACGATCCCGGTCGAGATCAGGCCGTAGAGAGTCACGCTGCTTTGGGCGGACGCGGCCTGGCAGGCCAGTGCGGTTGCGGCAAGAACGAAGACACGTCGATTCATGATTTCCTTGGAGCTTGGTTAGGGAGCGAAGAGTAGGTACGTGAACCGTCTATAAACGTAGGATGACGAAATATAAAGCCGCGTGAGGGCATCTTCAATTCGACACCGGAAATGGGGATCGCATCGAAAGTAAACCGTAAATTGCCGCTCGAAAATGCTGTTTCGTCCGATCTGCGACCGATTCTTGCGGAACAAAATTCACGCCGCCTAGCACTGAATTTGGCTCCCAGTGGACTAATTTTTCGCTCATCGACCGCGCAAACGTGAACGAATCGTGCGCAGTCGGCGTGTGGGGCGAAGAAATCTTCTTGCACCGTGGGTGAGCTAATTTCGGCATCACTCGGCGCCAAATTTGATGCTTGCGGGGACACTTTTGGCTGCTGACAATGATTTCAGCCGGCAACACTCTGAAGAAAAAGACCGGATTTCCTTGAATCCATGAAGGACCATCGGAGGTGCAGATGTCAGTAATTGAAAATGCCGGACGCCGTCGTTTGCTGCGGATGACGCTCGCGGCGGGCGGCATGGCTGCAACGGGCTCACTGCTTTCGGTGCGCGCGTTCGCCGGCGACAAGGCGACGGTCAACATGCAGCTCGGCTGGGTGCCGGGCGGCAACCAGGTCGGCGAGATCGTCGCGAAGCGGCTCGGTTATTACGAGCAGGAAGGAATTGATTTCCGCATCCAGCCGGGCGGCCCGAACATCGACGGTGTTGCGATCGTCGCTTCGGGGCGCTTCGAAACCGGCGAGATTTCGTCGAGCCCGTCGATCATGCTGGCGGTCTCCGAAGGCCTGCCGATCAAGTGCATCGCGGTGGGCCTCCAGCAGCATCCGTACACGTTCTTTTCGCTGAAGAAGAACCCGATCCGCACGCCGCAGGACATGATCGGCAAGCGCATCGGCATCCAGTCGACGGGCATGGTGCTGCTCAGGGCGCTGCTCGCGAAGAACAAGATTGCCGAGAGCCAGGTGAAGATCGTGCCGGTCGGCGCCGACATGATGCCGCTCCTGAGCGGCCAGGTCGATGCGGTCACCGGCTGGCAAACCAACACCACGGCGCTCAAGGCGCTCGGCGCGGATCGCGTCGACCTGCGTCTGTGGGACACCGGCGTGCGCCTCTACGCGCTGCCGTACTACGCGACCACCGACACGCTGAAGGATCACCCCGACACGGTCTCGCGCTTCCTGCGTGCGACGGCGCGCGGCTGGATCTACGCGAACACGCATCGCGACCAGGCTGTCGATCTGCTCGTGAAGGAATATCCGAACCTGAATCGCGAGGACGAACGCGTCGCGATCGATTCGCTGATGGGCTACGCATTCGACCAGACCACGAAAACGCAGGGCTGGGGCACGATGGATGCGAAGGTCTGGGAAGATCAGATTGCGATGTACGGACAGCTTGGCCAGTTCCGTGCGCATCAGCCGAAGGTCGAGGACGTCATGACAATGGACGTGCTCAAGGCCACTCATTCCTCTCGTCTAACGGTGTAACCCATGCAAGCTGCCATCATGAATCCGCCGCGTGCGGAGCGGTCCGGCTCGCCCTTCGCCACGCCGCAAGCCAACGATCTTTCAATCAGTTGCCGCAATATCAACGTGCGCTTCTTCACCGACCGGCGCAGCGTCACCGCGATCGAAGGCCTGAGCCTCGACGTCGCGGCAGGCGAGTTCCTCACGCTGCTCGGACCGTCGGGCTGCGGCAAGTCGACGTTCCTGCGCGTCGTGGCCGATCTCGTCAAGCCGAGCCGTGGCGATATCAGCGTGCTCGGCGCGGCGCCGCGCCTGGCACGCGAGCGCCGCGACATCGGCTTCGTGTTTCAGGACGCCGCACTCCTGCCGTGGCGCACCGCGCTGCAGAACGTGCAGTTGCCGCTCGAAGTCGCCAACGGCCGGGCGCGTGCCGGACGTGCGACCCCGCGTGAGCTGCTCGAACTCGTCGGCCTCAAGGGTCGCGAGGATGCCTACCCGCACGAGATGTCGGGCGGGATGCGCCAGCGTGTCGCGATTGCAAGAGCGCTCGTGAGCGATCCGAAAGTGCTGCTGATGGACGAGCCCTTCGGCGCGCTCGACGAGATCACCCGCGACCGCCTGAACGAAGAACTGCGCCGCGTGTGGAAGGAGATGGGCCTCACGACGCTCTTCGTCACGCACAGCATCTACGAAGCGGCGTTCCTCGGCCAGCGCGTGCTGATGCTCGCCGCGAACCCGGGGCGCGTGAAGGAGATCGTGCCGGTGAACCTGCCTGAAGACCGCACGCTCGACATCCGCGAAACGCGCGAATTCGTCGAACTCGCCGCGTATCTGCGACGCGTACTGGAGACCTGCTGATGACCACGTCCGAAATGCAACTGAACCTGTCCGCCGAGTCGCTGGACCCTGAAGCCGCGGCATGGCTCGCACGCCGCCGCCAGCGCGTGTGGCGTGCGCGCGTGTTGCCGGCGCTCGGCGTCGCGGGGCTGCTGTTCGCGTGGTGGGCGATCGTGGCGGGTTTTCATGTGAAGCCGTTCATCGCGCCTTCGCCGCTGCTCGTGCTGCAGACGCTCTTCAGCAAGAGCGACGTGCTGTTGCAGAACCTCGTGCCCACGGCCATCGAAGCGTGCGGAGGTTTCCTGATCGGCAATCTCGCGGCGATCCTGCTTGCGACGGTCTTCGTGCACAACAAGACGCTGCAGGACATCTTCTATCCGGTCGCCGTGATGATCAACTCGATTCCGGTCGTCGCGAAGGCGCCGATTCTCGTGCTGATCATGGGTAACGGGCTGGAGCCGAAGATCACGATTGCCGCGATCGTCTGCTTCTTCCCGACGCTCGTGAACATGGTGCGCGGACTGCAGGCCGTCAATCCGCAGGCGATGGAACTGATGCAGATTCTCTCGGCGAGCAAGCGCGAGATCTTCTTCAAGCTGCGTCTCTACGCTTCGCTGCCGTACCTGTTTTCGGCGCTGCGCATCGCGGCATCGATGTCGGTGATCGGCGCGGTGGTCGGGGAGTGGATCGGTGCGACGCAAGGCATCGGCGCCATGATCATCCAGGCGACGTACAGCTTCGATTCGGCCCTGCTGTACACGGCGATCATCATGAGCGCCGTCCTGTCCGGCCTGTTCTTCCTGGTGATCGCCGCACTCGAACGCTGGCTCGTCAAGTGGCAGCCCGAAGGCGCCCATTGAACGACGAGCGACACAACCCCTTCAGACAAGAGACGAAAATGAACATGATCAGCGACTGGATTCAGGAAAGCGCCCGCGATGTGCGCGTGGCGGCAAAGGCAAACGTGGTGGTGGTCGGCGGCGGTCCCGCCGGACTGTCGGCGGCGATCGGCGCGGCGCGCAACGGCGCGGAAGTTATCCTGCTCGAACGCTACAACCACCTGGGCGGCCTTGCATCGGGCGGCATGGTGCTGGTGCTCGACGACATGTGGGACAACCACCTTCAGGAGATCTCGGTGCGGGGCACCTGCATGACCTTCATCGAGCGCATGGCGGCGCGCAAGCTCGCGACGTTCCCGCGCTCGCACGAATGGGGCGAGGATCCTGCGTCCTACCGTCAGTGGGGCCGTTGGGGCACCTTCGATTTTCACAGCCAGAAGACGCCGCACCCCGTGTGTTTCGCGGCGGCGTTCGATCCGGACGGGATGAAGCGCGTCGCGCTGGAACTGGTGGAATCGCTCGGCATCAAGCTGCGCCTGCATTCGTGGTTCTCGCGCACGCTGGTCGAGGACGGCCAGGTCAAGGGCGTGATCTGCGAGTCGAAGAGCGGCCGTGAGGCGATCCTCGCCGATGTCGTGATCGACGCGACCGGCGACCTCGATGTCGCGGCGTCGGCGGGCGTGCCGCATGTGGGCGGCACCTATATCACGACGACGGTATTCCGCCTCGGCGGCGTCGACACCGACGCGGCCGAGCGCTTCGAAGCCGAAGAGCCGGAAGCGTTCGCCGCGCTCGATCGCCAGATCAAACGCATTCTCGGCGGCTCGTGGGGCTACTGGTGGCTCAAGACGCCGCTGCCGGGCGTCGTGTGGTGCAACTGCCCGCACATGGCCGGTCTCGACGGACTCAAGCCCGAAGACCTGACGCGGGCCGAGATGCAGGGCCGCAAGCACATCCACGCGGTCGTCGATTTCGTGCGCGAAAAACTGCCGGGCTTTGAACAGGCCTATGTGATCGACGTCGCGCCGCAGACGGGCGTGCGCCAGACGCGTCTGCTCGAAGGCGAATACGTGATGACCAAGGACGACCTCGCGCAGCGCACCCGCTTTGAAGACAGCATCGCACGCGGACGCGACTATTACATGCCGTATCGCGTGCTGCTGCCCAAGCAGGTCGACAATCTGCTGGTCGCGGGCCGCCACTACTCGGCGACCTCGCAGGCGCAAAAGATGTCGCGTGAAATTCCGCCGTGCATGGCGATGGGCGAAGCGGCGGGCGTCGCGGCGGCGCTGGCGCTCGGCGCGGGCGTATCGGTGCGCAACGTCGATGTGCGCACGCTGCAAAAGACCCTGCGCACGCAAGGCGCCGATCCGGGCGACCAGACCGGGCGCAACGCGGACATTCCGTCGCTTGCCGTTCATATCGACGCGAGGGAAGCAGCATGAGCGGCACGCACAACACAGCCAACCCGCGCGACCTGCCGCTCTCGGGCGTGCGCATCGTCGACTTGACGCAGGTGATGATGGGCCCGGTATGCACGCAGATGCTCGCAGACTACGGCGCCGACGTAATCAAGGTGGAGCGCAAGGGCGCGGGCGACCTGAGCCGCTCGACGTTCGAACCGGTCGCCGGCGCGGACAACCCGATCTTCTGCAGCCTGAACCGCAACAAGCGCAGCGTGGCGCTCGACTTGCGCGATCCCGGCCAGATGGCGGCGCTGAAAAGCTTGATCGCGGACGCGGACGTCGTCGTGAGCAACTTCCGCGCGGGTGTGATGGATCGCATGGGCATCGGCTATGAAGACTGCCGGCGCCTGAATCCGCGCATCGTCTATGCAGTGGGCACGGGCTTCGGCGAAACCGGTCCGTATGCGCACAAGGGCGGCCAGGACGTGCTCGCGCAGGCGATGAGCGGCGTGATGGCGCGCCGCGCCGACGACTCGCTGCCGGTCTCCGTCTACCCGACGGCGCTTGCCGACTACTCCGCGGGCATGCACATGGTGCAGGGCATCCTGCTGGCGCTCCTGCATCGTGAACGCACGGGCGAAGGGCAGAAGGTCAACGTGTCGCTGTACAACTCGATGCTCGCGATGCAGATGCAGGAGGCCGCGATGATCATGATGGCCGACTCCGAAGTGAACTGGGCCGCGATGCCGCTCTCCGGCGTGTTCGATACACAGGACGGCGCGCTCGTGCTGGTCGGCGCGTTCAAGGCGAATCCGCTGCAGGACATCTGCGCGGCGCTGCAGATCGACGATCTCTCCGCCGATCCGCGCTATTGCAACCTGAACCAGCAATTCGTCCACAAGGCCCAGTTGCAGCGCATCTTCCGCGAGTGCTTCGCGAGCAACACGCGCGACTTCTGGCTCGCGCGGCTCGAAGAGCAGGACCTGCTGTGCGCGCCGGTGCGCGACTTGCGCGAAGCGCTCGTCGATCCGCAGACGCTGCATAACCAGTTGATCATCGAAGGCGAGGGCGAAGGCCAGCCGGTGCGCTTCATCGGCAGCCCGATCGAGCTTTCGAAGGCGCCGGTCGGCTTGCGGCGCGCGCCGCCCAGGCTCGGGCAGCACACCGAGGAAATCCTTCAGCAACTGCGCGGCGGCGTCGCCACGGAGGCCGTATGAGCGTACGTCTCGTCATCGATCAGCACGTCGCCACCGTGACGCTCGCGCGCCCCGACGCGCTCAATGCCGTCGACCTCGCGACCGAAGGGGAACTGCAACGCATCTGGACCGAGCTGGAGCATAACCGCGACGTGCGCGTCGTGGTCCTGACGGGCGAGGGCGAGCGCGCGTTCTGCGTCGGCGCGGACCTGAAGAATCCGTCGACGAGCGGCCTCGAATACTGGGCCGCACCGCGTCCCGGCGGCTTCGGCGGGATCGCGCTGCGCGAGACGCTCAACGTGCCGGTGATCGCGCGCGTGAACGGCTATGCACTCGGCGGCGGCTTCGAGATGGTGCTTGGCTGCGATCTCGTGATCGCCTGCGACGAAGCGAGCTTCGGCTTGCCCGAGGCGCTCGTCGGCCGCATGCCGCTCGACGGCGGCATGACGCTCCTGCAACGCCAGATTCCGTACCGCCAGGCGATGGCGATGCTGCTCACGGGCAAGCGCGTCTCCGCACGCGAGGGCTTCGAGATGGGTCTCGTCAACGAAGTCGTGCCGCGCGCCGGACTCGACGCCGCTGTCGCGCGCTGGGTGGACGCCGTGCTCGCTTGCGCGCCGCTGTCGTTGCAGGCGATCAAGCAGGTGGTGCGGCGCACCTCCACGCTGTCGCCGGTGGAGGCGCAGGCGCTGCGTCTGCCGGCACTCGTCGCGGCGCTGCAATCCGAGGATGCGCATGAGGGCGTGCGGGCATTCCAGGAGAAGCGCAAACCTCGCTGGAGCGGACGCTGATGGCCTACGTGATCACTTCACCCTGCATCGACGTGAAAGACGGTGCGTGCGTGCAATGCTGCCCCGTCGATTGCATCTACGAAGGCGAGCGCACGCTCTATATTCATCCCGATGAGTGCATCAACTGCGGCGTGTGCGTGTCGGTCTGCCCGACCGAGGCGATCTTTCACGAAGAAGAGCTTCCGCAGGCGGAAGCCGCGTTCGCTGCCGTGAACCGCGATTTCTTCGATGCGCGCGTGAGCGCGCTCGGTTCACCGGGTGGCGCGTGCGACGTGGGCAAGGTAGCCTGCGATCATCCCCGGGTCGCCGCGTGGCCGGTGCGGGTCATGAACTGAGGTATCACCATGCATGCGAACGTCCTGAAGTATTTCGTCGAAGTGGCGCGGTGCAGTTCGATCCGCAAGGCCGCGCAGAACCTGTATGTCGCGTCGAGCGCGGTCAACCGGCAGATACTCAAGCTCGAATCCGAGATGGGCACCGAACTGTTCGACCGGTTGCCCAACGGCATCCGCTTGAACGCGGCGGGTGAGCGCGTGCTGCAGCATATCCGCGCGACGCTCAACGACTTCCACCTGATGCGCAGCGAACTCGACGAGCTGAAGGGCGAACGCAAGGGTCATGTATCGGTGGTGGCGATGGATTCGCTCTTCGTCGACTTCCTGCCCGCGACCGTCGAGGAGTTTTCCGACGCTTATCCGGCCGTCACCTATTCGATCGCCGCCGTGCCGCCGCATGACGTGCCGCCGCGGCTCGTGAGCGGCGAGTACGACGTCGGCATCTCGTACATCACGAAGCTTCCCGCGGGCCTCGATGTCGTGACGGAAGTGTCGCTGCCGCCGGGCGTCGTGATGGCGTCGTCGCATCCGCTTGCGAAGAAGGAGCGGATCAGCTTCGACGAATGCCGCAATCATGCCTTCCTCCGGCTAGAGGGGCGCTCGCCGATCCAGGGTGTCGTGACGACCGATTTCCCCGAGTACTGGGAATCGCTGCAACCCAGCGTGACCTGCAATTCGACGACGCTGCTCAAGCGCCTGATCGCGTCGGGGCGAGGCATTTCATTCTTTTCCAAACTGGCTTTCCTCGACGAACTGTCGCGCGGCGAAGTGGTCTGGCGCCCGCTCGACGATGTGAACGTGAACGCGCTCACCGTCGGCATCATCACGCCGAACCAGCGCGCGTTGCCGAACGTCACGCTCGAATTCGTCGATCGCATCGTGCGGCGGCTGAAGCACGTCGAGCTCTCGTTGCGGGAAGTCTGATCCACCCACCATCATCATGGAGCACGCATGCAGGACTTGAAGAACAAGGTTGTGCTGATCACCGGAGCGAGTTCGGGAATCGGAGCCGCGCTTGCGCGCGCGTTCGGCGCGCGTGGCGCGCGAGTCGCGGTGCATTACCGAAGCGGCGCTGACGCGGCGCACACGCTCGTGTCGCAGGTGAAGGACGCAGGCGGCGACGCGATCGCCGTGCAGGCCGATGTCACGCAGTCGGCGCAAGTGGATGACATGGTCGCGAAGGTGCATGCGCATTTCGGGCGCATTGACGTGCTCGTGAACAACGCAGGCGGCTTTGTGCGACGCGCGCCGATCGTCGAAGCCGACGACGACTACATCGACGAGGTATTCCGTCTCAACGCGCGGTCGGTGGTGGCGGTCAGCCGCCGCGTGATTCCGCTGATGGCGCAAGCCGGCGGCGGCAATATCATCAACGTGACGACGCAGGCCGCCCGCACTGGCGGCGGGCCAGGCGCCGGCCTGTACGCCGCGTGCAAGGGCTTTGTTTCGACCATCACGCGCACGATGGCGAAGGAACTCGTGGGCGACGGGATTCGCGTCAATGCCGTGGCGCCGGGCGTGATCGAGACGCCGTTCCATGACGGACATTCGAGTCCCGAGATCCTGAAGCGCTTCTCGGCGGCGATCCCGATGGGACGCCTCGGCACGGCGGACGAATGCACGGGTGCGTTCCTGTTTCTCGCAAGCGACGAGGCGAGCAGCTATGTCACCGGGCAGATCGTGGAAGTCAACGGCGGTCAGGTCATGCCCTGATAGTGGCGGAGCGTGAGTTTTGTTGGCCGCATTAGCTACATCGCGGGGAGATGCCCGAGCGCGTCTCCCCACCGTCGCGCGCCTATTTGTCCAACTCGGCAAAGAGCCAGTCCTGGAAACTGCGCAGCTTCGGCAGTTCCGCGCGCGACTTCAGCAGATTCATCGTATACCCGTTTACCCTGAGCCCCTCGACGCCAAGCGGCGCCACGAGCCGTCCCGTTTCGAGTTCCCGGTGCACGAGCAGCAGGCTTTCCAGGCAGACGCCCATGCCATCGGCCGCGGCGCTGATCGCCATGAACGACCGTGCGAAGCGCGGGCCGCGCGTGATGTCGATGACCGTCTTGCGATGGAGGCGCATCCAGTCGCGCCATCCCACCAGACACCCCTCACTGTGAATCAGCGCATGGTGGCGCAGGTCCGCCACCGCGCGGATCGGATGCTCGCCCTGCATCAGCGCCGGTGAGCAGAGCGGCACGATCGTTTCCGGCGGCAACTCCAGCACCATCGTGCCAGCGGGCTGCATCTTGCGTGCGCCATAACGAATCTCGACATCGACCACGCCTGTCGAGAGGTCGCAGACTTCCGTCGACGCATTGAGCCGCACGTCGATATCCGGGTTCAGGGCGCTGAAACGCGCGAGCCGCGACATGAGCCATTGCGTCGCGAAGCTCGGCGTCGAATGCACGGTGAGGATGTCGCTCTTCGCGACGCGGCCGATGTCGCGCGTCGCGACTTCGATCCGCCCGAACGCCGCGCCGATCTCCTCGGCGTACTTGCGGCCGATGTCGGTGAGGATCACCGCGCGATGCACGCGGTGGAACAAGCGCACGCCCAATTGCTCCTCCAGAAGCTTCACCTGATGGCTGATCGCCGAGGGCGTCACGAACAACTCTTCTGCTGCAAGCGCAAATGACGAAAGCCTTGCTGCGGCCTCGAAGGCTTGTATGGACTTGAGCGTCGCACGATTTTGCATTGCAGTATCAAGATGAATTCAATTCAGCGATAAGCCACTTTAATTCGTTTGAGCCGCTCGGCTCAAGTGGATACGCTTGATTCACTCGCCGGCCTTATCCGACAAGGGTTTTCCCGACGCGGCGAGAGGTGGCTGGAAGGGCTTTTAGCAAGGTCCTTTGTATCGGCCGGCAGCCTCATACGTCTGCCAAAACAAAAGGAGACACACGTGAATACGAGCGAAGCCGGGCAACGTGCCCCTCTCGCGGAACGCGCCTACCGCATCCGGCGCAATGCGCTTCTGATGGGCGAGGTGCAGGGGCAGGGCTATATCGGCCAGGCGCTCGACATCGCCGATGTGCTGGCGGTGGCCTACTTCGGCGCGATGCGTTATCAGCCTGACAATCCAGAGTGGGAAGGACGCGACCGTTTCCTGCTCTCGAACGGCCACTATGCGATTGCGCTCTACGCCGCGCTCTTTGAAGCGGGCTTCCTTCCGCCCGAAGAACTCGAAACCTACGGCAGCGACGACAGCCGGTTACCGATGTCCGGCATGGCGAGTTACACGCCGGGCATGGAGATGTCGGGCGGCTCGCTCGGCCATGGTCTAACGATCGCGGTAGGCCGTTGCCTCGGACTCAAGCGCAAAGGCTCGGACGCATTCGTCTACACGCTCTTTTCCGATGGCGAACTCGATGAAGGCGCGATCTGGGAAGGCCTGATGTCGGCGGCGCACTGGAAGCTCGACAACCTGATCGCCATCGTCGACGTGAACAACCAGCAGGCCGATGGTCCTTCGTCCCAGGTCATGGCGTTCGAGCCGCTTGTCGAAAAGCTCGAAGCATTCGGCTGGTACACGCAACGCATCGACGGCAACGATATCGATGCAGTCAAAGCGGCCTTCGACAACGCACGCAACCATCCGGAGGCCAAGCCGCGGATCATCGTCTGCGATACGCGCATGGGCTGCGGCGTGCCGTTCCTCGAAGAACGCGAGAAGAACCACTTCATCCGCGTCGATCCGCATGAATGGCAGCTCGCGCTTGCCGCACTCGAAGCAGGGAGACAAGCATGAGCGATACCGTCATCGGCAAGAAGCCGCGCCTGAAGACCTCGGCAATGATCGCCTCGATTGCAGGCGAAGGACAAGTCACCCGTTCCGCGCCGTTCGGCCATGCGTTGGCCCAATTGGCTCGGGAAAAGACGAACATAGTCGGCATGACCGCCGACCTCGGCAAGTACACCGATCTGCACATCTTCGGCAAGGAATTCCCTGAACGTTATTACCAGATGGGCATGGCCGAGCAACTGCTGATGGGCGCGGCGGCCGGCATGGCGCATGAAGGTGCGCAGCCGTTCGTGACGACGTATGCCGTGTTCGCGACCCGACGCGCCTACGACTTCATGCACCAGGCCATCGCCGAGGACAACCTCGACGTAAAGATCGTTTGCGCGCTGCCCGGACTCACGACCGGCTACGGCCCGAGTCATCAGGCGGCGGAAGACCTCGCACTGATGCGCGCGATGCCGAACATGACGGTGATCGATCCCTGCGACGCGCTCGAAATCGAGCAGATGGTGCCCGCGATTGCGGCCCACAAAGGCCCGGTGTATGCACGTCTCCTGCGCGGCAACGTGCCTGTCGTGCTCGACGAATACGACTACCAGTTCGAGCTGGGCAAGGCCAAGCTGCTGCGCGACGGCGCCGAGGTGCTGATCATCTCGACCGGCATCATGACGATGCGCGCGCTCGAAGTGGCGAAGGCATTCGAAGCGGACAAGGTCGGCGTCGGTGTGCTGCACGTTCCGACGATCAAGCCGCTCGACACCGCCACGATCCTGCGCGAGGCGAAGCGCTCGGGCCGCCTCGTCGTGGTCGCGGAAAACCATACCGGCATCGGCGGACTCGGCGAAGCAGTCGCAACGGCGCTGCTCACGGCCGGCATCACCCCACCGTTCCGCCAGATCGCATTGCCCGATGCGTTCCTCGACGCAGGCGCCTTGCCGACGCTGCATGACCGCTACGGCATCTCGACGAATCTCATGGTCGACACCATCAAGGGCTGGCTCGGCTGAAGCCAACGCATCGAACCAGCTTCAAACAACAACCCTATCATCAGGAGAAACCCATCATGTCCGACTCGCGTCTGCTCGAAGGCAAGGTCGCCGTCATTTCCGGCGCAGCATCTCTCCGCGGTATCGGCATGGCGACCGCCCGCATGTTCGCGAAGCACGGCGCCAAGGTCGCGATCTTCGATCTCGACGAAGCGCAGGCGAAGGAAGCGGCCGCATCGATCGGTGCGGAGCATCGCGGCTACGCGTGCAACGTGACCGACCGGCAGGCATGCCAGGCCGCAGTAGAGAAAGTCGTGGCCGACTTCGGCTCGATCGACGTGCTCATCAACAACGCCGGCATCACGCAGGCGGCGAAGCTGCTCGACATCGACCCGGAAAGCTGGGACCGCATCCTCGATGTCAACCTGCGCGGCGTGCTGTATCTCTCGCAGGCCGTCGTGCCGCAGATGAAGAAGCAAAAGAGCGGCTCGATCGGCTGCATGTCCTCGGTCTCCGCGCAGCGCGGCGGCGGTATTCTGGGCGGGCCGCACTACTCGGCCGCGAAGGCGGGCGTGCTCGGCTTGGCCAAGGCGATGGCGCGCGAACTCGGCGGCGACGGCATCCGCGTCAATTGCGTGACGCCGGGCCTGATCCAGACCGACATCAACGCGGGCAAGATCCCCGACGAGAAGCGCGGCGAGATCCTGGCGGGCATTCCGGCGGGCCGTCTCGGCGTGCCGGACGACGTCGCCGGCGCGTTCCTGTTCCTCGCGGCGGACATTTCGTCGTACATCACCGGCGCCGTCATCGACGTCAACGGAGGCATGCTGATCCACGGTTGAGCGTTGCGGCAGGACCCGGACGCTTCGCTTCGCCCGCACGGCGCAGCGAAGCGTTCAAGGCAAACGCGCCGCAGAGCGGGTTGCCGATCGCACGGAATGATGCGTCCGCGAGGCGCCACAAAATGCGCCGCACGAGGCGCGATAACCATACCGATACCCCGTATTGGAGGAGCACACCATGACAACCCGTCCGCACGCCCAGAAGGGCATCGACCGGCGCACGTTCCTGAAGGCAGGCGCAACGGTCGCCGTCGCGGCACCGTTCCTGGGCCTGTCGAGCCGCGCATCAGCCGCGGATTTCAACTACAAGCTCGCGACCGGCCAGGACCCGAGCCATCCCGTCAACATCCGCGCGCAGGAAGCGCTGAACAAGATCCGCGAAGCGACGGCCGGCAAGCTCGACATCAAGCTCTTCCCGGCGAACCAACTCGGCTCCGACACCGATCTGCTCTCGCAGGTGAGAAGCGGCGGCGTGGAGTTCTTCAACCAGGCCTCGTCGATTCTCGCGACGCTCGCGCCGGCTGCTGGCATCGTCAATACGGGCTTCGCGTTCCAGGACTACGACGCCGTCTGGAAGGCGATGGACGGCGACCTCGGCACCTATGTGCGCGCGCAGATCGAGAAGTCGGGCATCGTCTCGGTATCGCGCGCATGGGACAACGGCTTCCGCCAGGTCAGTTCGTCGACGCGCGTCGTGAAGAAGCCCGAGGACCTCAAAGGCTTCAAGATCCGCGTGCCGCAGGCGCCGATGCTCACCTCGCTCTTCAAGGCACTCGACGCCGGCCCCGCGCCGATCAACTTCAACGAGCTTTATTCCGCATTGCAGACGGGCGTGGTGGAAGGCCAGGAAAATCCGCTGCCGATCATCGCGACGGCGAAGCTCTATGAAGTTCAGAAGTCGATCAGCCTGACCTCGCACGTGTGGGACGCGTACTGGATTCTCGGCAACCGCCGTGCATGGGAAAAGCTTCCCGCCGACATGCGCGCGATCGTCACGCGCGAATTCGAGGCGGCGGGCATGCTGCAGCGCGCCGACATCGCGAAGCTGAACGTGTCGCTGCGCACGGACCTGAAGACGAAGGGCATCAACATCGTGGAGGTCGATCGCGAAGCTTTCCGCGGCGCACTGCGCAAGACGAGCTTCTACAGCGACTGGAAGGCCAAGTACGGCAACGAGGGCTGGTCGCTGCTCGAAAAGAACGTCGGCAAGCTGGTGTGATGCCATGACCGCGTTCACGCTCTCGCACGCGGCGCCGCGCCGCCTGGCCGGTGTCCTCGACACCATCCTCGGTCATCTTGTGGAGATACCCGCAGCACTTCTGGTGGTCGCGGAAATCGTCGTGTTGCTGGCGGGCGTGACAAGCCGCTATGTGATGCACACGCCGCTCGTCTGGTCCGACGAGCTCGCGTCCATCCTGTTCCTGTGGCTCGCGATGCTCGGCGCCGTGGTCGCATTGCGGCGCGGCGAGCACATGCGCATGACGGCGCTGGTCGGCATGGCGTCGCCGGGCGTGCGCGCATTCCTCGATGTGGTCGCGATCGCGGCGCCGCTCGCGTTCCTCTTGCTCGTGATCGGACCCGCCGTGGAGTTCGCGCAGGACGAGGCCTTCATCACCACGCCCGCACTCGAGATCGCGAACTCGTGGCGGGCCGCCGCGCTGCCGATCGGCACGGGGCTGATGCTGCTCGTCGCTTGTCTGCGGCTCATCAAGAGCGCGAACTGGCAATTGACGATCGCAGCGCTCGCGCTCGTCGCGGCGCTCGCGGGCATCTTCGTCGCGCTCGCTCCGGTGTTCCGCGATCTCGGCAACGTCAACCTGCTGATCTTCTTCGTCGGACTGGTGGCGCTCACGGTGCTCTCGGGTGTGCCGATCGCGTTCTCGTTCGGCCTCGCGACCTTCGGCTATCTCGCGCTCACGACGAGCACGCCGCTCGTCGTCGTGGTCGGCCGCATGGACGAAGGCATGTCGCATCTGATCCTGCTCTCGGTGCCGCTCTTCGTGTTCCTCGGGCAGTTGATCGAGATGACCGGCATGGCCGCCGCGATGATCGCGTTTCTCGCAAGCCTGCTGGGTCACGTGCGCGGCGGGCTGTCGTATGTGCTCGTCGGCGCGATGTATCTCGTGTCGGGCATCTCCGGGTCGAAAGCCGCCGACATGGCCGCGGTCGCGCCGGTATTGTTCCCCGAGATGAAGGCGCGTGGTGCGAAGCCCGGCGATCTGGTCGCGCTGCTGGCGGCAACCGGCGCGCAGACCGAGACGATTCCGCCGAGCCTCGTGCTGATCACGCTCGGCTCGGTGACGGGCGTGTCGATCTCCGCGCTTTTCACGGGCGGCATGCTGCCGGGCATCGTGCTCGCGGTGACGCTGTGCGCGGTCGTGTGGTGGCGCTATCGCAGCGACGACCTGTCGGCCGTGCGGCGTGCCACGCGTGGCGAGATCCTGAAGAAGCTGGTGATCGCGGTGCCGGCGCTCGCGCTGCCGTTCGTGATCCGCGCGGCGGTGGTCGAAGGGATCGCGACGGCGACCGAGGTCTCCACGATCGGCATCGCGTATGCGGTGCTCGCGGGCCTGCTGATCTATCGCCGCTTCGAGTGGCTGCGCCTGAAGCCGATGCTGGTCGACACCGCCGCGCTCTCGGGAGCGATTCTTTTGATCATCGGCGCGGCGACGAGCATGGCGTGGGCGCTCACGCAATCGGGCTTTTCCGGCCAGCTCGCCCGCACGATGGGTGCGTTGCCGGGCGGCGCGGCGATGTTCATGGCCGCATCGATCGCCGCGTTCATCGTGCTTGGCAGCGTGCTCGAAGGCATTCCCGCGATCGTGCTGTTCGGCCCGCTGATGTTCCCGATCGCGCGCGCGATGGGCATCAACGATGTCCACTATTCGATGGTCGTGATCCTCTCGATGGGCGTTGGGTTGTTTGCGCCGCCGTTCGGGGTTGGGTACTACTCCGCTTGCGCGGTGAGCCGCATCAATCCGGACGAGGGCATGAAGCCGATCGTGGGGTATATCGCGGCGCTGATCGTCGGGCTGATCGTGGTCGCGGCGGTGCCGTGGATCTCGACGGGGTTTTTGCACTGAAGTGTGGGTGGTCGCTGGCGCTTGGGGTCTGGGGTTCGGGTTTGGGTTACACCGTTTGATGCGCTTGGGCTTCTATGGAACTTGTTTTCTTAGCGGTCTATTAGCTCTGCCCCTGTCCGGGGCGGGACTCACTTTCTTTGCTGCTGCAAAGAAAGTAAGCAAAGAAAGCAGCTTCCCACCGCCAATCCTTGCCAGTCGCCACTAGACCGCTCCCTCGGAGTGGTCCAACCGGGGGAGTGTCGTTAGCGGGGTTTCATCGTTGTTGGCATGTAGAAGAGGTACGGGCATCGCACCGCGATACAGAGTGGATCAGCAGTCATTCATCCGTCATGGCACTTCGTGCCCGACGATAGGGCTGCTAGCGGTGGTGATTTGAAGCGTCAGCATGCACAAATGTAGCGAGGTAGCGATGGGTTTCGGTTTTGCCTGACGGGTGAGCGCGTAGCGCGAGGCTGGATGTATGACTGCTGGTCCACTTCGTAGAGCGGTGCGACGCGCGCGCCTCGTCTACATGCCAACAACGAAGAAACCCCGCTAAGGACACTCCCCCGGTTGGACCACTCCGAGGGAGCGGTCTAGCGGCGCATGGCAAGGATTGGCGTTGTGAAGCTGCTTTCTTTGCTTACTTTCTTTGCAGCAGCAAAGAAAGTGAGTCCC
>NZ_FCON02000030.1 GCF_001544535.1 Caballeronia choica | reverse complement strand
GGTGCCACGGCGGCAATCGCCGAGTTGCCGCAGATCGAGTTGCCGCATGCGACCAGCAAGGCCATCCGATGATGCAAGCCCAGAAGGCGCCCGATACCGTAGCTGACCACGATGGTCACTCCGACGACGACTACGATGCCGGCCAGCAGTCCCAACCCGGCTGCGTTCAGTGTCTGGGTGCTGAGCGAGGCGCCCAGCAGGACCACGGCAATTTCGAGCAAGGTCTTGGCGCTGAAACTGATTCCGGGCTGCAAGTAAGCGGGTGGCTTCCAGAGACTTCGCACAGCCGTTCCGATGAGAATGGCGAGGACCAATGCTTCCAGCCAGGCGCGCCCGAACAACCACTCCTCAGCCAGTTGCAGCCCGAAAGCGACCAGAGTGACAGCAATGCACAGGGCAACGCCGGGCGCATGGGTTCGCACCCAGGCCAGCGTGCTGGAATCGATCGGGCGCCTTTCAGTTAAGGCATGGGGTCCGAGGGGGGTAGACATCGCGTTCTCGCTATTTCGGTGACCAGAAAGAGCACGAATTATCGCGACGACTGATTCTATATTCCAACGCAGAATATAGAACGAATTGATCGGTTATATAGAACGATGCTCGGACAGCGGCGGCGATGCGTCGCCCCTCCCGAGATGGGGGGCGATTTACCAAGCGATCTTCCCTACCATGACGACGTCAGTCGCCAACCTTCTACCTTCATGTTTCAGTGCGAACACGAGTTGCTTACCGGGATCGAGTCAAAGGTAGACCAGCCGTCGGATAACGAGTCCGGGCTGGGCGAACTGGCGTCTGCGCATGAGCGTTACGCCGCCTGCGGACGGAAAGAAGTCGTCCTGTCGGCGCCGCGTCGCCATCTGGCGATCCCGACAGGAATCGGCTGCAAGCCGAATTCATCCATGCGCTGCGCCCACCTGACGGCGCGACGGACGGCGCGTCAATGACAACGGTGATCCCAACAACAGAGTCGGAAGAACGCGGGTTCAGTACCTCGACGATCGTCGTACTCGTGGCTGGGCTGTCCATGCTTGGACAGTTTGCGATCGCCACGTACCTGCCGGCATTTTCGGTGATGGCGCAGGCGCTGCATGCCACTCCTGCGCAAGTTCAGCAGTCACTGTCGGCCTACCTGCTCCCGTTCGCATTGATGATCCCATGGCATGGGGCGATCTCGGATGCAATCGGCCGACGCCGGATGATTTTGGCCGGCAACGTGCTGTTCACCATCGGGTCGCTGATGTGCGCGGCGGCCCCCACCCTGTCGCTTCTCTATGCCGGGCGGGCATTGCAAGGCGTGAGCGCCGGCGTCGGCGTCGTCATTGGCCGGGCGATGGTGCGCGACGTCTTCGATGGCACGCACGCGCAAAAAATCATGGCGCTGGTAGCGATGATCTTCGCGTTGGCGCCCGCACTCGCGCCCATCTGTGGCGGCTGGCTGCTGCTGTGGACCGGATGGCGCAGCATCTTCATCTTCCTCGCGATACTGTCAGCAGCCCTGGTAGTGGTCAGTTGGTTTCTTGTGCCCGAAACCCTTCCGCCCTCTCGCCGGCACCGGCTGGACCCGGTTCCGCTCGCGCGTGCCTATGCCACCCTGCTCACGAAGCCGCGCTTCGTAGCGCTCGCATTCGCCAACGCGGCAGTCAATCTGGGAATCTACCTGTATGTGCTGGCCGCGCCAACCTTCGTCGTGAAGCATCTTGGCCTCGGCGAGCAGTCATTCGGCTACCTGTTTGTGCCGATCGTGCTGGGCCTGATCGCCGGCGCCGCAGTCGCGCATCGTATTGCCGGCAGGGGCAGTCCAGCGCGCAGTGTGATCCTTGGCCATCTGGTCATGGTTGTGGCTGGCGTGATCAATATCGGCGTCAACGCGATGCACGCATCTCCATTGCCGTGGGATCTGGTGGCGCTGCCCATCTTTGGCCTCGGGATGATGTTGACTCAGCCCAGCCTGCAGGTGATGGCCCTTGACTGTTTCCCGGAGCGACGCGGGCTGGCGTCCAGTTGTTATGTCACGGTTCAGCAGTTCGGCAACTTTCTGTCGTCCGCATTGCTGGTGCCGCTACTGCTCGACAACACACTCCACATGGCCCTAGGCATGGCGGTTCTGCAATGTCTTGGTCTGCTGATGTTCTTCATCGCAATGCGCGATGGGAGATCGGATTAAGCGGATCGGGAGCTGCGTCGGTCGCCAATGAGGCTGCATGAGGCTGCAAGTCGCAGTGGGTGCCGAATACAACCTGCCGGAGCGGACCAAGGTGTACGCGCAAGCCGGGTATGTCGACAACGATGGCACCATGAACCAGACGGTCATCCATGGCACACCCGTAGCACCGGGTAAGTCCACTACGGCGGCGATGGTCGGCATCCGTCATACTCTCTGATGACGCAATCCACACAACAAACGACCGGAGTATTCAATGAAAACATTCAGGCTGGCTGTCGGAGCCGCTCTCGTTGCAACTTCCTTGGCCGCGTGGTCCCAGTCCAGCGAACCGGCCAGCGCGCCGGGCGCAACCGCGATGACGGCGTCGGGTTCAGCGGCCCCGGCCACGGGACGAAAGGCGAATCGCGCGCTGCGGCGGCAGGTTTATAACGCCATCGCAAACCACAAGGAGATCAGTGCCGGCAATATCAGCGTCGTCGCAAAGGACGGCGCGGTGACGCTTAGTGGCACGGTCACAAATGCTTCCCAGGTGAGCACGGTCGCGGAAATCGCGAAGAGCGTTCCCGGAGTAATTTCGGTCACCAACAAGCTGACCGTGGAACAACCATTTGGCGGGCAGTAAGCTGTCGTAGTCGGCACGGCAGGCCGACTAATCAGAGGGTCCCGCCGACTTCAACCGACAGTGTCGACTTCCGATCAGGCGGCCTCGCACTGCTGCTGAGGCTTGCTTGTCCTCGCTGACCAGCACCTCGACGAGGCTCGCTGGCGCGCTCCGCCGTCATCGGCGTCATGTCCTAATCGATATCGAGCCGCAACGAAGTACTCGTTCCCCCGCGTGCAGAGCTGGCCGTCGATGGCGCTGCAGGTCACCGGTCATGCGGCGAGTCTGCACGGGCTCATCATAGGCGCGTCCTCCCTAGGCGGGTACACGTTCCACGAACCGTCGCCGTGCCGGAAGAAAACAATCGCCAGACAACTTGCAGAGGGGCCTCCGCCGACGCGTACGTAGCGGGTTCGATTGACGGATGTACGACTGAACTCAATCACGTGCACTGTCGTGTTGGCGCAGTGCCCAAGCCACTTGTCGATCAACCGTCGCAAACAATTCTTACCGTTTCGCATCTCGCTTTCCCTGAAACGTAACACCGGAGGTCTGCCAAGCCCATCGGCAACCGGGAAGGCCGCGTGCCCGAAATCATCGCGGCTGTCGTGCCCTCATGATTTGCCCGCCTCTGGCGTTGCGCGAGGTACCCTGGCCTTTCCCTTAAAGTAAAGTCTAGGGGGTACCGTTCCTTGGCGCCCCCCTCATCCCGGGAGGGGCAGGGAAAAGCCGGATACGAACTCTTGCGTCTCGAAGGCGAACGGGTCGAACTCGAAGAAGAGACCGCCTCGGCCGCACGGGCGCTTGAGACAACCAAAGCGGACATGGGGCAATTTCGGCGCCGATGCCACCAGCCGGTCGGACGTTTGTATGCCGAATTTGATAGGCGCGTCACCGGCTGTCTACCATCGGCGCCACGCTTTTCCTTTACCTTCCCCGCACCGGAATCAACACACGAGCTGACTCGGCACGGCCACGCTTCATGCGTCGGCCATGCGCCAGTTCGGCCGGCGCCAGACCGCGTGGTTTCAACACGGCTGGCCGCCGCGACAGGGCTATCGCACGGACGCTGCGTCCTGCGCCCGCCTTGCGCACATCGCGGCGAATGCGTCTTCGAGATTGCGCGCGGAGCGGCCTTCGAGTATCACCCGGTCCACCTCGATGCCATGCGCGCGAAAGCACACGGCGATGCGCGCGCGGACAGCCTCGACGTCCAGCTGGGCGGACTTCCTTTTCAATGCGTGTGCAACTCTTATATAAGATATAAGACATTTGACGTCGCGGGGTAATGCAATTAGAATCCCGTTCAAAGCACTGCCAGGAACAGCACCTGGAGTGCTTGAAAAGCCTTCCTCTTAAACGCCATACCAGCAGGTCCACCATGCTTGAGAACTTTCATGCTCACGTAGCCGCGCGCGCCGCGCAGGGCATTCCTCCCCTGCCGCTGACGGCTCAACAGACCGCCGAACTGGTGGAACTGCTGGCGAATCCGCCCGCCGGCGAAGAGCAGGCGCTGCTCGACCTGATCACCCACCGCGTGCCCGCCGGCGTGGACGAAGCCGCCCGCGTGAAGGCGGGCTTCCTGGCCGCCGTGGCCAACGGCCAGACGGCCTGCGCGCTGATCTCACGTGCCCGCGCCACCGAACTGCTCGGCACGATGCTGGGCGGCTACAACATCCAGCCGCTGATCGAGCTGTTGTCCGATGCCGAAGTGGCTGCCGTGGCCGCCGACGCGCTGAAGAAAACCCTCCTGATGTTCGACCAGTTCCACGATGTCAAGGAACTGGCCGACAAGGGCAACGCCCACGCCCGCGCCGTGATGCAAAGCTGGGCCGACGCCGAATGGTTTACCAGCCGTCCGGAAGTGCCGCAAAGCCTGACCATCACCGTCTTCAAGGTGACGGGCGAAACCAACACCGACGACCTGTCGCCGGCCCCGGACGCCACCACCCGCCCGGACATCCCGCTGCACGCGCTGGCGATGCTGAAGAACGCCCGTCCCGGCATCGTCCCGGAAGAGGACGGCAAGCGTGGCCCGGTCAGGTTCATCGAGTCGCTGAAGGAAAAAGGCCACCTGGTCGCGTACGTGGGCGACGTGGTCGGCACCGGCTCCTCGCGCAAGTCGGCTACCAATTCGGTGCTGTGGTTCACGGGTGAAGACATCCCCTTCATCCCGAACAAGCGCTTCGGCGGCGTGTGCCTGGGCGGCAAGATCGCGCCGATCTTCTACAACACGATGGAAGACGCCGGCGCCCTGCCGATCGAACTCGACGTGTCGAAGATGGAAATGGGCGACGTAGTCGAACTGCGCCCCTACGACGGCCGCGCCCTCAAGAACGGCGAAGTGATCGCCGAGTTTCAGGTCAAGTCCGACGTGCTGTTTGATGAAGTGCGCGCCGGTGGCCGCATTCCCCTGATCATCGGCCGCGGACTGACCGCCAGGGCACGTGAGGCTCTGGGTCTGGCCCCGTCGACCCTGTTCCGCCTTCCGCAGCAGCCGGCCGACAGCGGCAAAGGCTTCTCGCTGGCCCAGAAGATGGTCGGCCGCGCCTGCGGCCTGCCGGAAGGCCAGGGCGTCCGGCCGGGCACGTACTGCGAACCGAAGATGACCTCGGTCGGCTCGCAGGACACCACGGGCCCCATGACCCGCGACGAACTAAAAGACCTGGCGTGCCTGGGCTTCTCGGCCGACCTCGTCATGCAGTCGTTCTGCCACACCGCCGCCTATCCGAAGCCGGTGGACGTGAAGACCCACCAGACCTTGCCGAACTTCATCAGTAACCGTGGCGGCATCTCGCTGCGCCCGGGCGACGGCGTGATCCACTCGTGGCTGAACCGCATGCTGCTGCCCGACACCGTGGGCACGGGCGGCGACTCGCACACTCGTTTCCCGATCGGCATCAGCTTCCCGGCCGGTTCGGGCCTGGTCGCCTTTGGGGCCGCCACCGGCACGATGCCGCTGGACATGCCGGAATCGGTGCTGGTTCGCTTCAAGGGCAAGATGCAGCCGGGCGTGACCCTGCGTGACCTCGTCAACGCGATTCCGCTCTACGCCATCAAGCAAGGCATGCTGACGGTTGCCAAGCAAGGCAAGAAGAACACCTTCTCGGGCCGCATCCTCGAAATCGAAGGCCTGCCCGAGTTGAAGGTCGAGCAAGCATTCGAATTGTCGGATGCTTCAGCCGAGCGCTCGGCCGCCGGTTGCACGGTCCACCTGAACCAGGAGCCGATCATCGAATACCTCAACAGCAACGTCACGCTGCTGAAGTGGATGATCGCCCAGGGCTACCAGGACCCGCGCAGCCTGCAGCGCCGCATCAAGGCGATGGAGCAGTGGCTGGCCGACCCGCAACTGCTGTCCCCGGATGCCGACGCGGAGTACGCGGCCGTCATCGAGATCGACCTGGCCGACATCCACGAGCCCATCGTGGCCTGCCCGAATGATCCCGACGACGTGAAGACGCTGTCGGACGTGGCTGGTGCCAAGATCGACGAAGTGTTCATCGGCTCGTGCATGACCAACATCGGCCATTTCCGTGCCGCGTCGAAGCTGCTGGAAGGCAAGCGCGACATCCCGGTCAAGCTGTGGGTCGCCCCGCCGACCAAAATGGACCAGAAGCAACTGACCGAGGAAGGCCATTACGGCGTCTTCGGCACAGCCGGCGCCCGCACCGAAATGCCGGGCTGCTCGTTGTGCATGGGCAACCAGGCACAGGTGCGCGAAGGCGCGACGGTCATGTCGACCTCGACCCGTAACTTCCCGAACCGCCTGGGCAAGAACACGAACGTGTACCTCGGCTCGGCGGAACTCGCGGCGATCTGCGCGCGCCTGGGCAAGATCCCGACCAAGGACGAATACATGGCCGACATCGGCGTGATCAACGCCAACGGCGACAAGATCTACCAATACATGAACTTCGACCAGATCGAGGACTTCAAGGAAGTGGCCGACACCGTGACGATGTAAGCGTGCTATCGGGCTACGGCGGTTTGTTCTCGTCGTAGCGCCACGAAATGGCGCCGCAGGCTGAATGCCTGCGGCGCCATTTTTTTTGGTGCGGCGGCAGTCGAAAGTCGAACCCAGATCAATAGATCCGCGCCCAGCCGTGAACCTTCATCGAGTCGACGGCCGCGCCGTGGTCCAGCCCCTGCCAAATTTTCTTGTGGGTGTAGTTCCACTTGAAATTGATCAGCGCGTCGATGATCGGGATGTCGGGGCGGGTGTAATCCACAGTGCCATAGAGCTGGTAATAAAAGCGCCAGGTGCCGCCATGCGGAATGCCAACGATCGTGCAGCCGCCAGCAAATACGGCCTGCCCGGCTTGAAAGACCGGCCCCTGGACGCGCCCCTGATTCCGCTTGTTGCGCTCGGCGACGCCGCCGGAACCGTAGTAGGTTGGCTTGTCGCACGACGCGACGTTGTTCAGGACGATACCGTGGACGGCATAGTCGGCAACGGCGTTCATGTGCAGTTGGTCCAGGACGCCCGTTGCTCCGACCGTCTGCACGTCGCAGTCAGCGCCCGCCCCCGCCGAGTGCGCGTGGGTGTTCGCGTGATAGACCATCAGATCGGTGCTGCCGGCGATTGTGTCAACGAAGAACTTGCACCCGGTCAATGTGTCGGTGACGAACAGGTTGACGCCCGCGGGCGCCGGGCACGGGAGGCGGACCGACGTGATCTCGTCGTCGAAGTACTTGAGGTAGATGGTGTCGCCGGCGCCGACGGCCGCCGTGCCCGACAGGCGGTTCCGCGCGTCGGTTGTCGTAGCGGCCGCGATGGCCAGGGTGTTGCGCGCGATGTTGGTCGGGTAGATCGTGTGCACGTTGCGATAGCGGGTGACGACCGCCGGCACCGCTGGAGCCGGCACTGCCGCCGCCGGCACGGCCGCGTTCACCGCATCGGGGACCTGAAAGCTGCCAACGAGATAGGGTTTGCTTTTGATCGAATGACTGGTGACCGGCATGTCTCGACTCCGTGTGCTTGGGGTGCGTCACGCGTTGCGCCGGCCGGGAGCGGAGGCGACCAGGAAGCGTATTTTGATAATACACGCTGCCGGCGTAGGGCGAGAAGGCTCGCCGCAATGAACTGGCACGTCGAAAGGCACGCCATGAGCGGTCAACCGAGTTCCGATAGCGAACTGACGGCGGCACGACTTGCGCGCCGGCCCCGGCAAGCGCCTGCGCCGTTGCGAAGCCGATGCCGCGCGCCTCGCCCGTCACCGACCTTGCGTGACGCAAGCATGCGCACCTCAGCGGCGATCAGAACGAGTGCGTCATACCGATCCGCGCCACCATCTGATGCGAATTCGACGATGGGCTTGCCGCGCCGGGAATCAACGCCGTATCGAGTGGCGTGCCCGTATTGCCTCCACTCACCTTCTGATAAACCAGTTGCGTATAGACGCTGGTGCGTTTCGATAACAGGTATTGAGCCATCGCGCCGACCTGGTTCCAGTGCATCGCACTCTCAGCCCCGCCTTGCTTCAGATGCGCCATCGTGTAGGTGTACATGCCGGCAATGGAAAGATCGACTAGAACGTCGTACTTCGCGTTGAATTCAACGTTATCGAAACGCAGGCTGGCGTTGTTCAACCCGAGGTCGCCGATATAAACCGACGAAACCGGCTGTTGCACGTTCACATGCGTATAGACGAGGCCCAGCGTCGCTGGCCCCGCTCCATAGCTTGCACCGATACCGTAGATCTTCTGACCTGCCGCGACGAAGTTCACGTCGTCCGAGGCCACGGCACCGGACGACGTCGCGCCTGCATCTGACAGGTTTTCATACACGGCGCCAATCGTGAATGTCCCGTAGCTGTACTTCAAGCCCGCGCTGTACATGCGATTGCCCGCGAACGCGCCTGCCTGATTGCTGAATCCGTACAGCGCCGTGGCCGACAACCCGCCATATTCGTTGCTCGTGAACTTGACCGAGTTGTTCGGACGAAACGTGGCGTCGGTGTTGTCGTTATCGAGCGGATGCGAGAACAGATAGCCGCCCCAGTAACCATTCGCCGTCATCGGCCCGATGACATCGGTCACCGAATCGAACTGGCGTCCGAACGTGAGCGTCCCGAGCGTATCGGATTGCAATCCGGCATACGCCTGGTACCCGAACAGTCGCCCGTTGTAATAAGCGGCGCCATTGTCCAGCGTGAGGCCGCTTTCCAGGTCGAAGATCGCTTGCAGTCCGTCACCGAGATCTTCGCTGCCCTTCAAACCCCAACGGCTCGTCACCATATCGACACTCGACATCTGCCACGCCTTGTGTCCGCCGGCATTGCTCGTCAGATTGAGACCTTCGTCCAATACGCCGAATAGCGTGACACTGCTTTGCGCGTGTGCGGCGGCGGACGCGTAAAGCAGTGCTACCGCCAGAACCATTTTCGAATTCATGCGGCGTGTCTCCAGCCTTTTGATAAACAGGCGATTCAGGGTTTATTTGAGTTCGTCGTACTTCTTGAGCGCGTGCAGCGCCATGCCTGCGCTACGGATTGGTAGCGGAGGTCGTATCAAGCGCGAAAATTGCCCGGCCCAGCGCCGGACCCGCGCTGCCGGTTTGAAACGTGCGGCGTTACTCAGCCTGTTCGCGATTACCCACGAGGTCGCGCACGCGCGGCGTAATGGGCACGGGCACGGGCGCGGCGGCACGCGAACGCTCGCGCAGTGCGCCTACCAGACGGCGTCCTTGCGGACCATGAACCGAGTCGGGTTCGGGAAAAAGCCACAGCAAGGTCAGATACAGCACACCGCCCACGGCGAACGACACCGGCACACTGAGATCGCAGCCGTCCGCGAGTGAGCCCAGGGGCCCGACGAACTGTCCCGGCAGATTCACGAATGCGAGGCCGATGAATGCCGCCGGCATCCACGCGCCCATCGCGCGCCAGTTCCAGCCATGCTTGAACCAGTAGTGGCCGCCGCGCCCGCCGCGGTTGAACACTTGCAGATCGTCGGCAAGATAGAAGCCGCCGCGCTGCACGAAGCCGATCACCATGATCGCCATCCACGGGCAACTGAAGGTGCAGATGAGGGTCGAGAACGTCGCCACGCTTTCCACGAGGTTGAACGCGAAGCGGCCGACGAAAATGAAGCCGATCGCCAACGTGCCGATCAGTATCGTCGCGCGCACACGGTTGAGCAGTTTCGGAAACATGCTCGACATGTCGAGGCCCGTGCCATAGAGCGCGGTCGTGCCCGTCGACATGCCGCCGATGATCGCAATGAGACACATCGGCACGAGAAACCAGCGCGGCGATACCGCGAGCAGACCGCCCACATAATCGTTCGAGCTGATGAAGCTGGGCGCCTGCGTCGCGATGATCGTCGCGGTCACGAGGCCGAAAAGGAACGGCACGAACGTCGCGATCTGCGCGGCGAACACGGCGCCCATCACACGATGGCGGGGCGTGGATTGCGGAATGTATCGCGCCCAGTCGCCGAGCGTGGAAGCGAACGAAACGGGATTGCTGAGCGCCACCAGCATCGCGCCGATGAACGCGGCCCAGAACCCCGCGCTGCCCTGATGAAGCGTGCCGGCGTAGTGCGGGTCGAAGGCCTTCGCGAACGCGAACGCGCCGAGCACGAACATGAGGCTCGCTGCCCATACGGCGATCTTGTTCACCCACAGCATGAAGCGGAAGCCGTAGATGCACACGATCAGCACGAGGACAGCAAACACCATGTAGGCCGAGCCGAGCGTCCACCCGTTGACGGGCAGACCCACCATGCTGTGCGCGCCGCCCACGAGCGCGTCACCCGAACTCCATACCGCGAGCGAGAAAAACGCGACTGAGGTGAGCACTGCGAGAAACGAGCCGACGATACGGCCGTGAATGCCGAAGTGCGCGCCCGAAGAGACGGGGTCGCTCGTCCCGTTGCGCGGCCCGAACAAGCTCATCGGCGCGAGAATGCAGGTACCCGCGAGCACGCCGATGATGATGGCCCACATGCTGGCTTCGAACGACAGTCCCACCAGAACCGGAAAACTGCCGAGCACCGAAGTCGAAAACGTGTTGCAGCCGCCGAACAGCAGGCGGAACAGGTCGACGGGTCGCGCGTAACGCGAGGCGTCTGGAATGCGCTCGAAACCGAAGGTCTCGATCTGGGTAATGCTCGTGTTGTCAGCCATGTTGTCTCGCTCCTTATAAGGCGTCGTCCGGCGAATCGCCTGCATCACGTTCGCCGGCCGGCGCAGTCTTTATTGGCGGTGATTTTCTTGCACTTGAATGGGCGCCATATTGCGTTTTCAAAACGTTCACAACGGGTGCAGCCAATGTTTGGCGGCGGTCATACGCTCACTGCGGATTCCGGCTGATTCACGCAGGGCTCGCCTTCGCTCGCGCGCGAACCATAGACACCCAAAAGGTCTTCACAGAAGGCTCGTATGATCGGTTTGTCGCTCATGCCGCGCTTCATCGCGAGGTGGAGCGGCACGTCGAAGCCGAAGGTGTTACGTCCCAGCACGCGGATCAGACCGCGCTGCTCGAATGGTTCGGCAAAATGCGCGGGCAAATAGCCGATGTGGCTGCCCGAAAGAATCAGCACGGAGGCGGCGTCGATGCTGTCCGCGATGGCCGTCACCCGGCGCTCCTCGATGCTCGCGAGTTCTTCGGGCACGGGATAGCTGCGCCAGATCCAGTCGTGCGCGCGTAGATCGCCGGGTGTTACGTTGGGGGCCTCGTGAAAAAGCGGATGACCACGCCCGCAACAGATCACCTGCCGCTCGCTGAACAGCCTGCTATACGACAGCCCCGCGACGCGATGCCAGAAGTAACCGATCGCAAGATCGAGTTGATGATTGACGAGACTTTCCTCGAGTTCCTGCGGCGATGCGACGCGCATCGCGAAGCGCACGGCCTGATCGCGCTTGCGAAACGCGCCGATGGCTTCGGCAAGCCGCGCGTTCTCGAAGTGCGATGCCTGCCCGATCAAGCCGATCGACAGGGTGCCCACGAGCTTGCGGTCGATATCGCGCACTTGATCGACGAATTGCGAAGTTGCGGCGATCAGCGCGCGCGCCGACGCCACGAAACGCTCGCCCTTCGACGTGAGCCGGAAGCCGCCGCGCCCGCGTTCGCAGAGCGTGAAGCCCATGCGCGTTTCCAGCGCGGAAAGCTGTGAGCTGATGGTCGACTGGCGCACGCCGAGCGTCGCTTCGGCGGCCGTGATGCCGCGCGCATCGACGACCGCGAGAAAGACACGCACCAGGCGCAGGTCGAGATCGGAGGTATTGGAGAACATGCGTTACGTCGCGCTGTGGGGCGTCGCGATGCACCCCGAAGCACGGAGGCTTCCGGACGCGTTTCGCGGCACGCCGCGTGGTGGTTACATCGGAAAGCCCATTGCCTTGATGCCCTTGATCCATGCGCGCTTCCAGCCGCCTTCGGCATCTGCGCCGTCGAACGCATGGAAGGTCACCTTCGCGGCCAGCCACCGCACCGGCTCGGGCGGAATGTACGTGGGGCTTTGATTGGCGATGTCGAGCGCGCGCTCGGGGCTTTCGCGGTCGTACAGGATGTTCAGGCCCATGAACGCGCCAAAGCGGCTCGCGGCCACGCCGAAACCCGTGTAGCCCGCGACGAACACCGCCTTGTCGCCGAGATAGCGTTTCGCGAACACCGAACCGCGCGAGCAATAGTCGATCGGGCCGCCCCACGCGTGCGAAAAGCGCACGTCGCTCAATTGCGGGAAGGTCTGGTAGAACGCCTGCGCGAGACGGTAGTACGTGTCGCGCTTCTGGTCGCGCGGCGGATTGGGATCGCCGTCGAAGTGATAGCTCACGAGGCCGCCGAAGATGATGGTGTTGTTCTTCGTGAGGCGGAAATAGTTGAGCTGCGTGCGCGTGTCGTAAATGCCCTGGCGGTGCTTCCAGCCGATGCGCGACAGTTGTTCGTCGGTGAGCGGCTCGGTCGCGAGCACGTGATCGCGCACCTGCAATACGCGCCGGTTGATGTCGGGGATGCCCACTTTCGCGGTCCCGCTCCCGAACAGCACGCGCGTCGCGCGCACGCTGCCCTCGGGCGTTTTCACGAAGACGGTCGAACCTTCGTCGGCCACGCTCATCAGCGGGCTGTGCTCATAGAGCCGCACGCCGAGCGCGAGCGCCGCACGCTTGAGACCCCACGCGAGCTTGGCCGGGTGCACGATGCCGCTGCGGTTGCGCGACCAGAGCGCGCCCGCGAACAGGGGTGAATCGAGTTGTTCGCGCGTAGCCGCTGCGTCGAGCAGCACGACGTCGTGGCCGTAAGACTTGTGCAGATCGTAATCGGCGCGCAGATGATCGATGTGATCGGGTTCGACTGCCACCGTCATCTCGCCATTCCATTCGATGTCAGCGTCGATGCCGTAGCGCTTGAGCGTCGCCTCGAAACCATCGAGATTGCGCTGGCCAAACTCTTCGAGCTCGGCGATGTCCTTCGGGAACACCCGCACCGCGTTGGGCAGACCATGCATCACTGACGTCGAGATGATGCCGCCCGCACGCCCCGACGCGCCATGCGCGACCCGGCCCGCTTCGATCAGCACGACATCGAGTTCGGGCATCTGTTCCTTCGCCTGCACGGCGGCCCACAGACCGGTGAAACCGCCGCCGACGATCAGCAGGTCGGCGCGCGTGTCGCTCGCGAGTGCCGGCTCAGCGGGCGGTTCAGCCGGATTGTCGAGCCAGTAGGGCGAGAGCCTGGTGCGGGCGAGCGCTTCTTCGACGCTCAGTTCGACGGATGCGCGGCGCGTCCCGCGCGACGGACTGAGCGGGCGCGCAGCGAGGTCCGCTTCGAGAAATTGGGCGCTTTCATTCATGGTGGGCCTCCTCTTCGGGCGCTGTGCGGACACCGGCGCTCGGCATGCAAGTCACCGACGCGATGTGCCGACCGGCAATGCGCGAAGGTGCTCATGATGGATTTCACTGCTTGACGGGAAGGACGGCGCCGCGCCGTGTGTGCGGGCAGCGGCGCGGCTTGCAACGGCTATCGTTGCGGTTCGAGCACGATGTAGAACTTCTTCGCGTCCTCGATGGTTTCCCAACGGCCTGCGAAGCCGGCCGGCAGAAGATAGCCCTGCCCCGCCGTGAATTCCTTGCGACCGCCGTTCACGTCGGTCAGCGCGATCTTGCCCTCGACGAGCCAGACCGCTTCGTCGGCCGTCGTCGCAGGGAATTCGACGGCGCCGGCCTTGCCTTCCCACCAGCCGATCACGTAATTGCCGCTTTGGCCCTCTGCCGCGCGCCAGTCGCTTTCGTCCATGCCGTAGTCCAGCTTGGTGAACTGCCCGATGCCTTCGCCCAGCGGCGCGATGTCCTGAATCAGCTTGCTCATGTGCTTCCTTTCTTGCGTCGGTTTTGATTGAATCGGTTCGCCAAAGTTACCGACACATGGCGCCCCGGTATGCCCCCCCGCAGGGGGGACAAAGAGCGTTTAGCGATGCGCGGGTAAATACCTAGATCGTCGAAAGCACCGTCTGGCGGGCGATGCGGCGCATGGTCTAAAATGAGGCAGACTTTTCCTTGGGGCGCGCCATGCTGCTCAACGTACCCCCGCTCAATCGAAATCAAGCCGGGTTTCCGCTCTCGTTCAAGACGCTTGGCGATGTCATCGAAGCTGTTGGCACACCCGATTTCGTGCGGCGTCTCACGCTGCTTCTCAACGAGGTCGTGCCGCTCAACGTCGTGCACATCGAGCGTTCGCGCGTCGACCGCAGCAAGCCCACGGGCTTTCGCTGCGAATGGATCGGCAGCAGCGGCGTAGGAATGGACACGGGCGTCATCTCCGAAGTCATGACGCTCTACTACGACCGCTTTTACGACAGCGATCCGCTCTTCGCGGGCATCCGCGGCAAGATCGGCACGCTGCTCGTGGTGCGCGACATCGGTGCGATACCGCCTGGCGAATTTCGCCAGCGCCTCTTCGACGAAGCGTTGATCGCGCACGAATGCGTGCTCGCGCGCGGCACGCCTTACGCGCAGGATTCCATCGCACTCGAACGCTCGCTCGATGCACCGCCGTTCTCGCTCGCCGAGATGAACCGCTTTCGCAACGTGAGCGATTTCCTGTTTCCGCTGCTGGAGTTGCACGCATCGATAAGCGCCGCGAAGCGTGTCGCGCATCCCACGTCGTTCCTGCATCCGCTCGCGCAATTCGACGCACGTATCGCCGCCGATCAAGTGCTTTTGTCGAAGCGCGAATACGAAATCTGCACGCATCTCATCACGGGCCGTACGGTGCCCGAAGCCGCGGAGATCATCGGCGTGCGCATCGGCACGGCCGAGTCGTACGTGAAGCGTGCGTTCGCAAAGCTCGGCGTGCGCACCAAGCGCGACCTGATCGCGTGGGGTCAGGTTTGCCCCCGTCCGCCCGCTCTCTGAAGCCGCGTTCACATCGAACAGTCCCGGTGTAAACATTTCCACTTCGTGATTCGCGCCGCAGTGCCGTCGCCTAAGATTGCCCCGTCCATACAACGATGACGGGAAACTGCCCATGCAGCGCCAACTCAACCAGCCGCTCGGCGGCAACGACATGCCGCGATTCGGCGGCATCGCGACCATGATGCGTCTGCCTCAGGCGAGCAGCACCGAAGGCCTCGATGCGTGTTTCGTCGGCGTGCCGCTCGATCTCGGCACCTCGAACCGCTCGGGCGCGCGCTTCGGACCGCGCCAGATCCGCTCGGAATCGGTGCTGCTGCGCCCCTACAACATGGCGACGCGCGCCGCGCCCTTCGATTCGCTGCAAGTGGCCGACATCGGTGATGTCGCCACCAATCCCTTTGACCTGAAGGACTCGATCCGCCTGATCGAATCGGCTTACGAAGCGATCGTCGCGAACGGCTGCCGCCCGATCACGCTCGGCGGCGACCACACGATCGCCTGGCCGATCCTGCGCGCGTTGCACAAGAAGTACGGCAAGGTTGCCGTCGTGCACGTGGATGCGCACGCCGACGTCAACGACACGATGTTCGGCGAGAAGATCGCGCACGGCACACCGTTTCGCCGCGCAGTGGAAGACGGTCTGCTCCAGTGCGACAAGGTCACGCAAATCGGCCTGCGTGGCACCGGCTACCACGCCGACGATTTCGACTGGTGCCGCAAGCAAGGCTTCACCGTCGTGCAAGCCGAAGCCTGCTGGAACCGGTCGCTCGCGCCGCTCATGGAAGAAGTGCGCGCGCGCGTGGGCGACACGCCGGTGTATCTGAGCTTCGATATCGATGGGCTCGACCCCGCGTTCGCGCCGGGCACCGGCACGCCCGAAGTGGGCGGCCTGACCGTGCAGCAAGGCCTCGAAATCGTGCGCGGCATGCGAGGCCTGAACGTCGTGGGCGCGGATCTCGTCGAGGTCTCGCCGCCTTACGATCAGGTCGGGACGACGGCGCTCGTGGGCGCCAATCTCGCCTTCGAGATGCTCTGCGTGATGCCAGGCGTCAAGTATCGTTAAAAGCACCCGAGGACAATTATGGCCACTCAATTCGAGCAACGTCCTGAAGACGGCTCAGTCATGCTGCCGGCCGCGACGATCGCGGGCACGCGGTACGGCGCGTCGAACCGGGAAGCCGGTAACGCAATCCACAACGCATCGACCGGTGAGGCTATCGGCTGGCAGGAACATGCCGATGCCACGCAAGTCGATGCCGCCGTGCGCGCGGCGCGGGCAGCGCTCGATGCATGGCGTAACTGGCCGCCTGCATCGCGCGGCAACGTGCTGCGCAAAATAGCCGGGTTGCTTGGAGCAGACCGCGCGCGCCTCTCCGCGATGCAGCAGCGGGTGAGCGGCAAGCCTCCGCTCGAAGTCGACACCGATGTGAGCGACGCCATCGCCACGTTCGACTATTACGCGGACCTGTGCGCGGACGATTCGCTGTTCGCCGCCGAGACGCTTGCATTGCCCGACAACACCGTGACGGGCGAGCGTCATTACGAAGCGGTTGGCGTGGCCGCGCTGATCGTGCCGTGGAATTTCCCGATGGTCACGACCGCGTGGAAGATCGCTCCCGCGCTTGCGGCGGGTTGCACGGTGGTACTGAAGCCGTCCGAATTCACCTCGCCGGTCGAGCATCTTCTCGCGGAGATCATGACGGCGGCGGGTCTGCCCGACGGCGTCGTGAACCTCGTGAACGGCGGCGGCGAAGTGGGCGCGCTGCTCGTGGCACATCCGCTCATCGACAAGGTTTCGTTCACGGGCAGCACGGCCGTGGGCCGCAAGGTCATGCAGGCAGCGGCGCAGGACATGAAGCGCGTGACGCTCGAACTCGGCGGGAAATCCGCGCTGATCGTGCGTGCCGACGCGGACATCGAACACGCGGTCACGCTCGCGGTGGGTAGTGCGTTCACGAACGCCGGGCAGATGTGTTCGGCGACCTCGCGCATCATCGTGCACGACGATGTCTACCGCAAGTTCATGGCCATCCTCGAAGCGTCAGTGCGCGCGCTCGTGATCGCGCCGCCGCAGACTGAAAACGTCTCGATCGGCCCGCTGGTTTCCCGTGCACAACGCGCGCGCGTGCAAGCGTTGCTTGAACAAGGCGTGGCCGACGGTGCGACCATCGCATTCAGCGGTGCGCTCGACAGTGCCTGCGCGGAAGGCTTTTTCATGGCGCCCGTCGTGGTCGCCGAGCCGGATACGGAGAACGTGTTGTGGACAGATGAAGTGTTCGGGCCGGTCGCGTGCGTGAAATCGTTTCGAACCGACGACGAAGCCATCGCGCTAGCCAACGACACGTGTTATGGACTCGTGGCGACGGTCGTGACTCGTGACGACGACGCTGCGCGCCGCTATCGCCACGCGCTGCGCGCGGGGCTCGTGTGGATCAATACGCCGCAGTTGATCTTCCCGCAAGTGAGTTGGGGCGGACTCGGCTTGAGCGGCATCGGCCGTGAACTCGGTCTTGCCGGATTGCGCAGCTATCAGGAAATGCGCCACAGTATCGTGTTGCGTGGATAGCTTCGCGCTGACTCAATGTTGTGGATTGGCGCTAGGGACGGGAACGCGGCCGTTTGAACGGTCGCGCCTCGATTGACGCGTCGCGAGATCACCCGTTCGACATTCAGCTTCTGCCGTCCGCGTCAAGGCGAAGATCGGCCTTA
The DNA here is from genome assembly GCF_001544535.1 of Caballeronia choica. Classification (GTDB taxonomy): domain Bacteria; phylum Pseudomonadota; class Gammaproteobacteria; order Burkholderiales; family Burkholderiaceae; genus Caballeronia; species Caballeronia choica. Next base: position 57,098 of record NZ_FCON02000030.1, on the reverse strand, counting down.
TAGCAGTTGCCGGTTCGACGAACGGAGCCCCACACCCAACTCTCTTCAATACCCTATCCTCATTACGAGGCTCCTTGATGAGCCGCTGCGATGGCTGCGTCGCGCTCCTTGGCAGCTTCCGCCTTCTTGTGGTCGTAGACTTTCTTCGCGGCGGCAACCTTCTTGTCATACGTCTTGTTGGCCGAGGCGACTTCCATGCGCATCTTGACGATCTCGTCGGTGCTGCCGGTTTGCGGAGCAGCTTGATTGGTTTGCGCCCACGACTGCCCCGATGCAACCGCAGTGAACGCGATTGACAAAACCAAAAGTGCTCGATTCATATGCCTCATGCTTGCCTCCGATTGCTGAATTGAACGAAAGTCACAGGTTGGTCGCCAACACTTCGTATAGCGACGCATCCTCATTTAGGCTAAAGGCGGGCAGCGCATCATTCGACTGTTCGCCATTTCATTTCGCAGCTTTCTCGGGTATCCCGCTGACGAAAGTCCTACTGGAAGATATGCGAACCAATAAACGATTTCAAGAACTACCGTACTGTCTTATATCCTGTTGTTTCTTGCCTTGTCTTGTCTTCATGCATGAACGGGCTCCCCGGACGTGATATTTGGTGTGGTAAGCCCGACACCTGCCAAACAGGGTTCGCCCCAGTCCTTCTGCGCGAAAAGCGGAGACAAACCTATGGACCAACTTGGCTTCGTTCTCATCGTAGCGCTGCTGCGAGCTTTATCACTGCTTCCTTACAGGTGGGTCGCGAAGCTTGGCAGCGCGCTCGGGGCAGCCTTGTATAGACTTCCAAGTCGCCGCAAACACGTGGTCCTTGTCAACCTGCGCCTCTGTTTCCCCGCGAAGACTGAATGCGAACTGGATGATCTTGCGAGGAACCACTTCCGCCACGTGGCGCGCAGCTATCTCGAACGCGCCATTCAATGGTACGGCAGCGCGAAGTCGCTGACCAGTCTCGTCGAGATCGAAAGCAAAATCGATCTTTATGACAAGGACGCTCCGCCTACCATTTTCATGGGCTTTCACTTCGTGGCCATCGAGGTTGGCTGCATCCTTTTTTCGACGCGCCTGCCTGCCGCTTCCTTGTATACGCGCATGTCGAACACACGCTTGTGCGACCTGGCGAAGCGACAACGTGGCAGATTTGGCGCAGAGATGATTGAACGCTCGACCAGCGCCAGAAAGATCGTCGCACTGTTGCGGTCCGGCAAACCCGTCATGCTCGCGGCGGACATGGATCACGGCATCGACAACTCTGTTTTTGTCCCTTTTTTCGGCGTTCCCGCCTGTACGCTCACTTCCGTTTCGAGACTTGCGCGGCTGGGCCGTGCGCGGGTGGTACCGTTCGTGACCGAGGTGCTGCCCAATTATCGAGGATATAAGTTGACCGTCTTCGAACCGTTGGATGACTTCCCATCCGACAGCGATGCGGTTGACGCGCGTCGCATGAATGCGTTTCTTGAGACGCAGATTCTGAAATTTCCGGAACAGTATTACTGGGTACATCGACGCTTCAAGCATCGTCCGCCAGGAGAGGCGGGGGTGTATTGAACACGTCCTTTGCAGCGAACTCCTTGAGAAATCGAGCTTCTTCAAAGCGGCGCCCATGATTCCACTACGACGGGAGACCGGCACCCGATCATGCCCCGCAAGGCTTCCGATTTGCCGCGCGCAACTGTTGCCGCGAGCGGGACATCTGCTTGAGACATCCATGATGCGTCGAGCTGCAAAGTAACCTCGCTGTAAAGATCGACCGGGGTCAAAGAGCCAATCTTTTTGCAATATCAAGCCCGCAAGTCGTAGTATTCTTGAACGTCCCTCTGCTCCCCGGTGATAGCCGCAACGCGGCTATGTCACGTCAAATATCGTGAGGTTATGAAAGGATGATGACGAGTCGATACCTTGCTTGTCTGTCCCCGAGTTCCCCACCGAAGAGGGCAGCGTCCATCCCAGCTATCCAGCAAGCGGCATGTTTTTGAAGCACGAGTCAATGCGCGAACCTCGCCGACGTCTGGCGACGCTCTGCGGTGACTGATCTCGCTCAAGCGGACTATCTTCTTTGGGGCATCTATGAAAACGCTGTTTCTGCAGGCTCCTTCTTTTGACGGCTTCGACGGCGGAGCGGGCTCACGTTTCCAAACGAAGCGCGAGATTCGATCTTTCTGGTATCCAACGTGGCTCGCCCAGCCCGCTGCGCTGATCGATGACAGCCGCGTCCTGGATGCGCCCGCAGATGGCCTGTCGCTCGACGCGTCTCTCGACATCGCCGAGCAGTTCGACCTCGTCATCATTCATACGAGCACGCCGTCGTTCTCGAGCGATGCCCAATTCGCGGAGCATTTAAAAAGACGAAGGGCCACGATACTCGTCGGGATGATCGGGGCAAAAGTCGCCGTCGATCCTCACGGGTCGCTCACCGCGAGCGATGCGATCGACTTCGTGTGCCGTGAAGAATTCGACTTCACGTGTCGCGACATCGCGCAAGGGCTCGCGTTCGAGTCGATTCTCGGTCTCAGCTATCGCCTGCCTGACGGCGGGATCATGCACAACGAAGCCCGGCCGATTCTGGAAGACATGGACCAGTTGCCCTTCGTCGCGCCGATCTACAAGCGCGACCTCACGAGCACAAATTACTTCAGCGGCTACCTCAAACATCCGTATGTGTCGATCTACACAGGGAGAGGCTGCAAATCCCGGTGCACCTTTTGCCTCTGGCCGCAGACGGTCGGGGGTCATCGCTATCGCACGCGTTCGGTCGGGAACGTCCTTGAAGAAGTGAAATGGATCAGGGACAACATGCCCGAAGTCAAGGAGATCATGTTCGACGACGATACCTTCACCGATCTCAGACCGAGAGCCGAAGAGATCGCCCGCGGTCTTGGCAAGCTGGGCGTGACGTGGTCATGCAACGCGAAAGCAAATGTGCCTTACTCAACCCTCAAGGTGATGAAGGACAACGGGTTGCGGCTCCTGCTTGTCGGCTACGAATCCGGCGACGACCAGATCCTCGTGAATGTCAAAAAGGGGCTGCGAACCGATATGGCACGCCGCTTCAGTGACGATTGCCGCCAACTCGGCATCAAGATCCACGGCACGTTCATTCTCGGGCTGCCCGGCGAGACTCACGAAACGATCGAGAAGACGATCCAGTATGCGCAAGAGATCAATCCCCACACGATTCAGGTGTCACTCGCTGCGCCTTATCCGGGTACGGTCCTTCATAAGCAAGCGGTCGAAAATGGATGGCTGAACGAGAGCAAGGTCATCACTCTCGTCAATTCCACGGGCACTCAGCTTTCAGCTATCGGCTATCCGCACTTGTCGCGCGAAGAGATTTTTCGCAGCGTGGAGGACTTCTACAAACGCTTTTATTTCAGACCGACGAAGATCTGGGAAATCGTCCGCGAGATGCTGGTCAGTTGGGAGATGATGAAACGGCGCCTGCAGGAAGGCGTGCAGTTCTTCAGATTTCTACGGGAGCACAAGGCGTAATGCCCTTGGTTCGACGCACGTTGCTGGCCTTTCACCGTGCTGGCAACGTGCCGTGGTGCCTTGGCGTCAGCGCGACCGCAAGTCGACGGCAGGCTGTTAAAACGGGGTTAGGCATGGCGCACTGTCATCGGGACTTGCCGACGAGCACCAGCGATGCCGAGGCTTCGAAGTCACCCGGCTCAACCTGGACGAGTCGGCGGTGCGGCAAGCCGGTTCGATGACTCGACAAGCTGCCACGCAAGAAGTCCAGGAATGAAGATCAGCAGATCGCGAATCCGTCTCGCACCCGCGAGCGCGAGACATATCGAAGGATCGAGGCCAAGCGCGCCGCCAATCAGGACGAAGGCGCCCTCCTGCACACCCAGGCCGCCGGGCACGAAAAACGCCGCGCTGCTGACCGCCTGGATCAACGATTCGATAACAACCGCATCGACCAGGCTGACGCGCGCCCCGAGGAAGTAAAGCGCGAGCCAGATTTCGAGCGAAGTCAGCACGCATTGAAGCGGCTGCCAGAAAAACAGGTAACGCAAAACGACACCGCGCCGACGCCAGATCAGCTTGATCGTCTGATCGATCTGCGCCGACCGCCCGATGAGCGCAGCGAGCTTGCCACTCATGATGCGGTTGAGCATGCGCGTGATTCGCTCGAACGGACTGGCATGCTGAACCAGCGCGAACAGCACCAAGAGCGGTGTGAGGACCACCACGCCCCAAGCCAGTTGGCCGGCGAACCGGGCCGCGCCGGATTGTGCATGCGCGAGCAGAAAACCGATCCCGACCATCGTGAAGAGCAACTGGCTGATTACCGTCAATTGCATATCGACGATCAAACTGGCTGCGGCCGCCGACGGCCCCAGCCCTCGAAGCCGCAGCATCCGGTACGACACCACCTCGCCACCGATGCGCGCGACCGGCAGCATGCAATTCACCGATTCTCGCACCCACACCAGATTCAGCATCGTCAGCACGGAGGGCCGATGCGCGCGGCGGATCAGCGTGCGCCAGTCGCACGCATTGGCGAGCATCGGCAGCACGTGCGCCAGTGCTGCGAGCAGCAAGCCGGCGCCGGCGGTTCGCAGCGCGTGGAGCACGGCGGCGGGGTTCTCGTGCCAGACGAGCCACAGCGACGCGATCAGGCCGGCCAGCGCCGCGATGCGGCCAAGATGCTTCATCATGCCGGTGCCGTTGAGAGGTGTCGCTTGGCAAAAGCCACGCGCGCGAATCGCCTTTGCTTCATCAGTCGGTTACCCGTTCGTCCTGAACGGCCGACAACAGGCCGTCACTGTCGACTTCGAAACGGAAGCCGCGCCACGTCACGCGCGACGACCAGAAACTTGCGACGAATATCGCAAAGGAAGCTATATCCCACAGCGGCAACAACCATAGGTCGCGATGTGCCTGGCGCAAAACGCGGTCCGACGATAGCTCGAGCGCGAGCCTTGCGAACAGTGTCGCGAGCGCGAGTTGCCATGACCAAGCGGCGGCGCCGGACAACATCAAGGCAAGCAGCGAGAATGCGAGCGGGTGACTAAGCACCGACCCTAGATGACCAAACGGATCGACCTTGCGGATCGTGCGGCTCCAGCGCAACTCGTGCGCGATCAACTGACGCGCGCTGGTTTCAACACAGGCATGCGCGACCGTGAAGGGCGGAATCGACACTTTTTCGCCCGCGAGCCGCACCGCCTCACCGATCGCATGATCTTCCGCCAGATGGCTGACAAATGGCTCGAAGCCGCCGATTTTTTCGAGCGTTGCGCGTCGCATCGCGATGGTCTGCCCGAAGCATGGCCGCGCGAGGCCCAGCGCAAGGGCGATCACCACGCCGGGAAGAAACTGGTAATTGGTGGCTTTCGCCGAAAGACGCGGCCAGAAACCCGGTTCGGGTTTGCCGCGATAAATGCACGTGACCAGTCCGACTCCCGGCTTCTCCAACTCGCCGATGACCTTGCCCAGATAGTCCGGTGCGACGCTCACGTCGCTGTCAGCGAACACCAGTACGTCGTGCCGTGCTTGCGGCAGCATGTTCAGAATGTTGCTGACCTTACGGTTTGGCCCATACAGCCGCGCATCGGCGACCACGGTAATGTCTGCTTCGGGATGCAGGCGCCGCAGTGCATCGACCGTCCGTAGCGCCGGATCTGCCGTGTCGTTCACGCCGAACAGAAACTGCACGGGGCCAGGATAGTCCTGATGGCAAAAGCTCGAAAGATTGGCGAGCAATCCCCGCTCGTCGCCGTACAACGGTTTGACGATGGTGACTGGCGGATACCGACTCGGCTTGCACGCGGAGCGCAGGAAAAAACGTCGGATCAGCAAGGCCGCAACGATCGTATAGGCGATGCCGAACATCGCCGCCGCGCCGCACGCCGTCGCCATGTCCGCGACCAGGAAATGCACGGCGCTCACGCCGCGTGGCCGCTTGAGAAGTGAAATATCTCGAGAACCTCGCGCAGGCAACGCCTCATCATCCCCTCGCTCGTGAGCATTCCAGGGTTGAACAGCCTGCTCTCCCGGAACCAGCCGCTCCTGGACCGCCTGGTAGTAGAGCGTCGATCGAAAGACTTCTCGAAAACGTCGTGCACCGCCGACTGCGCGAGGAAAGCTTTCATGAAGGCTCCCGTTAGCATTCAGTACGCCCACAGTTCTTGATCGATGAAGGACTCGGAGTATTTCACCTCGATCTCGTGTCGAGGGTTGTGCTGTTTCCAGTTACCTCCTAGTGTAAGCGCGAGGGTTCTCCCAACGTTGTTCCTGACCGAAAAAGCATTTCAATCATGGTGAACGCGGGTTGCCACGCACACGTCCTGCGCCCCGACTGCTCGCAAGCCATGGGTCCACACCGCGAGCCCCTGCCCGTGGCTGCGATTGGCGAGCGAAAATCCCGCGCGATGCCGTCTCGCGACGCGCGACGCGATCGCCAGGCCGAGTCCGCTGCCCTGCCCCTGCGCGCCAGCGCCGCGATAGAACCGATCGCAGACCCGCCCGATTTCGTCGGCGGGAATGCCCGGCCCGTCATCGAGCACCGCTAGCGCGATGCTGTCCGCTTCCCGGCGCAAGGTCACGTCCACCCGGCCGCCGCGCGGCGTGTGGCGGATCGCGTTATCGAGCAGGTTGTTGAGCAGCACCGCCAGCGCGTGCGAGTCACCGATGACCGTGTACGGATCGGCGGGACCGGTCGCGTGTTCGAGTTCGAGGCCGAGGTCGATCGCCTTCGTCTCGGCCAGCATCGAGAAATCGCCGACGCACATTTCGCACAGCCGCCGCAGGCTGACCGGCGCCATCGCCGTCTCGCGCTCGGCGTCCTCGCGCGCCATCGTGAGCAATTGCTGCGCGAGATGGATGATGCGGTTCAGGCGCCCTTCGAGGCGCGCGAGCGTGTCGCCGCTGCCCGCCAGCGACCCGTCGCGCACGGCCGCCTGCATCTGCAGCTTGAGCGCCGCGAGGGGCGTGCGCAGTTCGTGCGCGGCATCGGCGACGAAGGACCGTTGCGCCTGCGAAGCCGCGGCGAGCCGCAAAAGCAGATCGTTGAGGGCATCGACGAGCGGCCGGATCTCGGTCGGCACGCGCTGGTCCAGTTGCACCGGATCGAGCGATTCGCCCTCGCGGCTCGCGAGCGCGCGCGAGAGTCCGCCGATCGGCGCCAGCCCGCGCGCGACGACGAACAGCACGAGCACGACGGTCACGGGAACGAGCACCGCGAGCGGCCACAGCGTGCGCAGCGCGAGCTTGAGCGCGAGCTCGTCGCGCACGAAGTAGGGCTGCGCGACCTGCACGAAGCGATCGGGCTGCTCGATGCCGAACACGCGCCAGCGATACCCCTCGCGATCGACCGATCGAAAGCCGTCGCCGATCAGCGGGAGCGCGGGCTCCTTTAGCGGGTGATAGATGAGCTTGCCGGTTTTGTCCCAGATGTCGATGACGAGCCGGTCGTCGGCGATGTCCCTGAAATCGTGGCTGGGGCGCTCGGTGCCGTCCGTGGCCGCGATGTTCATCGGCAGCGAGATCGCGACGGTGCGCAGCTCGTAGTCGAAGAGTTCGCTGGCTTCCTCGCGCGCGGTGTGGAAGATGCCGAAGCCCGCGACAAGACACGCGGCGGCCAGCCCGAAAATCAGCCAGCCGAGCAGCCAGCGCCGGATCGACGTCATATGGGGCGTCATCCGGGCCTCTTCAATCGATAGCCGACGCCACGCACCGTCACCACCTGGTCGGCGCCGATCTTGCGCCGCAAGCTGTGCACGTGGACTTCGATGGTGTTGCTGCCCACTTCTTCGCCCCAGCCGTACAGTTTCTCTTCGAGTTCGGCGCGCCGGAACACGCGGGCGGGCTCTTCGATCAGCGCCTGCAGTAACGCGAACTCGCGCGGCACGAGATTGAGCAGCACGCCGTCTTTCATCGCTTCGTGCGCGGCGGGATCGAGCCGCAATTCGCCGTGCGTGTAGACCGGATGCTTCTGCCCGGTGCGGCGCCGGAGCAAGGCGCGCACGCGAGCGGCAAGCTCGTCGAGATCGAACGGCTTCATCAGGTAGTCGTCCGCGCCGGCGTCGAGACCGCGGATGCGGTCATCCACTGCATCGCGCGCGGTCAGGATGATCACGAGCGCGTCGCCGCCCGCGCGCCGGTACTCGTTGAGCACGTCGATGCCATCGCGCTTCGGCAGGCCGAGGTCGAGCAGCACGAGATCGTACACGCCGTTGTTCAACGACAGCTCCGCGGCGCGGCCGTCCTGAGCCCAGTCGACCGCATAGCCCGTGCGCCGCAGCGAGTCGAGCACCGTCTCGGCGATCATGTCGTCGTCCTCCACCAGTAGCAGACGCATGTGAATTCTCCATCGAAACTGCTTTGCCCGAACGCCAATTGTCCTGTCCGCAAGCTTAAGCCTCACTTAAGCGTTCCTTAAGCTGCTTCAACGAATGGCCTTTGGTCTGCGAGCGCACACAGCTCTTCGCGTGCTTAAGCATCTCATAAGGAATCCGGCCGCATTATCGCAACAAACGTGGCGTGGCATGTGACGACACGCTGCGATGCAGTCCGGGAGATGTCCATGCAAGTACCGACTTTCGTTTCGATGCGCGCGCACCTTGTGTTGTTCGGGCTCGCCGTGGCGGTGTCGGACGCTGCATTCCTGCTGGTGGCGATGCTCGCGGGCAGGCCCGAATCCATCAGCGAGCCGGTCGTGCGACTCGCGACGCTCGGCGCCGCCGGCGTCGTCGTGACATTCGTCAGGCATTCCGCTCGACGCGCGTTCGACGTCGCCGAATCGTCGCACCATCTGGTCCGGGCGGCTAACGGGCGCGGCGGTCCAGTGATCGCCGGTGGCTGCGAACGTGACTGGCTCGTGCAGTTGCATCTCGAACTGAATCCTGCGGCTTTGCACCGCTAGCGGTAAGCGACTCTCCGCCGGGCGTGCGTTGAGGCGGCCAACGCGAGGCGTTCATCTCCCGTTCTCAATGCAATCCCGGCTGCGCTTGAGCCCGCTGAAAACCAGATCACGCGGACGGTCCTGGCCTCGGAACCCTGACCGTCTTGTTTCGCCCGGCTTTCGCCGGGTTTTTTTTTGGACGGCGCATGGCTGCGAGACGTTCTGACGAACCGATAACCTCAAGCGCCTAAGCGTTCCTTAAGCATCGACGAGGCAGCCTGTCGGATTTGCGAAGCGCGCTGCATCCGCTTCGCGAGTCCCCATCGATAAATACCTCTTGTGCAAAGGAGGCGCCGTGATCGACAGCATTCCGACAGCAACGCTCGCAGTCGACAGTAAGCAGACGAATACGCGGTGCACCAAGCGGAACCCTGCGTGATGGCGCCGTCGCTGCCATTGACGGAATGGATGCTCATTGGCCTCTGCTGCATCGCGACGTGCTATGCGGCAGTGGCCGCGCTCGTGCGTCCGGGACTGCGCGAGCCACGGGACGACGACGCGTGCGGCCCGTCGCGGACCCCATCGGTCAGCGTGCTCAAGCCGCTTTGCGGTGCGGAACCGCGCCTCCTGCAAAACCTCGAAACCTTCTGCGTGCAGTCGCATCCGTCGTACCAACTGCTGTTCGGCGTGTCGTCGGCGAGCGACCCGGCGGCAAAGGTCGTGAAGTGCCTGCAAAAAGCCTATCCGCATCTCGACATCCGGCTCGTGGTCGACGACACGCATCACGGCAGCAATCGCAAGGTCGCCAACCTGATCAATCTGTCGGCGCACGCGCGGCACAGCCTGCTCGTGATCGCCGACAGCGACATCGCGGTCGAGCCGGACTACCTGACGCGGGTCACCGCGCCGCTTCTCGATCACGATGTCGGCCTCGTCACGTGCCTGTATCGCGCGCGGCGGGTGGGTGGCTTCTGGGCACGCCTCGGCGCGCTCTTCATCGACGAATGGTTCGTGCCCTCGGTGCACCTCGCGCACGCGGCGGGCTCGCGGCGCTTCGGTTTTGGCGCGACGCTCGCGCTGCGGCAGGACACGCTCGCGGCAAGCGGCGGCTTCGAAGCCCTGCGCGACTGCCTCGCCGACGACTACTGGCTCGCCGAACGCGTGCGCGGGCTCGGCCTCGCGATCCGGCTCTCGGACGTAGTCGTCACGACCGATGTGATCGAGCGCGACTTCCTCTCGCTCTGGCGTCGCGAAACGCGCTGGCTGCGCACGATCCGCTCCGTCAATCCGCTCGGCTTCGCGTTCCTGTTCGTTACGTTCACCACGCCGTGGCTCGTCGCGAGCGGCCTGCTCGGGCTCGGCATCGACGCGAGCGGCGGCAACATCGCGCATTCGTATGTCGACACCCTGGTCGACCTGAGCACGTCGCTCGGCCTGAGCGCGCGCCTCGTGCTGCACTGGCGCAGCGCGCGCAACTGGCGCGGCTTCTGTCGGGAGTTGCCGCTCCTCCCGCTGCGAGATGTCCTGCTCTGGCTGCAATGGTTCGCGGCGGCCTTCGGCAGCAACGTGTCGTGGCGCGGCGCGCGCGTTCCCATCGACGGCTCACCCGCTTCCGGCGCGCCGAACATGCGCAACGATCCCGATGCGTCCGATCTCTCGGACAGTCGATGAATCCAATCATCATGAAGGAACTCTCATCATGAAGACGCTGTTCCTGCCCGACATCAAGAAAGGCCTTCGCACCGACATCGCGCGCCGCTTCAGCGGCGATTGCCGCAAGCCCGGCAACAAGATCTGCGGGACCTTCATTCCCGGCGAGACACACGAGACGATCGAAACGACCATCGTGCGCGAGATGCTCGTGAGTCGGGCGATGACCAGGCGCCGGTTGCGTGAAGGCGTCGAATTCTTCCGCTTCCTGCGCACGCACGAGGCGTGACCATGCGCGGCGTCATCGTCACCGCCGACGACTTCGGGCTGCATGCGCGCGTGAACGAGGCCGTCGTGCTCGCGCATCGCGACGGCGTCCTCAGCGCGGCGAGCCTGATGGTCGGCGCGCCCGCCGCGCACGGTGCGATCGCGTGCGCGCGTGAACTGCCGGACCTGCGCGTCGGGCTGCATATAGTCCTCGCCGACGGCCACGCGACGCTCGCGCCTTCCACGATTCCCGATCTCGTCGACCGTCAGGGCCGCTTCGGTTCGTCGATGGCACGCGACGGCCTGCGCTTCTTCAGCCTGCCGCATGTACGCGCGCAACTCGCCGCCGAAATCCGCGCGCAGTTCGAAGCCTTCGCCGCGACTGGGCTCGCGCTCGATCACGTCAACGCGCACAAGCATTTTCATCTGCATCCGACCGTGCTCGCACTGATCCTCGAGATCGGCCGCGACTTCGGCATGCGTGCAATGCGGCTGCCGAACGAACTGCACGGGTCGATCCTGCTGCGTCCGTGGATCGCGCTCGCGAAGGCGCGCATGGAACGCGCCGGCATCGATCACAACGATCATGTTGCCGGCCTGCGCTTGACCGGCAGGATGGACGAAGCCGCGTTTCTCTCCGTGCTCAGGGAACCGCCCGGCGGCGTGCTGGAGATCTACTGCCATCCGGCGAGCATGGGACGGGGGGCGCTCACGTCGTCGATGCGCGGCTACCGCCATTCCGACGAACTCGCCGCGCTGCGCTCGCCCGCGGTCGCGGCGGCGATCGTTGCGACCGGCGCGATGCAGGGCGGTTTCGCCGATGTCTTCGGCCACGCGGTACGCCAGCCGACGCGAGTGTCGGCATGATGCGGCGCCCGCTCTGGCTTCGGTGGCCCGCTGCGTTCGCCTTCTGGTCGCGGTCGCGCTGCATGACGGCATCCGCGATGCATGGCGCGTCGTCGTGGCTCGTGCCGCTGCATGCACACAATGCCCGGCTCGCCATCATGATCGGACGTCCGCCCGCCGACTCGACGACCTCAAGCTGACGAATGCTGACGCGTTATCATGCGAGCTCGATGTCAGGCCCGCATGTGAATAATCATGAATATCCGGTTTCTCGAAACGTTCATCTGGCTCGCGCGTCTGCAGAATTTCCGCCTCACCGCGGAGAAGCTCCATACGACACAGGCGGCCGTGTCGAGCCGTATCGCGTCGCTCGAAGAAAGCTTCGACGTGCGCCTGTTCGATCGCAATTCGCGCTCGGCCACGCTCACGCCGGCGGGCCGCAAGATGCTTGCGTACGCCGAGCGAATCGTGAATCTCGGGGAGGAAATGCGCCGCGAAGTCGAAGGCGCGAGCGGCGACGGTGGCCTCATTCGCATCGGCGTGGTCGAGTCGATCGTGCATAGCTGGTTCCCTGCGCTAATGGCGCGCGTGCGCGAGCGATTTCCGCATCTGGAAATCGAGGTGACGAGCGACACCACCATCCATCTCGTGCAACTGCTGCGAGCCGATGCTGTCGACCTCATCCTGCAAACGCACGCGCTCAATGACCGCGAGTTCGCCGATCAGCCGCTTTGCGAATTCCCGATGCGCTGGGTCGCGAGCCCTGCCCTCAACCTCTCGGGACGGCCTGTCGACCTTACGCGCCTCGCCGAGTTTCCCGTCATCAGCTTTTCGCGACACTCGGGGCCGCACATCGCGCTCGAACGCGAGTTCGCGCGCGCGGTCGAGCGGCCCGTGCGCATCAACTGCATCAGTTCGGTGGCGGCGATGATCCGCCTCGTCGCGGACGGCTTTGGCGTGGGCGTGCTGCCCCCCGCGATCATCCAGCGTGAGCTGCGAGAAGGCGCACTCGAAGTGCTTGACGTGGAAAGCGGCTTCATACCGCTTCCGTTGGTGGCGAGCTTCCGTCTGCAAAGCCACCCGATGGCAGCGCGCATCGCCGATCTCGCGAGCAAGGAGGCGCGCGCGTTCGTGCTTGATCTGGGACCGAATCTCGAAGGCGCGGTGTCGCATCGGGTCAACGACACCGTCGAAGTCGTTGACGAGCCGTCCTCGCAGGCGCGGCCAACGAAGCCCTCGCGGCCGCGCGCAGCCAGGCCCGGACGACCCGGAACGTCCGAAACGCCCGCCAAACCACGTTCGCCGCGGGTCACCCGTAAGCCATAACGAAACCTGTTCGCTGCGTATTTTTTTTCTTGTTGGACCGAAGCACCCTGCTCTCGCCAAACTGCGCTGACCGATTCAACGACTACGCAGGAAGACCCGATGAGCACCACACCGCACGTCCAGCCCGGCCAGCTTTGCATCTGGACCGACACCGATCCGCAAACCGAAACCGACTTCAACGCCTGGTATGACCGGGAACATATGCAGGAACGCGTGGGCATTCGCGGCTTCCGGCACGCGCGCCGCTTCCTCGCGAACGACGGCCAGGCGCGCCGCTATCTCGCACTTTACGTCACCGAGTCGCTCGACGTGTTTCGCAGCGAAGCCTACCGCCAGGCCTTCACGCAACAGACCGACTGGTCGCTGCGCAACTTCGAGCGCATGAGCGACGCACAGCGGCGCGTCGGCGAACTCGCGTTTGAAGCGGGCGAAGGCGAAGGCGCACACGTCGCGCTTTTTGTAGCCTCGCCCGAAGCGCTCGCCGCCGCGAACTGGCGCGATCGGGCAGTTGCAGCGACGCATGAAGCCGGCGTGCACGCCGTGCGCGTGTTCCGTACGGAAGGCACGCTGTCCGCGCCGCTCGCGACGCGCAACGCCGGCGCTCCGCGCGCCGTGCAGGAAGACGCGGTCGTATTCGTCGAAGGCAGTTCGAACGCGGCGGCCCGCTCCACCGCACAGAAGCTCGCGGCGGCGGCAGGCGTCGCGCCCGAAACGGTGCGCAGCTTCGACATGCTCTGGCGCCTCGCGGCGTGACGCACACGGGCCGCCAGGTAGCGATCGAATCTGTCGACTCGATCCATGCCCTTTGCGCGGCCCCGCCAACGACTATGGAGAACCCGATGAATACTCTCGCTCAAGCCTCGACAGTAAGCCAGGCGCGCGCCGGTCGCGGCCGTCTCGCGATCGCCAGCATGGTCGGCACGTCGCTCGAATGGTATGACTTCACCGTCTATAACACCCTCGCCGCGCTGGTCTTCAATCACCTGTTCTTCCCATCGGTCGATCCGCTCGCGGGCACGCTGCTCGCATTCTCGACTTACGCGGTCGGGTATGTCTCGCGGCCGCTCGGCGGCTTCATTTTCGGCAATCTCGGCGACCGCGTGGGCCGCCGCGCCGTTCTCATGCTCACGCTCATGCTGATGGGCCTCACCACGGCACTGATGGGCGTGCTGCCCACCTACGCGAGCGCCGGTATCCTGAGTCCGATCCTGCTCATCGCGCTGCGCTTCGTGCAGGGCGTCGCGCTCGGCGGCGAATGGGCAGGCGCGGTACTGCTCGCGGTCGAACACGGCGACCAGAAGAAGCGCGGCCTCAACGCCTCGTGGGCGCAGGTCGGGCCGTCGTTCGGCACCCTGCTCGGCACCGGTTTCATCGCCATCATCACGATTTCGATTCCGTCCGACGCGTTTCTCGCGTGGGGCTGGCGCGTGCCTTTCCTCGCCAGTCTCCTGCTCGTCGGTTTCGGCCTGTGGGTTCGCCGCAGCGTAGGCGAGACACCGCAGTTCGAAATGCTCAGCGAAGCGCACGCGACGGCCAAGGTTCCCGTCCTCGAAGTGTTCTCGCAGCACTGGCGCCGACTGATCGTGGCGGGAGGCGCACGCATCGGCTCGGACGTGCTCTACGCGCTGCTCGTGGTCTTCACGCTGACCTACGTGACGACCGTGCTCAATCTCCCGCGGTCGCTCGCGCTGAGCGCCGTGCTCGCGGGTACGGCCTGCAACGCCGCGACGGTGCCGCTTTTCGGCGCGCTTTCCGACCGTTTCGGCCGTCGGCCCGTCTATCTTGGCGGCGTGATCGCGGCGATCGTCTGGGCGTTCGCCTTCTTCATGCTGATGAACACTGCGCAGCCCGCGCTGATCGTGCTCGCCGTGATCGTCGGCCTGGTGATTCACGCGGTGATGTACGGTCCGCAAGCGGCTTTCGTGACCGAGCAGTTTCCGACCCGCGTGCGATATGCCGGCTCGTCGCTCGCCTATACGCTCGCGGGCATTCTTGGCGGCGGCTTCGCGCCGCTCATCATCGTCGCGCTGTTCCGCGCCTCGCATGGCACGACGGCCGTTTCGCTCTACGTGAGCGGCGCGTTGATCGTCACGGCCATCGCGCTGATTGCCGCTCGCGAAACCGCCCGGCGCCCGCTGGAAGACTGATTCCGCAAGTTTCCCCGGGGCTCTGGTGCCGCGATGCGCAGAGCCGGACTTGCTCCACCCTCATCGAATACCCATCATGACAACGCTTTCCTTCACCGTCCTCCCGGCTACGGGAGCTGCCACCCCGCTCACGCTCGACATCGAAACGCTCGTGATCGCGGGCTGGGCCGGCCGCGACGCCCACGCAATCCAGCATCACATCGACGAACTCGCCGCGCTCGGCGTTGCGCCGCCGTCGAGCACGCCCCTCTTCTACCGCGTGGGTGCGGAGCAACTGAGCCAGGCCGAAACCGTGGACGTGCTCGGCACGCACACGAGCGGCGAAATCGAATGCGTGCTGTTCACGAGTCCGCTTGGCACCCTCGTGACGATCGGCTCCGATCACACCGACAGAAAGGCCGAAGCGTATAGCGTCGCCGTCTCGAAGCAGGTATGTCCGAAGCCACTCGGCCGCGAGGCGTGGCGCTTCGAAGACGTGGCCGCTCACTGGGACAGGCTGACGATGCGCGCAACGCTCGTCGATGCAAGCGGCAAAAAACGCGCGTACCAGAGCGGAACGGTCGATGGCCTGCTGCCGCCCGCCGATCTCTGGCGTCGCTACACGGAAGACGGCGCGCTGCCCCCGGGGAGCGCCATGTACAGCGGGACGCTCGCCGTGCAGGGCGAGATGGCCGCGATGCAATCTGGCGACGCATTCGAACTCGAATTGCACGATCCGGTGCTCGAACGCAGCCTGCGCACGCGTTACGCAATCCGCGCGCTACCTGTGGTGGCCTGAGCGCCGCTCACACGCTCCGAGGGTTCACCGCGCCCTTTTTTCTTATCGCATCCACTACGGAACACCATGTCATTCGCTCCTGCCACGCCGCTTTCGCAACTCGCCGCTGACCTCGACGCAGGCCGCTCGACGAGCCGCGCGCTCGTTGAGACCGCGCTCGCGCGCATCGCCGCCGAGGGCGGTAATGGCGGCAACGCCTTCATCTCCGTGGACGGCGAGCGCGCGCTGCGCGAAGCCGACGCCCAAGACGCGCTCCGCCGCGCCGGCGTCAAGCTCTCGCCGCTCGCGGGCCTGCCCGTCTCCATCAAGGATCTGTTCGACGTGGCGGGCGAACGCACGCGCGCGGGCTCGCAGGTCCTCGACGACGTGGCACCGGCGAGCGCTGACGCAACTGCCGTCGCGCGCCTGCGCCGCGCCGGCGCCGTGCCGCTCGGACGCACCAACATGAGCGAGTTCGCGTTTTCGGGGCTTGGCGTGAACCCGTGGTACGGCACGCCGCGCTCGCCATGGGCGGACGGCAAGAATGGCGAAGCGCGCGTGGCGGGCGGCTCATCGTCGGGCGCGGCGATGTCGGTGGCGTTCGGCATGGCGGCCGCCGGCCTCGGCAGCGACACGGGCGGCTCGTTGCGCATTCCCGCGGCTTTCTGCGGGCTCACGGGCTTCAAGCCCACGGCCTCCCGTGTGCCGGCGAACGGCGCGTTTCCGCTCTCGACCACGCTCGATTCGATGGGCGCGATCGCCCCGAGCGTGGCGTGCTGCGCGCTCGTCGATCGCGTGATCGCGGGCTTGCCCGTAGACGGTGATGCGGCGCGACTCCGCCCCGCCGCGCCCGCAGGATTGCGTGTTGCGGTGCTGACGAACTACGTGACCGAAGGCATGGATGCGCGCGTCGGCGAAACGTGGGAAGCCGTGCTCGGCCGCCTCTCGCGCGCAGGCGTGCACCTCACGCTGCTGCAACTGCCGCTGCTTGATACGCTGCCGTCGATCAACCGCTTCGGCTTCTCGCCGATCGAGGCCTACGCGACGCATCGCCGCCGTCTGCCGTCGCACGCCGAACGCTACGATCCGCGGGTGCTGGCGCGCATCCGCCTCGGCGAGACGGCGCTAGCCGCCGACTACATCGATCTGATCGCGGCACGCGCCGCCGCCATCGCGCAGGCGCGCGCGGCGCTCGATGGCTTCGACGCGTTTCTCATGCCGACCGTGCCGATCGTCCCGCCCGCGATCGCCGCGCTGGAAGCCGACACCGCACACTTCGCCGCGACCAATGCGCTTGTGCTGCGCAATCCGTCAGTGGTGAACTTCCTCGACGGATGCGCGGCGTCGCTGCCGTGCGCGCCGCGCGGGGCCGCACCCGTGGGCCTCACGGTTGCCGGACTCGCCAATGCCGACGCGCACGTGCTGCGCGTGGCGGCCGCGATCGAAGCGGTGTTGCAGAAGGCTTGAGGCAGGCGCGAGGATGAGGCCGGATCATCGTGGCCGCTTCGACAAGACCGCGGAGATCCGTGAAGACGTTGGCCCGCCCGGCCCGGGAACCCCTCTCGGCCGCTCGACTACTTCGGATGTGCTGCTCCAGGCCCGCGGATCCGACCCGAACTCCCGATACGAGTCAGCAGGCACCGGTCACGATCGACTCCGCAACAGTGAGCATTCGCGTCAGCGAGTCAGTCGAGTCGGCAGACGCGTCGATCATGAACAGCGATTCGCGCAAAGCCTGTTCAATATCGAAGCTTCCATCCAGCCACGCCCGCAAGCCCGCCTCGGACATGATGACTATGTTGCTGCGCTTCGCTTCATCCGTTGCCGTTACATCAGGCATCTCGGGGACGATGTCAGGATCGAAGCCATTCGTGGTCGCGTGAAAAAAACCCCACGTGTCGTTCTCAATGAGCAGCACGTAAAAGTCCGGAAGGGCCAGCAGTGCATCTTCGCTGTGAGCGCCTTCGATGCGCGCTTGCAGCAGGTTCAACGCGTCGACGGAAGACATTCGCATGCGCGCCGCGGAGAGCGCGCCTTGCTCCGCATCGACCGGCTCAATCAGTCCCGACTCGATCGCCTTTCGGGCCGCCACCGCGACCGTCAGCGCAAGCGGATGGCCGACGCCGAAATCGATCTTGAAGTTGCAGATTGCGCACATGGGCTCACCTCAAGGCGTGACGATGTTGAACCAGAAATCGAAATTGTCGAGCCAGGACACGAACTCGCCGAGCTTCTGGTTATTGCCGTCGATTTTGGCGCTACCGGCCATCACGAGCTTCTGCATGTTGGTTTGCCCCATCATGATGCTGTTGAGGTCCGCTCGCGTCATCGTGACCGTCGCATCCACTGAACTCGAGGTCTTCTCCTTCGAGTAATGCAACGCGCTGTTCTCGACCCCCAGAACGCGGTTTTCTTTCGTATCGGTCAGCACAAGATTGAACGTCGCCGTTTTCCCGTTCGCGCGCTCGGCATTCAGCCGGATGCCGAGGTAGTCGAGGAACATGTCGAGCGGCATTGCCTGGATGGTATCGGGGCTCTGCGGCGCAGGAGCTTGCCCCTTTCTGACGCCGTTGCGTAATTCCATCGCACCCGTCAGGTAGAAGTTGCGCCATGGCGCCGACTCCGACTGATAGCCCAGTTGCTCGTAAGCGTCCGCCAGCAGTTGTTTGGCCGCGGTATTTTGCGGGTCCGCGAATACCACGTGGTTGACGACCTCCGCCACCCATCGATAGTCGCCCTGGTTGTAGGAGTCGTGCGCCTTTCGCAGAACAGCGGCCGCTCCGCCCATGTACTCGACGTACCGCTTGCCGCTCTCGGTCGGCTCCAGCCGGTGCAGATTGGCGGGCACACCGTCGAAGAACCCGAGGCGCAGGTTGTACTGTGCAACGGCGTCGTGATAGACCGTTCCGTAATAGCTTCGGCAATACCAATGCTTGGCCAGGCTGTCCGGCAGACGGATCGCCTGGCCGATTTCCAGCGGCGTCTGGCCCATGTTGGCCATGCGCATCACCTGATCGTGCAGGTAGCGATACATGTCGCGCTGGGCGCGCAGAAACGAGTTGATGCGATCGTTGCCCCAGGTCGGCCAGTAGTGCGAGGCGAAAAGGACCTGCATATCGCCGCCGAACATGTCGAGCGTCGCCTGAAGGTATTTGGACCACAGCAGGGCATCGCGGACCTTCGCGCCGCGCAGCGTGTAAAGGTTGTGAAGCGTATGGGTCGCGTCTTCCGCCGCGCAGAAGGCCTTGAATTTCGGCAGGTAGAACATGAACTCGGAAGGTGCCTCGGATTCCGGCGCCATCAGCACCACGATGTCCACGCCGTCCAGCGTCAGTTTCTGGCCGGTCTTCTCGGCGAACATCGTGGGAACGGCGAGCGTGATGGTTCCGACCGAGGTCGTCTTGCCGAGACCGCCATCGACGATGCCTGTTGGGCTGCGTGGCAACAGCGAGCCGTACATGTAACTCGCGCGTCGCCCCATCGCGTTGCCCGCGATGATGTTCTCGCCGACGGCCGCTTCCGTGAAGCCGACCGGCGCGACGATCTGGACCTTTCCCGACTTCAGGTCGTCGTCGCTGACGAGGCCGCGCACGCCGCCGTAATCATCGACGTGGCTGTGGGTATAGATGACGTGGGTTATGGGCTTGTCGCCGAGATGCGGGATGACGAGTTGCTTCCACACCGTGGAAGCGACTTCGGTCGTGATGAATGGATCGACGACGATATAGCCGCGATCGCCCCGAATGATGCTCATCACCGAAAGGTCGTACCCGCGCACTTGCCAGATGCCATCGACCACCGTGTACAGCCCATGATTCATATTGAGCTTGGCGTTGCGCCAGAGGCTCGGATTGACGGTTGATGGCGCGTTGTTTTCCGGACCGCCTTTCACGAACGCGAACTGCTGGAGGTCCCATGCCGGAAACTCGCCTTGCCCCTTGATGACGACTGGCTCCGGCAGTGTGGCGATGAGACCGCGTTTCGCGTCCTCGAAGTCCTGGGCATCAGCGAACGAAAGGAACTCGGCATACTGCTTGTTGAGCGCGATCGTCGTCGACGTGGCGGGCTTCGGCGCCGGGCCTGTCGCGGAGAGCGCTGCTCCAGTTTGAGCGAACGTCTCGCCTACCACGCCCGACAGACCGGTCGCAGCGCCTGCAACTGCCACGTTCTTGAGAAATGCTCTGCGTGCTCCGGTTTTTGCTCCGTCATCCGATTGAGACATGATCCCTCCGGTTACGTGTCAACCGCAGGCGCATGACAGCCCGCTGGCGGTGTTCAAATAGCGCCTCGTTTTTGCGAAGCTGGAGCGGTGATTGCGGCGCCGACCCGGTCTGAGTCTGGCTTCCTGTCGCTCACGAGCAACTAATAAGCGAACGACGAGGACATTTCAAGCCTTTTTCCCAGGTGATCGGAACACGAGCCCTCGGCTCGCCTTTCCCCGAGTACCCCTGTCGGGCCGTCTGTACGGCCGACGCCCGAGCGCATTTTTACCGGCGTGCGGTGACCGCCCTGTTCGAGATCGATGTCGATCGTGCCGAGCTTGCTGTTAAACGTCCGCTCGATGGAGGGGTCAGGCGCCATGCCCTAGCTCTTGAGCGAGCCCGATGAGAATGCCTTCGGGGCCCCGGATGTAGCAGAGCCGATACGTGTTTTCGTACTGGACCACTTGGCCGACGAGTTCGGCGCCGCGCTTACCGAGACGGGCAAGCGTATCGTCGATGTCCTCCACGGTAAACATGACGCGCAGGTAACCAAGGGCGTTCACCGGGGCGCGACGATGATCGGCGGCCACAAGTGGCGCAAGGAATCGGGAGATTTCGAGCCGGCTGTGACCATCCGGCGTACGCATCATCGCAATTTCGACGCGCATGCCGCGCAATCCAGTGACGCCATCTGCCCAGTCTCCTTCGATTGGGCCGCGCCCCTCAAGCTCAAGGCCAAGTTCGGCAAAAAACTCAATGGCGGCATCGATGTCTTCAACCACGATGCCGACGTTGTCCATTCGCTTTACCGTCATGATGTCTCCTTGGCGCCTGGCTGAAGTGCCCATCGTAACGCTGCCGACCTGAATTACCGCTCAAGCTCGGGGGTCTCCGTGCGAGTAGCTGCAAATGTTTGATGAGAACCCCGCGTTCTGCCTCGCCGGATAGCAAAACGCCAACCCGGTTGGGTTGGCGTTTTGCGCGGGGCTTGACGGGTATCAGAACTGGTTCATGGTGTTGTCTTTACCCGCCGCTTTCAGGGCTGCTTCGCCGCTGAAATACTCCTTGTGGTCGTCGCCGAGGTCCGAGCCGGACATGTTCTGGTGCTTGACGCAGGCGATGCCCTGACGGATTTCCTTACGCTGCACGCCAGCCACATAACCCAGCATGCCCTGGTCGCCGAAGTATTCCTTGGCCAGGTTGTCGGTCGACAGTGCGGCGGTGTGGTAAGTCGGCAGCGTAATCAGGTGGTGGAAGATACCTGCTTCACGCGCCGCGTCGGCCTGGAAGGTGCGGATCTTTTCGTCGGCGGCGATCGCCAGTTCGGTCTGGTCGTATTCCACGCTCATCAGCTGGGCGCGGTCGTATGCCGATACGTCCTTGCCTCCAGCCTTCATCGCGTCATACACCTGCTGGCGGAAGTTCAGCGTCCAGTTGAACGACGGGCTGTTGTTGTACACCAGCTTGGCGTTCGGGATGACTTTGCGAATCTCGCTGACCATGCCGCCGATCTGGGCGATGTGCGGTTTTTCGGTTTCGATCCACAGCAGGTCAGCGCCGTTTTGCAGTGCGGTGACGCAATCCAGTACGCAGCGCGCTTCGCCCGTGCCGGCGCGGAACTGGAACAGGTTGCTGGGCAGGCGCTTGGGACGCAGCAGCTTGCCGTCGCGCTTGATGATGACGTCACCATTGCCCAGTGCGTCGGCCGACAATTCTTCGCAGTCGAGGAAGGAATTGTATTGGTCGCCCAGGTCGCCCGGCGTGTGGGTCACGGCGATCTGCTTGGTCAGGCCGGCACCCAGCGAGTCGGTACGGGCCACGATGATGCCGTCGTCCACGCCCATTTCCAGGAAGGCGTAGCGGATGGCGCGGATCTTGGCCAGGAAGTCCTCGTGCGGCACGGTGACTTTGCCATCCTGGTGGCCGCACTGCTTTTCGTCGGACACCTGGTTTTCGATCTGAATGCAGCATGCGCCCGCTTCGATGAACTGCTTGGCCAGCAGGTAGGTGGCTTCCGCGTTGCCGAACCCTGCGTCGATGTCGGCGATGATAGGCACGACGTGGGTGACGTGGTTGTCGATTTTTTCCTGGATGGCGGCCTTGGCGGGGCCATCGGCCGCGTCCAGCTGACGGAACAGGCCGCCCAGTTCGCGGGCGTCAGCCTGGCGCAGGAAGGTGTACAGCTCGCGGATCAGCGCGCTGACGGAAGTTTTTTCGTGCATCGACTGGTCCGGCAGCGGACCGAACTCGGAGCGCAGCGCGGCCACCATCCAGCCGGAGAGATAGAGGTAGCGGCGGTCGGTGCTGTTGAAGTGCTTCTTGATGGAGATCATCTTTTGCTGGCCGATGAAGCCATGCCAGCAGCCCAGCGACTGGGTGTACTTGGACGAGTCGGCGTCGTAGGCGGCCATGTCGGCGCGCATGATCCTGGCGGTGTACTTGGCGATGTCCAGGCCCGTTTTGAACTTGTTCTGGGCACGCATGCGTGCGGCAGACTCGGGATTGATGGCATTCCACGCGCTGCCTTGTTGCTCCTTCAAACCAGCAACTGCCTTGATGTCGTCTTGATATTGGGTCATGTGTATCTCCTAAGAGCAAAGCGCATTTGAATAAATGGTTCAGCGTGCTGGTCCGTATGTCGAAGCGAACTGCATGACAGAATAGTAGCGCCGTTTGATGCGTCAGTGCGATGTCTTATATAAGACATAGGACTTAATTTATGCTTATTTTTCAATGAGGTATACAGCAATTTTTGCAATGCAAAACATGTTTTCAAGCGACGAAAAAATGATGAAGCGGAAATTTGAAGCGCGTTCCGTAATGTGGAATGCGCTTTCGGCTGTTGGGGGTGGGGTATCTGGCAGCTTGGTCATGGCGAGGTATCGACCACGATGACCTACGTGCATGTGCCGAATCACTGTGGACGTGGCCACGATCTATCAGGAGGGCGTGGAGGTGCGGTCCGAGGGCAAGTGCTGCGCTCGGCACGTCGATGTTATCGACGCCGACACCAGCGCGAGCAATCGCGCGGAGCTTGCCGGGATTCTCAAGGCACTCGGCGGTGATCTCGGGTTGCGAGCGGACGATGCAGGCGTCGAACTCGCGAATTCAGCTGACAACGATTCGAGCCATGCAGCCTCGCCCCCGGCTCATGAGCGATCTCAGGGTGCATGCAACGGATGGGCGTGACATGACCCTCGCCGGATGCGCCGTCGCGTGTGCGAGGGCGAACATCCGGCGTGATGGCGATGGCTTCGTCTACGGCAGCCCCGGCCGGACACCGGCCACCGGCCACCGACGAAGAGGCCCGGCTCGAACTCATCCCGCCCGTGCTGCTCCCGACGCGATCAGTGCATCGATCTCAGTGTCACCCAAGCCGACTTCGGACAAGATATCTCGCGTGTGCTCGCCGATGCCGGGCGCGGGCCCGCGAATCGCTGAAGGCGTGCTGCCGAACAGCGCTGCAGGGGTCGGTTGACGCACTTCGCCCACAAACGGTTGCTGGAGCGTCTGGACCATATTCATGGCGACGACCTGTTCGTTCTCGATGATTTCGTCGCGGCGGAGCACGGGCGCACAAGGCACGTCAGCTTGATCGAGACGGCGCAGCCACTCGTCGCGAGCGCCCTCGCGCAGGATTCCGGCCATCATGTTGATGCGCTCGGTGCTGTTGAGATTGCGAAGCTCTGCTGTGGCAAAGCGTTCGTCCTGCTTGAGTTCCGGACGTTCGACCGCATCGCAGAAGCCCTGCCACTCGGGGTCGGATATGGTACCGACGGTCATGAAGCCATCGCGCGCCTCGAATACGAGATCCGGCCCTGCGTTCGTCGCGGCAGCGGTCTTCTCGCGGCCGACCACCGTGTACTGCATCATCGCCTCGGGCCACAGGAACGACAGCATCGTGCCCAGCAGCGACAGCTTGATGTGCTGACCGACACCGGTTTTCTCGCGCGCATAGAGCGCCGCGGTGATCGCCTGCGCGGCAAAGATGGACGTCGTCTTGTCCGCGAGGATCGTGCGAATCATCTGCGGACGGCGCGTGGTCTGCTCCGACTGGATGTCGGCCATGCCCGACAGTGCCTGGATCATCGGGTCATAGATGCGCTTGCGCACATAAGGACCACCGTCGCCGACGCCCGTGATCGACACATAGATGGTGCGCGGATTGATCTTGCGGACGTCTTCCCATCCGATGCCGAGCTTCTCGGTCGCGCCGGGGCGGAAGTTCTGCACGAGCACATCGGCCTTGAGCAGCAGCTTGCGAAACACGGCCATCGCGTCCGGGTTCTTGAGATCCAGCGCGATCGAACGCTTGCCGTGATTCGTCGATATGAAAAGCGCGGAGAACTGGCCGTTCTCGCTGACTTTCTGACGGCTGCGGCGATTGATGTCGCCGCCCGGCGGCTCGACCTTGATCACGTTGGCGCCCTGATCGGCAAGGTGCATGGTGGCCAGCGGCCCGGCCACGACAGTTGAAATATCCAGCACAGTGACACCGCTGAGTGGTCCGGACATCATCTTCTCCAATGTATTAAGGGTTTCCTAAAGCGACTTTTGGCAGCCGGGCCCGGGGGCTATCGCGGTATCTGCATCAGTTCGGGAATGCTCGCTGGGTCCATGAAAGTCTTGTTGAACGCGCTCTTGTACGCGGGACGGTTCGAATGGCCTTTGTGGTAAGCGACGATGTTCGGCGGCAGCTCGAATCCGTATTCGATCGCCCAGTCGATGCAGGTGGTCAAAAGAATGTCCGCGCAGCTAAGCTTCCCGCCGAGCAGGAAGCCGCCCTCGCCGATCATCGGCGAGATCGCCTGGAGCTGGTCCATGAAATACTCCTTGGCAGCTTTGCAGGCGGTCGGCGCTTCGCCGTACAGGCTCGAAAACGTGGTGTGGCGGCGGATCACATACAGCGTATGCGCGTCGAACTCCGTCATGATGAAGAAGCACCATTCGTTCAGCTTCGCGCGCTCCTGTGCGTTCTGCGGCACGTAAATGCCGGCGGGCGCTGCGAACGCTTCGCTGACGTAGCCGATGATCGCGGCACTTTCCGTGACCACGACATTGCGGTGCCGAAGCACCGGCACCTTATGGCGCGGATTGATCTTCAGAAACTCGTCGCTATACGTCTCCCCACTGCGCGGATGAACCGGGTGGAACGTGTAATCCAGGCCCATCTCCATGAGCATCCAGTGGACCCTGAGATTGCGTACGGTGCCCATTCCCCACAGGGTCAGGTCTGTCTCCTCCATGGTCGCGCTCCCGTCAGAATTTCTCGCTATAGGGTCGCAGGTCCGCTTCGAGCGTCCATGCGCTGCGGTGCTGGCGATGAATCTGGTAATAGGTTTCCGCCACCTGCTCGGTCGACAGCATCCCGTCTGGCGGCAGGCTCTTCACGAGCTCCGGCATGAGCCGATGGATCGCCGGCATATCCACCGCTCCGTCGATGATGACGGTCGCCGCGTGAATGCCCTTGGGTCCGAATTCGCGTGCAATGCTTTGCATCACCGCGCGCGTGGCGAACTTCGCCGCCGCGAACGCGCCGAAGTTCGCCCCGCCGCGCAGTGACGAGGTCGCTCCCGTGAATAGGATCGTGCCCTTGCCGCGCGGCTCCATATGCCGCACTGCCTCGCGACCGAACACGAACGCACCGAATGCCGCGAGCCGCCACACCTTCTCGAACGCGTCGCCACTGATCTCCAGGAGCGGCTTGCGGTGCTGTGCGCCTGCGTTGTACACCGCTACTTCAATCGGCCCGATCTCCTTCTCGATGCGCGCGAGCGCTTCCACAATCTCGCCCTCCACGCGCAAGTCCACCTTCATGCCGGTGGCCTCGCCTCCCGCCTCGCGCAACTGCTGTGCATAGCCCTGGAGCTTGTCCAGATCGCGGGCAAACATCACCACGTGGTAGTCCGTCGCGAAGCGCCGTGCAATCGCCTGCCCCAGACCTTCTCCGACCCCAGCTACCACTGCCACTTTCTTCGATGCGTTGTTCATCGCTGCTCCGTCGACCGTTCGTCGTTGCTTGTGAATTCCGATTTGCCGCTGTCTGCCGTGATGCGTGCTCTGTGATGCGTGCTCTGTGATGCGTGCTACTACTGATTTGCAAAACTGCGGCGTTGAAACTAAGATACGTGTGTCCACACCTAAATGCAAGGAGACACCCCCCCCGTGAATACCCTCACCACCACGCCCAACACCGCTCTGATCATGGGCGCAGGCGACAGTCTCGGTTCAGCGCTCGCTCGCCGCTTCGCCAGCGAAGGTCTGAACGTATGCATCGCCCGACGCAACGCCGAACAACTTCAGCCGCTCGTCGACGAAATCCGCTCTAGCGGCGGAAAGGTGCACGCATTCGGCTGCGATGCGCGAAAGGAAGAACAGGTCATGTCTCTCTTTGAGCGCATCGAAAACGAAATCGGGCCGCTCTCCATTGTCGTGTTCAACATTGGCGCGAACGTACAGTTCAACGTACGCGAGACCACTGCGCAGAAGTACTACAAGGTCTGGGAAATGGCCTGCTTCTCCGGCTTTCTCACCGGACGTGAAGCCGCGCGCTATATGGCGCCGCGCGGCCAGGGCACGATCTTCTTCACGGGAGCGACCGCCAGCATTCGCGGTGCCGAGGGCTATAGCGCTTTCGCGGGCGCCAAACATGGTTTGCGCTCGCTTGCGCAGTCCATGGCTCGCGAATTCGGCAAGCAAGGCTTGCACGTCGTGCATCCGGTGATCGACGGCCCCATCGATACCCCGTTCGTGCGCGAGCGATTCCCCGAACTCGTGGCCGAACGTCCCGCAGACGGCCTTCTAGCGCCGGACGACATCGCCGATACCTACTGGTTCCTGCATACGCAAAAGCGCAGCGCATGGACCTTCGAACTCGATATCCGCCCGTACCTTGAAATCATCACCAACTTCTGATTCACGCAACCAACGGAGGCAGCATGTCCCAGAGCATCGATTTCTATTTCGACTACGGCAGTCCAACCAGCTACCTTGCCTATAAGCAGATGCCCGGCCTCATTCATCGCACGGGTGCAACCGTCAACTACCATCCGATCCTGCTCGGAGGCGTGTTCCAGCAAACGTCGAATCAGTCGCCGATGGACATCCCCGCCAAGCGCGAATGGATGGTCAAGGACATGGAATTCTTCGCTGAACGATACGGGGTGCCGTTCGAAGTGAATCCATACTTCCCCATCAATACTCTGGTGCTGATGCGTGGCGCAATCTTCGCTCAGGAAGAAGGAATCCTCGAGCGCTACTCGGATGCGATCTTCCACGCGATGTGGGGCAAGCCGCTGAACATGGCCGATCCCGCCGTCATCGGCGACGTGCTGCGTGCGGCAGATCTCGACGTGAAGCGCATCGTTGCAGCGACGCAGGACGCCCGGATCAAGGACAAGCTCAAGACGGACACACAGGCAGCAATCGATCGCGGCCTGTTCGGCGCACCGACGGTCTTCGTCGGGCCGAAGATGTTCTTCGGCCAGGATCGCATCCGGTATGTCGAGGAACTGCTCGCCGAGGCGTGAGCGCGTGCCGTTCGGCGCAAACCCCACTCAACCATCAAAGCAGGTGACTCTCGATGACAGCCTTGAAGGAAGTCTTTGTTGTAAGCGCAGTGCGAACCGCAATCGGCACATTCGGTGGCAGCCTGAAGGACACGCCGCTCAACGAACTTGCGACGCTGGTCGTCAAGGAAGCGTTGGCGCGTGCCGCGGTCGCCCCGGAGAAAGTCGGTCACGTCGTATTGGGCAACGTGATTCCAACGGAGCCGATGGATGCATACCTGAGCCGGGTCGCCGCGCTCTCGGCGGGCATGCCGGTCACGACGCCGGCCTTCAACGTGAACCGGCTGTGCGGCTCCGGCGTGCAGGCCATCGTCTCGGCTGCGCAGAACGTAGCGCTCGGCCTTTGCGATATTGCCGTGGCGGGCGGCGCGGAGTCGATGTCACGCGGCCCCTACTTGATGCAATCGGCGCGCTGGGGCGCGCGCATGGGCGACACGCAGTTGCTCGACTACACCGTAGGGGTGTTGCATGATCCGATGCACAAGATCCACATGGGCGTCACGGCCGAGAACGTCGCCGAAGAGTTCGGCGTGTCGCGCGTCGACATGGATTCACTCGCGGCCGAAAGCCACCGTCGGGCCGCAGCGGCGACGGAGAGCGGCTATTTCCAAAGCCAGATCGTGCCGGTGCAGATCGTCAAGTCGCGGCAATCCATCACGTTTAAAGTCGACGAGCACGTGAAGGGCGAGACGACCGTCGAAGCGCTCGCGAAGATGAAGCCCGCGTTCAAGAAAGACGGCAGCGTGACGGCCGGCAATTCTTCGGGCGTCAACGACGGTGCGGCTGCGCTGGTGCTCGCATCGGCCGAAGCGATCAAGGCGCACGGATTGACGCCGCTCGCGCGCCTCGTCAGCTATGGGCACGCGGGTGTCGAGCCGAAGATCATGGGCATCGGGTCCGTGCCGGCCGCGCGCCAGGCGCTTCAGCGCGCGGGCTTGTCGGTGTCGGACCTCGCCACGGTCGAGGCAAACGAGGCGTTCGCCGCGCAGGCGTGCGCCGTCACGCGGCAACTTGAGCTCGATCCGGCGATCGTGAATCCGAACGGCTCGGGGATCTCGCTAGGGCATCCGATCGGCGCGACCGGCGCCATCATCTCGACCAAGGCGATTCACGAGTTGCATCGGATCGGCGGGAAATACGCGCTCGTGACGATGTGCATCGGCGGCGGGCAAGGCATCGCCGCTGTCTTCGAACGCGTGTGAGTGAAGCGCGCAGCATGCGCGAGCGGGCCGGTCGCCAATTCGGGCGGCCGGCCTTGCTTGAACTTTCGTGGGATGAAGGCGCAATGAAGGCGCAATGGTTGCGGCGCTCGCCGCAACCGTTCACTCCTGTTCGGCCGCGCTCTCGTCGCGCGCGTGTTCGCGAACCATATGAACGGTATCGCGCAGCGTCTTGCGAAGCAGCTTCCATTGCTCGGGACCAATGGCATCATAAACGGCTCGCTGCGCGTCCTGCCAGGCCTGTTCGCTGGCCCGCAGGGCGGTGCGCCCCTTCGCGGTGACCGTCAGATGCTTGACCCGGCGATCTTCCTCGCCCTGCGCGATCTTGAGCAAACCTCGCGCGATCAGCGGCTCGGTGAGGCGCGTGATGCTCGTCCGGTCCATCAACATGGCGTTCGCCACATCCGTGACGCGCGCCGGCGCGAGTGCCTCGATATTGACCACCAGCGTGTACTGCGAGATCGAAAGCGGAACGTCTTTCATCTTCGCGTTGTAGAGGCCAGCCAGGAGCCTCGCGAGCCGGTTCACGTCGAACAGCGCGCATTGCGACACCAGATCGGCCATTTGCGCTGGACCCGTCTTTGCCTTGTGACCTTCGACACGTGCGTTCATTGAGTCATTCCTGCAACGTGACGGAGCTAAAGCTTGCTTAACGTCCGCCGGGAATACAAAAGCGCATCGGCCCGATCGTTTGGCTCAAAGCCGCATCGAAAGCCGATGAGCAACAGGATTCCATATTACGTGACTACGCACCTATTCACAAGATTTTTTTATACAGTACCGACAGTACAGTGGATCGGATGCCCGGCTGTCGTTCAGAGAAACTGGTTGGCCGGTCTGGACAACCCGAGATGCTCGCGCAAGGTCGATCCTTCGTAACCTCTTCGAAAGAGATTGCGCTCCTGCAGGATCGGCACGACCTCGTCGACGAAATCGTCGAGGCCTTGCGGCAGGTATGGAAACATCACGATGAAGCCGTCGCAGGCTCTTTCCCTGAACCACCGTTCGAATTGGTCGGCGACTTGCGCCGGTGTTCCGACGACCTCGTGTCCGAAGTACCCGCCGACACGCTGGGCCATCTCGCGGACTGTCGTCAACCCCTCGCGGCGCGCGATTTCCAGCACCCGCCGCTGGCTGCTGACGCCCTGATTCGTGACCGGGAGTTCGGGCAAGGGTCCGTCCGGATCGAGCGCTGAAATGTCGTGACCCAAAGCCACCGACAGCGACGCCAGCGCGCTATCGGTATGCACGAGCCGGTCCATCAGCGCGCGTTTGTCGCGCGCTTCCTGCTCCGTCCTGCCGACGACGACCAGCGTGCCCAGCATCACCCTGCATGGGTCCTCGAGCCTCCCTGCGGCGACGGTCTGCCGCTTGATGTCGCGATAGAACGCCTGCGCGCCTTCGAGCGAGGTTTGCGCGGTGAAGACGACGTCAGCCGATTCGGCAGCAAGCCGCATGCCGGCGGCCGACGCGCCCGCTTGCACGAGGACCGGCCATCCCTGCGGCGGCCGCGCGATATTGAGCGGGCCGTCGACTTCGAAATAACGTCCCTTGTGATTGAGCGCGTGCATCTTGCGCGGATCGAAAAAGATGCCTTCGGCCGCATCGCAAACGAACGCGTCGTCATGCCAACTGTCCCAAAGACCCGTGACGATGCGCACGAATTCGCGCGCACGCTCATAGCGCTCGTCGCGACCGAGCAGGTCCTCGAAGCCGAAATTGCGCGCGGCATCGGGATTCGCGGTCGTGACGATGTTCCAGCCGGCGCGCCCGCCGCTCAGATGATCGAGCGAAGCGAAACGGCGGGCGGTATGGAACGGCTCGTCGAATGTCGTGGAGCCCGTGGCGACCAGCCCGATGCGCTGCGTCAGCGACGAAAGCGCGGACAACAGCGTGAGCGGCTCGAACGATGTTGCGGTGTGACTGCGCTTGAGACCGTCCATCGGCATGTTCAACAGCGACAGGTGATCGGCCATGAAGAGCGCGTCGAAGCAGGCGCTCTCGAGTTTGACGGCTGCGCGGGTCAATTCGGCCAGGTCGAAATTGGCCCGTGGATTGGCGCCGGGAAAGCGCCATCCGGCGGTGTGAATCGTCGTCGGACGAATGAACGCCCACAGGCCCATGTGCTCGCGATCAGTCATGACGTACCTCGTCGCGTTGATTGAGCGGCGCACGGGCCGGTACGCTCGGCAGGCTGTCGATCAGCAACGGCATATCCACGCACAGGCGCTGCGCCAGCGCGATGACCCAGGCGTCGCGCGCCATGGCAAGGCGCGTGCGGGGTTGGTCATGCCGCGTCATGTCCGTCACTGCCGTGCACGCGCATCGCGCGCCTGAGTGTCGCCGCAGCAGCGCTAACCAGTCGAATATTTTCATGGCATCACCATTCCTGCGATAACCCGGGCGTGCTGTGGAAATCCATCCAGTCGTAGTGCGTGTCACGATGCAAGGCGCCGCTTATGCGCGCCGAGAGCAGTAGCGGGACGGCGTGCTCACCACGCGGCAAGGCAGCCGTATCGGATCGCGGACCAGTCACGTCCCTCGTCTGTTCGATTCCCTCAATCATGCTGAACCTCCATGTGCTGCAGGTTGCCGTTGCCGGAATTCGCCGACGCGCAGCGCCGATGATTGACACCGGCAATCGCCAGGGCGCCGATCGCCGAAGCAACCGCGATGGCCATGAAGCAAGTCGTCGGCGGCAGATTCTGGCTCACGAGCGCGCCAAGCAAGAGCGGCGCAA
Source organism: Caballeronia choica (assembly GCF_001544535.1). GTDB lineage: Bacteria > Pseudomonadota > Gammaproteobacteria > Burkholderiales > Burkholderiaceae > Caballeronia > Caballeronia choica. Next base: position 25,518 of record NZ_FCON02000030.1, on the reverse strand, counting down.
CGATCGCACCTACACGTCCGACGCCCGCCGCCGCGCCGAGTCCGGCCGAACGCGACGCGAGCGGATAAAACTGGCCCGTGTACGCATAGCAGAGGTTCTGCGTTCCGACGACCGATGCGCCGACGACTGCAATCAGCACGAAGAGCGCCGTCTGGTTAGGCGCATAGCCGAGCGTCGCGAGCGATACCGCACCCATCACGTAGAAGAACGCGAGTACCCATTTCAGGCTGAAGCGGTCGCCAACCCACGCGCCGATGATCGTTCCAACGATCACGCCTGCGTTATAAACAAGCAGGAAGGTCAGCGCGGCACCCAGTGTGTGTCCTGAGCGCGTCAGGAGCGTCACCAACCACGTGCTCATCGCGTAGAGCATGAAAAGCCCCATGAAGAATGCGACCCAGATCAGCACGGTGCTCATGCCTCGTCCATCGGCGAACAATTGACCAAGCGGCGTGCGCGCATGGCGGTCCTGTGCCTGGCCAACGAACACTGCATCCGTCGCGAACGCCTGCTCAGGCAGCACCCGCCGAAGCACCTTGCGTAACTCGTCCTGCTTGCCGCTCTTGACGAGATACGCGAGCGATTCCGGCATCCGGGCCAGCACGAACGGAACGATCAGCAGCGGAACACCCGCGACCATGAACACCGAGCGCCAGCCGTAAGCCTCAATGCATTGTTTGCCGATCAGCGCCGCGAGCACACTGCCGATGGTATAGCCGCACATCATCAAGCCGACGATTCGTCCACGGCTTTTGCGCGGCGCGTATTCCGACATATGCGCGACCGCATTCGGCAGCGCGCCGCCGATGCCGACACCGGCGAGAAAACGCATTGCGCTGAACGCCACGGGATCCGTCGTGAATCCCGCGGCCATCGTGAAGGCGCTGAACAGGAAGATCGAAATTGCGAAGACCTTGCGCCGGCCAATCCTGTCAGACATCACGCCCAAAAAAATGGCGCCAAATGCCATGCCGAAGAGCGCGGAACTCGCCATGAAACCGGCGATTGCCGCAGTGACCTTCATGTTCGCCATGATCGCGGGCAGCGCCACGCCCGGCACCGCGAGGTCGTAGCCGTCGAGCACGACGACGAGGGAAGTCCAGAAGAACACGACAAGATGGAAGCGGTTGAATCTCGCCGCATCGACCTGTTCCTGCACATTGATCCTGTCCATCAGTTTGTCTCCTGACTGCCATTCGAGTAGTAGTTGGATGCCGCGTGCCGCGCATGAACTCGCCGGCTTCATCGCGTGATCCTGATTTGCTGCTCCGTCCCGGCGGCGCGGCCGAAGACCGACGACGTCGTCACCGTCTCCAGATTCAGAACGACTGCCTGAGGCCTGCCATCACACCCAGTTGGCCTTGTCCGGCAGGCGGTGTCGTGCCCCCGCCCCCTGCGCTCACCGAATATCGCGCGTGGGCACTGTTCGCCAGATACGCGGTCTGCAGATACACCGCCGTGCGCGCCGACAGCAGATAGGTTCCGCGCACGACGCCCAAGGTCGCGCGCGCGTCCTGTGCGGCGTTGACGATGCGGAACACCTCTCCATCGAGATTGATGGACGGCGTCACCAGATACGACGCGCCCAGATAGAACAGATTCGATCGCGCGCCTGGCACCGTTACCGAACTGGTCACGACGTTACGCCCGATCCAGCCCGCGCCGATCTTGACGCCCTGCAACTTGACCCAGCCGTTCGCTTCCAGGCGCACGTCCTTGTCGCCGGGGTTGGTGATCGGAATCGGCGTGTTGCCATTGAAAAAGTTGGCCGCCGCATTCGGCCCGCCGCGCTGTTCGTCGTAGGCGCCGGCAAGCCCGTAGACAGCGGAGTCGTAGCGCAAGTAGGTCGAGATTTGCCTGCATTGAGTGAACTGTCCCGGCGCCGATCCTGCGCACGTGCCTTGGCCCGGCGAGTTACCTGTGCCTGCCGAATCGCGTCCGAACGAATAGGTTGCACCCAGCGTAAAGCCTCGCCACGCGCCCTTGTAGCCGACCGTGTTGTCGCTGCGGGCGTTCGGCACGTACGCATCGAGCGACGCGATGCCGTAGATGTTCGGACCGAGAATATCCGCGTCGCTATCGATCAGGTAAGTTGCCGTATATTGCCGGCCGAACATCAGCGTGCCGTACGAACTGCTCAGTCCGGTCCACGCCTGCCGTCCAAAGAGGCGTCCGCCCTGGCCGAGATCGCCTGCGCGCGGGTTGAAGCCGCTTTCCAGAACGAACTGGGCCGCGTAGCCGCCACCGAGATCTTCACTTCCACGAAGTCCCCAACGCGACGGATATTCACCCGTTATGCCCGGCATGCGGATCACGCTGTCGCCATTGGCGTTCGCGTGCGACACGTATTCAACGCCAGTATCGATGATGCCGTAGAGCGTGACCGAAGACTGCGCGAGTGCCGTGGAACTCGCTAACGCAAGCATGCACAACAATAAACCGTTCTTTTTCATCATATGCTCTTGGCGTTGTAAGAGGACATCGACCGGCTCGTTGCACGCTCACGCTGCATCGCTCGCTTTAGGACGCAATAGATCGTCGAAATCGTCCAGGCTGGGGAACACCATCGCCTTTTGCGAATCGAGCGTGCGCAGGCGTGCTCGATATGTGTCCAGCAAGGCAGTGCGCGCATCCTGACTGATGTACGGGACATGCCAGCCGACGAACGGATGCAGTACTTCGAAGCCAAGATACCCAAGCGTGCCGCGCAACAGATGTCTGAGCATTTCGGAAAGCGGGCCATGCACGCCATCGACGTCGAACATGTGAGGTTGACCACCGAGCGTGAGTGCCACGAGTGCCTTCTTACCCTTCATGCCTCCACGGTCATAGAAGCGCATTCCGCCATAACAGCGACCCGACACGAACACTCGATCGATCCATCCCTTCATGACTGCCGGCATTGAGAACCAGTAGATCGGGAAATTAAAGATGATCAGATCGGCCCAGACCACCTTGTCGAGTTCAACCTTGATGTCGGGCGCAAGCAGTCCGTTTGCATCGGCGTGCCGCTGCTCGAGTGCGTAGACGAGATAGTCCTCGTTGGCGCGACTCAGGAAATCGTTGGCGCTCGCCACCGGATTGAATTTCATCTCGTAGAGATCCGAGATAAGCACTTGGTGGCCTGCTGCTGTCAGCGTGTCGGCGGCCGCGTCTCGCATGGCCGTCGTGAATGAGCCCGCCTCCGGGTGCGCATGCACAATCAAAACATTCATCGTCGTTCACCAGCTATGTTGTCCTAGTGGGTTACATCGCCCTCGCCTGGCGCTTCGCAACGCCGCGCTGAGCGCCGAAATTGCGGAAGTCGAACTTCAGTCAGAACTTCTCGCTATAGGGTCGCAGGTCCGCTTCGAGCGTCCATGCGCTGCGGTGCTGGCGATGAATCTGGTAATAGGTTTCCGCCACCTGGTCAGTCGACAGCATCCCGTCTGGCGGCAGGCTCTTAACCAGCTCCGGCATGAGCCGATGGATCGCCGGCATATCCACCGCCCCGTCGATGATGACGGTCGCCGCGTGAATGCCCTTGGGTCCGAATTCGCGTGCAATGCTTTGCATCACCGCGCGCGTGGCGAACTTCGCCGCCGCGAACGCGCCGAAGTTCGCCCCGCCGCGCAGTGACGAGGTCGCTCCCGTGAACAAAATCGTGCCCCGGCCGCGCGGCTCCATATGCCGCACCGCCTCGCGACCGAACACGAATGCACCGAATGCCGCGAGCCGCCACACCTTCTCGAACGCGTCGCCGCTGATCTCCAGGAGCGGCTTGCGGTGCTGTGCGCCTGCGTTGTACACCGCTACTTCAATCGGCCCGATCTCCTTCTCGATGCGTGCGAGCGCTTCCACAATCTCGCCCTCCACGCGCAAGTCCACCTTCATGCCGGTGGCCTCGCCTCCCGCCTCGCGCAACTGCTGTGCATAGCCATGCAGCTTGTCCAGATCGCGGGCAAACATCACCACGTGGTAGTCCGTCGCGAAGCGCCGTGCAATCGCCTGCCCCAGACCTTCTCCGACCCCAGCTACCACTGCCACTTTCTTCGATGCGTTGTTCATCGCTGCTCCATCGACCGTTCGTCGTTGCCTGTGAATTCCGATTCGCCGCTGTCTGCCGTGATGCGTGCTCTGTGATGCGTGCTGCTACTGATTTGCAAAACTGCGGCGTTGAAACTAAGATACGTGTGTCCACACCTAAATGCAAGGAGACACCCCCCCGTGAATACCCGAACCATTACTCCCAACACCGCCCTGATCATGGGCGCAGGCGACAGTCTCGGTTCAGCGCTCGCTCGCCGCGTGCTTATATCCATTCCCCGTTGAGGCGTTTATGTCCCGATTCATTCGAACAGAAATAGACTCTGGCGTGCTGGAACTGCGCATAGATCGCCCTGAGTCGAAGAACGCCATCACCAGCGAGATGTATTCGGATCTCGCGCAGAAGTTGAGAGATGCAGACGCATCGTCGGAAGTCAAAGCCATCATCCTGGCCGGCGCTGCCGGTATATTCACCGCAGGCAATGACATTCAGGACTTCGTCGCTTCTCCCCCCGATACCGCCGACGCGCCCGTCTGGAACTTCTTCCGCTCGCTGATGAGTGCGCGGCAACCGATCATCGCGGCGGTCGACGGCGCTGCGATTGGTATTGGAACGACGATGCTGCTGCATGCCGACTTTGTCTTCGCAACCCAACGCTCGTTCTTCGCGATGCCCTTTACCAGCCTCGGGATTACTCCTGAGGGCGCGGCGAGTGTGCTTCTGCCGCTGTTCGTCGGGAGGGTGAAAGCATCGGATCTTCTCTTGTGCGGGAGCCGCATTTCAGCCGAGGAAGCCCTTTCTCTTGGTCTCGTCAACGCCGTTGTCGATCCCGATGATTTGCGCGCTACGGTGCACGAACGGGCGCGCCTGCTCGCGAGCTTGCCATCCGAAGCCGTACAAAGGACCAAACGTTTGTTGAAGGAAGGTCTCGAATCGCTCGTGGCTCGGCAGTTCACCTCGGAGCAGGAGTCGATGCGTGCAACTGTTACCTCTACGGCAGCAAAGCAAGCGTTTGCACGTTTCTTGAAGAAGCGCTGACGGTGGAGATTGACGGCTCGGCACACTGAAGCGGTCCGAGAGCCGCCGGATAGAGAGACGTCCAGCCGATGTTGGACACAGTGGAGACAAACATGATCAAACCTCGTGCCTCGTTCAAACTGTTCAATGTAGCTGCCGCATTGGCGCTCGTGACCTTTTCTTCCTTGCTGTGCCAGTACGCCCTGGGCGCGAATGTGGAGCTATCCGAAACGAAGATGATCGTCGATCACGTAACGGTCTCTTCAAGCAAGCCGTATCGGCTCGTAAAGCAAGATATTGAAAGCCGTCTTGGCCGACTCGACGAAAATATCCGTACCCTTTTGAACGAAAAAAAGGTTGCGGAACTGCGCGCTGCCCTGCAGAAGGCGGCCGGCAAAGATGGGCTGGTGATTCATTACGTCGGCGTACATGGAGACTGGCTGATATTGAAAGGCCAGGAGAAGAACGGCACAGAGTACTTCACGGGAAATGTTCTCACGGCCACTGAAATGACAAGCGTCAATATGGCCGCTGGTCTCTATGCGCCGTTACGGATCATGGTTTATGAGAACTCCCAGGGCGGCACCACGATCGAGTATGACAAGCCTTCGACTCAACTCAGCCAATTTCATAGCGCTGCCATCGATGCACAAGGCCGATCACTTGATGACCGACTGGCAAAGTTGTGCGCATCGGCGCTCGAGTAGCAAACGTGCGAATCGGAGGTGACTTGACTGTAGCTGCGGGACGCGGGAATTGACAAGCAAAGCACTATCGACCGGCGGCATGCGCACGTCGAGCACGACGCCGCGCCGGGCGAAGGACCTGGGTTCAGAACGGTCGGTCGCCGATGATCGCGGTCCGCTCCATCCGGCGCGGCGCCGGCCGGTAGTCGTGCACCGCATAGTGCTGCGTGGAGCGGTTGTCCCAGATCGCGACGCTGTTCGGCTTCCAGCGGAAGCGGACCTGATACTCGGGGATGTAGGCCTGGCTGATCAGGTAATTGAACAGAAGGCTCGCACCCGGCGTCTTGTCTTGCCCGAAGCGGACATTCTCGGGTGTGTGGTAGTTCGCAAAATGCGTCGAGAAGCTGTTCAGGTAAAGCACCTTCTCACCAGTCTCGGGATGCGTGCGCACGACCGGATGCTCGACCATCGGGTTGTCAGCGGCGAGCTTCGCTCTCGCCTCGGGCGTCATCCCGGCTCCGAACGAATGCTCGATGCTGTGCTTCGCACGCAGCCCGGCGATCTTCTGCTTTACGTCGTCGGGCAGGTTCTCGTATGCGGCGGCCATGTTGACCCAGATCGTATCGCCGCCGACTTCGGGACATTCGATGCAGCGAAGCATTGCGCCCATCGGCGGACAGGGACGCCATGAGCCGTCAGTGTGGTAGTTGTTCTCGTAACTTTTTTTCGAATCGCTTCCGTGGTAGATCCGCACGAGGCCCGGATGATCCGGATCGCTGCCCGCGACGGGATGGTCCTCCAGCTCGCCGAACCGGCGTGCGAAAGCGACATGTTCGGCGCGCGTGATGTCCTGGTCGCGCAGGAACAGAACCTTGTGCACGAGCAGCAACGCCTTGATCTCGGCGAACAACGACGCGTCGCCCGCTGCATCGCCGAGATTGACGCCTGACACCTCGGCGCCGATGGAACAAGTCAATCGTTCGACCCGCATTGCGATTCTCCTTTGAGAGTGAAAGTCGCGGTGCACGAACCTGCGTGGACGCTCCCGCAGGTCGCTTTCGCATTTCGCCCGCCTCATCGAGGCCGGGTTTGTATAACCAACGCTTCAGTCGCCGCACTGACCGCCTCCCGCCGGAGGACCCGGCGCACGGCCTCGACAACGTCGGCTTGCGAAACGATTGTGGGAGTTCCATCGCCTGCGCGCTTGACCATGCGCGCCAGAACCTGACGCTTCGCGACAGGCCCGATCGTGGTTATTCCGCACAGACGCCATGTTGTTCCTGGGCTACGATCGAATGATCGAATTCTGCGGTGAAGACATGGCGATCCTGGTTCGAAGCGCGTCCCTGACCAAGTATTCTGAAATCGCGTGCGCCGCAGGCATCGATCCGGTCCGCGCGCTGCGCGAGGTCGGACTCGATCCTTCCTGCCTGCATAGCCCGGATCTTCGGATTCCCGAATTGAGCCTTGCCCGCGTGTTCGAAGCGTCGGCGAAGCCGTCCGCATGTCCGTCGCTCGGCGTGCGCATCGGGGAGGCCTGGCGGTTGTCCGATTTCGGCGCGGTCAGCCTGTTCCTGCAGCATCAGCCAACGCTGCGTCAGGTGCTCGCGCAGATCGAGCGATATCGGCATCTGTTGAGCGATTCCGTCGCTATCCGCGTCGATGAATCGCAGGACGTCGTCGTGCTGCACGTGGTGCTGGTCACCGGACGACCGCATCCGGGCCGCGAGATCGTTGAACTCACGGTCGGCGTCCTCTTCAGTCTCGTGCGCGCGATGCTCGGCCCACAGTACGAGCCGCGAGGCGTCCATTTCGCCCATGCGGCGCCGGACAGTCTTCGGGTATACCGACGATTTTTCGGACCGAAGGTCGACTTCGACAGCGGCTTTGACGGCATCGTGATAACGCGGCGGGAACTTGACCGCCCTAACCCGCTCGCAGACTCCCGTCTTGCGTACTACGCACAGGAATTGCTCGCCCTGCAACCGCGACCTGGGCACGACTCGATCGCCGATGACGTCCGGCGTGCTCTCCATATCCTTGTGCCGAACGGACAAGGCGCAATCGAGCCAGTAAGCCGACGGCTCGGCGTCGCGCCGCGGACGCTGCAGCGCCAGCTCGAACAGACGGGCAACAGCTTCTCCTCACTCGTGAACGAGGTGCGCGCGTCACTTGCGTTGCGCTACCTCAGCCATCGCCACTTTTCGGTTTCGGATGTCGCTGATCTCGTTGGCTTTTCGGAGATCAGCGCGTTCTCGCGTTGGTTTAGCGCGGAGTTCGGCAAGCCGCCGAGCCGGTGGAGGAGCGACTGTCTTGATACAGCGGACCGCTCGCGGAGTTGCAAGGGGCACTGATTCACGCGCGGTTCAATTTGCTTCGCTGGATTGACGGCACGCGCCACTCTCATACCAATTTGCGTTCAATCTTTAGCCTGCCTTGCGCAGGAAGCCCTGATTACCCCCATTGCGATTCGGCGCGAAACCGTTGGCCAGCAGGGTCTCTTCCACCGTGTCGTAGAACACGCCGATCTTGCTGATCTCGCGTGCCTGCTGGGCGGTGGCCACCTCGCGGCCGAACTCGCGCGAGATGCGCACCAGTTGCCCGATCTGCTCGACTGTGCTCATCTTCTTCGTGCGCGTCTGGTTCCACAGGCAGTCCTCGGTGCCGCAGCGCACGTGCAGGCCCAACGCGATGCCCATCATGTTGACCGGCAGCACGTTGCGCACCGAGCTCTCCACTGTCAGCACCGCGCCGTCCGGCGTGGCGCGCACGAAGTTGGCGAGATTGTAGATATTCGGTGCGTCCATGCCACCGCTGATCGCCACCCAGTTCATGACCAGCGGGCCCTTGTAGATGCCGCGCCGAATCAACCGCTCCACCGACTCGAAGCTGTTGATGTTGTAGCACTGGAAGGCACTCTGGATGCCGGCCTCGCTCAGGCGGCGGATGTGCTCCTCGGCCCAGCCGGGCTGCGCTGGTACTGTCATCTCCTTGTAGGCGGTGAAGATCGCGGGAATTTCCCTGGACGTGCCCTTGAAATCCGCCAGCTCCGCATGTTCGGTGACGTTCATCTGCGACGTGTTGATCGTCACCGTGACCTGGTCGGGCTTGGGATCGAGCTCGGCCAGCATGTGGCGCGTATCGTCGCTCAGCCATTTGGCCGCCGCACCTTCGGTCTCAGGCGCGAAGCTGATCGAGCCGCCTACCTGGATGACCATCTCGGGCACGCGGGCGCGCACGCCGGCGATCAGTTCGTTGAACTTCGACAGGCGCTTGCTGCCCTTGCCGTCGAGTTCGCGCACGTGCAGGTGCAGCACCGTGGCGCCGGCGTTGTAGCAATCCACTGCCTTCTGGATCTGCTGCTCCATTGTGACCGGAATGTCTTCGGGAAAATCGGAGGGCAGCCATCCTGGAGCATAGGGCGCGGCCGTGATGATCAGGGGTTGCTGGTTTTCGGGGTAGAGGGAACCGTCGAGAAAGTTCATGTCATGTCTCCAGAGGCTGGTGGGGAATAGGGAAAGAAATCGGAGGATGGGGTCGGTGCGCCCGGCGCCCAGAAGCGCTTGCCGACGACAATTTCGGCGTAGTGCTACGTGCTTCGGTTGTCCGAGAATCGCGGCGCTGTCGGGCTCCCTGGAACACCTGCGGGTCACCGATGTGGCGAAAGTGATTGACATTGGCCCATGAGATCTCCTCTCGCCATAGTTCGAAACAGCCCGTGGGCGGCCTATGGCGTGAAGAGAATTTTCCGGTGCGGTATCCAAAGATGCTTCACACACGGCGCCAATACTTGACCGTCTACGCCGGATCGGTCGCAATGACGCGTCGGGTATCACGTCCCTTGAGAAGACAAATAATCGGGCGCTTGATGAAGACTTTTGAATCCAACTGCGGCATGGTGCTCAAGCGTTTTCACAATCCGCTCGACGTGATCCTGACGTGCGTGCGCTGGTATGTGGCGCGTGAAAGCATTTGTATAGCGCGTGCCACAAGGTCGGCAACACGGTCGATTTTCAGCTGCGTGCCCATCGTGACAAGCCCGCGGCGCCGGCGCTACCTGGAGAGGTCGATCGACCAAAGCCATGAGCCCAAGACAGTGACATTCGATCAAAGCGGTTCGAACCTGGCCGCGCCGGACGCGCTTGGCCCGAGTCATCCTGAGATCGTCAACGCCGAGTGAGCGCGCCGCTTTCCCGCCGTGGATCGCTCTCGTGCAATTCGAATCGCGTCGTAGAAGGTCGCCTCGGTCGAGAGATGCTTGTGATCCACGCTGACCAGCCAGCCCTCTGCCGACCTGCACCAGCGCACTCTGCCCTCTTCGAAGAACTCGCAGAACCAGCGCCATAGCGCCGCATCCTCCGCGTTCGAAGCTTTGCTTGCGTTCTCCCTTGCCGCATGAAAGCCAAGATTCAAACTTGCCGAGTTCATGCCAGTTCTCCGCTCTTCAGCAACTGACTTCAATTACACATGCACCCTTCGTCGAAGCTCAAGCCCGATTGCCCCAACCACAATCAGATGGCCGTCAGCCCGCCGTCAACCGCCAGTATCTGCCCGGTAATGAAAGCGCTCGCGTCCGACGCAAACAGCGCAGTCACGCCTTTCAGGTCCTCGGGACCGCCAACGCGGTTCATCGGCGCCATCGACGCGGTCTTGTCGTCGCCGAGCGCGGCATCGATCGGCGCAGTCATTTTGGTCGGAAAGTAACCGGGTGCGATCGCATTGACGGTGATGCCAAACGGCGCCCATTCAACAGCGAGCGTGCGCGTCATGTTGACCACGGCACCCTTGCTCGCGTTGTAGGCCAGCGTCGGCATGTTCTCCGGATAGACTCCCGTCAGGCCCTGAATCGATGCGATGTTGATCACCTTGCCACGGCGCCGCGGCACCATGCAGCGGCGGCCCACCTCCTGCGTCGCAACAAAGATGGCCGTCACGTTGAGCGTGATGACCTTCTGCCAGCCGTCGAGCGAGTGCTCGATTGTTGGCGCACCCCATGAGGTGCCGGCATTGTTGACCAGAATGTCGATTGGTCCGAGCGCGGTGACCACCCGTTCGACCATCTGCGGAATCGCGTCCAGATCGCCCATATCGCATACGATCGGCACCGCTTCGATGCCGAGCGCTTTCAGGTGCTCGGTGGCAGCGTCGAGTTCGTTCTTCTTGCGGGCGGTGATCGCGACGCGGGCACCCAGTTCGCCGAGGACCTCAGCCATCTGCAGACCCAAGCCGCGTGAACCTCCGGTGATGAGCGCGACGCGCTCGCTGAGGTTTTGAAGTGAGGAGAGGCTCATCATGTTTCCTTATCCGGTTTCAGTTGCGGCTACCAATCGGCGCGTGCGAGCCGGCGGCGGCGCGCTCGCACAGACGGGCCGCGTATTCACGGCACGAGCACTGTCGAGCCGACTGTCTTGCGCGACCCGAGCGCGCGATGCGCTTCGGCTGCCTCGGCGAGCGCGTAGGTCCGGCCGGGCTCGCTCTTGATCTTGCCGGCCAGCACGAGATCGAATAGTTCCTTCGCCATCGCGAGCATGTGGGAGCGTGGCGTCGCGTAGTGCACCATCGCGGGACGCGTCACCCAGATCGATCCCTTGCCCGCCAGCACACGCGTGTCGATGTGCACCGGCCCCGAGCTCGTGCCGTTGCTCACGAGCGTTCCACGCACCCGCAGGCTGTCCAGCGACGCTTCCAGGGTATCCTTGCCCACGGAGTCGAACACGACCTCTACGCCCTGGCCGTCGGTGAGTTCGGCCACCCGCTTGGCGATGTTCTCGCGTGAAGTCACGATGGTGTGCGTGCAGCCATGCGCCTTCGCCACTTCGGCCTTCTCGTCGGTGCTGACCGTGCCGATCATCGTCACGCCCAGGGCGCGCGCCCATTGGCAGGCGATCAGCCCCACCCCGCCCGCGGCCGCGTGGTACAGGATGGTCTCACCGCCGTTGAGCGGATAGACCTGGCGAAACAGGTACTGCGCCGTCATGCCCTTCATGATCAACGTCGATGCCGTCCTGTCGGTCACCCCGTCGGGCAGCGGAATCAGCACGTCGGCGGGCATGACGCGCACCTCCGAATACGCGCCTTGCGGCCCCAGCAGATAGCCGACCCGGTCGCCCACCTTGATGTCCGACACGCCGTCGCCAACGGCCTCGACGACACCCACCGCATCCGAGCCCAAGCCGTTGGGCAGTGCGAGCGGGTATTGTCCGGTGCGAAAGTAGATGTCGATGAAGTTCACGGCCACATAAGCGTGCCGCACGCGGGCCTGGCCGGGACCGGGCTCGCCCACTTCGACGTTTTCCAGCCGCAGCACCTCGGGACCGCCCGTTTCATAAAAGCGAATTGCTTGTGACATTGCCGTGAGTCTCCCCAACAAGATTAAAAAAAAGCTGCCGTTCACGTCGACGGCGCGAGATTGATCGAACGCGCCGCGACCGTCATCGGCTGTCTCAGGTACGGTGCGGCGCCTCGTGATGAAGCGCGCTGGCAAGCTCGGTGACGAACTCCTGCGCACGCGGCCACTCGCCGTAACCGGCCGCCGGGTTCAGGTGGCCGACCGCGCCCAGGTTGACCCAACGGCTGCCCCATGCTGTCGCGAGCTCCGTGACGCGATCGAGCCTTGCCAACGGATCGTTCGTGCTCGCCGCGACGATGCTCGGGAACGGCAGCCGTGCGCGCGGTGTTGGGAGCCAGCCGTTTTGCTGCAACGCGTCGCGAGTGGGATAGCCATCCGGCAACGGTGCCTCGAAGTCTGGCGGCGTCGCGAGCAACGCTCCTGCGATTTCGCGTCGGTGACGTTGTGCCCAATGCGCGACGATCATGACGCCGGCGCTGTGTGCGACGAGCACGGCCGGGCCTTCGATGCCGGCGAGCGCTGAATCGAGTGCAGCCACCCGGGCGGCGCAGCTCAGCTTGTCGTGTTCGAGAGGCGGCACCGAGCGAGCACCCGGCAGCGCCTTTTCAAGCAGCGTTTGCCAGTGGTCCGCGACGTGGTCGCGCAGGCCGGGCACGATCAGAATCGTAGGTGAAGTTGCGGCGGGCATCAGTAAGGCTCCATGAGGGCATCGGTCAGGTTGCGGCTTGCGAGCGCTGCGCATTCAGCCGCTGCAGGTCCGCCGCATAGCTGCGCTTGCCAAGCAGGAACGCCAGCGCAGAGACGAAGGTGGCGAATGGAATGATCTGCAACGCGCCGAGCAGACCGATCCTGTCCGCAATGAATCCCGTGAGGATCGCGGCCGGCGCAAGGCCGAGAAAGTTATTGGCGAGCGTCAGGGTGGCAAAGGCGGACGAATGCATGCTCGATGGGGTGAGGTTCGCGACCATCGCGCCCGAGGGCCCACAGGCGCCCGCGCTGAAGAACATCCCGGCGCCAAGGAGAACGATCTGCAATGTGCCGGCCGGGAGACGGAACGCGATGCTCAGCGAGGCGAAACACAAGAGGCAATAGAGCACCGCGACGAGCCATTTGCGCGTCGGGACCTTCTTGCTGACGAGGTCAGTCACGATGCCGCAGAAAATCATGCCGACGCCGGTTGCCAGCACGAAGCCCGCTGCGCCCACGGCGGCCTTGCCGGGCGCCATCGCGTAGTATCGGTTCAGATAGCTCGGCAGCCAGGCGTACATCGCACCGGGGACAAGCAGTTGGAGGCCGCTGCCGACGTAGGCGCATTTCACTGAGCGGGTCGAAAAAAGCCCTTGCATCAGCGTCCGAAGGCTCACGCGCATGGTGGGCTTGCCGCGAACATCCCGTCCTCCGGCGGGCCGCTCGGATGCCAGTTTCTTCTCCGACACAACGAGGCGATAGACGAGCACCAGCAGAATGCCGAATGCGGCCATGGTGCCGAACGACCAGCGCCAGCCGAGCTGTGCCGCCACCATGCCGCCGAGCGCCATGCCCAGTACCGAACCAAAGGACCCGCCCGCCATGAAGGCGGCGGTCAGGGACGATCGCAGATGGGCGGGAAAGATGCTCAGCACGAGCGCGATTCCGACGCTTCCGTAGGCCGCTTCTCCGATGCCGACCAATGCGCGGGCGATGAGCATTTCATTGTAGTTGGTGGAAAGCGCGCATCCGAGCGTAGCCAGGCTCCAGATTGTCGCCATCAGCGCGATGCTCCTGACGCGTCCCCAGCGATCGGCCAGCACCGACAATGGAAAGGTCAGTATCCCGACCATCATTGCCACCACGCTGCTCAAGGAGCCCAAGCGGGTGTCCGACAGATCCCAGGATGCTTTCAGCAACGGGAACACAGCATTCAGAACCTGTCGTGACATGTAGTCGGAGATCAACAGCCCGAGTGTCAAAGCGAAGACCACCCACGCGTAGGTGCGCGCGGGCGATCGTATTGCCGCGGCGTCGCCATCCGTGGCATCGTCAATATGGTGTGCGTGCAAAATCGTCTCCTGAATGAACTGGCTAGCGGTGTTCTCATGCGCTGGTTTAGCGCGCGGCCGCTTTTCTGCCGGGACAGTTGTTTTATGCCACCTGTCCTGAGCCAGAGTGCAAATTGAATAATCGCTATATTCAGCCTGCCGGAATCACGCCGAATTCACCTGCTCTCGATCGGGCCGCGCGCAGCGGCACGTTGAGCCCGCCCGGCTGGCGGTTCGGCGCCATGCCATTGGCCGCCGTCACCTGGTCGGGCTTCGACACGAGCTCGGCCAGCATCAGCGATCAATACGGCACGTCGCCGATGATCCCGGCCCGTTCCATCTTCCGGTGGCACGGCGGGTAGTCCATCACGGCGTAGTGCTGCGTGCTGCGGTTGTCCCAGATCGCGATGCTGTTTTTCCTCCAGCGCCAGCGGACCTGATATTCCGGGATGTACGCCTGGCTCATGAGGTAGCTGAGGAGGTGGGCGGCGCCGGGATTGGCGTCCTGACCGAAGCGCACGCGCGCAGGGGTGTGGAAGTTGGTGAAGTGGGTGGCGAAGCCATTCACGAACAGCACCTTCTCGCCGGTCTCCGGGTGCGTGCGCACCACCGGGTGCTCGGCATCCGGAAACCGCTCCTTGAGCGCGAGCCGCTTTTCGATCGGCATCGCGGCGCCGAAGCTTGCCTCGATGCTGTGGCGCGCGCGCAGGTCGGCGATCTGGGTCTTGATGTGCTCGGGCAGCTTCTCGTACGCGAGCGCCATGTTCGCCCACATGGTGTCACCGCCGATCGGCGGGCACTCCACGCAGCGCAGCACGGCGCCGAACGGCGGCGCAGTGCGCCAGGTGGCATCGGTATGCCACGCGTTTTCATAGCGGTCGTTGGGCTGATCCGGTGTCTTGTAGATTCGCACGAGGCCCGGATGCTCCGGGTCGCTGCCCGCCACCGGATGGTCCTCCAGCTCGCCGAATCGCCGGGCAAAGGCGACGTGCTCGTCGCGCGTGATGTCCTGGTCACGCAGGAACACGACACGGTGCGTCAACAGCGCAGCCCGAATTGCCGCAAACAGGCCGTCGTCGTGGATGGCATCGGCAAGGTTCACGTTGGTCAGTTCGGCGCCGATGGCGCATGTCAGCGGTTCTATGTTCATTTTTCCTACCGTCTCCTGTCAAGTCCGCAGGCAGGCCCAAGGGGCCGCCAGCTCGCCTGGCGACGACACCCTGCGCGCGTCTCCTCCGGCGTCTGCCCACGTTTCGTTTATAAGTGAAATCAACCGTCCGTATTGCGCATGAGCGCGCGGGCCCATCCGCTTGCCAAGCACCGTGTCGATCGCATTCCAGTCCGCGTCGCTCAGATAACGCCGGGCCGCCGGAAAAACCACGCCCGCCTCGCGCCCGTGGTGCTCCCATGAAAACGTTGCGTAAGCGCTGACCGCCTGCTCGAGTTCCAAAGCGGGCATGAGCCCGTGTGCATATCGCTCGACCGATTCGCTCAACTCGCGCGTCAGTCGGTCGTGGCGCCGGCGCCGGAGGGCAAGCTCGTCGAGCTCCGCACTGACCACGTGGGTGCGCCCGCGTAGTCTTTCATCCAGACAACTGTTGCTGTTCCCGCCGTGCCGCAAAACGGAGCAGGCGCGCATGTATTCGGCGCATGCGCGCAGCGGCGCCACGTCCGGACAGCCGTCCTGCAGTCGGGCGCTGCGAAGGACGCGCAGCCACGCATGCAGTACCCCGGCGTAGGCGCGATGCTCGTCGAAGAGCGCGCCTGTGACGCGCCTGGGCACGGGCCGTTGCTCCACCGCGCACACGAGCACGGGCTGTTCAGCCCCCGCGAGGACGTTCGCGGTCTGGGTTCCGAGTCGGCCGTCTCCATCATGCGTGCCGCGAGGCGCCATCAGGATCAAGTCACTGTCGCGCTCGCGCGCGGCCGAGAGAATCGCCCGGCAAGGGGCCGGGTCGGCGCCGCACGCGGCGTCGCACGTCACACCGTGCGCGCGGGCCGCGGCTTCAGCTTTGGATAGCAGTTCCCAAGCCAGTGCGTCAGGCTCGACGGTCAATGCACGTCGTTGGCCAATCATCGCCTCACCGGTCAGCACGTGAAGGAACGTGATACGCGCGCCCAGCAGCCGGGCGAACTCCACCGCATATCCAACGGCCTCGCTGGAAGCATCGGTGTCATCCACGGGAACCAGGAGGTGGCGATACATGACGAGTCCTATCGCACGCGAAATTGTTCGGTCTGGCCGGACAGTTCGAATAACATGCAAACCTCCTCATATAGAATCGCCTTGGAGACATGGTAGTGCGAGAAGGTAACGCCGATCCCACTCGCGGCAGGGGGGGCGATCCCTCTCGGCTCCCACCCCTTTGCGTGGAATGCATGCGCCGCACCGCCCGGCATTCCACTTTCGACCATCCGACACTGCCCGCTGGAGCCTGCTCCAGGGTTACGGACGCACCAGATGTCCTTCACCCCCAACGATAACGACACGCACGTTCCCGAGCTTCTTCTGAAGACGACTCCGCCGCGTGCGCCCGCTTACTTGCTGGCGAGGCCGCGGCTGAGTTCCGCCGACCCGGCTTTGAAAGACCGGCAGATCACCGTCGTCCAGGCGCCGGCGGGCTTCGGCAAGACGTCTCTGCTGGCGCAATGGCGGCGTGAATACCTGATGCGCGGGACCGCGGTCGCGTGGCTCTCGGCTGACGAGCGCGACGATCCGCGCCGGCTGCTGCTCGGGCTCGTCCATGCGATCAGGGTGGGGTGTGCGCGCCCGCAGTTCGGCCGGTTCGTGCTCGAAGGGGTGATGGCACCCGTGCGCGAACTCGACGGCCTGACCGCGTGGCTCGCCGAAATCGCGCAGCTTTCGCTCGATGTCGTGCTGATCGTCGACGAAATCGACCGGCTGCCCGCGACGGGCGTAGAGCAGCTCAGTTATTTGTTCCACAACGCCCCGCCCAACCTGCAAATCGTGGCGGCGACGCGGCGCGGGCTCGAACTCGCCATCACCGATCTGGTGGCCTACGGACAAGGCGCGGCGGTCGGGCCGGAGGTGCTGCGCTTTCGACTCGACGAGACAATTTCGCTTATCGGAAGCCGGTTCGGCGCGCGCATGGACGCCGACAACTGCGCACGGGTTCATGAATACACGGATGGCTGGCCGCTCGGCTTGCAGCTGGCACTCGCCGCGATGGACCGCGTGACCGATCCGCGCGAGGTGATCAACGCGATGTCCGGCCGCTCGGGTACGCTTCGCGATCATTTGGTGAGCGGATTGATATCGACGCTTTCCGAGGAAGACGGCGTCTTTCTGACGCGGGTCAGCATCGCCGACGCGGTGCATCCGGACTTGTGCGCCGCGTTGACGAACGATCCCCACGCGGCGGAGCGCCTCGCGCGGCTCGTGCGCGAGACGCCGTGCTTTACCACTGCGGAGAACGGTGCGTGGTGCCGCCTCCACGGGCTTGTGCGGGACACGCTGCGGGGCCGGCTCGCCCACCTGCCGGCGACCGAGCAGACCGAGCTGCACGTGCGCGCAACGACATGGCTCGCCCAGCACGGGATGCTCGAGGAGGCGGCGCGGCATGCGCATGCTGCGGGACAACATCAAATGGCTTACGAACTGGCGGAGCGATGCTTGCACGATGCCGTCACGCAGGGACATCTGGATGCGATGCTCGACTGGCTGCAATTGCTTCCGGAGCAGGAGCTGGAACGGCGCCCACGCCTGCGGCTTGCCGCGGCCTGGGCGTTGGCGCTGGGCGTGCATCACGGAGAGGCCCAGCAGCAGGTGGCACACATCCTCGCGAATCCCGAGGCGGATACCGCGTTGCGCTACGAATGTGCGCTGATCACGAGCGCTGCGGCGTTCTACTCGGATGAAATCGATCGGTCTATCGAAATCTTCGAGCCTTGGGTCGAATCGCCGCCGGACAGTCCGGGCTGGCTGGTGCAGGCTCATGCGAACCGCCTTGCCTCGCGTGCGATGTTCCACGGCGAGCCGGCGCAGGCAAGGCGAATCCTGCAGTCCATCCCCCGTGGCGACCTCGAGAAGCGCACCGGCTTTATCGTGCGCTGGGGCGATCTCTCTGTCGGCCAAAGCTATTTTTCGGAAGGCAAGATGGGACTCGCCGAGGAGACGCTGCGGCCCGCGCTGGAGAGCGCCGAGGCGGATCTGGGCCGGCGCCATCCGCTTACGTGCATGTTCGCAGCGACCCTTGCCGCCGTCGTCTACGGCGCCGATCGCATTGACGACGCCGCCGCGCTGCTGGCCAACCGGCTCGATGTCCTCGAACATGCGGGCACGCCGGAGACGGTCATCACCGGATATCGCACGGCCGCGTGCGTTGCCGCGGCGCAAGGTCTTGCGCATCGCGCGCTCGACCTGCTCGACACCCTGTACACGATTGGCAGCGAAAGGCGCTTGCCGAGGTTGTGCGTCGCAAGCATCGGGGAGCAAGTCCGAATCCACGCCGGCCGATACCGCGTCGAGACCTGTGATGCGTTGGTGCACCGGATCGATGAAATCGTGGCGAGCAGCGATGTTTCCAAAGCGCCGCTCTGGCACCGCTCGATCGCATTGTTGCAAGCCCTGTCTCATGCCAATGCCGCAATTGCCGCCCGCCGCTGGCGTCAGGCGCACGAGGCTCTCGGCGAAGCCAGCGAGCTGGCCGAAGCGATGAAGCTTGGCCGCGTGCGCATCGAAATCATGGCATTGCGCGCCCTGGTCATCGAGCAAACCGAAGGAAATGGCCGCGCGCTCTTGCTCGAAGCGACGAATCTGGCCCAGACGTTCAACTTGATGCGGACGGTCGTGGATGCGCATCCTGAGCTCGCGAACTGGGTCGCGCGGCTAAACGACGAGGAACCGTCCGACGCGTCCGGCACGCCTGCCGTTCGGGGTCAACGCGTCGCGCGCATCCCGGCGCAGCGCGCGGGAGAGGGGCTACGCGCGGTGCCCAGCACGGCCTTCACGCCGAAGGAACGGGAAATTATGGAGCTGCTGGCGCGCAATCTGTCGAACAAGGAGATTGCTCTCGCGATGGCGATTGGCGAGGAGACCGTCAAATGGCATCTGAAGAATCTCTTTCGCAAGCTCAATGCCGGTACGCGCAAGCATGTTGTGCACCGTGCGACGGCACTCGGGCTGCTGGACGGCGGTGACTGAGGCGGTTCTTAGGCCTGGTGTGTCGACCGCGGGAGCGGACCGCCCTCTGCGGCCGGCGCAGCCCACGAGACCTTGATGCTCGGTAACCCTCCCCCTCCCCGAAGGGGGGCAATCGATCGACCGCGTTCAGTATGCTTGGCACAATGACGCGGCACGCCGCTGCGCCGAAAGCCTCAAGAGGTAGTCTCCGTGTCAGCGACCCGAACACCCGATAGCCCCGACGAGCTGATCGCCGCCACCCCGTCAGCCTACGTCTATCCGCTTCTCATCAAGCAGTTGCTGCTCAATTCGCAGAGCTTGAGCGCCCATCAAGAGATTACCTACCGCGGCAAGCTGCGCTATACGTTCGCCGATCTGCGTCGGCGCATCGGCCAGCTCGCATCCGCGCTGGAAACACTCGGCGTGCGGCACGGCGCCACCGTTGGCGTCATGGACTGGGATAGTCACCGGTACCTCGAAAGTTACTTCGCGATCCCGATGATGGGTGCAACACTCTTCACGGTCAATGTCCGCACTTCCCCTCAGCAAATCGCGTATGCGCTGAACGACTCGCGCGCAGAACTGGTACTCGCGCACACGGATTTCCTGCCGGTTCTCGAACAGATCCGCGCGGAGCTGAAGTTCGTGCGCCAGATCGTGGTGCTCGACGACGGCAATTCAATGACGCCCACTACCCTGCCCGTCGCGGGCGAGTATGAGGCGCTGGTCAAGCCGGCATCGCCGGATTTTGTCTTTCCCGAGTTTGACGAGAATACGCGCGCCACGCTTTTCTATACCACGGGCACCACGGGCGACCCGAAAGGCGCTTGCTACAGCCACCGGCAAATCGTGCTGCACACGTTGACGGTCGCGACGAGCTTTTGCTCGCCGCGCGATGGACAGCGGCTGCATCGCGAAGACGTCTATATGCCGATCACGCCGATGTTCCACGTGCTCGCATGGGGGGTGCCGTATATCGCGGTGCTGCTCGGGCTGCGTATCGTGCTGCCTGGCCGCTATGTCCCCGAGGTGTTGCTGGAGCTCAAGAAGACCGAAAAGGTGACGTTCTCGCATTGCGTACCCACCATCCTCAAGATGCTGCTCGATGCCGCCCGCCGCGACGGCCACGACCTGCGTGGCTGGAAGATCGTCACGGGTGGTTCGGCCTTGCCGCCCGGACTGTGCCGGGCCGCTGTCGAGCAGGGCATCGACGTGTTCGCAGGCTATGGGATGTCCGAGACGGGCCCCACGGTGGCGCTCTCGCAGTTCCCGCCGGGCGGCGCCCCGGCCGATCAGGACGAGAACATACGCAAGCGTTGCATGACGGGACGGCCATTGCCGATGGTGGACCTGCGCGTGGTCGATGTCGACATGCGAGACGTGCCCCGCGACGGCACGACGCCGGGAGAAATCGTGCTGCGCGCGCCGTTCCTTACGCTGGGGTACCACAACCAGCCTGACGCGTCCGAGGCGCTGTGGCGCGGTGGCTACCTGCATACCCAGGACGTCGCGGTGATGACGCCGGACGGTTACGTGCAGATCGTCGATCGCATCAAGGACGTGATCAAGACCGGCGGCGAATGGGTCTCGTCGATCGAGATCGAGGGGTTGATCGGGGAACTGCCGGACGTGCAGGAATGCGCGGTCGTCGGAGTCAAGGACGACAAGTGGGGGGAACGGCCGATGGCGTTGGTGGTGCCCGTCCAGGGAAGTGCGCTGAGCGCCGACGATGTCCGCCACCATCTGCTGCGGCATGTCGAGGCGAAACGCATCAGCCGGTATGCGGTGCCGGAAGCGAACCGGATTGCGTTCGTGGCCGAAATACCGAAGACGAGTGTGGGCAAGATCGACAAGAAAGCGATACGCAAGTTGACTGAATGACGCCCCGGCGGACGTAGCCGCAAATGAGCGGGGAGGGGTCCGAATGCCGGGAGCGGTCATTGCCACTGCAACCGGGGTCTACGGCACCGTGACGCAAGCCCCACAAATCGATAAGGTCGGGGCAATCGTGAAAGGTGTGCCCGGCGTCAAGTCAACGACCAACAAGCTCGCGGTCCAACGGCCGATCGGCGAGTAGACGCAGCTCGGCACAAGGAAGACCGCTCTGCGCAGGATACGGTCTTCCGGAAGCTGCCCGTGACTTCCGGACAGCCGTTCGCCCGCCGGCTTCCTGCAATGCTCGAGGTATTTTCGCTTGCCGTTCATTGCATTGGCGGGCGCTGATCCATTCCAGCCTACCGTGGGTTCGCGTCATCCAGCGCGTCGCTCAATCCATACAGCTGGCGGCGTGTCGCCACGGCGTCGACGTCGTGGCTGAGCACCACCAGGTCGTGCATTCCACCTTCGCGATCGGCCACCTGGCGATGCAGCAGCGCTTCCGCCCGAAAGCTCAGCTCCTCGAATACCGCGATCGCGGCCCCCTGATCGGTCGTCATCTGCGCTACCAACTTCTTCAGTCCGCGTTCCAGGGCCTGCGCAAAACACTCCTGGATCAGCGCGCGCCCGAGCCCCGTGCCGCGCACCGCGGGCGATACCAGGACACGCAACTGGCCGACATGCCTCGACCAGCTCAGGTCGTCGGTGACGATCGCCGTGCAGCCGACCACCGTCGCATCGCGATCACGCGCGATCAGGCTTGTCACGTCGTTGCCGTCGAGCGCGCGCATCCACGCGTCAATGACCTGCGGATGGCCGACGTCACGCGGCACGAACAGCAGATCGTGCGCCGGCAAGGCGGCAACGAACGCGACCACCGCGTCGCGGTCGTCACTTGTCATCCGCGCAATCTCGATCTGCTTACCGCCGCATTCGATACTGCGCGGATAGCTACGTAATGTCTCGGTCATATCGAACGCCCCTCCAGCCAGGAATCGAGTTTCGGCCACATCCGCTTGATCGCGTTCGCGCCGGCGGCAATGCTCACATGGCCGCCCGGCAGCACGACGTCCTCCTTGTCGAGCGATCCGACGCGCTCCACCAGCGGGTGTGCGCATGCCGGTGGCACGATATGGTCGTACTGCGCGACGATGTGCAGCAATGGCACGGTGATCTTGCCAAGATCGACGAGTCGCCCGCCGATGCGCAGGGTGCCTTCGTATAGGGCATTCTTCTGCAGCAGCTCCTTGGTCGTCTGGCGGAAATAGCCGCCGGGAAGCGGCAGCGTCTCGTTGCCCCAACGCTCCATCATCCGGTAGCCCTTGACGAACTGGTCGTTCCAAAGGTTGTCCCACAGCCTGACCTGCCCTGCGATGCGGCTCGCCGGGCGCAACGCGTCAAAGCTTGCGAGAACGAAATCCGCCGGCACGATGCCGACACTGTCGACGAAGCGGTCGACGTCGAAACTCCGCTCATCCGACAATGACCGGAACAGCTCCATCTTCGAGAAGTCGATCGGCGTCGTCATGCAGACCAGGTTTTTTACCGGTCCGTCCACATGCAGCGACTGATAGATCACCGACAGCATGCCACCCGCGCAGTAGCCGAGGAGCGTCACATCGTGCTCGCCCGAGTCCTGTTGCACGCGGCGGATGCAGTCGGGAATGAAGTCGAGCACGTAGTCTTCGATCTTCAGGTCGCGCTCGTCGTCTGTTGGCGCACTCCAGTCGATCAGGTACACGTCGTAGCCGCGTCCGAGCAGGAACTCGATCAAGCTCTGCCCCGGCGCGAGATCGAGGATGTACCCCTTGTTCGTCGGCGCCATCACGACCAGGATCGGCACGCG
This sequence comes from Caballeronia choica, assembly GCF_001544535.1. GTDB lineage: Bacteria > Pseudomonadota > Gammaproteobacteria > Burkholderiales > Burkholderiaceae > Caballeronia > Caballeronia choica. Next base: position 2,557 of record NZ_FCON02000030.1, on the reverse strand, counting down.
ATAGACCTCGTCGACGGTTGCGTGGTAGTGCACGAGTTCCAGCGTGCCGCGCCGGTGCAGCACACTCTTCGGCGTCCGACCGACCGCTGGCCGGCTGACGCCGAGCAGTTCCATCCCCTTGAGCCCGCGCTGCACGGCGCGCTCGACCTCGAGTTGCAAGCGTTCGGTCAGCGCCGGGTCCGCGCTCTTCTTGCTGGTGGGCTGCGAGGCCATCGTTCAGCCCTTGTCGGTACGTGCGCCGCGCCGCGTTTCCTTCGCCGGGGCCACGGGTTCGGAGGGGGACGCCGCCCCAGGCGGCCGGCGCGTTCGCGCCGGGCGCGGCGCCGACATGCCCGATGCATCCGGCGGCAACAACCGGTCGAGCTTGTCCTCGATGCGCTTCAGTGACACCGCCAGTTCGGCGACCTCCTTGCGGCTCGGCAGGTTGGCGCGCCGCAAGTAGTCCTCGATAGTCTTGTCGAACACCTGCTGCATGCTGAGCCAGACCGACGAAAACTGGTGCAATGATTGGAGTACTTCCTGCGATTTCATGCTGCCGGTCGCGAGCGCGTTGGCGTCGTTCTCAAGTTTCGACAAGGCTTCGCGCCATATCTGGAACGGATCGGGGAATGCAGGGGATGCCATCTCGGTTCCTAACAGTCGGTACGATGGATGCGTCGAAATCGAGGACGCTCAAGCGTTGCGAAATCAGCATATGCGGCGCGCATGGCGTCACAATTTAGCATGCCGGCCATCAACGCAGCCATGGTAGGTTTCGCTCGCCTCGATCGGCGCAAAGTGCTGCCCGAGCAACTCCCGATAGGCGGTAACCGGGTTGAGCAGTGGAAACGCGGCCAGGTCCGTGATCCATCCGCTATCGGGCCGCTTGCGGCGGATCATCGTCCAACGCCAGCTCTCGAGCCGCTCACCTAGCATAAGCGATGCGATCAGCAGATTGCGGCCCATGCGTAGTTCCGCTAGCGCGAATTCATCACCGCAGCGCGCCGACAACTCGATTGTCCGATCGACTAGCGTCGGAGGTTCGCCGACCGGCGAACCGAAGTTAAGTCGAAGCGCCGAGCCGATGCGATCGAGCGCATCGCGCGCCGCTCGCAGCACGCCGTCGAAGTTCAGAAAGCCGTGGAACTGACCCGCGTAGTGCAGCAATTCGACCGGTACGCCAGCTTCACGGAGGCGCTCGGCATAGGCGAGGCCATCGTCGCGGATCGGGTCGAAGCCCGCCGTGACGACGAGCGCCGGCGGCAAGTCACTCAGTTCGCGGGTCAGTGCCGGTGAGATCCAGGGATCCGCAAGGTCCGTTCGTTCTCGCGTGATCAGCGCCCGGATCGCATCGATACCTTCCGATGTCAGCATATAGCCGCTGGTATTTTCCGCCTTGGAGGCGAAGTCATCGAGCAGATTCGTGGCAGGATAGACCAGCACCTGAAGCCGCAGCGCCGTTCCGGCTTGTTCGGCATGCCGCTGTGCCACGGCTGCGGCGAGATTGCCGCCGGCCGAGTCGCCGCCCACGGCCAGACGCGTGGCATCGATGCCGTGCGCGAGCCCGTCGCTAACGATCCAATCCATTGCGGCCATGCAATCGGCTCGGCCGGCATACAGGTCATGTTCCGGCGCCAGGCGGTAGCGCACGGCGACGACAATCACGCCGCTGACCACAGCGATATGCCGGCAAATGGCATCGGCGGTCGCGAGTCCGCCCATCATGAAACCGCCGCCGTGAAACCACACAAACGCGGGCGCAGCCTCGGCCGTCACAGAGGGTCGATACAACTTCAGTCGAATTGGCTCGTACGGCCCGGGAATCAACAGCGTTTCGACGCGAGCCACCGCATCCGCACGGCCAAGTGCAAGCGCGGATAAACGCCAACCCAGCCGGTGCTGGCGAAGGTTGGAGTGATTGACCGGATTGCGCTTCACGAGGTTGAGCATCTTCAAAAGCGCTTCTGCTTCCGGATCGAGGGAGTCGGCACGCAGGCGTTTCGGGCGGCCGCGATGGCTCCGCCCCGGCGTATGCGCGGGATTGCAATGACCATCCTTGCTCGTCGTCGAATTCACAGGTTCCTCGCGCGCCTCTGGAAAGGCTGTCGACTTGCTGTTGCGATCTATTTCACGAGACGCGTGTCCGATATGCAGCGTAACTCAAACCACGCATAAAGTGACGCGTGTCAGCATCTTGGCGCCTGAGGCATCCCGAACGCTCCTTGCTCTCTGCGTCGGCGCGCGCCTGTCCGTGACAATCTCGCTCGGCGGGCGCTTCGAGGTTCATCACCACCTTTGCAGCCACCGTGCGAGCCGCTTGCACCGGGCATGCCGACTGCACGCACCACTCTCCTACCAATTTGCGTTCAATGATTTACACCGCCTTGCGCAGGAAGCCCTGAGTAGCGCCGTTGCGGTTCGGCGCGAAGCCGTTGGCCAGCAGGGTCTCTTCCACTGTGTCGTAGAACACGCCGATCTTGCTGATCTCGCGCGCTTCCTGGGCGGTGGCGACCTTGCGGCCGAACTCGCGTGAAATGCGCACCAGTTGCTCGATCTGCTCGACCGTGCTCATCTTCTT
>NZ_FCON02000029.1 GCF_001544535.1 Caballeronia choica | reverse complement strand
CCGAACAGGACCGTGAAACGACTCCACGCCGATGATAGTGCGGAGCTCCCGTGTGAAAGTAGGTAATCGTCAGGCTCATCATGCCTTAAACAAACACCCCACCCCACAAAGGTGGGGTGTTTGCGTTTGCGTGCTCCATTGTCCTTCTGCCCTTCTGCCCTTCTTCTCATTCCCGCCTTCTCCGCCCCTTCGGCCCTAGACCCAGCGTCGCCAGCGAAAACATTCACCCACCCCGCTTGACAAAGCTTCTCCGCTCATCCGCGAGCAAGGTCAGGCAGAAAGCGCTCTGCCAAACGAACCCAATAAGTCGACCCCACTGACAGCAAGCTGTCGTTGAAATCATAGCTCGCGTTGTGAAGCATACACGGTCCGGCGCCGTGTCCCGATTCGCGATGCCCACCTTCCCCATTCCCAAGAAACGCGTAGCATCCGGGCTTTTCCAGCAGCATGAACGAAAAATCCTCGGCGCCCATCGTCGGTTCTACCGATGCGTCGACGTTCTCCTCGCCCACGACTTCCGCCATCACCGACGCAGCAAATCGCGCTTGCTCGGCATCATTGATCGTTGGCGGATAGTTTCGGTTGAAGCGGACCTCTACATCGCAATCGAAGGCCGCCGCCGTCGACTCGACGATCTTGTGCATCCGCCTTTCGATCAGATCGAGTGTTTCTACGGTGAACGTACGCACTGTACCCGCCAGCCACGCTTCGTCGGGGACGACATTGAGCGCATCGCCGGCATGAATCTGCGTGATCGAGAGCACGGCGGTGTCGATCGGCTTTTTGTTGCGCGTGATGATGCTCTGAAGGCCGTTCGCGATCTGCACCGCAGTAAATACGGGATCGCGCCCGTTGTGCGGTAGCGCCGCGTGCGAACCAATGCCGCGCACCTTGATCCGAAACTCGTTGCTCGACGCCATGATCGGCCCCGGAGTCACGCCGAAATGGCCCGCCGGCATGCCCGGCCAGTTGTGAATGCCAAAGACCGCATCGACGGGAAAGCGCTTAAAAAGACCATCCTCGATCATCGCACGAGCGCCTGCCCCGCCTTCTTCGGCGGGCTGGAAGATGAAGACGACTGTGCCATCGAACTGTCCGTGTTCGGCGAGGTGTTTCGCCGCGCCGAGCAGCATTGCGGTGTGGCCGTCGTGTCCGCAAGCGTGCATTCGCCCCTGATGTTTCGAGCGATGATCGAACGTGTTGATTTCCTGGATTGGCAGCGCGTCCATGTCGGCGCGAAGGCCGATGGATGCGCTGCTCGTACCGCGCTTCAGAACCCCCACCACGCCGGTCTTGCCGAGTCCACGATGCACGGTCAATCCCCAGCGCTCCAGATTTTCAGCGACCAGCTGCGCCGTGCCGACCTCCTCGTAGCGAAGTTCGGGATGCGCATGGATCGTTCGTCGGAGCGCCTTGATTTCTTCGTGTGCTGCTTCGATTTCAGGAATCAGGTTCATTGACAGTGTCTCGATTTGCGAACGATGAGGCCGCGCGCGCCTCGTACATACGCGCTCTGCAGACCATTTTACGCCGCGACAATTTAATCGATCTGACCGGTGACCAACGGCCAGCCGTAATAAAATCCGTTTATCCGCATCGTTTTGCGTGCTTCCTACCGGACTTTTGCATGAATGCCCCCGCCGAATTCGCCCGTGCCGTCTGCCCGCACGATTGTCCCGACACTTGCGCGATGCGCGTTACCGTCAAGGATGGCAAGGCCGTCAAGGTCAGCGGCGATCCCGACCATCCGCCGACGCAAGGCGTGCTTTGCACGAAAGTGTCGCGCTATGCCGAACGCACGCACCATAAGGATCGGCTGCTCACGCCGTTGCGACGCGTCGGCCGCAAAGGCGAGGGACGCTTCGAAGCAATCGGTTGGGACGAGGCACTGCGCCTGGCCGCAGATCGCTTGAAGCCGATCGCAGCTCGCGCGCCCGAAGCCATTGTTCCGTACAGCTATGCCGGCACGATGGGGCTCGTGCAAGGCGAAAGCATCGCCGCGCGTTTTTTCAACGCGCTCGGTGCGTCGCGGCTCGACCGGACGATTTGCGCGGCGGCCGGCGCGGCGGGCCTTCGGTATACCTACGGCGCGAGCCTCGGCATGCACACCGAGTACTTCGAGGAAAGCGAACTCATCCTGATCTGGGGTGCAAATCCGATCGCGTCGAACCTGCATTTCTGGACGCGAGCACAGGAAGCGAAGCGTCGCGGGGCGCGGTTGATCGCGATCGATCCGTATCGCTCGTTGACCGCTGAAAAGTGTCATCAGCATATCGCGCTCAAACCCGGCACCGATGCCGCGCTAGCGCTCGCCATGATCGACGTGTTGATCCGCGAAGACCTGATCGACAGCGCATACATCGACGCTTACACGCTCGGCTTCGAACAGCTGAAGGCGCGCGCCGCACAATACCCGCCGGCGCGCGCTGCACAGATTTGCGGTATCGAGGAACAGGCGATCGTCGATCTCGCGCGCGCATTCGGCGCGACCCGGAAGGCGTCGATACGCCTGAACTACGGCATGCAGCGCGTGCGCGGCGGCGGCAACGCAGTGCGGGCGATTGCCTGTCTGCCATCGGTGACGGGGGCGTGGCGCGAGCGTTCGGGCGGCGTCCTGCTGTCGTCGTCGGGATGGACGCCGGTCGATTCGAGCGCGCTCGAACGGCCTGACCTGTTGCCGGGCTGGCCGTCGAATTTGCCGCGCATGATCAACATGAATGCGATCGGCGACGCGCTGCTGCATCCCGGCGACGCCGCCTTCGGCCCGAAGGTCGAGGCGCTGATCGTCTACAACTCGAACCCGGTCGCGGTGGCGCCGGATTCAGAGAAAGTCGCGGCGGGCTTCGCACGCGAAGACGTGTTCACCATCGTGCTCGAACACTTTCAGACCGACACTGCCGACTACGCCGATCTGATCCTTCCCGCGACCACGCAACTCGAGCATCTGGACGTCCACAAGTCGTACGGGCACACGCACGTCATGGCGAACCTCCCGGCGATCGCACCGGTCGGCGAGTCGCGCTCGAACACGGAGATCTTCCGGAGCCTTGCGCGCGTGATGGATCTCACCGATCCCGCTCTCTTCGAAACGGATGACGAAGTCGCCTCAAAGGCGCTTCGTTGGAGCGATCCGGCGCTCGCGGGTCAAAGCTGGAACACGCTGAAAACGGCGGGCTGGGCGCAGCTCAAGCTGGCCGACGCACCGTTCGCGAACGGCGGTTTTCGCACGCCGTCGGGGAAGTGCGAGTTCTACAGCGAGCGCCTCATGAGCGAGGGCCTCGACCCCTTGCCCGATTACCTCGCGCCCTACGAGTCGGCCGATGGCGCGCCCGAACTTGCTGCCCGTTTTCCACTCGCGATGATTTCGCCGCCCGCCCGCAACTTCCTCAACAGCAGCTTCGTGAATGTGACAAGCCTGCGTTCGACGGAAGGCGAGCCGCATCTCGACATCCATCCCGTCGACGCGCACGCGCGCCAGATCGCCGACGGCGAAATCGTGCGCATTTTCAACGATCGCGGCTCGATGCAGGCGCGAGCGCGCGTGACCGAGCGCGCGCGCGAAGGCGTGGTCGTCGGATTGTCGATCTGGTGGAAAAAACTCGCGCCGGATGGCCGCAATGCGAATCAGGTGACGAGCCAGGCGTTGACCGATCTCGGCGGCTCGGCGACTTTCTACGATTGCCTCGTCGAGGTTGAACCGGCGCATTGAGCGGCATCGATAAGAGCACTCTGAAAGCAGTGGAGGGTTGCGTCTAATCGGTTGTCGGAAATGGGTCGAGCCGTTAGCATTCGTTCTCCGCACGACCATTCGATAACAATTAGAGGAGACGCCGCATGGAAAAAATCTGGCTGAAGTCGTATCCGGCCGGCGTGCCCGCGGAAATCGACGTTTCGGCTTACCGCTCGGTTTCCCAACTGCTCGAGGACAGTTTTCGCAAGAATCGCGAACGGCGCGCATTTCTCTGCATGGGGCAGGCGATCACGTACGGCGAGCTCGACGCCATGTCGAAGAAGCTTGCCGCCTGGTTCCAGGCAAAAGGGCTGAAACCCGGCGCGCGAGTCGCGCTGATGATGCCGAATGTGCTGCAGTATCCGGTCGCGATCGCCGCCGTATTGCGCGCGGGGTACATCGTCGTGAACGTGAATCCGCTCTACACGCCGCGCGAACTCGAACATCAACTGAAGGACAGCGGCGCCGAGGCGATCGTTCTGCTTGAAAATTTCGCGACCACGCTGCAGGCCGTGTTGAAGAACACGGCGATCAAGCACGTCGTCGTGGCCGCGATGGGCGATCTGATGGGCCTCAAGGGCATGGTCGTCAATTTTGTCGTGCGTCGCGTGAAGAAGATGGTGCCCGAGTGGAGTTTGCCGGGCCATGTCCGTTTCAACGACGCGCTCGCGCAAGGCGAGCGGGAAACGCTGCAACCGGTCGCCCAGAATCCCGACGACGTCGCGTTTCTTCAATACACGGGTGGCACGACGGGCGTCGCGAAGGGCGCCACGCTGCTGCACCGGAATGTGATCGCGAATGTGCTGCAATCGGAAGTCTGGCTCGACCCGGCGCGCAAGAAACGGCCGGATATCGACCAGTTCGTGTGCGTCGTGGCGCTGCCGCTGTATCACATCTTCGCGCTGACGGTTTGCGGCTTGCTCACGATCCGCACGGGCGGGCTCGGCGTGCTGATCCCGAATCCGCGTGATATCGCCGGCACGATCAAGGAACTCAAGGGCATTCCGATCAACACGTTTCCGGCGGTCAACACGCTGTATAACGCCCTGTTGAATCATCCGGATTTCGCGAGCCTCGATTTCTCGAAGCTGATCGCCGCGAACGGTGGCGGCATGGCTGTTCAGGAATCGGTGGCGAAGCGCTGGTACGAAACGACGGGCGCACCGATCATCGAGGGTTACGGTTTGTCGGAGACGTCGCCGTGCGTCACCTGCAATCCGGTGACGGCGACCGAATACACGGGCACGATCGGCTTGCCGTTCCCGTCGACGGAAATCTCGATCCGCGACGACGACAACAACGAAGTGCCGCTGGGCGGCGCCGGCGAAATCTGCATCCGCGGACCGCAAGTGATGGCGGGTTACTGGAACCGGCCGGATGAAACCGCCAAGGTCATGACGCCGGACGGCTTCTTCAAGTCGGGCGATGTCGGCGTGATGGACGAGCGCGGATACGTGAAGATCGTCGATCGCAAGAAGGACATGATCCTGGTATCCGGCTTCAACGTGTATCCGAACGAGATCGAGGACGTCGTCGCGAAGCTTCCTGGCGTATTCGAGGTGGCTGCCGTCGGCGTGAAGGACCGGAATTCGGGCGAAGCGGTGAAGCTGTTCATCGTCAAGAAGGACCAGAGCCTGACCGAGGCCGACGTCATCGCGTTCTGCAAGGACCGGCTCACCGGCTACAAGCGGCCGCGCAGCATCGAGTTTCGCAGTGACCTGCCGAAGAGCAATGTCGGCAAGATCCTCAGGCGCGAGTTACGCGACGGCAAGGTTTAGGAATTCGGTCGGTCGCCGTGGAAAAGTGAAAAAGCCTTCGTGTCGAAAGACCGAAGGCTTTTTTGTTGCGTCGCAACAACGTCAAGAAGACCCACGCATAAAAAAAGGCGCCCGAAGGCGCCTTTTCAAGGGTGATGCAGCTTTGTTCAGACTTATTAGAACTTGTGACGGATACCGACGATCGCAGCGACCTGGTTCGACGTCGACGAAGGCGACAGGCCGTTGATGTTCGCGACAGCAGCCGTGTTGGTCGAATCGGTGCCGATTGCGTGCTGGTACACGCCTGCAACGTAGAAGTCCGTGCGCTTCGACAGGAAGTAGTCCGTACCCAGCATCGCTTGGTGGTACTTCGCGTCGTTTGCGCCGTAACCATGCGTGTAGTCGTAAGCCACGCCCAGCAAGAGAGCCGGGGTCAACTGATACTTGAAGTTGACTTCGGCGTTGTGGAACCGGGCCGAGCCGCTGTAGCCCAGCGGGTTCAGGCCGGCTTCGCCGCCCAGATCCTTGAACGCCGTGTTGCTGTACGTCGCGCCGACCGTTGCTGCGCCGAACGTGTAAGCAGCGCCGGCCGAGATCACTTCCTGGGTACGTGCCGATGCGTAGCCCGAATACACGCGGCTGCCGGACATGTTCGAAGCAACTGCGCTCGAGGTTGCGTTGTTACCGTAGAACGAGAAGTTCGGGTCACGCACGTTCAAGTAGGCAGCGCCCAACTGCAGCGGGCCCTGGGCGTAGCCGACACCCGCCGACCAGATCTGGTTACGGCCGGACTGGCCAGCAACGCCGCCCAGGCTGTACAGGCCGCCGAACGTCAGGCCAGCGTAGTTTGCGCTCGTGTACTTGAACGAGTTGTTCGCACGGTTCGAGTTGTTCATGTTGTCCAAGTCGCCCGGGTGCGCGCCGAAGCGCGTGCCCCACTGGCTACCGACTTCGAGCGCGCCGGTATAGTCGACGACGGAGTCGTACTGGCGACCGAGCGTGACCGTACCGAACTGGCTCGTCGACAAACCGACGAAGGCTTGACGGCCGAATTCGTCGCCGCCTTGGCCCAGACGGCCGGTCATGCCGTCAAAGCCGTTTTCCAGCACGAAGATGGCCTTCAGACCACCACCCAGATCTTCCGTGCCACGCAGGCCCCAACGGCTGCCCTGTAAGCTGCCGCTCATCAGCGAGTACAACTGATTGCCGGCGCTGTTGTTGTTAAACACGAAGCCAGCGTCGATGATGCCGTACAGCGTCACGCTGCTCTGTGCTTGAGCGGCACCAGCGAACGTGCCTAATGCGGCCAGAGCGAGAAGCGACTTTTTCATTGAAATACTCTCCAAGGATATTGAATCTGTTCAGCAGGGCACTGTTCTAGCGCCAGTGTGTTGACGTCCCGCCGGGTACTTCCAAAAGAAGTTGACCGTAATGTAACAAAGAGAGTTTTGCGAACAAAGGAAAAGCCGGCCTCATCTCGCCATCCTGTGACGTTTACGCAACATGCGCTAAAATCTTGATTCGATGCATTTTTGCGACCGGTGTTTGCCCTAATTCCAAAGACGGGCATGTTTTTGGCGCTTTTTCGGGACGCGATTGCAGCCTGCGAATTGCCCCGGATCGTGAACGAAAACGGTGCAAAAGCCACGCTGAAGGGAGGTGTGAATGACGCTTGATGAACTGATTACCGAGTTCGATCGCGGGTTGCGGTCGATGGCGGGCGTGAGCCGCATGTCACGTCCAATCCCTGTTTCGAAAGCCATTGGTAATGTGGATGAGTTCGGCATTCCGGCCGATGCGCCGGAACTCACCGCAGAGGAAAAAGCGCACTCGGCGGGACTGATGCGTGTGAATCATGTCGGCGAGGTGTGCGCGCAGGCGCTGTATCAGGCGCAGAAACTCGCGACGAAGTCGCCCGCGCTCAAGGACGATTTCGAGCGCGCGGCGCGCGAGGAAGAAGACCACCTCGCGTGGACGTCGCAGCGCCTGCGGGATCTCGACTCGCGTCCGAGCCTGCTGAACCCGCTGTGGTATGCCGGCTCGCTCGCCATTGGCCTGGTTGCGGGGCGTCTCGGCGACCGCGCGAGTCTCGGCTTCATGGCGGAAACCGAGCGCCAGGTCGAGCATCATCTCGACGGGCATTTGAAGACACTGCCGGCGAACGACCTGGCGTCGCGCGCGATCGTCGAGCAGATGCGCACCGACGAAAACGAACACGCCGCATCGGCGATTGCGGCGGGCGGCGGAGACGTGCCGTTTCCGGTTCGCGCACTGATGAAGGCGGCGTCGAAGGTCATGACCACCACGGCATACCGTATCTGACGCGCGTTGGACCCTCGGCGCCGGTGGGACGCGCTCCCACCGGCGCCAGCGCTTTTCTCGTCGGCCAGGACTGCCGCGGATCAGCCTTGCAGAAGCTTTACGATACGTGCATTTCCCTCGCTCAATTCACGTACTACCTTCACTTCCCGCACTAGTTCTTTCATTCGTAACGGTTTTCTCTTTCCGGGTCACTTCAAGCACCCGCGCTAAGTCCTTGTTCTGGAAAACAAAATTAGTCAAATAAAAGGTCTGAGCCTTGACCCTACAAATCCGTTCCTCTAAAGTGGGAGACAGTGTGAGAAAGTGTATTTTCGTGTGATTTCGAAGCCACTTTCCGGCACATTTTGGACAAGAAGTGATGCCGTCGGCGGGCGTCGTCAAAATGGGAGAGGGCGAGTGTTCCAGGGGGCTTCGGCGCTGACACTCGATGCGAAGGGACGGATGTCCGTCCCTTCTCGCTATCGGGAAGCGCTGCAAGGACAGGCAGAAGGCCGGGTCACGCTCACGAAGAGCCCGGACGGATGCCTGTTGCTCTTTCCTCGCCCGGAGTGGGAAGTCTTTCGCAAGCGGGTCTCCGAGCTTCCGATGGAAGCCGCGTGGTGGCAGCGCATTTTCCTTGGCAACGCAATGGACATGGAACTCGATACGGCCGGGCGCGTGCTCGTGTCGCCGGAGTTGCGTGCGGCGGCGTCGCTCGAGAAGAGCGTGATGCTGCTCGGCATGGGGAATCGCTTCGAGTTGTGGGACGCGGACACCTACGCCGCGAAGGAAGCGGCGGCAATGGCGCAGGGCATGCCCGAGTCGCTGAAGAATTTCACTTTCTGACGCGGCGCTAAATACATGGCACCTGCGATGGGAAACGAACTGCAGCATCGCACGGTGCTGCTGGATGAAGCGGTAGATGCGTTGGTCACGCGCACGGACGGTATCTATATAGATGGCACGTTCGGGCGGGGTGGTCATAGCCGTGCGGTGTTGAGCAAGCTGGGTGACGAAGGGCGACTGATCGCCTTCGACAAGGATCCGCTTGCAATCGCCACGGCGCAACAAATACAGGACTCACGCTTTTCGATCGTGCACGACAGCTTCGCTGCCCTGCGCGACGCGGCAAGCGAGCGAGGAGTAGCGCGGGTAGCGGGTGTGTTGCTGGATCTGGGGGTGTCGTCGCCGCAGGTGGACGATCCGGGTCGTGGCTTCAGCTTCAGGGCGGAAGGTCCGCTCGATATGCGGATGGATCCGACTCGCGGCGAGTCGGCAGCTGAGTGGCTCGCGCGGGCAACGGTGCAGGAATTGACGGAGGTGATCAGAGATTATGGGGAAGAACGGTTTGCTTTTCAGATTGCAAAGGCGCTTGTTGCTCGCCGGGCAGAGTCCGAGCGTCTTGGGCCTCTCGTCAGCACGAGCGAGCTTGCCGAAATCGTGGGTCACGTCGTCAAAACCCGTGAGAAGGGCAAGGACCCGGCAACTCGTACCTTTCAGGCTATACGGATTCACATCAATCAAGAGCTTGCGGAGCTGCAGGTAGTCCTGGAAGCAGCTTTGGCGTTGTTGGAGCAAGGGGGCCGGCTGGTCGTGATCAGCTTTCATTCGCTCGAGGATCGGATCGTCAAGCGGTTCATGCAGGCGCACGCGAGCACGCCGGCGATCGACCGCCGCCTGCCGATCCGCGCCGTCGACTTGCCGAGTCCGCCGCTGCGCATCGTCGGACGCGTGTTCGCAAGCGACGCTGAAGTCGCCGCCAATCCGCGCGCCCGGTCCGCTGTGATGCGCATTGCGGAGCGGATCGCGCCATGAACCGCCTCAACATTTTCCTGTTGATCGTCGTGCTCGGGTGCGCGCTTTCGGTCGTCAGCGCGACCAATCAGCAGCGGCAGATCTTTATCGAAGTGCAGCGCGCGCAGTCGCAGGAGCGCCAGCTTCAACAGGATTTTTCGCAGTTGCAGTATCAGCAGAGCGCGTTGTCGAAGACCTCGCGCATCGAGCAGTTGGCCACTAATTCTTTAAAGATGCAGCCCGTGAGTACCGGCCGCACGCAATACCTCACCTACGATCCGGCGACCTCGAAAGCCGCCGATGCCCCGATGCCGCCGCCGTTGCCGGCGTCGGCGCCTCCTGCGCGCGGAGCCAAGCGATGAAAAAATCCGCGAAGCAAAAGGACGTGGCCTACACCCCGAATCCGATCCTGTCGCTGCGCCTGCCGATGTGGCGCTCGAAGCTCGTCGTGTTCATGCTGTTCATGGCGTTCGTCGCGCTCGCGGCGCGCGCGTTCTGGATCCAGGGCCCGGGCAACGCGTTCTTCAAGAAACAGGGCGAGAGCCGCTATCAGCGCACGCTCGAACTGCCGGCGACGCGCGGCCAGATTCGCGACCGCAACGGCCTCGTGCTCGCAACGAGCTTGCCGGTGAAGGCGATCTGGGCGATTCCCGAAGCCGTGCCGAACGATCTCGGCGCGGACAAGCTCACCGAGCTCGCAAAGCTGCTCGACATGACGCAGAAGGAGTTGCGCGCGAAGCTGTCGGTGGACAAGACGTTTGTCTACGTGAAGCGTCAGGTGCCGCTCGAAACCGCGCAGAAAGTCGCGGCGCTCGACATCCCCGGCATTTATTCGCGCGGTGAATACAAGCGCTTCTATCCGGAAGGCGAAATCACTGCGCACCTGATCGGCTTTACTAATATTGAAGACAAGGGTCAGGAAGGCGTCGAACTCGGCGACCAGGGCGTGCTTGCCGGCACGCCGGGCATGCGCCGCGTGATCAAGGACCGGATGGGGCACATCGTCGAGGACGTCGACGAGCAAGTCGTGCCGCACAACGGCACGGACGTCGATCTCTCGATCGACAGCAAGATCCAGTACATCGCGTACACGAACCTCAAGGCGGCGGTCGAGAAGTCGAAGGCGAAGGCAGGCGCGGCAATCGTGATCGACGTGAAGACGGGCGAAGTGCTCGCGCTCGTCAACTATCCCACCTACAACCCGAACGACCGCTCGCGGATGACCGGCGAGCAGTTGCGCAACCGCATCCTCACCGACACGTTCGAGCCCGGCTCGATCATGAAGCCGTTTACGGTGTCGCTTGCGCTGGACCTGCATCGCGTGTCGCCGAATACGCTCGTCGATACCGGCGGCGGCGTGTTCGTGCTCGACGGCGCGCGCATCACCGACGACTCCGGCTTCGGCGTGCTGACAGTAGGCGGCGTGATTCAAAAGTCGAGCAATATCGGCGCGACCAAGATCGCGATGCAGTTGCGCCCCGAGGAAATGTGGAACATGTACACGAGCATCGGCCTCGGCCAGGCGCCGAAGGTCGGCTTCCCGGGCGCGGTGACGGGGCGTCTGCGGCCGTGGAAAAGCTGGCGCCGCATCGAGCAGGCGACGATGTCGTATGGCTACGGCCTGTCGGCGTCGCTGTTCCAGCTTGCGCGCGCCTATACGGCGATCGCCCACGACGGGCAGGTTTTGCCGGTGTCGATTTTCCGCACGCCGGGCGACCAGCCGGTGCAAGGGCCGCAAGTCTTCGCGCCGACCACCGCGCGTGAAGTCCGCGCGATGCTCGAAACCGTGACCGCGAAGGGCGGCACGTCGCCGGATGCGGCCGTGCCGGGCTATCGCGTCGGCGGCAAGAGCGGCACCGCGTACAAGCACGGGGGCCACGGCTACGACCATTCGAAATATCGCGCGTCGTTCGTCGGCATGGGGCCGATGCCGAATCCGCGCATCGTGGTGGCGGTGTCCGTCGACGAGCCGACGGTCGGCAGCCACTTCGGCGGACAGGTGTCGGGTCCGGTGTTCTCGGCGATCGCCGGCGACACGCTGCGCGCGCTCAACGTGCCGCCCGACATGCCGTTCAAGCAGATGGTCGTGAATGACGAGTCGGGTGCGGCGTCCCAGCCGGCCGCAGCGGCTCCGCCGCAAAACGCACAGAGCACGGCGAAGAAGCTCGCGGTGTCGAGCAATAACAAGACGCACCCGGGAGTCGTTCGATGAACGCGCCGAGCAAGCAACCGAAGGCGCGCAAGGACATCGCGCAGGCGGTGCAATGGCTGCGCGCGCACGCGCAGCCGGACGCGCAGTTGCATGCCGACACGCGCTCGCTGAAAAGCGGCGACGTGTTCTTCGCCTATGCCGTCGATGGCGCGGACAACCGCCAGTACATCGATGCCGCGCTCGCGAACGGTGCCGCCGCCGCGCTGTATCAGCCGGAAAATTTCGGCGGCAAGCCCGACGCCGAAAAAACGCTCGCGGTGAAGGCGCTGAACGAACTGGCCGGTCCGATCGCTGCCGCGTGGTACGGCGAGCCGACCGAATCGATGCTGACCGTCGGCGTGACCGGCACGAACGGCAAGACGTCGTGCAGTCAGTGGCTCGCCACCGCGTTGACGGCGGTCGGCAAGCCGTGCGCGATCGTCGGCACGCTGGGCATCGGGATGCCGGGCAAGCTCGTCGCGAGCGGCTTCACGACGCCCGATGCGCCGCAGCTCCAGCGCAATCTCGCTCAACTGAAGGCGGCGGGCGCGCAGGGCGTGGTGATGGAAGTGTCGTCGCATGCGCTGCATCAGGGGCGCGTGAACGGCACGAACTTCGACATCGCCATCTTCACGAATCTCACGCAGGATCACCTCGACTACCACGTCACGTTCGACGCCTACGAAGCGGCGAAGGCGCGCCTGTTCGCGTGGCCGTCGCTGAAGGCCGCAATCGTCAATCGCGACGATGCCGCCGGACAGCGCCTGATCGAATCGTTGCGCGGCAAGTTGCGCACGATCGCCTACGGCGTCGAGATTCCGGCGCAAGCCGTGCCGCGCGCCGACGCGTTGCTGCTCGCCACCAACGTCCGTGCGACGGCCAACGGCACGGCGTTTCATCTGGCGTCGGACTGGGGCGATGCGGAGGTCGAGGTCGGCACGCTCGGCGCGTTCAACGTGAGCAACCTGCTCGCGGTGCTCGGCGCGCTGCTCGACACCGGCATCCCGCTCGACGCCGCGCTCGCGCAGATCGCGAAGCTCGAACCGGTGAACGGACGGATGCAGCGTCTCGGCGGCCGCCCGCAGAACGACGAACCGCTCGTCGTGATCGACTATGCGCACACGCCGGACGCCCTCGATAAAACCCTCGCCGCGCTGCGCCCGATTGCCGAGGCGCGCGGCGGTCAGCTCATCTGCATGTTCGGCTGCGGCGGCGACCGCGACGCGACCAAGCGCCCGCTGATGGGAGCGATCGCGGAAAAGCTCGCGGATCAGGTCGTGATCACGGGCGACAACCCGCGCAGCGAAGACCCGCAGTCGATCATCGGGCAGATCGCGGCCGGCATGCGCGACGCGACGCACGCGCGCCGGATCGAAGACCGCGCGAGCGCAATCCTTCAGGCAATCCGCGCGGCGGCTCGCGAAGACGTGGTCGTGCTGGCCGGCAAAGGGCACGAGGCAACGCAGGAAATCATGGGAAAGAAACGCGCTTTCTCCGATCAGGATCACGCGCGCCTCGCGCTTGCGGCACGCGCCACGCACACGCGCGGAGGCGGCGAATGACGATCTTCACTTTGCGTGAGGCCGCCGCGCTGATTCCGGGCGCCGTCGTGATCGGCGACGAAAGCGTCGCGCTCGACCGCGTGTCGACCGATAGCCGCACGGCGGGTGCCGGAGATCTGTTCGTCGCGGTGAAGGGCGATCGTTTCGATGCGCATGATTTCCTGAAGCAGGTTGCGGAGCGCGGCGCGTCGGCGGCGCTGGTTTCTCGCGAGCCTCTCGATGCGTCGCTGCCGGTTATCAAGGTAAAGGACACCCGCGCCGCGCTCGGTGCGCTCGCACACGGATGGCGCGAGCGCTTCACGATGCCGCTCGTCGCCGTCACCGGCAGCAACGGCAAGACGACGGTCAAGGAGATGATCGCGTCGATTTTCTCGGCGGCGGTGGGCGAAGCAGCGTGCATGGCGACGGCGGGCAATTTCAACAACGACATCGGCTTGCCGCTGACGTTGTTCCGTCTCAACGCAACGCACCGCCTGGCCGTGGTCGAGCTCGGCATGAACCACCCGGGAGAAACCGAAGTGCTCGGGAAGATCGCGGCGCCCACGGTTTCGGTCGTGAACAACGCGCAGCGCGAGCATCAGGAGTTCATGGCGACGGTGGAAGCGGTCGCGCTGGAACACGCGTCGGTGATTCATGCGCTCGGTGACACCGGCACGGCCGTGTTTCCCGCCGACGATGCCTACGCGAGCATCTGGCGCGTCGCCGCGACCGGCAATCCGATCGTCGACTTCGCGCTGTCCGACGATCCTTCGAAGGCCGCGGTGACGGGCCGTATCGCCGGGACGAGCGTCGAGATCGTGACGCCGCAAGGACCGCTCTCCGTCGCGTTGCGCGTGCTTGGCGAACACAACGCCCGCAATGCGCTTGCCGCGACGGCGGCGGCGCTCGCGGCGGGCGTGTCGCTCGATGCGATCAGGCGCGGCCTCGAAGCGTTCGAGCCGGTGAAGGGCCGCTTGCAGGTGAAGCGCGCGGCGCTAGAGCCGATCGAAGGCGCAACCGTCATCGACGATACGTACAACTCGAACCCCGATTCGATGCGCGCCGCCATCGACGTGCTCGCGGCGCAACCGTCGCCGCGCGTCCTCGTGATGGGCGACATGGGCGAAGTCGGCGACCAGGGCCCGGCGTTTCATCGCGAAGTGGGCGCGTATGCGGCGGAGCGCGGCATCGATGCGCTTTTCGCGTTGGGCGATGCCAGCGCCGACTCGGCAAGGGCGTTCCACTCGGCGGCATCGAACAGAACGGCGAAGCACCTCACCGATGTAACGCAACTGATTGCAGCACTGACCCAGGCCGGCTTCGGATCCGGCGCCACGTTTCTCGTGAAAGGCTCGCGTTTCATGCAGATGGAACGTGTGGTGGACGCCGTGACGAGTCCACACCAACCCGCGTCGGGCACTGCGCCCGCCGCACACTGATTAGAGAAGAAGGACCAGCATGCTACTCGCACTCGCGCAATGGCTACAGAATGACGCCAGCTTCATGCGCGTGTTCATCTACATCACGTTCCGCGCCGTCGGTGCCACGGCGACGGCGCTTTTGATCGGCCTCTTCTGCGGACCGTGGGTGATCCGCAAACTGACGGCGATGAAAGTCGGCCAGGCCGTGCGCAAGGACGGGCCGCAGACGCACCTCGTCAAATCCGGCACGCCGACGATGGGCGGCGTGCTGATCCTGCTCGGCATCGCGGTGTCGACGCTGCTGTGGGCCGACCTCACGAACCGCTTCGTGTGGATCGTGATGCTCGTCACGTTCGGCTACGGCGTGATCGGCTGGGTCGACGACTACCGGAAAGTGGTGCACAAGGACCCGCGCGGCATGTCGTCGCGCGAGAAGTATTTCTGGCAATCGGTGATCGGCCTGTTCGCCGCCGTTTATCTGGCGTTCAGCGTGTCGGAGGCGAACAACGCGCGCGTGTTCGATCTCTTCATGGCGTGGGTGCGAAGCGGCCTGTCGATGGGCCTGCCCGCGCGCGCCGACCTGATGCTCCCGTTCGTGAAGGCGATCAGCTATCCGCTCGGCGTGTGGGGCTTCATCGCGCTGACGTATTTCGTGATCGTCGGCGCGAGCAATGCCGTGAATCTCACCGACGGCCTCGACGGCCTCGTCATCATGCCGGTCGTGCTGGTGGGCGCGTCGCTCGGCGCGTTCGCCTACGTGATGGGCAGCTCGGTGTACTCGAAATACCTGCTGTTTCCGCACATTCCCGGCGCGGGCGAACTGCTGATCTTCTGCTCGGCGATGGGCGGCGCGGGTCTCGCGTTCCTCTGGTACAACACGCACCCCGCGCAGGTCTTCATGGGCGACGTCGGCGCGCTCGCGCTCGGCGGCGCGCTCGGCACGATCGCCGTGATCGTGCGCCAGGAAATCGTGCTCTTCATCATGGGCGGGATTTTCGTGGCGGAGACGCTCTCCGTGATGCTGCAGGTGTTCTGGTTCAAGTACACCAAGCGCCGCTACGGCGAAGGACGGCGCGTCTTCAAGATGGCGCCGCTGCATCACCACTACGAATTGTCGGGCTGGACCGAGACGCAGGTCGTCGTGCGTTTCTGGATCATCACGCTGATGTTGTGCCTGTTCGGGCTGTCGACGCTCAAGTTGCGTTAAATCGTTGTCAGAGAAAGGTAAAGCGATGTTTGGCGAGAAGTTTCTGGGTCGGCCGAGTCCGATGGTGCTGGTGCTGGGGCTCGGTGAATCCGGCCTCGCGATGGCGCGCTGGTGCGCCAGGCACGGGTGCCGGCTGCGGATCGCCGATACGCGCGAGACGCCGCCGAATCTTTCCGAGCTGGCCGTTCGCAAGATCGACGCGGAATTCGTCGGTGGCGCGTTCACGCCTGCGCTGCTGGATGGCGACATCGAGATCGTCGCGATCAGCCCGGGGTTGTCGCCGCTCGCCGCCGACCTGAAACCGCTGATCGATGCCGCGAAGGAACGCGGCATTCCCGTGTGGGGTGAACTTGAACTGTTCGCGCAGGCGCTCAGGTCGCTCGGCGTGAACGGCTACGCGCCGAAGGTCCTGGCGATCACCGGCACGAACGGCAAGACCACGACGACCGCGCTCACCGGCCTCCTGTGCGAACGCGCGGGCAAGGCGGTGGCGGTCGCGGGCAACATCAGCCCGGCGATGCTCGACAAGCTGACCGACGCCATCGACAACACCGCGCTGCCCGATGTCTGGCTGCTCGAACTGTCGAGCTTCCAACTGGAAACGGCGCACACCTTCGCGCCTCATGCAGCCGCCGTGCTGAACATCACGCAGGATCACCTCGACTGGCACGGCGGACTCGACGCCTACGCGTCCGCCAAGGGCCGCATCTTCGGCGCGCGGACGGTGCGCGTGCTGAACCGCGACGACGCCCGCACGATGGCCCTCGCACAAGGGTCATCGAGCGTGGTGACGTTCGGACTCGACGAGCCGGCGCGCGTGGGCGACTACGGTCTGCTCCGCGACATCGGCATCGTGTGGCTTGCGGAAGGATACGACCGCGACGCCAGCGACGTGCCCGCGCCAACGCGCCGTCGCAAGCACGAAGCCGCCGCCGCGCCGGAGGTCGTCTCGAAGCGCCTGATGCCCGCCGACGCATTGCGCATCCGCGGCTTGCACAACGCGGCGAACGCGTTGGCAGCCCTGGCGCTCGCACGCGCGATCGACCTGCCGCTCGCCGCGTTGCTGCACGGCTTGCGTGAATACCGGGGCGAGCCGCATCGCGTGGAAGTGATCGCGCAGATCGACGGCATCGATTACGTCGACGACAGCAAGGGGACGAACGTCGGCGCGACGGTCGCCGCGCTCGACGGCCTCGCGCAACGCGTCGTGCTGATCGCCGGCGGCGACGGCAAGGGCCAGGATTTTTCGCCCCTCGTCGCGCCGGTCGCGCGCTGGTGCCGCGCCGTGATGCTGATCGGCCGCGACGCGCCGCGCATCCGCGAAGTGCTGGCCGAAACCGGCATCGAACTGCAGGACCACGCGACGCTCGAAGCCGCGACGCAAGCCGCCGCGCAACTCGCGCAAGCGGGCGATGCCGTGCTGCTCTCGCCTGCGTGCGCGAGCCTCGACATGTTCAGGAACTACGCACATCGCGCCGACGTGTTTCGTCACGCGATCGAAGAAATCGCCGCCGCGCGGGGAGTGATGCTATGAGCTGGTCCGAACGCTTTGGATCGAAACTCAGCGGACAACGCAACGCGGTTGCCAACGACAGCGCCGCGCTCGGCGGACGCACGAGCCGCATCAGCCACCTGAGCGAGCGCGGGGCGGACAGCGCGAGCGGCATTTCGAGCGCGGTGAACGGCGTGCGGCCGATCCGCTCGCGCATGCTCGACTACGACCACTCGCTCCTGTGGGTCACGATCGCGCTGCTCGGGCTCGGCATCGTGATGGTGTATTCGGCGTCGATCGCGATGCCCGATTCGCCGAAGTACGCGCAGTACCGCGACTATCACTTCCTCGTGCGCCACCTGATCTCGGTGACGACGGCGATCGTCGGCGCGATCGTTGCGTTCAAGATTCCGGTGTCGGCGTGGGACAAGTACGCGCCGAAGCTTTTCCTCATCGCGCTGCTGATGCTGGTCGTCGTGCTGATTCCGCATGTCGGCAAGGGCGTGAACGGCGCGCGCCGCTGGATTCCGCTTGGCATCACGAACATGCAGCCGTCGGAAATCATGAAGCTGGCCGTGACGATCTACGCCGCCAACTACACCGTGCGCAAGCAAGAGTTCATGCACAGCTTCGGGCGCGGCTTCCTGCCGATGGCGGTGGCGGTCGGCGCCGTCGGCGCGCTGCTGCTGCTCGAACCCGACATGGGCGCATTCATGGTGATCGCCGCGATCGCGATGGGCGTGCTGTTCCTCGGCGGCGTGAACGGCAAGCTGTTCGGCGGCCTCGTGCTCACGGCGGTCGGCACCTTCACCATGCTCGTGTGGCTGTCGCCGTGGCGCCGCGAGCGGATCTTCGCCTACCTCGATCCGTGGGACGACCGTTACGCGCAGGGCAAGGCATATCAGTTGACGCACTCGCTGATCGCGTTCGGTCGCGGCGAGTGGTTCGGCGTCGGGCTCGGCGGCAGTGTCGAGAAGCTCAACTACCTGCCCGAAGCACATACCGACTTCATCCTCGCGGTGATCGGCGAAGAACTCGGGTTCGTCGGCGTGATCGTCGTGATCCTGCTGTTCTACTGGATCGTGCGACGCGCGTTCGAGATCGGCCGTCAGGCGCTCGCGCTCGACCGCACGTTTGCCGGGCTGATGGCGAAAGGCGTCGGCATCTGGTTCGGTGCGCAGACCTTCATCAACATGGGCGTGAACCTCGGCCTCCTGCCGACCAAGGGTCTCACGCTGCCGCTCGTGAGCTACGGCGGTTCGGGCATCTTGCTGAACTGCGTCGCGCTCGCGGTGCTGATGCGCGTGGACTATGAGAATCGCGTGCTGATGCGCGGAGGGAAGGTATGACGGCATCGGGCGCATCCAGTTCGCGCACGCTGATGGTGATGGCGGGCGGCACCGGCGGACACGTGTTCCCGGGGCTCGCGGTCGCCCACTGGATGCAGGCGCGCGGCTGGCGTGTCGTGTGGCTCGGCAACGCGGCGGGCATGGAAGCGACGCTCGTCCCGAAGCACGGCATTCCGATGGAATACGTGCGCTTCGGCGGCGTGCGCGGCAAGGGGCTGAAGACGAAGCTGATGCTGCCGGTGAACCTCATGCGCGCGTGTTCGGAGAGCCTGGGCGCGCTGCGCCGCGTGAAGCCGGACGTCGTGCTCGGCATGGGCGGCTACATCACGTTTCCCGCCGGTTTGATGACGAAGCTCGGCGGCTATCCGCTCGTGCTGCACGAACAGAATTCGATCGCCGGTCTCGCGAACAAGGTGCTCGCGCATCTGGCGAAGCGCGTGCTGGTCGCGTTTCCAAATGCCTTGCCGAACGCCGAATGGACCGGCAATCCGATTCGTGCGGAACTTGCGCGCGCATTGCCACCCAAAGAACGCTACGCCGCTCGCAACGGCAAGCTCAATGTGCTGGTCGTCGGCGGCAGCTTGGGCGCGGCGGCATTGAACGAAACGGTACCGAAAGCGATGGCGCTGCTCGATCCCGCGCTGCGTCCGCGCATCGTGCATCAGGCGGGCGCGAAGCATATCGAAGCACTCGAAGCGAACTATGCCGCAGCGGGCTTGCAGCGTGGCGAAGACCTGCAACTCGTGCCCTTCATCGAGGACATGGCGAGCGCCTACGCCGCCGCCGATCTCGTGATCTGCCGCTCGGGCGCGATGACGGTGTCGGAGATCGCGGCGGTCGGCGTGGCGGCGCTCTTCGTGCCGTTCCCGTTCGCCGTCGACGATCACCAGACGACCAACGCCGCGTTCCTCGAAAAGAACGGCGCGGCGCAACTGATACAGCAACGCGACCTGTCGGCGGAAAAGCTCGCCGGCTGGTTGCGCAGCCAGACGCGTGAGTTGCTCGCCGGCATGGCCGAGCGCTCCCGCGAACTGGCGAAGCCCGACGCGACGGAACGCGTCGCCAGGATATGCGCCGACGTGGCCGGCATGGGCACGGGCGAAAGCGCCGAAGCGCTGAAGGATTTGAAATGAAACACATCGTCAAACACATTCATTTTGTCGGCATCGGCGGCGTGGGGATGAGCGGCATCGCGGAGGTGCTGGTCAACCTCGGCTATCAGGTGAGCGGCTCGGACCTGTCGAAGAACGCGGTGACCGACCGCTTGAGCGCGCTCGGCGCGCGTGTCGCGATCGGGCATGACGCGCAGAACATCGAAGGGGCGAATGCAGTGGTCGTGTCGACCGCCGTGCGCTCCGACAATCCGGAAGTGCTGGCCGCGCGCCATCGCCGCATTCCGATCGTGCCGCGCGCCGTGATGCTCGCGGAACTCATGCGCCTGAAGCAGGGCATCGCGATTGCCGGCACGCACGGCAAGACCACGACGACCTCGCTCGTCGCGAGCGTGCTGGCCGCGGGCGGGCTCGATCCGACCTTCGTGATCGGCGGGCGTCTGAACAGCGCGGGCGCGAACGCGCGGCTCGGCACGGGCGACTTCATCGTCGCGGAAGCGGACGAGTCGGACGCGTCGTTCCTGAATCTCTTTCCGGTGATCGAAGTCATCACGAATATCGACGCCGATCACATGGACACCTACGGCCACGATTTCGCGCGGCTCAAGCAGGCGTTCATCGAATTCACGCACCGGCTGCCGTTCTACGGCATCGCCGTGCTGTGCGTCGACGATCCGAACGTGCGCGAGATCCTGCCGTTCGTGTCGAAGCCGATCATCCGCTACGGCCTCGGCGCCGAGGCGCAAGTGCGCGCGGTGAACGTCGAGGCACGCGAAGGCCTCATGCATTTCACGACGCTGCGCGAAGACGCGCCGCCGCTCGATGTCACGTTGAACCTGCCGGGCACGCACAACGTGCAGAACGCGCTCGCGGCCATCGCCATCGCGACTGAACTCGAGGTGTCCGATGCCGATATCCAGCGAGCGCTCAGTGAATTCAACGGCGTGGGCCGGCGCTTTCAGCGCTACGGCGAAGTGAAGGCGGGGGATGGCGCGTACACGCTGATCGACGACTACGGCCATCACCCGGTCGAGATGGCCGCGACCATCGCGGCGGCGCGCGGCGCGTTCCCGGGCCGGCGCCTGGTGCTTGCGTTCCAGCCGCATCGCTTCACGCGCACCCGCGATTGCTTCGAAGACTTCGTGAAAGTGCTCTCCACCGTCGATGCCCTCGTGCTTACCGAAGTCTATTCGGCGGGCGAAGCGCCGATCGTCGCTGCCGACGGCCGCGCGCTCGCACGCGCAATCCGGGTCGCGGGCAAGGTCGAGCCGGTGTTCGTGGAAACGGTCGACGAAATGCCGGACGCGCTGACGACCATCGCGCGCAACCGCGACGTGGTGATCACGATGGGCGCCGGTTCCATCGGCGGAGTGTGCGGGCGCATCACGCAAGAATCATCGCAAGAACTGAAATGAATAGCGCAATGGGAAATGAAGCGGGAAATGAAGCGAGCAAGAACGTGAACGTGAACGAGATCGATCCGAAAGCATTCGGCAAAGTGGCAGTACTCCTCGGCGGCAATTCGGCCGAGCGCGAGGTATCGCTGAATTCCGGGCGCCTCGTGCTGCAGGGCCTGCGCGATGCGGGCATCGACGCGCATCCGTTCGATCCGGCCGAGCGTCCGCTGTCCGAACTCAAGGACGAAGGCTTCGTGCGCGCGTTCATCGCGCTGCATGGCGGCTATGGCGAGAACGGCCAGTTGCAGGGCGCGCTCGATTTCTACGGCATCCGCTATACGGGCAGCGGCGTACTCGGCTCGGCGCTCGGCATGGACAAACTGCGCACCAAGCTCGTGTGGCAGCAGACCGGCGTGCCGACGCCGCCGTTCGAAACCGTCATGCGTGGCGACGACTACGACGCGCGCTCGTTGGAGATCGTCGCGAAGCTCGGCTTGCCGCTCTTCGTGAAGCCGGCGACGGAAGGATCGAGCGTCGCGGTCATCAAGGTGAAGAGCGCCGATGCATTGGTACCGGCGCTGGTCGAAGCGGCGAAGTTCGACAAGATCGTGATCGTCGAGAAGAGCATCGAAGGCGGCGGTGAATTCACGTGCTGCATCGCGGGCGACCTCGACCTGCCGGTCATCAAGATCGTGCCCGCGGGCGAGTTCTACGACTACCACGCGAAGTACATCGCCAACGACACGCAGTACCTGATTCCGTGCGGCCTCACGCCCGCCGAAGAAACGCGCATGAAGCAACTGACGCAGCGCGCCTTCGACATGCTCGGCTGCACCGACTGGGGCCGCGCCGATTTCATGCTCGATGCGGACGGCAATCCGTATTTCCTCGAAGTGAACACGGCGCCCGGCATGACCGATCACTCGCTGCCGCCGAAGGCGGCGCGCGCGGTCGGGATCAGCTACCAGGATCTCGTCGTGAAGGTGTTGTCGCTGACGCTCAAGAACTGAAGGACTGAAGCCGAAACATGTGGAATAACGCTCGCCAGCTCAACCTCGCCGCCAATGCACTGCACGGGCTGCTCGTGCTCGTGCTTCTGGCCGCCGCGGGTT
Source organism: Caballeronia choica (assembly GCF_001544535.1). GTDB lineage: Bacteria > Pseudomonadota > Gammaproteobacteria > Burkholderiales > Burkholderiaceae > Caballeronia > Caballeronia choica. Next base: position 53,103 of record NZ_FCON02000029.1, on the reverse strand, counting down.
ACTGGGCGATCCAGCGTCCCGAGTTTCGCCTCCGCGAGATCCAGATCGACGGCGACACGTCGCACATCAATTCGCCGACGGTGCGCGCAGGCGTGGTGGGGCGCCTGAAGGGCAACTTCTTCACCGTCGATCTCGATACGGCGCGCACCGCGTTCGAACAGATGCCGTGGGTGCGTCACGCGAGCGTGCGCCGCGTGTGGCCGAACGCGCTCGCCGTGACGCTGGAGGAATTCAAGCCGCTCGGCACGTGGGGCAGCGATCAACTGGTGAGCGTGGACGGCGAACTGTTCACCGCGAACCAGGGCGAACTCGACGACGACCTGCCCGCGTTCGACGGCCCGGAAGGCACGGCGAAGGAAGTGGTGGCGCGCTATCGCGATTTCACGAAGTGGTTCGCGCCGCTCGATGCGCACCCGGACGAAGTGACGCTGTCGCCGCGTTTCGCGTGGACGGTGAAGCTCTCGAACGGCACGCAGATCGAACTCGGACGCGAGCGCAATCAGGACACTTTGTTCGACCGCAGCCGCCGGTTCGTGGCGGCGTGGTCGTCGGTGACGGGGCGGTGGGGGAATGACATCGAATACGCGGATTTGCGCTATCCGAACGGCTTCGCGATACGGGCTGCCGGCATGCGTTTCATCAGCGACACCGACAAAGCCAAGAAGTAACCAGACATCACAGGCAATGAGCACGCTATGAGCAAAGACTACAAAGACCTGCTGGTCGCCCTCGACATCGGAACGTCGAAGGTGGTGGCGATCGTCGCTGAACTGAAGGGCGAAGGCCACTACGAGGTGATCGGACTCGGTCAAAACGACTCGAAGGGATTGAAGAAGGGCGTCGTGGTCAATATCGAGGCCACGGTGCAGTCGATCCAGCGCGCGCTCGAAGAAGCGGAACTGATGGCCGACTGCAAGATCACCAACGTGTTCACCGGGATCGCGGGCAGCCACATCCGCAGCTTCAATTCGAGCGGCATGGTCGCGATCAAGGACAAGGAAGTCACGCAGGCCGACGTCGCACGCGTGATCGAGACGGCCAAGGCGATCAACATCCCGACCGATCAGCAGGTGCTCCACATCCTGACGCAGGAATTCATTATCGACGGCCAGGAAGACGTGCGCGAGCCGATCGGCATGAGCGGCATCCGGCTCGAAGTGAAGGTGCACATCGTGACGGGCGCGGTGAGCGCGGCGCAGAACATCGTCAAGTGCGTGCGCCGCTGCGGGCTCGAAGTGAACGACCTGATCCTGCAGCCGCTCGCTTCGTCGCTGGCAACGCTGACCGAGGACGAGAAGGAACTGGGCGTCGTGCTCGTGGATATCGGCGGCGGCACGACCGACATCGCGATCTTCAGCGAAGGCGCGATCCGCCATACGGCCGTGATCCCGATCGCCGGCGACCAGATCACGAGCGACGTCGCGATGGCGCTGCGCACGCCGACGCCGGACGCGGAAGACATCAAGGTGAGCTACGGCATCGCGAAGCAGGCGCTGGCCGACCCGGACGAAATGATTGAAGTGCCGGGGCTCGGCGAGCGCGGCCCGCGCACGCTGTCGCGGCAGGCGCTGGCGGCGGTGGTCGAGCCGCGCGTCGAAGAGCTGTTCTCGCTCGTGCAGCAGGTCGTGCGCGAGTCGGGCTATGAAGAGTTGCTGAGCAGCGGCGTCGTGCTGACCGGCGGGGCGTCGATGATGCCGGGCATGGTCGAACTCGGCGAGGACATTTTCCTGAAGCCGGTGCGCATTGGCGTGCCGGAATATGCGGGCGGTCTCGCGGATGTCGTGCGCAATCCGCGTTATTCGACGGCAATGGGCTTGCTCGTCGAAGGGCGTTCGCAGCGCATGCGCGGCCGCAAGGTCGCGGTGCAGTCGGGTTCGATGGGACAGGTATTCACGAGGATGAAGGACTGGTTCCTCGGGAATTTCTAGCAAGGGTTTTGACGAGAGTTGCGACGCAAGCCTTCTAAAAAAGGTTACGCAGTAAAGACAATACGCGCTGGTGCCGGCGGCTGGCGCGCGACAGGCGGTTGCCCGATCGCTTGCCGAATAACGCCGCTTTTCATCTTGACGGAGGCAACATGGATTTCGAAATGCTGGAAACGGAAACCAACGGAACGATCATCAAGGTCGTCGGAGTTGGTGGCGCTGGCGGCAATGCCGTGCAGCACATGATCAACCGCGGCGTGCAGGGCGTCGACTTCATCGTGATGAACACCGACGCGCAAGCGCTCGCGCGTTCGCGTGCCAACACGGTGATCCAGCTCGGCAGCACGGGGCTGGGAGCCGGTGCGAAGCCGGATATGGGCAAGGCCGCGGCGGAAGACGCACGCGAGCGCATCGCCGACGCGCTGCGTGGCGCGCACATGGTGTTCATCACCGCCGGCATGGGCGGCGGCACGGGCACGGGCGCGGCACCGGTGGTCGCGCAGATCGCCAAGGAAATGGGCATCCTGACGGTCGGTGTCGTCAGCAAGCCGTTCGAATTTGAAGGCGGCCGCCGCATGCGCGTCGCCGAGGCGGGTTCGCAGCAACTGGAAGATCATGTCGACTCGCTGATCGTCGTGCTCAACGACAAGCTGTTCGAGGTGATGGGCGACGACGCCGAAATGGACAAGTGCTTCCAGTGCGCCGACGACGTCCTGAACAACGCGGTCGCCGGTATCGCGGAAATCATCAACGTCGACGGCCTGGTCAACGTCGACTTCGAAGACGTGAAGACGGTGATGGGCGAACAGGGCAAGGCGATGATGGGCACGGCGACGGTGGCCGGCGTCGATCGCGCGCGTCTGGCCGCCGAGCAGGCTGTCGCAAGCCCGTTGCTGGAAGGCGTCGACCTGTCGGGCGCGCGTGGCGTGCTGGTGAACATCACGTCGAGCCGGTCGCTGCGTCTGTCGGAAACGCGCGAAGTGATGAACACGATCAAGAGCTACGCGGCGGAAGATGCCACGGTGATCTTCGGCGCGGTGTACGACGACGCGATGGGCGATGCGCTGCGCGTGACGGTGGTGGCAACGGGCCTCGGCCGCGCGGCGAAGAACAAGCAGGCCGCCCCGATGACTCTGCTGCGCACCGGCACCGACAACCAGCCGATCTCGCACGGGCAGCCGCATCACGGCAACTACGTGCCGCAGCAATCGCATCCGACGGATTACGGCGCGCTCGACACGCCGGCGGTGTGGCGTTCGTCGCGCGAAACGGCGGCTTCGCACGTGCAGGCGCTGCAGGAAAAGGGCGTCGATACGTACGACATTCCGGCGTTCCTGCGCAAGCAAGCGGACTGAAAAGGCGTTGCACGCTTTTTGCTGAGCTAGTGTGGTGCGGCGCACTGCACGCGCGAAGCAGAACGCGGAGCCTGACGGATCGGCTCTCTGGGGCGACTGTCCAAGGCCGCGTCCTTCACCGGACACCGGGCCGTGGCCAACCGACCTCCACGAAATGGGTGCAAGTTTGTGTAAAAGATGCACCGCTTCGAAGCCGATCGCGTCTCGCTCGTGCGGCATGAGTTGCATCGCGAGGTTGCCAAAGCACTGACGAGCGAAGGACCGAGCATGATCAAAGTGGGTGATACGTTGCCGGATGCGCGCCTCTTCGAGTTTGTCGAAGTGGCGGGCGAGGGCTGCGCCGTGGGACCGAACGGGTTCTCGGCGCGCGAGCGGACGGCGGGCAAGCGCGTGGTGATCTTCGGATTGCCGGGCGCCTTCACGCCGACCTGTTCCGCGAAACACGCACCGGGCTATGTCGAAGCGGCGGAGCGTCTGAACGCCGCCGGTATCGACGAAATCTGGTGCGTGTCCGTCAACGACGCGTTCGTCATGAACGCGTGGGGACGCGATCTTCAAACCTCGGGCAAGGTGAAGATGATCGCCGACGGAGCCGCGCGTTTCACTCAGGCGCTGGGTCTCGAACAGGACTTGTCCGAGCGTGGCATGGGAATCCGTTCCCAGCGCTACGCGATGGTGGTCGACGACGGCGTGGTCAAGACGCTGAATGTCGAAGCGCCCGGCAAGTTTGAAGTCAGCGACGCTGAAAGCATCCTTGCGACGTTGCGCTGAAACGCAGGGCAGTTTGTTGTTTTCGCACTTTGTTGCGCTGAGGCAACGAGCGAAAACGCCCTCGTAATCGGCAGCGACTTTGGGCCGGTGCCCGGAAATGCCTCCATTCCGGTCATCGGCCTGTTCTGCTTCCTCGATTCGCGCTGTGGCGTAACACAGGGAAACAGATAGATACGCTCCCTGTCAGGACGACGCGCAGCGGATGGAGTATAATTCGTGCTATTGAATACATATTCACGATTAATTCTCTTTATAGAGAATTTAAATCGAAGCGGAAAAATCATGTTGAAGCAACGAACCATCAAGACCGTCGTGAAGACCGTCGGCATCGGATTGCATTCCGGCCGGAAGGTCGAGTTGACGCTGAAGCCGGCCCCGGCGGGCACCGGCATTGTTTTCGCGCGTATCGATCTGCCCACGCCGGTCGACATTCCCGCGTCGGCCCTGGCGATCGGCGACACGCGGCTTGCCTCCGTGCTGCAAAAAGACGGCGCGCGCGTTTCCACGATCGAGCATTTGATGTCGGCGTGCGCGGGCCTTGGCATCGATAATCTGTATGTCGATGTAACCGCTGAAGAAATTCCGATCATGGACGGCAGCGCCGCTTCGTTCGTGTTTCTGATTCAATCGGCGGGAATCGAAGAGCAAAACGCCGCGAAAAAATTCATCAAGGTGACGAAACCCGTCGAGATTCGCGATGGCGACAAATTTGCGCGCCTCGATCCGTATTTCGGTTTCAAGCTGAGCTTTACGATCGATTTTCGCCATCCGGCCGTGGATAAAACCGGTCAGGCGCTGGAAGTGGATTTCGCCAATACGTCGTATGTGCGTGAGATCGCGCGTGCGCGCACGTTCGGTTTTGCGCATGAAGTCGAGATGATGCGCGAACTGGGTCTCGCACGCGGCGGCAGCATGGACAACGCGATCGTGCTGGACGAGTACCGCATTCTGAACAACGACGGCTTGCGTTACGACGACGAATTCGTGAAGCACAAGATGCTCGACGCAATCGGCGATTTGTACGTGGTCGGTCATCCGCTGCTCGCGTCGTACACCGCTTACAAAGGCGGTCACGCGCTGAATAACATGCTGTTGCGTGAACTGCTCGCGCACGAAGACGCATTTGAAATCGTTACTTTCGAGGACACGCAAAAAGCACCGCGTGGATTCGCATTCGACACGCAGACGGCGTTTGCTTAAAATCAGTTAAAAGCAGAAGTCATCCGAAGAATGAGCGGCAGCGAAAGCGCCGCTCATTTTTTTTGGTGTGCTTTCGCGTGATGGCGCGCGGCCATTTTGGCAAGCGCCTCTTGGAGCGGCGAAGGTTCGAGCGTTTCCGCGAGTTCCTGCAATGCATCGGCGCCGGCTGCGGACATGCGCGCCTGCTTTTGAGGCGCGGCTTCTTTCATCGATTGCGGACGCACGCGGATCTTCAGCGAATTCACGGCCCAGCCGCGCTGCTGCAGGTCGGCGAGCAGGCGCGGTTCGATGTGGCGCAGACGCGCCGCGAGCGCGTTGTGGCCTGCGAACAGCGTCAGGACGCCCTCTTTGATAAAGCCCGGCTCGACACTCGAGGCCAGGTAATCCGGCAAGAGCGTCGATAGGTCGCGCTGCATCGCCGCCATCTGCTCGACGCCGGCACGCAGCGCGCGAAACGCATCGGTGCGGCCGAGCAAATCGGCGATTGCCTGGGGTTTGCGCGGATCGAATCGCTGCGGCGGCCTTGAATTCGGCGGAAAACGGCTCATTTTTTATCCGGCAAGGGCGCAATGGCGATGCGTCGATTGTACCGCGCGTACCACGCACTTCCGTGTGAAGCCGCCCGGCGCAGGAAGGTTCCAGGCACGTCGACTGTGGCGCGGCGCCGACGCGGACGAGCCCACGCTGACACAAGCTCCGCCGGGCTCGCGTGCTAAAATCCCCGATTAAATTTCACCCATGGACTTAAGCCGCCGAGGTTCTCCGAACTCGGGCGCATATAGCGTGCACCCAGCCGACACCGCGACGCAGACACTGATCCGATGACCACCGGTTTCCTTCAAAAGATTTTTGGCAGTCGCAACCAGCGGCTGGTCAAGCAATATCAAAAGACCGTTGCGGCGATCAATGCGCTCGAACCGACGGTCGAAAAGTACACGGACCAGCAACTGCGCGCGAAGACGGACGAATTTCGTCAGCGCGTCGCGAGCGGCGAATCGCTCGACGTGCTGCTGCCCGAGGCGTTCGCGGTCTGCCGCGAGGCCAGCAAGCGCGTGCTGCATATGCGTCACTTCGACGTCCAGCTGGTCGGCGGCATGGTCCTGCACTACGGCAAGATCGCGGAAATGCGCACGGGCGAGGGCAAGACGCTCGTCGCCACGCTCGCCGCGTATCTGAACGCGCTGTCGGGGCGCGGCGTGCACGTCGTGACGGTGAACGACTACCTCGCGCAGCGCGACGCCGAATGGATGGGCCGGCTGTATAACTTCCTCGGGCTGTCGTGGGGCATCAACCTGTCGCAGATGGAGCACGGCCGGAAGCAGGAAGCCTACTCCGCCGACATCACCTACGGCACGAACAACGAATTCGGCTTCGATTACCTGCGCGACAACATGGTCTACGAGACCGATGCGCGCGTACAGCGTCCGCTCAATTTCGCGATCGTCGACGAAGTGGACTCGATCCTGATCGACGAAGCGCGGACGCCACTCATCATCTCCGGCCAGGCTGAAGATCACACCGACCTCTACGTACGCATGAACGCGCTGCCGCCGCTGCTCGAACAGCAGATCGGCGAAGAGAAGGCGGACGGCACGGGCGTCGAAAAGCCGGGCGACTACACGCTCGACGAAAAGGCGCGTCAGGTTTTCCTGACCGAACAGGGCCACGAGAAGGCGGAGCGCCTGCTCGCCGAGTGGGGCCTGATCGGCGAGGGCGAGAGCCTATACGCCGCGCAAAACATCACGCTGATGCACCACGTGTACGCCGCGTTGCGCGCGCACACGCTGTTCCACCGCGACCAGCATTACGTGGTGCAGGGCGACGAAGTCGTCATCGTCGACGAATTCACCGGCCGGATGATGACCGGCCGCCGCTGGTCGGACGGGCTGCATCAGGCTGTCGAGGCGAAAGAGCACGTCAAGATCCAGAACGAGAACCAGACGCTCGCGTCGATCACGTTCCAGAACTTCTTCCGCATGTATTCGAAGCTGTCCGGCATGACCGGCACGGCCGATACGGAAGCGTACGAATTCAACGAGATCTACGGCCTGGAAACGGTCGTGATCCCGACGAACCGGCCGCCGAAGCGCACCGACAGGCAGGATCAGATCTACAAGACCGCGAAGGAACGCTACGAGGCGGTGATTCGCGATATTCGTGATTGCGTCGAGCGCGGCCAGCCCACGCTCGTCGGCACGACGTCGATCGAGGCGTCCGAATTGCTGTCCGGCCTGCTCAAGCAAGCCGGCGTCAAGCACGAAGTGCTGAACGCGAAGCAGCACGCGCGGGAAGCCGCGATCGTCGCGGAAGCGGGGCGTCCGGGCGTCGTCACGATCGCGACCAACATGGCGGGCCGCGGAACGGACATCGTGCTGGGCGGCAATGTCGAGAAGCAGGCGTCGTTCATCGAAGCCGATCTCTCCATTCCCGAAGACGAGAAGCAGCCGCGTATCCAGAAGCTGCACGACGAGTGGCAGGCGCTGCACGATCAGGTGAAGGCCGCGGGCGGCCTGCACATCATCGGCACGGAACGCCACGAATCGCGCCGGATCGACAACCAGTTGCGCGGCCGTGCAGGCCGTCAGGGCGATCCGGGTTCGTCGCGCTTCTATCTGTCGCTCGACGATCCGCTCCTGCGCATCTTCGCGGGCGACCGCGTGCGCTCCATCATGGATCGCCTCAAGATGCCGGAAGGCGAGCCGATCGAGGCGGGCATCGTCACGCGTTCGATCGAAGGCGCGCAGCGCAAGGTCGAAGCGCGCAACTTCGATATCCGGAAGCAGTTGCTCGAATACGACGACGTCTCGAACGACCAGCGCAAGGTGATCTACCAGCAGCGCAACGAACTGCTCGAAGCCACCGACGTGCAGGAAACGATCGCGGCGATGCGCCACGGCGTGATTACTGAAGTCGTGCGCACGTTCGTGCCGGCGGGCAGTATCGAAGAGCAGTGGGACGCGCCGGAACTCGAGGAAGTGCTGCGCAACGACTGGTCGCTCGATCTCGCGATCCAGGAAATGATCAACGAATCGAATTCGATCGACGCCGACGAGATCCTCGAAGCCGTGCTCGCCGCCGCCGACGAAGCCTACGAGGCGAAAGTCACGCTGGTGGGCCGCGAGTCGTTCAGCGCGTTCGAGCGCTCGATCATGCTGCAGACGCTCGACAGCCGCTGGCGCGAGCATCTCGCCGCGCTCGATCACCTGCGCCAGGGCATCCATTTGCGCGGCTATGCGCAGAAGAACCCGAAGCAGGAATACAAGCGCGAGGCGTTCGAACTGTTCGCCGCGATGCTCGATTCGGTGAAGCAGGAAGTCACGCGCGTCGTGATGAACGTGCAGATCCAGTCGCCGGAGCAACTCGAAGAAGCTGCCGAGCAGTACGAGGAAAAGGGCAGCCATCTCGAGAACGTCGCGTTCACGCATATGGATTTCGCCGAGGCCGCCGCGGCACCCGCCCCGGCCGATGCCACGGCGCAAATGGTCAACCAGGCGATGGCCTACGGCGACGACACCACGGTCGCCACGCGTCCCGCCGACGAAGTGCCGAAGGTCGGCCGCAACGACCCTTGCCCGTGCGGCAGCGGCAAGAAGTACAAGAACTGTCACGGCAAGCTGGTCTAATTTTGCGTGCGGTTCATCATTGAAAACAAGCGACGCAGCGATGCGTCGTTTGTCTTTGCAGGTCCGGTTTTTCCCGGCGCCGTCTGAGCTTTCCCGCAAGCGGCGTCTGTCCATTCATCCCGTGCCGGCGTCGCGTGTTCAACGACAAACGCCGGCATTCGCCACATTCAGCGAGTCGCGAACATGGCCGTCAATTTCCCCTCGATCGATCCCGCAGCGCTTCATCCCGTCGCCGGCGTCACGCTAGGCTGGGCCGAAGCCAACATTCGCAAGCCGAATCGCAAGGATCTGCTCGTCATCCAGCTCGAAGAGGGCGCGACCGTCGCGGGCGTGTTCACGCTGAATCGCTTTTGCGCGGCGCCGGTGACGGTGTGCCGCGAGCATCTCGACGCCGTGCGCGCGGGCGGCAAGGGCATTCGCGCGCTCGTCGTGAATACGGGCAACGCGAATGCGGGCACCGGCGAGCCGGGCATGGCGCATACGCGCGAAACCTGCGCGGAACTCGCGCGGCTCCTCGACCTCGACGCGCGGCAGATCCTGCCGTTCTCGACCGGTGTGATCCTCGAGCCGCTGCCGGTCGATCGTCTCAAGGCGGGCTTGCCCGCCGCGCTGGCGAACCAGAAGGCCGCGCACTGGTACGACGCCGCGCAGACCATCATGACGACGGACACGCTGCCGAAAGCCGTATCGCGGCAGGTGCAGATCGACGGGCACACGGTCACGCTGTCGGGCATCAGCAAGGGCGCCGGGATGATCAGGCCGAACATGGCGACGATGCTCGGTTTCCTCGCATTCGATGCCGCCGTCGCGCAGCCGGTGCTCGATCAACTGGCGAAACACGTCGCCGATCGCTCGTTCAACTGCATCACGATCGACGGCGATACGTCGACGAACGATTCGTTCATCCTCATGGCTTCGGGCAAGTCGAGCCTGCCGGCGGTCACGTCGACGGATTCGCCCGCCTACGCTGCCTTGCGCGATGCCGTGACGGCCGTGGCCCAGGAACTGGCGCAACTGATCGTGCGTGACGGCGAAGGCGCGACCAAATTCATGACGATCACGGTGGAAGGCGGCGCGAACGTGGCGGAATGCCGCCAGATCGCGTATGCGATCGGCCATTCGCCGCTGGTGAAGACGGCGTTCTACGCATCCGATCCGAACCTCGGCCGCATTCTTGCCGCGATCGGCTACGCGGGCGTGACGGACCTCGATGTCGACAAGATCGATCTCTACCTTGACGACGTGCTGGTGGCGAAATCCGGCGGACGGAATCCGGAATACCGCGAGGAAGACGGCCAGCGCGTGATGAAGAAAAGCGAGATCGCGATTCGCGTGCTGCTCGGCCGTGGCGACGCGCAGGCGACCGTCTGGACGTGCGATCTCTCGCACGATTACGTGAGCATCAACGCCGACTACCGCTCGTAAATCGACAGGCCCGTCATGGACAAACTCGAACAATTCTTGACTCGCGCCGAAGCGGTTCTTGCGCGCATTGAAGGCATGTTGCCGCCGGCTTCGCCGCAGATCGACTGGAGCGCGGCCGTTGCGTTTCGCTGGCGCAAGCGTCAAGGGCGCGGTTATCTGCAACCGGTGCCGGCAATTTCCCTGATTTCCTTCGATGACTTGCGGAACATCGATCGCCAGAAAGCGCTGATCGAGCAGAACACGCGCCAATTCGTCGCGAAGTTGCCGGCGAACAACGTCCTGCTGACGGGCGCGCGCGGGACCGGCAAGTCGTCGCTGATCAAGGCGTGCCTGAACGCCTACTCGAAGGACGGCCTGCGGCTGATCGAAGTCGACAAGGACGACCTGCACGATCTCGGCGACATCGTCGACCTGATTTCGGCGCGGCCGGAGCGCTTCATCGTGTTCTGCGACGACCTGTCGTTCGAGGAAGGCGAATCGGGATACAAGGCGCTGAAGGTGGCGCTCGACGGGTCGGTGGCCGCGCAGTCCGACAACGTGGTGATCTACGCGACGTCGAACCGCCGTCACCTGATGCCCGAGTACATGAGCGACAACGAGACCTATAAGCACACGTCCGATGGCGAGATCCACCCGGGCGAAGTGGTCGAGGAGAAGATTTCCCTCTCCGAGCGTTTCGGGCTGTGGGTCAGTTTCTATCCGTTCAAGCAGGACGACTACCTGTCGATCGTCGGGCACTGGCTCAAGCATTTCGGCTGCGAGCCGAGCGAAATCGAAAGCGCACGCGGCGATGCGCTGGTGTGGGCGCTGGAGCGCGGTTCGCGCTCGGGGCGCGTCGCGTGGCAGTTCGCGCGCGACTGGTCGGGACGCAAGGCATGACGGACATCGCCGCGAACGGCCGCAAGGTCACCGAGGTCGCCGTTGGCGTCATGTTGCAACCGGATGGGCGCTATCTGCTCGCGCAGCGGCCCGAAGGAAAGCCGTACGAAGGCTATTGGGAATTTCCGGGCGGCAAGATCGAGGCGGGCGAGAGCGTCGAAGCGGCGCTGGGTCGCGAACTGCACGAGGAACTGGGTATCGACGTCACGGCGTGCGAACGGTGGCGGACGCTCGAACACGACTATCCCCACGCTTACGTGCGGCTTTACTTCTGCAAGGTGACGCACTGGAGCGGAACGCCCGCCGGTCGCGAAGGCCAGGCGCTCGCGTGGCAGCACTTGCCGGTGAACGTCGCGCCGTTGCTGCCCGCGGCCATTCCCGTCCTGGAATGGCTTGCCGCGGAATCCAACTAGACGCGCGTCCGAGCGCGTTCCCGTTCAAGTTCTAATTCAGCCCGCCGCGCGAATCGTCATCGGGCGGCGTTTCCTGGGCGTTGCCTGCGATCTTGTATTTTTCGGCCGCCCACGCGCCGAGATCGATCTGCTTGCAGCGTTCCGAGCAAAACGGGCGAAAGCGGTTTTCCGGGACCCAGCGGACTTCCTTGCCGCAGGTCGGGCATTTGACGACGGTGGTCATACGGTCAGACGTTATCGAGGGTTGCCGGGATTTGAACATGAGGCCACTTGGCCGGATTCAAAGCCGGGTTCAAAGACTGCACAGCGTGAGGTGAAACGGCACGTCGACATCGACGGCACGTGGCCGCAGATCGCCATCCTGCACCGTGAAACGCACCCACAGCATGTACTTGTTCGCGCTCGCCTCGGGAATCACGCGCACTTCCGGCGACACGCGCACCTGCATCAACTGATACGTCCGGCCCGACAGCATCTGCTGATAGCTGCCCTGCATCGCCATCACCTTCGATGCCTGACCCGATTCGCGTGCGAGACGGAGCACGATGGTGGCGGCGTCGCGCAAGGCGAGCATCGGCATGACCCATTTCACGATGTCCTGACGACGATGCTCCGCCGGTAGCTGCTGCCATGCGAAATACGACGGCAGGTCGAATTTGCAGGTGCCGCCGGGAATGATCGTGCGGCTGCGGATACTGGCGAGCCATTCGTTGTCCGCCAGATGCTGGCCGGTCTTGCCCTGCATTTGCGCGAGGCCGGCGAGCGTCTGTTCGATTTCGCCGAGCACGGCTTCGAGTGCGTCCTGTTCGATGCCGGGGTTGCCGCGGAACGGCGCGAGCGTCTGCCGCTGGCGTTCCAGTTCCTTCATCAGATCGGCCTTCAGATCCGTGCGGCCCGCGACTTCGGCGATTTCGAAGAGCGTGGTCAGCGCGACCTGATGCTCTCGCGGGTCTTCCTGGGTCAGAAAAAACGTGAAGCGCTCGAACAGGTCTTCGAGGCGCAGCAGCGTTCGAATTCGCTCGTTGAAGGGATACTCGTAAAGGATCAAGCGCGCTCGCCTCGGCGTTGGTCGGTTGCTTCGTGGACAGAAAGTCAGGGGACATTCTAATGCCGCAGCACTACCCTAGCAAATCGACGCCAAATGGGCTTGTCCGAGCGCATTTTAGTCGCCGTTCGCGGCAGTTCCAATTGTTACGTGTGAACGTTACGAAGCTGCGTTGCTCGCGTCGCCGGCCAGTGACAGATAGCGCGCGTGCAGTGCATCGACGTCCTGCCGCAGCGAATCGAGCGTGGCGCGGTCGTCGTTGACGACAATGTCGTCGGCCGCCGCGAGACGCGCCTCGCGCGTCGCCTGGTGCCCGATGATCGCGAGCACCTGCTCGCGCGAGAAGCCGTTGCGGCGCATGACGCGCCCGATCTGCGTCTCGACCGGGCAATCGACGACGAGCACCCGCTCCACGCGCAACGCCCGGCTCCCGCCTTCCACCAGCAACGGCACGACGACGATGTGATACGCGCCGCGCGCAACGCTCCTCTGGCGCTCGGTTTCCGCGCGGATCAGCGGATGCGTGATCGCTTCGAGCCGTGCCTTGGCGGTGCCATCGGCGAACACGCGTTCGCGCATCTTCGCGCGGTTGAGCGAACCGTCGTCGGCGACGAACTCCGGCCCGAACTGGCTCGCGATCAACGGCATGGCGACGCCGCCCGGCGCGGTGATTCCGTGCGCGATCAGATCGGTGTCGATCACCGGCACGCCGTGCGCGGCGAACAGATCCGCAACTGTCGTCTTGCCGCTGCCGATCCCGCCGGTAAGGCCAATGCTGAGCATGTACGAGTCCTCCGAATTCATCCGAACAATGCGTAAATCGGCGTGCCGAAGAAAAGCGTCAGCGCGCCGCCGATCGCGAGAAACGGGCCGAACGGCAGCGGTTCCTCGAAGCGCATGCGCCCGCGCCAGGTCGCGATGAGCCCGACCAGCGCGCCCGCGATCGCAGACACGAGCACGATTTGCGGCAGCGCCATCCAGCCGAGCCACGCGCCGAGCGCGCCGAGCAGCTTGAAGTCGCCGTAGCCCATTCCTTCGACGCCGCGCACTAACCTGAAGATCCAGTAGACGCACCAGAGAAAGAGGTAGCCCGCGATCGCGCCGACGACCGCGTCGTGCAACGGCACGAAGCCACCGTCGCCGAGATTGACGATCAGGCCGGCCCATAGAAGCGGCAGCGTGAGCGTGTCGGGCAAGTACCGCGTGTCGAAATCGATGATGCCCATCGCGATGAGCACGGCACACAAACCGAACGCCGCGACGGCCAACCAGTCCGGACCGAATGCGTAGAGCGACGCGGCCGCGAAGAACGCGGTGGCAAGTTCGATCAACGGATAACGCGGGCTGACCGACGCGCCGCATTGCGCGCAGCGTCCGCGCAGGAGCACGTAGCTGATGACCGGGATGTTCTCCCACGCGCGCAGCGTGTGACCGCAGTGCGGGCAGGCGCTGCGCGGGAGCGCGAGGTTGTAGCGGCCGGTCTTCGCTTCGCCGTCCGCACCCGTTTCCGTATCCGCGGCCTGGGTCTCCGCGCGCCACGCGCGTTCCAGCATGATCGGCAGCCGGTGCACGACGACCGTCAGGAAGCTGCCGATCACGAGGCCGAAGACGATGAAGAACCCATATTGCGCCGCGACGGGCAGCGTGGCGAACGCCTGCATGAAGCCGCTGGACTGTTGCGCGAGATACGGTTCGAACGGAGGCTGCATGGGCTGTGTCGGGGTGAATTCGGCTGGGATGCTACACCACGTTGCCGAGTTGAATGATGGGAAGATACATCGCGATCACGAGTCCGCCCACGAGAGCGCCGAGAACGACGATCACGACTGGCTCGCAAAGGCTCGCGAACGTGTTGATCTTTTCGTCGACTTGCCGGTCGCCGAGCGTCGCGAGATCCATCAGCATGGCGTCGAGCGAGCCGGATTCCTCGGCGACCGCGATCGGTTGCACGACTTCGGGCGGAAAGCAGCCGAGCGCGCGCATCGCGGCGGCGAGCCGTTCGCCGTGGCGAAGGCGCGTCGCGATTTCGACGGTCGCACGATCGAAGATCCGGTTGCCGGTGGCGTTCGCGAGCGAGTCGAAGGCGTCCGACAGCGGCGTACCTGCCGCCAGCAGCGTGCCGAGCGCCCGACTCCAGCGCGCGACCGCAAGCGAGCGAAGCAACGCGCCGACGAGCGGCAGCTTCAAGGTCGCGCGATCGGCGGCGTTGCGGGCCGCCGGCGAGCGCTTCAACAAGCGCACCGACGCGATGCTCGCGACCGCGCAGGCAATCGCGAACGGCACGCTCCAGCGCGCCACGCCATCCGACAGGGCGAGCACGAAGCGCGTCGGCGCGGGCAGCGCGGCGCCGAAGCCGTCGAAGATCGTCTTGAAGGTCGGCACCACACCAACCAGCAAGCCGGCGGTGATCAGGAGCGACAGCAGCAGCACCATTACCGGATAGGTCAGCGCACCCTTCAACTTGGCGCGCTGCGACGCGGCGCGCTCGCGATCGTCGGCGAGGCGCGCGAGCACGGTCGGCAGCGCGCCCGCCAGTTCGCCGACCGCGACTAGTTGGCAATAAAGCGGCCCGAAGCAGGACGGATGACGCGCGAGCGCGTCGGAGAACGGCACGCCATGCGTGATGTCGCGCGCGACGCTCTGCACGATGCGCGGCAGGCCGCCGCGCGTCGGCGTCTGCGCGATCAGTTCCAGCGACGGCGCGAGCGGCAAGCCCGCGCGCAGCAAGCCCGCGAGCTGGCGTGTGAAAAGCGTGACGTCGGCACCGCTCGCTTTCGGCGGCGGCGCGTGGCCGAGCGCGTCGAGTTCGAGCACGGTCCAGCCTTCGCGCTTGAGCGCGGCGCGGGCCGCCGCGGCATCGGCGGCGACGGTTTTGCCGCGCTTCGCCGCGCCATGCGCATCGACGCCACGCCACTTGAACCGCGTGTCCGTGCCCGGCCCGTTCATTACGCGATCTCCGTCGCTTCGACTGCTTCCGCGACGCTCGTCACGCCTTCGCGCACGCGCTGGAACGCGGCGTCGCGCAGCGCCGGCATGCCTTCGGTCTGCGCCTGGCGTGTGATCGCGTGCGTGGCGGCGCGCGCGACGATCAGTTCGCGCAACGCGTCGGTAACGGGCATCAGTTGATGCACGCCGACGCGTCCGCGATAACCGATGCCGTGACATTTCACGCAACCGCGCGGTTCGAACGGACGGGTGCCGTCGTCCAGCGCAAGTTCGGACGGCACGCGGCACGCCTCGCACAGCTTCCTCACCAGTCGCTGCGCCGTGACGAGCCGCAGCGCCGACGCAAGGTTGTACGGCGCGATGCCGATGTCGATCAGCCGTGCGATGGCGGCGGGCGCGTCGTTCGTGTGCAGTGTCGAGAGCACGAGATGGCCGGTTTGCGCCGCCTTCACGGCGACGTCGGCGGTCTCGGCGTCGCGGATTTCGCCGACCATGATCACGTCCGGGTCCTGACGCATGAACGCGCGCAACGTGACGGCAAACGTGAGCCCGGCCTTGTCGCGCACACTCACCTGGTTGATGCCGGCCAACTGGATTTCGGCCGGGTCTTCGACCGAGCACACGTTGCGCGCCTCGGCGTTGAGCATTTGCAGGAAGCAGTAGAGCGAGAGCGTCTTGCCGCTGCCGGTCGGCCCGGTGACGAGAATGAGCCCATGGGGTGCATGAATCGCGGATTCGACGACTTCCCGCTGCATGGCGTCGAGCCCGAGCGCCGAGAGCGAAAGATCGGCGGGCAACGCGTCGAGACGCCGCAACACGAGCTTCTCGCCGAACAAGGTCGGCAGCGAGTTCACGCGATAGTCCTCCAACTGTCCATTCGCGAGCGGCAATCGCAGTCGGCCGTCCTGCGGCACGCGCCGTTCCGCGATGTCCATCCGCGCCAGCACCTTTACGCGCGTGATGAACGCATCGCGCAGATGAAGCGGCGGCGTTTGCAGGACGTGCAGCGCGCCATCGATGCGCAGGCGGATGCGCCATGCGTGCTCCGCCGGTTCGACGTGGATGTCCGACGCGCCGCGCGCCGCCGCCGCACGCAAGGTTTCAGTGAGGAGCGAGACGGCGGGAGCGTCGTCGGTCGGAGGCGTTTCGGGCGGGCGCGGGGCGAGTCGCGCGAACGCATCGCGGGAAGTGGTTGGCATCGGTGTAGCGGCGTCGGGCCGTCCGTGTTCAGGATGACCCGATCATCGCGCGGCGTCGCGCGCCTTCCAACTCGGCCGAATGGCTAACGCGGCAGGCGGGGCGTCGCGACGGCCGGCCGGAAGATCTTCACCGTGCGGATCGCCTGGTCGTCGCTGCGCATCACTTCGAACTGCACGCCCGCGATCTGCACGGACACGTCGCCATCGGGGATATCTTCGAGCGTTTCGAGGATGAGCCCGTTGAGTGTCTTCGGGCCGTCGGTCGGAAGGTTGAGGTGCAGCCAGCGGTTCAGTTCGCGCAACGGCATGCTGCCCGCCACGATGCATTCACCCTGCTCGTTCCAGCCGCCACGCGACGCCGCACCGCGCGGAATCGTCGTCGTAAATTCGCCGATCAGTTCCTCGATGATGTCTTCCGGCGTCACGAGCCCCTGCAGTTCGCCGTATTCGTCGACGACGATCGCGATGCGGTGACGGCTCTCCTGGAAGTATTGCAACTGCTGGAACACCGGCGTGCCCGTCGGCACGAAGTACGGCTCGGCGAGCAGTTCACGCAGCGTCTCGCGCTCGAGTTCCTGGTTGTGCAGCGCCGACAAGGTCTTGCGCACGTGCAGGATGCCCAGCACGCGATCGATGTCGCCTTGAAAAACGACCAGCTTGTTGTGATAGCAGGTTTCCAGCTGATGCATGATCTGCTCGAACGGCGCGTCGAAATCGAGCGCTTCGATGCGGCGGCGCGGGATCATGACGTCGTCGACGGTGATGTTTTCCAGGTCGAACAGGTTCAGCAGGATGCTGCGGTGCTTGGTCGGCATGAAGCTGCCCGATTCCAGCACGACGGTGCGCAATTCCTCGGTCGACATGCGCTGGTCGCGACCGCCCTTCGTGTTGATGTGCAGCAGGCTCAGCACGGCGTTTGCAAACAGGTTGACGAACCACACGAGCGGCCGCGCGATGCGCATCAGCGGCGCGAGAATGAGGCTCGCCGGCAGCGCGACCTTCTCCGGATACGTCGCGCCGACGATCTTCGGCGCGATTTCCGCGAACACGATGATCAGGAACGCGACGATACCCGTCGCGATCGACAGCACGAGGTTGTCATGGCCGAACGTGCGCAGCGCGATCGACGTGGTCAGGACGGGAATGATCGTATTGATCAGGTTGTTGCCGATCAGGATGACGCTCAGCAACTGGTCGGTCTTGGCGAGAAGCCCCTGCGTGGTGCGTGCGCGCAGCGACCCCTGGTTGGCGAGGTGCTTCAGACGGTGGCGATTGAGCGCCATCATCGATGTTTCGGAAATCGAGAAGAAGCCGGACAGGAAGAGAAGCAGAAAGATGGCGCAAATTTGCGCCCATAAGGGAAGGTTGTCCACGCGACCGATGAAAGAGGGGGAGGGATGGTGAGGAACTATAGCAGACCGGTTGCAAAACCTCGCGACACCGGCCGAACGACCGATGCACGGGGCTTCGGCGGATTTGGGGCGCACCGTTTCAGCGCCGGATTCGTTGAAAAGGGAAGTACGATCGTTCGCCTGTTGTCCGACGAAAGTCAGGATGAAATAAGGCGTGGATTGCGTGGGGCCAGTCCTTAGGATCGCTGTGCATTTGACTCAGACTCTTCTCAGTTCGACGTCGGTTCGGCATAGGTGTCAGCAATGCAACAATATATTGCATAAGTGGCGACGATGCGGTCGAAGCAAGGGACGGCATGGCCCGAAGCCAGGCCGGGCGGACGTTCGAGGGTTGTGCCCCAACCGGTGCGGATGCTGTCGTCAGCTTGGTGTAATGCGCCGCGAATATCAAATGCCGCTACCATCTGCTCCGACATACAGAGGAGTCGCCGCAGTGACAGAAGATGAAATCCGCAAGAATGCCTATGCCATGCCCGTGCACAGCCCCGCGTATCCGCGTCCGCCGTTTCGCTTCATCAATCGCGAATACCTCATCATCTCGTACGAGACCGACATCGACGCCCTGCGCGCGGTCGTGCCCGAGCCGCTGGAAGTAGACAGCGGCCTCGTCCACTACGAGTTCATCCGGATGCCGGATTCGTCGGGGTTCGGCGACTACACGGAAAGCGGCCAGGTCATCTCGGTCATCGACGAAGAAGGGCGCAAGGCGAGCTATACCCACGCGATGTATCTCGACGACGAAGGCCCGATCGCGGGCGGCCGCGAGATCTGGGGCTTTCCGAAGAAGCTCGCGTCACCGCGTCTGTCCGTCGACGGCAAGGACACGCTGCTCGGCACGCTCGACTACGGCACGCAGCGCATCGCGACCGGCACGATGGGCTACAAGTTTCGTCCGCTCGATATCGAAACCGAGCGCCGCAAACTCGCCGATACGCCGAACTACCTTTTGAAGGTGCTTCCGCACGTCGATGGTTCGGCGCGCGTCTGCGAACTCGTGCGCTTCTTCCTGCGCGACGTCACCGTGCTCGGCGCCTGGGAAGGACCCGCCGCGCTCGAACTGCACGCGCATGCGCTGGCGCCGGTCGCGGCCCTGCCGGTCAGGAAGGTGGTGGGCGCGCGGCACGTCGTCGCGAATCTCACGCTCGACGTGGGCGAAGTCGCCTACGACTATCTCGCCCCGGCCGAAGCACTGAAGCTCGCTGTCAATCAATAAACAGTCAAGTCCAGGAACCACACACATGTCGTTGCAAGGAAAAGTCGCGCTCGTCACGGGCGCCGCAAGCGGTATCGGTGAACAATGCGCGCGCAAGCTCGCCGCGCAGGGCGCGGCGGTGGTCATCGCCGATCTGAATCTCGCGAACGCGCAAAAGGTCGCCGACGACATCGTCGCGGGCGGCGGCAAGGCGCTCGCCGTATCGATGGACGTGACGAGCGAAGACGCCGTGAACGCGGGCATCGAAGAAGCGGTCGCGAAGCTCGGCTCGATTGACGTGCTCGTGTCGAATGCGGGCATCCAGATCGTCAACCCGATCGAAGAGTACGCGTTCGCCGACTGGAAGAAGATGCTGGCGATTCACCTCGACGGCGCGTTCCTCACCACCAAGGCCGCCATCAAGCAGATGTACGCGGCGGGCAAGGGCGGCTCGATCATCTACATGGGTTCCGTGCACTCGCACGAGGCCTCGAAGCTGAAGTCGGCTTATGTCACCGCGAAGCATGGCCTGCTCGGGCTTGCGCGCGTGGTCGCGAAGGAAGGTGGCTCGCGCGGCGTGCGGGCGAACGTCGTGTGTCCGGGATTCGTGCGCACGCCGCTCGTCGACAAGCAGATTCCGGAACAGGCGAAGGCGCTCGGCATTACCGAAGCGCAGGTCGTCAAGGACGTGATGCTGAAGGAAACCGTCGACGGCGAATTCACCACTGTCGACGACGTTGCGAACACGGTCGCGTTCCTGGCCGGCTTCGAATCGGCCGCGCTGACGGGGCAATCGATCGTCGTCAGCCACGGCTGGTTCATGCAGTAAGGAGTAGAAGATGCGCCGCAGTCCACGTAACAAACTCGGGCAGTCGAACAGTATCGAACTGCCTTCCTACGATGAAATCGGTCTCGTCCTGCAGGGCGGCGGCGCGTTGGGTTCGTATCAGGCCGGTGTCTATGAGGGGCTCGCGGAAGCGGGCATCGAACCCACGTGGATCTCCGGCATCTCGATCGGCGCGCTCAATACCGCGATCATCGCGGGCAACGCGCCGGAGGATCGCGTCGAGGCATTGCGCGGCTTCTGGAATACGATCTGCCAGCCGGCGGATTTTCTGGGGCACATGGGCGCGCTGATTCCGACGGTGTTCGGGTTTCCGAACATCGGACGCAGGTGGTCGAGCATGTGGTCTGCCACTCGGACCCTGACCGAAGGGCAGAAGGGGTTCTTCGAACCGCGCGTAGCGGTGCCGATGCCGCTGGCCCATTCGGCGAGGAAGCTGCCGAACGAAGTCAGCTTCTACGACACGGCGGCCCTGCGCGCGACGCTCCTGAAGTACGCCAATTTCGACCGCATCAATGACGGTAATGTCCGTGTCTCTGTCGGCGCGGTCAATGTGCGCACCGGCAATCTCGTCTACTTCGACAACACGAAGATGCGCCTCGAACCGGAGCACTTCATGGCCTCGGGCGCGCTGCCGCCGGGGTTTCCGGCTGTCGAGATCGAAGGTGAGTATTACTGGGACGGCGGCCTCGTTTCGAATACGCCGCTGACTGAGATCATCAGCGAATCGCAGCACCGGGACACGCTCGTCTTCCAAGTCGATCTCTGGAGCTCGAAAGGCACGCTGCCGAGCGATTTCCTCGATGTCTCCGAGCGCACGAAGGACATCCAGTACTCGAGCCGCACGCGCGCGATCACGGCCTTCGTATCGCAGAACCAGAAGCACGCGCGGATGATCAAGGAACTGCTCGAGCACATACCGGAGAAGGTGCGGCGCAATCATCCCCTGATCAAGCAGGCGCAGGAAATCGCCGACGGCGGCGCGGTCAATATCGTGCACCTCATCTACAAGGACAAGTTCTTCGAAGGCCACTACAAGGACTACGAGTTCAGCAACGACACCATGGGCGAGCATTGGGCGAGCGGTCTCGAAGACATCCGCCGTTCGTTCGGCCATCCGGAATGGTTCGAAATTCCGAGCCACGATCTTGGCTTCGTCACGCATGACGTGCATCGATACGAGGCGCCGCCGGCATCGGTCGCGGACGAGGCCGGCGGCGTGCCGCGCGAACCGGAGCCGGCGGACGAGGTCGACGCTGGGTGACCGGCTGAGACTCTTGCAGGCGTTGCGGATGGAACGCGCTTTTGGTGGGCGCGTTCCGTCTTTGGTATGCGCAGTTCAGGCGGCGCTGCCGCGCTTCATCATGTCGTCTGAGCGATGCATGCCCGGCAGCGCTTCGATAAAGAAATCGGCCTGCAACGCGGCACCCGGTTGCATGTCGTACTGTGCGAAGTCACGCACGCCCGCTGCCAGCAGCACTTCGTCGTCGAGGAAGAAGTTTCCTGAGCACTCCCGCGCGGGGCGCGTGAGGATGAAGTGAGCGGCATCGGCGACTATCTCCGGCTTGCGACACGCCGCGAGCATCCCCGCACCGCCGATTTCGTTCTGCACGGCAGCCGTCGCGATGGCGGTGCGCGGCCACAACGAATTGACCGCGACACCTCGATCCTTGAACTCGCCCGCGAGCGCAAGCGTGAACAGGCTCATCGTGTATTTCGCAATGGTGTACGCGGGGAAATCCCTGAACCACTTCGCGTCGGTGACGAGCGGCGGCGATAGCGTCAGGATGTGCGGGTTCGCCGCGTCGAGGAGATGGGGCAGGCAGGCTTGGGCGCACACGAAGGTGCCTCGCCCGTTCACGCCGTGCATCAGGTCGTAGCGCTTGACGGGTGTGTCGAGCGTGCCGGTCAACCGGATGGCGCTGGCGTTGTTAATGAGAATATCGATGCCGCCGAATACGCGGACGGCTTCCGCAACCGCGGCTTGCACACGCTCCTCGTCTCGAATATCGACGACGAGCGGAAGCGCCTTGCCACCGGCCGCTTCGATCGCGGCCGCTGCCGTGTGAATCGTGCCTTCGAGACGCGGGTCGGGATCGGCGGTTTTAGCCGCGATTACGATGTTGGCGCCGTCGCGGGCGGCTCTGAGCGCAATCGCAAGGCCGATGCCGCGACTGCCTCCGGATATGAACAAGGTCTTGCCGGCGAGGCTCATGGTCGTCTCCTGGATTTTCGTTGTCAGCATACGCCGAGATTCGGAAACAGGAGACTTCGGAACTGGTGCGGCGCGTTGTGAAGCTACAAGGCGGAACGGCGAGCCCAAAACAAAAAACCGCCCAACGAAGTGGGCGGTTTCGGCCTTGATTCAACAAGGGAAATTCTGGTCGGGGTGAGAGGATTCGAACCTCCGGCCTCTACGTCCCGAACGTAGCGCTCTACCAGGCTAAGCTACACCCCGAATTTTTACTGCTGGACTCTTACAGCGTTTTAGTCTTTTTCAAGACTGTCTCGCTGTCGAGTAAGAACATAATTCTAGCAGGCTTTCTTTGTAAATGGAATCCGGGAACGAAGAAATCGCTTTCGCCGCCGCCTGGGCTTCACCGCGAGCGCATTCGAGCGTGTGGTCGAGGGCGCCCGAACGGGTGATCGCCTCGAAAATCGTGTCGAAGCGATCCGTGCCGCCTTGCTCGATGGCCTCGCGCGCGAGCGCCGCCTGTTCCGCCGTGCCGTGTTCCATCAGATAGATGAGCGGCAGCGTCGGCTTGCCTTCGCGCAGGTCGTCGCCGGCGTTCTTGCCCATCGATTCCGCCGTGCCGGTGTAGTCGAGCCAGTCGTCCATGATCTGGAACGCCGTGCCGATGCGCCGCCCGAACTCGGCCGCCGCCGCCTCGGTCCTCGCGTCCGCTCCTGAAAGCACCGCGCCCAGTTGCGCCGCGGCTTCGAAGAGCTTGGCTGTCTTGTAGCGGATCACCTGCATGTAGCGCGCCTGATCGACATCCGGATCGTGCATGTTCAGAAGCTGCAGCACTTCGCCTTCGGAGATCACGTTGGTCGCGACCGAGAGAATCTCCATCACGCGCATCTTGCCGACGCCGACCATCATCTCGAACGAGCGCGAATACAGAAAGTCGCCGACCAGCACGCTCGCCGCGTTCCCGAACAGCGCGTTGGCCGTCTGGCGGCCGCGGCGCAGATCGGATTCGTCGACGACATCGTCGTGCAGCAGCGTCGCCGTATGGATGAATTCGACGACAGCCGCGAGTTCGTGCCGATGCCCGGTCGTGTCACCGAGCGCACCCGCGACGAGCAGCAGCAACGCGGGCCGCAGCCGCTTGCCGCCGGCTCCGATGATGTACTCCGAGATCTGGTTGATCAGCATCACTTCGGATGCCAGGCGCTGCCGGATGACGCGATTGACCTGCTGCATGTCCTCGGCGATCGGGGCAAGCAGGGTGGCGGCGTTGGGGGATGAAGTGGCGGTGGACGACATGATCGGCAAGTAGGGTAGTGCCGCGAATTATAAGGCGAATCGGCCTGGCGACGGCGTTTCCCCGGCCAATGCGCCGCCGGGCGCCGCCAATTTCGACGGGGCCAGCCGGTTTTGCCGCAATTCGAGACCGGATCTTCGATCCACTGGAAGCGCTGAAGGAGCTTGCACGAAACGATGCACGCCTGCATGAGTCCGGTCGGCCAAGACAGCGAGGCCTTTGACTGCGATCCTAACTCTCTGTATAATCACGCGTTTTCGCGCACGGTGTGCGGAAAAATGAATTCAAGAGTGAGGTTCTCAATGTACGCGGTCATAAAAACCGGTGGCAAGCAGTATAAGGTTGCCGTCGGCGAAAAATTGAAAGTAGAACAGATACCGGCAGACATTGACGCTGAAATCACGCTCGACCAGGTTCTCGCAGTAGGCGAAGGTGAATCGATTCAGTTCGGTGCACCTCTGGTCAGTGGGGCTTCCGTCAAGGCTACCGTCGTGTCCCAGGGTCGTCACAAGAAGGTCACGATCTTCAAGATGCGTCGCCGGAAGCACTACCAAAAGCACGCTGGCCATCGCCAGAACTATACCGAACTGCGTATCGACGCGATCAACGCGTAAGCGGCAAGGAGTAATCACATGGCACACAAAAAAGCAGGCGGGTCTTCCCGCAACGGCCGCGATTCCGAATCGAAGCGCCTCGGCGTGAAGGTTTACGGCGGCCAGGCAATCAACGCGGGCGGCATCATCGTTCGCCAGCGCGGCACGCGCATGCACCCGGGCGAGAACGTCGGCATCGGCAAGGATCACACCTTGTTCGCGCTGACCGACGGCCACGTCAAGTTCACGACAAAGGGCGCAGCGAAGAAGCATCTGGTCAACGTAGTCCCGGCAGCCTGACGCAAGACTGGCACGGGCTTCAGGACCGACAAAAGGCCCCGCGAAGTTCGCGGGGCCTTTTTTATTTGGCGCTCATTCGGCGCCTGGTTCGAAAGGCATTTCAGCTTATATCGTTTGCACGTTGGCCGGCATCGGCCGGTCGCGGCAAAATAGTGAGTCAGGTGGAGTTAGCGCTTTAGCGCTTACTCCACCCCCACACAGAGTGAATCGACTGGAGTTGGCGTGTCGACCGGAGTCGGGGCTTGAGCGCCTGCCCCGGTCCCATGACGCTGAGTCCAGTCCCAGACAGCGGCAAACACGGGACGGAGCAACGCATGAAGTTCATTGACGAAGCGAGAATTGAAGTCATCGCCGGCGACGGAGGGGATGGCAGCGCGTCGATGCGCCGCGAAAAGTTCGTCCCGTTCGGCGGACCGGACGGCGGCGACGGCGGCCGGGGCGGCAGCGTGTACGCGGTCGCGGACCGCAACATCAACACGCTGATCGACTATCGGTACGCGAAGAAGCACCAGGCGCGCAACGGCGAAAACGGCCGCGGCGCGGACTGTTACGGCAAGGGCGGCGACGATATCACGCTGCGCATGCCGGTCGGCACGGTCATCGCGGATATGGAAACGGGCGAATTGATCGCCGACCTGACCGAGCACAACCAGCAAGTGCTGATCGCCAACGGCGGCGCGGGCGGCCTCGGCAACCTGCACTTCAAGTCGAGCACGAATCGCGCGCCGCGTCAGAAGACGGAAGGCAAGCCCGGCGAGCGACGCATGCTCAGGCTCGAACTGAAAGTGCTCGCTGATGTTGGCCTGCTCGGCATGCCGAACGCGGGGAAATCGACGTTCATCTCGTCGGTGTCGAATGCGCGGCCGAAGATCGCCGACTATCCATTTACGACGCTCGCACCGAATCTCGGCGTGGTGCGCGTGGGTCCGAGCAAGAGCTTCGTGATCGCGGATATTCCCGGTTTGATCGAGGGCGCGGCCGAAGGTGCGGGTCTCGGGCATCGGTTCCTGCGTCACCTGCAGCGCACCGGGGTGCTGCTGCACCTCGTCGACCTGGCCCCGTTCGACGAAAACGTCGATCCGGCCGCGGAAGCGAAGGCGATCGTCAACGAATTGCGCAAGTATGACGAAGCGTTGTACGAAAAGCCGCGCTGGCTCGTGCTGAACAAGCTCGACATGGTGCCGGACGACGAGCGCGAGGCGCGTGTCGCCAATTTTCTCGAGCGCTACGAGTGGAACGGCCCGGTGTTCGAAATCTCGGCCCTCACCGGCCAGGGCTGCGAGGCGCTGACCTACGCGATCTTCGATTACATCTCGAAGAACTCGGACGCGTCGCGCGCCGCCGAAGCGGAAGATCTCGCAGCGGACGTTCGGTTCCGCGATGAACCGGCCGCCGCGCCCAAGCCTGTGCAGGAAGAAGAGTAATCACGCAGCTGCGCGCGCCCGCGCGCAGGCGTCGCTAATCCGAGGAGAATGCGCACGATGCGTTCTGTCATCGCCGCTTCGAAGCGTCTGGTTGTGAAAGTAGGATCGAGTCTCGTCACCAACGACGGTCGCGGGCTCGACCACGCCGCCATCGCCCGCTGGGCATCGCAGATCGCGGCGCTGCGAGAGCAGGGCAAGGAAGTCGTGATGGTCAGTTCGGGCGCGATCGCTGAAGGCATTCACCGGCTCGGCTGGACGAAGCGCCCGCGCGAAATCGACGAGTTGCAGGCCGCCGCCGCTGTTGGGCAGATGGGGCTCGCGCAGGTTTATGAAAGCAGCTTCGGCGCACACGGCATCCGCACGGCGCAGATTCTTCTGACACACGCCGATCTGGCGGATCGCGAGCGCTATCTGAACGCTCGCTCGACGCTGCTGACGCTGCTGCGTCTGGGCGCCGTGCCGATCATCAACGAAAACGACACCGTCATCACCGACGAAATCAAGTTCGGCGACAACGACACGCTCGGTGCGCTGGTGGCGAATCTGATCGAAGGCGACGCGCTGATCATTCTCACCGACCAGCGCGGCCTGTTTACTGCCGATCCGCGCAAGGACCCGAGCGCAACGCTCGTCGAACAGGCCGACGCGGGAACGCCCGAACTCGAACAGATGGCGGGCGGCGCGGGATCGAGCCTTGGTCGTGGCGGCATGCTCACCAAGATACTCGCGGCGAAACGCGCTGCGCACAGCGGTGCGAATACCGTGATCGCGAGCGGACGGGAATCGGACGTTCTCACGCGGCTGGCATCGGGCGAGATGATCGGCACGCAACTCATCGCGCGCACGGCGCGGATCGCGGCCCGCAAGCAGTGGATGGCCGATCATCTGCAGGTGCGCGGCCACGTCGTGATCGACGACGGCGCGGTCGAAAAGCTCACCGAAGGCGGCAAGAGCCTGCTGCCGATCGGCGTGATCGACGTGAAGGGCGCGTTTGCCCGCGGCGAGGTGATCGCGTGCGTGAACGCCGGCGGGCAGGAAGTCGCGCGCGGCATCACGAACTACAGCAGCTCGGAGGCGCGGCTGATTCATCGGCGGCCGAGCGCGGAGATTGAAACGGTGCTCGGCTACATGCTCGAGCCTGAACTGATCCACCGCGACAATCTGGTACTGGTATAAGAAAAAGCCCGCTGACTCTGAAAGGTCAGCGGGCTTTTTAACGACGGAAGCGCTACGTCACCGATACTGCAAGCTCTGCGGGCGCTTGTACTGGATTGCGTTGACGATTTCCCTGGCGGAGCCCGTCGGCATCTTGCTCGTGCAGAAGTAATCCTGGTACAGCGCCGCGTGATACGCGTTCAACTCGCCGTTCTCGATGCGCCGGAAGTCGTTGGCGACTGTGCGATCCCACGCGTTTTGTTCGTCGTTGATGCTCGCGTACAGGCGCCACTCGTAGTTATCGCAGCGAATCCCTTCGTAGTTCACGTTTCGCGCGCCCGCCGGGCTCGTGACGACCACCGTATAGCGCACGACGCCATCGGTGCCGACGGAAATCGACGTTTTATCGACCGAAAAAATCAGCGGCGTATTCTGCGAAACGTTGAACGCCAGCAGGTTCGACGCCTGCGGGAGCGGCGGCAGGTTCTCGACCTTGTTTTCGGTCCATTCCGGCTTGCGATCCAGGAGATAGGTGAACGCGCCGTCGTCCTGGTTGGACGGACCCTTGGAACTGGAACAACCGGCGAGCACGGCAAGTGCTGCCGCGGATGCCGCGAATAATGCGATGGCTTTCAATTAGGTCTTCCCGGAAACATCCGCGCGCAACGGTTGGCAAGCGACCCGCGCTGCGCGGAAAAAAGCGGGACACGTTGCCGTGTCGCCGCTTTGAGTCATGCTGAGTGGAAAAGTTTGCAAGAAAGGGCGGTGTCAGTCGCGCAACGGACGCTGCGCGAAAACATGCACTTCCTCGACCGAGCATTCTGCCTCAATCGCGGTGCCGGCCGCGGAAACCGAGGGTGCCTCGATCGTCATCGTCTGGATGACGCGCGGATAGCGCGGTCCATGATGTGCGATACGCTCACTGCGTTCACTTCTCGCGGCGGTCCGCCGCAGGAAGCGCGACAACTCGGTGAGCGCCAGTTGATAAACGTCACGCTTGAACTCGATCACCGCGTCGAGCGGGACCCAATACTCGTTCCAGCGCCAGGCATCGAATTCCGGATGGTCTGTCGCACGCAGGCAGATGTCGCAATCGCGGCCTACCATTCGCAGCAGAAACCAGATCTGTTTCTGGCCACGATAATGGCCGCGCACCTCGCGCTTGATGAACTTGTCCGGCACCTCATAACGCAGCCAGTCGCGGGTACGACCCACGACCTTGACGTGCTCCGGAAGCAAGCCGGTTTCTTCGTGTAACTCCCGATACATCGCTTGCACAGGGGTCTCGCCGTACTTGATGCCCCCTTGCGGAAACTGCCAGGAATGTTCACGCAGCCGCTTGCCCCAAAACACTTCGTTGCGCGCGTTCAAGAGGATGATGCCGACGTTCGGGCGAAAGCCTTCACGATCGAGCATACAACCACCTTCGAATCCTTTAAAATTGCTTTGATTATAAACAGATAACGGGCCTGGCGCACCGGCACGAACCCGAATCCGGGTACACCTTTCGCCGGGCATTCAGGCCAGCGGCAGATTCTTCTTCCCGCTGGCTGTCCCGTCGTTCACTCGTTCTGCACGCCTTCACGCCGCCAGCCGGCACTTCGGCGCGCTTCGCATTTGGAAAATTTCTTCAATGAAAGCATCGCGTTTCTTCATCGTTACCCTGAAAGAAGCCCCCGCCGACGCCGAGATCGTCAGCCACAAGCTGATGATGCGCGCCGGCATGATCCGCCGCGTCGCGGGCGGTATCTACGATTACCTTCCGATCGGCCTGCGCTCGATCCGCAAGGTCGAGGCCATCGTGCGTGAAGAAATGAATCGTGCGGGCGCGCTCGAATTGCTGATGCCGGCCGTGCAGCCGGCCGAGTTGTGGCAGGAGTCGGGCCGCTGGGAGCAGTACGGGCCGGAACTGCTGCGCATGAAGGACCGTCACGAGCGCGAGTTCGTGATCGGGCCGACGCACGAGGAAGTCGTGACCGACATCGCGCGTCGTGAGATCAAGAGCTATCGCCAGTTGCCGGTGAACTTCTACCAGATCCAGACGAAGTTCCGCGACGAGATCCGTCCGCGTTTCGGCGTGATGCGCGGCCGCGAGTTCATCATGAAGGACGCATATTCGTTCGACAAGGACATGGCCGGGCTCGCCGAGTCCTATCGCAAGATGTTCGACGCCTATGTGCGCATCTTCTCGCGCATCGGGCTGGAGTTCCGCGCGGTCGCGGCCGATAACGGCTCGATCGGCGGCAGCGGTTCGCACGAATTCCACGTGATCGCCGATACGGGCGAAGACGCCATCGCATATTGCCCGAGCTCGGACTACGCGGCGAACGTCGAAGCGGCCGACGCGCTGCCGCTCGCAGCCACGCGCGCGGCGCCTGCGGAAGAAATGAAGAAGACCCCGACTCCGGCCAAGGCGAAGTGCGAAGCGGTCGCGGAATATCTGAACATTCCGCTTGAGCGCACGATCAAGTCGATCGTGCTCGCCACAGAGAACGAAGGCGCCGAGCCGACCATCTGGCTGCTGATGCTGCGCGGCGACCATTCGCTCAACGACATCAAGGCGCACAAGCAGCCGGGTCTCGCGGGCTACCGTTTCGCAACCGAGCAGGAAATCATCGAGTGGTTCGGCACGCCGCCGGGCTATCTCGGCCCGGTCGGCACGAAGAAGCCGGTGAAGGTGATCGCGGACAGCACGGTCGCGAACATGAGCGACTTCGTGGTCGGCTCGAACGAAGTCGACTTCCACACGACCGGCGTGAACTGGGGCCGCGACTTGCCGGAACCGGTGGTCGCGGATATCCGCAATGTCGTCGAGGGCGATCCGTCGCCGGACGGCCGAGGCACGCTCGCGATCTGCCGCGGCATCGAAGTCGGCCACGTGTTCCAGCTCGGCACCAAGTATTCGGATTCGATGGGCGCCACTTTTCTCGACGAAAACGGTAAGCCTGCGCCGATGCAGATGGGCTGCTATGGCATCGGCGTGACGCGCGTCCTGGGCGCGGCGATCGAACAGAACTTCGACGAGAAGGGCATCATCTGGCCGGAAGCGATCGCGCCGTTCGAAGTCGTGCTGTGCCCGATGGGCTACGACCGCAGTGACGCCGTGCGCGAGCAGGCCGACAAACTGTACGCGACGCTGCTGGAAGCGGGCATCGACGTGATCCTCGACGATCGCGGCGAGCGCCCGGGCGTGATGTTCGCCGACTGGGAACTGATCGGCGTGCCGCACCGGCTCGTGATCGGCGACCGCGGGCTCAAGGAAGGCAAGCTCGAATACCAGGCGCGTCGCGACACCGAGGCCACGCTGTTGCCGGTGGACGACGCGGCGCGCGTGGTGATCGAGAAGGTGCGTGCGGCCCTGGCGAAGTAACGTGCAATACAACTTCCTGTCGGCGACGGTGCTGCTGATCCTGATCACCGATCCGCTCGGCAACATTCCGATCTTCATCAACGCATTGCGCGGAGTGGCGGCCGAGCGGCGGCGCATCGTGATCCTGCGGGAAATCGCGATTGCGTTCGGCATCCTGCTGCTGTTCATGCTGGTCGGCGACCGTTTCCTGCGCGCGATGAGTCTCACTGATTTGTCGCTGCGGCTTGGCGGCGGGATCGTGCTGTTTCTGATTGCGCTCAGAATGATCTTTCCGCATCCCGACGGCCCGATGGGCGGCGATTCGCGCGGCGGCGAGCCGCTGATCGTGCCACTCGCGATTCCGGCGCTCGCCGGTCCGTCGGCGCTCGCGACGGTGATGCTGCTCACGTCGCAGGCGCCGGGCAAGATGCTGGAATGGATCGGCGCGCTGACGGTCACCATGATCGTCTGCGCGATCGTGCTGACGCTGGCCGAGAAGATTCAGCACTGGCTCGGCGAGCGGGCGGTCACCGCCTTCGAGCGTCTGATGGGATTGGTGCTCGTCGCGATTTCGGTCGAGATGATGCTGGCGGGGATACGCACCTTCGTGCACCAACTATAAAAAAACGGCCAATCGTCGGATTGGCCGTTTTTTCAACTACACGTTCAATATCAGGCGCCTTCAGTCAGCGCACGAATCGTCGGCAGGTTGCGCCAGTAACCTTTCGCATCCATGCCGCAGCCGAACACATAGCGGTCCGGCACTTCGAATCCGCAGAAATCCGGACGCAGCGGCTTGGCCTTCGGAATGATCTTCTCGCACAAGACCGCCGACAGAAACTGTTTCGCGCCCATCAGCATGATGCGGTCGCGGATCGCAGCCATCGTTTCGCCTTCATCGAGGATGTCGTCGAGCACGAGCACCACGCGATCCTTCACCGATTCCGCCGGTGCCACGCGCCATTGCATCTCGCTGCCGCCCTTGATCGCATTGCGATAGCGCGTCAGGTGGATGTAATCGAACTCGAGCGGGAAATCGAGATGCGGCAGCAGCATGCCGGTGAATACCGCCGCGCCGCCCATCACGGAGAGGACGAGCGGGAACTCCTCGCTCGTCGCCGCGCGGATGTCGTGCGCCATGCGCCCGATCGACGCGTTGACCGCAGCCGCCGAAACGATCTCTTCGGAGTGGCTGAAAATGTGGAGAGCTTCTTCGCGATTCATAAGGGAAACGGCGCGGTGGCGTGAATACCTAGTGTGGGAAAAAACGGCGGCGAGCGCCATATGATAAACCCGCGCACGCCGCGGACTGGCGGCGAGGCGCGGGTTTCGAAAAACGCAGATTAACGCATGCCGGGCATCATGCCCTTCATGCCGCGCATCATTTTCTGCAGGTTGCCGCCCTTCAACTTCTTCATCATGCCGCGCATCTGCTCGTACTGGTTCAGCATGCGGTTGACGTCCTGCACGTGCACGCCCGCGCCCGCCGCGATCCGGCGCTTGCGCGCGGCCTTGATCAGCTCGGGTTTCGCGCGCTCCTTGAGCGTCATCGAATTGATGATGCCTTCCATGCGGCGCATCTGCTTCTCGGCGACGCCCATGTCCGCGCCCTGTGCGGCCTGCTGGAATTGGGCCGGCAGCTTGTCCATCAGCGACGACAGGCCGCCCATGTTCTTCATCTGCGAAAGCTGTGCCTTGAAGTCGTTCAGGTCGAAGTCGCCGCCTTTCTTGACCTTGTCGGCGAGCTTTTGCGCTTCCTTCGTATCGACGCCGCGCTGCGCTTCCTCGACGAGCGCGAGGATGTCGCCCATGCCGAGAATCCGGTTCGCCATCCGATCCGGATGGAAGACTTCGAGGCCGTCGAGCTTTTCCGCGACGCCGACGAATTTGATCGGCTTGCCTGTCACGTGGCGCACGGAGAGCGCCGCGCCGCCGCGCGAGTCGCCGTCGAGCTTGGTGAGCACGACGCCGGTGAGCGGGAGTGCGTCGTTGAACGCCTTCGCGGTGTTGACGGCGTCCTGGCCGAGCATCGCATCGACGACGAAGAGCGTTTCAGCCGGCTTGAGCAGCGTATGAAGCTCGGTGATCTCGTTCATCATCGCTTCGTCGATGCCGAGGCGCCCGGCCGTATCGACGATCAGCACGTCGTTGTAGTGGCGCTTCGCCCAGTCGACGGCCGCGAGCGCGATGTCCGCGGGCTTCTGGTTCGGCTCGGACGGGAAGAAGTCCGCGCCGACCTGCTCGGTCACCGTCTTCAACTGCTGGATGGCGGCGGGGCGGTAGACGTCGACGGAAACCGTCAGCACCTTCTTCTTGTACTTCTCGCGCAGGAGCTTGGCGAGCTTGCCGGTGGTCGTGGTCTTGCCGGCGCCTTGCAGGCCGGCCATCAGGATCACGGCGGGCGGCGTGACGGCGAGATTCAGCTCGACCGCCTTGCCTTCGTAGTCGCCGCCGATCACCGCCGTCAGTTCGCGCTGCACGACGCCGACCAGCGCTTGGCCCGGCGACAGGCTGGACATCACTTCTTCGCCGAGCGCCTTTTCCTTCACCTTCGCGATGAATTCGCGCACGACCGGCAGCGCGACGTCGGCCTCGAGCAACGCCAGGCGCACTTCGCGCAGCATTTCCTGCGTGTTAGCCTCGGTGAGCCGGGCCTCGCCGCGCAGCGTCTTGACGACGCGCGCCATCCGTTGAGTCAGATTGTCGAGCATGGGATCGGTAGAGAGTGCGGCCTCGCCGTGGCGCCCGCTCTCGCCCTTGACGGCGGGAGGGGAAGACGTCGTGAGTTCGGGGCCTAGTGTAAACTTCGGACATGGATATTGTACTGTATGCCCTCACTGCGCTTCTCTACGGCGGACTTGCCGTAGCGGGCTGGCGCGCGCATCGCCACACGGCCCTCGGGCCCGCGCTGGCGGGCGTTCCCGCGGGCGCGCCGGTGCCGAGCGCGCGGGCGTCGAAGGCGTCAGGCATGAGCGGAATCGGGCGCGCTCTATTATTTATAGCGCTCCTCGTGCATGGCGTCCTGCTGCATACCACCATCTTCCCGCAAAACGCGATGGTGTTCGGCTTTGCCTTCGCGCTCTCGGCCATGTTCTGGCTCGGCGCGGGCATCTACTGGATCGAAAGCTTTTTCTTTCCGCTCGACGGCTTGCGGCTTCTGGTGCTGCCGCTCGCGTGCGTCGCGTCGTTGATGCCGCTGCTGTTCGGCGGCGTGCGCGTGCTGCCGTATTCGGCAGCGCCCATGTTCAAGCTGCACTTCCTGATCGCCAACATCGCGTACGGTCTGTTCGCGATCGCCGCGCTCCACGCGATCCTGATGCTGATGGTCGAAAGGCGGCTGCAGGGCATGCGCGGGCTGGCCGCGCGTCATACGTCGAATAGCTGGCTTACCAGTTGGCTCGATACCCTGCCGCCGCTGCTCACGCTCGAAAAACTGCTGTTCCGGCTGATCGCGGCGGGCTTCGTCCTGCTCACGCTCACGCTCGTGTCGGGGATCGCCTTCAACGAACAACTCGTCGATCGCGCGATCAAGCTCGATCACAAGACGGTGTTCGCGTTTCTCTCGTGGCTCATGTTCGGCGCGCTGCTGACTGCGCGCCGCGTTTCCGGCTGGCGCGGGCGTGCCGCGTTGCGCTGGGTGCTCGCTTCGTTCGTCGCGCTGCTGCTCGCTTATGTCGGCAGCCGCTTCGTATTCGAAGTGCTGCTGCACCGTGCCGTCGTCTGAGCCGGGCAGCCTACTTATATTAGTAACGCCATGCGACAACTTCTTCTCTTGATCTTTTTGTTCTTCGCGAGCCAGTGGCTGTTCCGCAAGCTGCGCCGCGCGAATGCGCGTGCCCAAGCCGGCGCGCAACCGGGCAGCGGTGCTGGCGCCGGCACGGCTGGCGGCACGTACCGGCGCAGCGGCAACGGTGCCGGCAGTTCGCCGCAACTGACCGATCCGCTCGTGCGTTGCGTCGAGTGCGGCGTGCATACGCCGAGCAGCGAATCGCTGGTCGTGGCCGGCCAACGGTTCTGTTGCTCCGACCACGCGCATCGCCACGCGGCTCGCCCGTCCGGCCGCGACGCGCGATGACGCAACCCGAGCGCGCCGGAGCGCCCGCTTCGGTCGACGCCGACGGCTGGCTATCCACCGCGACGCGCTTGCCGTCGCCGAACTTCGAGGCGCGGCCGGGCGCGATCGAGCCGACGCTCATCGTCGTGCACAACATCAGCCTGCCGCCCGACGACTTCGGCGGCGACGCCATCCGGGACTTCTTCCAGAACCGCCTCGACCACGACGCCCATCCGTACTTCGAGCAACTGCGCGGCGTGCGCGTGTCCGCGCATTTCGTGGTTCGTCGCGATGGCGCGATCGAGCAGTACGTCTCGTGCAACGAGCGCGCGTGGCACGCGGGCGTGTCGAGCTTTCGCGGACGCGAGCGCTGCAACGACTTCTCGATCGGCATCGAACTGGAAGGCAGCGATCGCTTCCCGTTCGAGCACGCGCAATACGACGCGCTGCATGTGCTCGTCGATGCGCTGACCACGCGCTATCCGATCGATGCGCTCGCCGGCCATTCCGATATCGCGCCCGGCCGCAAGACCGATCCCGGTCCTCACTTCGACTGGCGGCGTCTGCAACGCGCGAGCGGTCTCGCGCCTTGCTTCTTCCCCTACCTCGACCCCGCGTAAAGTCATTCTCGTTGCATCGCAGCACGGGAAACGCCCGAGGCCTTGCCGTGCTTTGCGAAAGCAAAAGTCAATCCCTCCCAGGTATTCGACAGGCAAATAAATCTTTTTGAGAGTGCGCTGAAGTTCACTATACTTGGTGCCCAGAGACGTAAAACGCACTACATCTTGTGTTGTTGAGGCGGCGCCCGCTCCCAGAGCCGGCGCCGTTGGCTTTCCGGCGTGAAGGAAGTTGGCTGGCCCGGGGCGGTGCGGTTCGCCACGAACCGCATCGAGTGCCAGCGAGAAAGACCGTGAAGAAGGCAGGCAAGTGAAGGCAGTTTGCGTCGACCGAAGCCACCCGCGCGAGCGCGGGGCAAGACGGCCGGGTCCGCGCAGTAAACGCATTCGCGGCGGGCCGTTTTCACATTCCATCATCCGCGTGAGGTGTCTCCGTGAGACACCTCACGCGGCATAAGTCATAAATCCGCGGACGACGTTCCGCACCATTCGAACACCAGGAGTTTTGCACATGCAAACCACCGACAACGCCACGACCTCCTACGAAGGCGTATCCGCACGGCAGGCGGGCAGCCAGCAGCCGGGCGCGCAGGCGCTCGCGCCGACCACGACGCTCGCCGACTACAAGGTCATCCGTCGTAACGGGACCGTGGTGTCGTTCGAGCCGTCGAAGATCGCGATCGCCGTGACGAAGGCGTTCCTCGCGGTGAACGGCGGGCAGGGCGCAGCTTCCGCGCGCGTGCGCGAGCTGGTCGAGCAACTGACGCAGAGCGTCGTGCGCGCGCTCGTGCGCAGCCGTCCGAACGGCGGCACGTTCCATATCGAAGACATCCAGGATCAGGTCGAGCTCGCGCTGATGCGCGGCGGCGAGCACAACGTCGCGCGTGCCTACGTGCTGTATCGCGAGAAGCGCACGCAGGAGCGCGCACACGCGCCGGAAGTGAAGGCGAACGCGCTCGGCATCAACGTGATCGATGGCGGCGTCTCCCGTCCGCTCGACCTCGACGCGCTGAAGGCGCGCATCGTCGAGGCGTGCGCGAACCTGGGCGATGTGGTCAACGCCGATCCGATCGTCGCGGAAACGGTGAAGAACCTGTACGACGGCGTGCCGATGAGCCAGGTCTACGACTCGGCCATCCTCGCGGCCCGCACGATGATCGAGAAGGACCCGGCGTACAGCCAGGTCACGGCGCGCATCCTGCTGCACACGATCCGCCGCGAGATCCTGGAAGACGAAGTCCCGCAAGGCGCCATGGGCGAGCGCTACGCCGAGTACTTCCCGCTCTTCATCAAGCAAGGCGTGGAAGCTGAACTGCTCGACGAAAAGCTCCAGCAATTCGACCTGAAGCGTCTCGGCGCCGCGCTCGACGCGGACCGCGACCTGCAATTCGGCTATCTCGGCCTGCAGACGCTGTATGACCGCTACTTCCTGCACACGGAAGGCGGCAAGCGCATCGAATTGCCGCAGGCGTTCTTCATGCGTGTCGCGATGGGCCTCGCGCTGAACGAAATCGACCGCGAAGCGCGAGCGATCGAGTTCTACAACGTGCTGTCGAGCTTCGACTTCATGTCGTCGACGCCGACGCTGTTCAATTCCGGCACGCGCCGCTCGCAACTGTCGTCGTGCTACCTGACGACGGTTGCCGACGACCTCGACGGCATCTACGAAGCGCTGAAGGAAAACGCGCTGCTGTCGAAGTTCGCGGGCGGCCTCGGCAACGACTGGACGCGCGTTCGCGCGCTCGGCTCGCATATCAAGGGCACGAACGGCAAGTCGCAGGGCGTGGTGCCGTTCCTGAAGGTGGTGAACGACACGGCCGTCGCGGTGAACCAGGGCGGCAAGCGCAAGGGTGCGGTGTGCGCGTATCTGGAAACGTGGCACCTGGACATCGAAGAGTTCCTGGAACTGCGCAAGAACACCGGCGACGACCGCCGACGCACTCACGACATGAACACGGCGAACTGGATTCCCGACCTGTTCATGAAGCGCGTGCACGAAGGCGGCGACTGGACGCTCTTCTCGCCGGCGACCTGCCCGGACCTGCACGACCTGTTCGGCGCGGCGTTCGAGAAGGCTTACACGGCTTACGAAGAGAAGGCGGCGCGCGGCGAGATCAAGCTGTTCAAGAAGATTCCGGCGGCGCAACTGTGGCGCAAGATGCTCGGCATGCTGTTCGAAACCGGCCATCCGTGGATCACGTTCAAGGACCCGTGCAACATCCGTTCGCCGCAGCAGCACGTGGGCGTCGTCCACTCGTCGAACCTGTGCACGGAAATCACGCTGAACACGAGCGACACCGAGATCGCCGTCTGCAACCTGGGTTCGGTGAACCTCGTCGCGCACCTGTCGAAGCAGGCCGACGGCACGCTGGCGCTCGATCACGACAAGTTGAAGCGCACCATCAAGGTCGCGATGCGCATGCTCGACAACGTGATCGACATCAATTACTACGCCGTCGCCAAGGCGCGTAACTCGAACCTGAAGCATCGTCCGGTCGGCATGGGCATCATGGGCTTCCAGGACTGCCTGCACTTGCTGCGCACGCCGTACGCGTCGGACGAAGCGGTCAAGTTCGCCGATACGTCGATGGAAGCGGTCTGCTACTACGCGTACTACGCGTCGACGGAACTGGCGGAAGAGCGCGGCCGCTACTCGAGCTACCGCGGCTCGCTGTGGGATCGCGGCATCCTCCCGAAGGATTCGCTGAAGCTCCTGGCCGAAGAGCGCGGCGGCTACGTCGAAGTCGACGACAGCGAAACGATGGACTGGGCAGCGCTGCGTTCGCGCATCGCGGCGCACGGCATGCGCAACTCCAACTGCGTCGCGATCGCGCCGACGGCGACGATCTCGAACATCATCGGCGTCTCGGCGTGCATCGAGCCGACGTTCCAGAACCTGTACGTGAAGTCGAACCTGTCGGGCGAGTTCACGGTCGTGAACGACTACCTGGTGCGTGACCTGAAGACGCGCGGCCTGTGGGACGAAGTGATGGTCTCCGACCTGAAGTACTTCGACGGCACGCTTTCGCGCATCGACCGCATCCCGGCCGACCTGCGCGCGATCTACGCCACGGCGTTCGAACTGGATGCGAAGTGGGTCGTGGAAGCGGCGGCGCGCCGTCAGAAGTGGATCGATCAGGCGCAGTCGCTGAACATCTACATGGCGGGCGCGTCGGGCAAGAAGCTCGACGAGGTCTACAAGCTCGCGTGGCTGCGCGGCCTGAAGACGACCTACTACCTCCGCACGATGTCGGCGACGAGCGTCGAGAAGTCGACCGTCGCGCACGGCGCGCTGAATGCGGTGCCGTCGGGGGAGTCGGGCGGCGGCGCGAGCGGCATGTCGGGTGCGGGCTTCGGCTCGACGGGTGCAGGCGGTGCGTCGGCGGGTGGCTTCAACGCCGCAGCAGCGACGGCTCCGGCCGTAGCGGCAGCGCCCGAAGCCGACGGGCCGGTGTGCATGATGCGTCCGGGCGATCCGGGGTTCGATGAGTGCGAGGCTTGCCAGTAATAGCTATGAGGCGCGGTAGTCGGACGTTTCCTCGGTAAGTCCGCTTCGTCCGCAACCACGCTGTGGTTTTTGGCCGGCAGAACGTTTCCAGGTTTGCCCTGCACTTCGGGGCGAATCGGACGCTTTCTGCCGGCCTTTTGCGTTTTGTCGGCCCAAGACTGATCCAGTACACGCGACGCGGCGATGACGTGAAAGCGAAAGCCAAAACGCTTCGTTCAGATGCGAGCCGTCAAGGACAGGCCGAGGAACGCGGTCCGAGCCTTGAATCCCGAAGGTTTGACAAGCGGCAGGCCAAGTGAAGCGTCGTATCCGAACGTTTTATACGTGCCTCGCAATCCGAGAGCGGTTCCGGCAAGCGTCTGGCCGGTCAGTTCCCCAGCCGAAGGACCGCTCACACGTCCAGTGTCCAGCGCCACATAGGCTTCGCTGCCGGCGAACGCCCCCGTCGCGATTTCGTTGCGCCATACCCAGCCGCTTTCTGCCGAGAGAACCGAGTTGCCATCGAAGCCACGGACGGTGTAGCGTCCTCCGAGTTGCAGGTATTCGGTCGATGGAATCGGCATGGGCGACCACTGCACCGACAGTGTGCCGCGATAGCCGAAGCGTCGCTCGCCGGCTTCGAACGGGACGTCGATCGACGTGTTCGTGCCAAGAATCCAGTATCGGCCGTTCCAGTTCGCATGGCCGTAGACATGGCCGGGGTCGCGGCTCACACCCGCGAGACTTCCCCGCACTCCCGCGCCCGCTCTCACCGATGCCCAGGCGAGTTCCTGCTGATGGGCAAAGTTGGCTTCATAACCCGTGATGTCGTGGTTCTGCGTGGCAATCGGCGCATCGCCGACGGTATTGATCTCCTGACGGCGCACGATCTTGAACTGCAGCGCGCCTTTTGCGTCTTGCGAACGGTAAGGCGCGAAGCCGATACCGAAGTCGAAGCGCCGTGTGCGGCTGCGGTACGGATAATCCGGGCCGACGTCCGCGATGGTTTGCTTCGACGACCATTCACTCGCGCCGATCGACAAGGACGCGTAGCCGAGCGGCACGTTCCACGCGGCGCTTTTGGCATTCGACGCGACCTCGTGGTTGTTGAGTTCGGCGTCGTTGTTCAAGCCCACGATCAACTGGTCATAAAGATGCAGCGGTGAATCGATCGCGACGGTTGCGCCGACCTGATTGCGTCCGGTTGCCGCGACGCCCTGATTGTCGGCATTCAAAACCACATGCCAGCGCTTCGATTCCTCGGGATGAACGATCACGATGTCGGTCGCGCCCAGCCTCGCGCCGGGAAGGAGATCGAAGTTCACGCCGCTTTGTCCCGGAAGGCGAAGCATGTTTTCCATCGCCTGATCCAGGTCGCGCACATTGAGCGCGTCTCCGGGTCCGGTCGGAAACGCGGCGGGCTGCCAGCCGATGCCGCCGCCTTCGTCGCGGATCTTGCCGATCGTCCCCGGGACGATTTGCACGACGAGATGGCCGTCCTGAAATTCGTCCTTCGGGATGTTGAGGCGCGTCGTGATGAAGCCGCGTGCGATGAGTTCGCGTGAGAGCCAGTCCTGAAGAACGCGAAGACCCTGCTCGCCGATGCATTCGCCTTCGATGCGGGCGAGCGTGGTCAGCCAGGGAAATGGGAGTGCGCCTCGCCAATCGACGTCACGGACGACCATGCACGACATTTCCAGCGGTAATGCCAGCGAGGGGGGATCGTCGCTGGTCGATGCGGAGAGCGCGCTCGGTCGCGGGACGGCGGCATCCAGTACCGCGTCGAGCCGTTGTTCCTGGCTCGGCTGGTAGTTCGTGAGGGACGGGATATCGACCGGCGCTCGTTGCGCCCGCGCCTCGCTGTGCGGCAGCGTTGACCAAACGAGGAGAGCTGCCGTGAGCGAGCGGTGCTTGTTGATCGAAATGGCGGGAAAGGCGCGGAAAAGCATGGTGTTGCGAGGCCGGAAGAGTTGAAAGTAGGCGTGCCGGCTTGAGGGGGAAGCGATGGCGGCGAAGCGGAACGTGCGTGTTCAATCTCCCACAACGTGGCCGCTAGCTCTTGTCCTTCCACGCCATCAAAAGAACGGACGCGGGGCCGAACGCGACGTTCGGCCCCGCTAAATCTGGCACGCCGCCGACCCACGCCGAAGGCGAGTCGCAGCGCTGTTTGATCAGCGCATCGACACGTTGCCTGGCTTGAGCTTTGTCACGACGCCGTCCACCGGGTTTGCGAATTTGGCGGAACTGACGTATTCGATCGTGCCGTCGTTGTTCGATGTGTAGCCGTTGACCTTGATTGTCGAACCGGAGCGGAGCAGGCCGCCGTGTTCGTTGTACAGCCTGCCGTCGATCGCGATGGACTGTGCGGAGATCTCGCCGAGGATATTGTTGACGAGCCCTGCGGCGTTCAGCTTTCCCGCGGAGTGGATCACGCCACGGTCGTTGCTGACCGCACCCACGAACGACGCCGAGCCCACATC
Organism: Caballeronia choica; assembly: GCF_001544535.1. Taxonomy (GTDB): domain Bacteria; phylum Pseudomonadota; class Gammaproteobacteria; order Burkholderiales; family Burkholderiaceae; genus Caballeronia; species Caballeronia choica. The sequence goes on along the minus strand of NZ_FCON02000029.1, from coordinate 11,927 downwards.
AATTCGGCCGAGGGTGTTTTCAGTACTGCCGGAAACACTCATCTTGCCGGTGGTCTTGAGGGTGCCGGTGCTGTTGTCGAGGTTTTCGACCGAGAGCGTGCGCGCGAGGATATTGCCTTCATTTCTGGTCCCGCCTGAGACTGAAAGGCCGCGCGCCGAAGATACCGTCCCGGTCTTCCCGATAACTGTCAGGCTGCCGGTCGAGAACGATGCGCCACCCGAACCCGCCTGGATCAGGCCATTCACGTTGATTCGTCCGCTATCGATGCCCCACTCGGGCATCGACCTCGCTGAGACAGGAGTGCCGGCGCCGTTGTTGTCGTTCACGCCCACGCCATCCCGCGAGCCGACGAGACGGATCGAATTCGCGTACATGCTGCCGAGTTTCGAGACGTCGATGGCGACGGTGCGCGGCGCCGAGCCTTCTGCCGTCAGGCCGGCTTCCACGGCCGACTGCGTTGCGCCGGACGCCAGGCTATGACGCGTGACGCCACCGACACCCACGACCTTGGCGCCGTCGGCGTGCAGTGCAGCGTTCACCACGATACTGCGCGCGATCAGATCTAGTTGGTCGATACGCGTCGCGTCGAGGCCCTTGCCTTGGATTTCGATGCGGCCTCTTGTGGTGTCGATATTCGTGATGTTGCCCAGTGAGTCGAACGTCGCCTTGCCGGTTGTCAGCGTGGTTCGCGGCGCGTTGATGAAACCACCGCCGTTCACGGTGATGCCGTTCGGGTTCGCGACGATGAGATGCGCCGATTTGCCGGCGATCTCGGTCGTTCCGTTGAGCATCGTGGGATTCGCGCCGATGACTTCGTTGAGGATCACCTTCGCTGGTTTCGCGCCGAGTTGCGAGTTGCCTGCGATCACGCCGCCGAGTTGCGTCTGTACAGCCGTGCGGCTGTTGTTGAGTACGAGGCCGGCTGCGCCGACGTTGTAGTCGGTGAACTTGTTGTGCGAAAGGCCGGCCGCGTTCGGCGCGACGATGTTGACGACCGGCGTGCCATTGGCCGTGATAGCGATACTGGGGCGATTGGCTTTGCCGCCCGCAGCGGATAGCGCCTGTGCGTCTGCAGCCGATGCGTAAAGAGCGATGGCAGGAACGGCGCTCAGTAGTAGCGCCGTAACGAGGTTCGCGTGACGGGCCGGCAGGCGGGCGGTTTCACAGTGTTTGCTTTGGCGTGTCATTGATCTTCCTATCGTTAAAGAGTGCATTAGACGTTTGGTCATGGGCAACGCAAGGGCGTGCCATACGCGTGACGTGTCGACTGTTTCGAAGCTGTGAATTTGCGCAGCCGAATACCTATATCGCGCCGCCCCGGTGGCTTGGTCGGCCCGACAATCGGCACGTCTGCCGCGGAGTGGGTGGATGTAATCAAAATTCGTTAATGAACGAGCGTGAAGGGACGCTTTTGCGCAAAGCTGTACATTTGGAACGAATACATGTGAATGTCGCCGCCCGAGTAACTCAGGTCTTGCTGCCGCGAGAACCAGTTGAGATTGCCGCCGTATCGGCCGTCGGACATTGTGTAAATGTTCTGCCCGCTGTCGGGGGAATAAACGTATAAATATGGACCATCTTGATTTGATCCGGAGTGGACTACGCTTACCTTCCCGGTTTCGATGTTGTAAATACGGGGTCCCATCGAGTCGATATGCGTTCCTATAAGAATGTCTTCCATGTTCAAAACCTGCATATCGAACACATCCAATCCCGCAGGTAACGGAGGCAACTTGAAGTAAGTTCCATCTGCGAGATTGAGCGCGGCCATACGTGGTGTGCTGTCGCCCGTGATTTCGTGAGCCACGAAATATATTTTCTTTTCGTCCATGGAAAGACCGAGGTTCAGCCCGTTCTTTCCCGCAGGTCCGACGGCATAAGTTCGAATTACCTTACGGTCAGGCACGCTGATTTTGGCGATGCTCTGAGCGGAGGAGTCGCTTGTAGCTGTGAGGACGTATATCGCGTCGTTCTGAACTCGAGGTGTGGCGAGAAGCTTTGCGTTGCTCAAGGGAATGTCGCCAAGAACCGCATTACTCGATGCGTCAAACAGACGTACGCCAGTCTGGTTCTGGTCATTCACCCAGAGCACATATAACGTCTTGCTGTCGGGCGACACTTTTAAATCGACGATTTCCTCATTGATTGCGGTCGACTTGATTATCTTGTTCGTCGTCGTGTCGATAGTGTGGACGTGAGCGCCGGGCCGGTTCCACGGTTGGTTCACATAGAAGACAAACTTGTCGTCGGGACTGGATACAATATGCGTGATAACACGCGTCACGCCATCGTCCACCATTGGATCGGCGGGGATTTGCGCTACCGACGTGGCATTTTCCATCTCAAAGACAGCTATCCACTGTGGCGTTTGCGAAGCCTTCACGACATACATCAGGCGAGGTTTTTTGCCGTAAAAATGCTGGACCATCTTTATGTCAGTGGCGCTTAGAATTCCGTCGCCCATCCAGACCCCTGGCGCATTGCAGTAGCTCATGACGGATTCCATATCGAAGTCGCCAAAGGATATATCGCCGTCCTTACCCTGCGGCGCGTCGGCGCAATTCTCCGGTTTGTCCGGGCGATTTTGCTCATGAGAAAAACCTAATCCGTGCCCAAACTCATGCACGGCGGTAATTCGAATACACCGCTCGGGATCGCGATAGCAATCTTGCATAAACGATCCGGGATCGAAATTCAGGCGCATCGCGTTTGCCCAATTATTATTTTCGTACCCGATATTGTTATAATAATAACCTGGTACACCGTTTGTGAGCGCGATGCGAATGCCATAGAAATTAGGATACTCCGAGCACTTGCCCCACCCCGTGAACGAGACATTTGAATTTGCGACCCAAGTATCCTCCACCGCTTTCTTAACGATACCTCGTTGCCATTCGGTTCTTGACATAAAACTATCATCGAATTCCCAACAGACGCCGATCGGTGTAGCTGGCCAGATTCCCGCCGTCAGTGCATAACCGCGACTATCCCCAACCGCAGCCTTCGCCGTATTTTTTAACTGCGCAGACTTTCCACTCGCCGCAACGCCGGCATCAGGGCCATCACCGCCGCTACAACTAACTAAAGTGAAAGTGGATAAGAAAAAAGCAAGAGCGACTAAGAACCGCCTTATCATGCGAATGCTCCCTCAGATTATTCTAGATTTGATATTTACCAAACGCCTGCACAGCGCTCGCTAAACAAATCGAAGATTAATCTTTACCGTCGAGGAGCTTTCAATTTTGCGTTTAAATATGACAACCGTCGAATTGGCTTAGAGGTATCGCGCGGGACGCCTTCCGCCTTCGCGACGAGAAACGTCTTTCCCCGGCCGACGGTGAACTTTGAAAACCGCGAGAAATTGTTTGGACTATCTTCGTTAGAAGCTACTCGCGCAAACACAAGCCACCTTCACCCTCGCGTCCCCCGCGAAATCTCCGACCCCGCCTCCCGCGACAACCTCGCCGTCACCGGAATCGAAAGAAACGAGAACGCGCCCACGACAACAAACGCCGGCCAGAAATCCGGCCAGACGATCGTCGCGTGACCTTGCACGCTCTGCGAGATATCGAGCGTGATCCCCGCGATGGTCACACCGAGCCCCAGCGACACCTGCTGGATGAAACTCGCGAGGCTCGTCGCCCGGCCGACATCGCGGGTTTCGATTTCCGCATACGCGAGCGAATTCAGGCTCGTGAATTGCAACGCAGGGAAGAAGCCGCCGAGCAGCACGACGGTCCAGATCACCCACGTCGGCGTGCCCGGGAAGAACATGCCGCACGCTGCGATCGCGAGGCCGGAAAGCGCCGCGTTGACCATCAGCGTGTGCCGGAAGCCGAAGCGATGCAGCACGCGCGACGCGAGCGAGCGCATGAACATGCCGCCGAACGCCGACGCGCACGTGATCGAACCGGACTTGAACGCCGTCATGTGCAGCCCTTCCTGCAACGCGAGCGGCAGCAGGAACGGCACCGCGCCGAGTCCGATGCGAAAGAGCGATCCGCCGAGCACGCTCGCCTGAAAGGTCGGCACGCGAAAGAAGCGCAGGTCGAGGAGCGGGCGTTCGGTGCGTCGCGAGTGCAGCCAGTAGAGCACGACCATCACCGCGCCGCCCGCGCACATCGCGCCGGCGACGCTGTTCGGCATGAGCTCGCCGCCGACCAGCGAGAGACCGAGCAAGAGCAGCGTGCCGCCGCTTGCCGAGAGAAAGAAGCCGAACCAGTCGAGCCGCCCCGGATGTTCCTCGCGCGAGTTCGCGATATAGCGGTTCGTCAGATAGATGCCCGCGATGCCGATCGGGATGTTGATGAAGAAGATCAGGCGCCAGTGCAGGTAGGTCGTGATGAAGCCGCCGAGCAGCGGCCCGACGGCGGGGCCGAGCATCGCCGGGACGCTCAGGTAGTTCATCGCGCGGATGAACTCGGAGCGGCGCACCGAGCGGAAGATGATGATGCGCCCGACCGGCACCATCATCGCGCCGCCGACGCCCTGCACGAAGCGCGCGACCGTAAACGTAGCGAGTGAGCCGGATGCCGCGCACAGCAGCGACCCGACGACGAACACGCCGATGGCGGTGCGAAAGACGGTGCGGGCGCCGAAGCGGTCGGCGACCCAGCCGCAGATCGGGATGAACACGCCGAGGCCGAGCACGTAGCTCGTGACCGCGATCTTCAGCGTGACGGGGTCGCGGCCGAAGGCGCGGGCCATCTCGGGAATGGCGGTGACGATGACGTTCGCATCGACGCTTTCCATGAACATCGCGCACGCGACGATGAGAGGGGCGACGAAGGCTTTGATGGCGAGCGGCATGGAGAATCGATGGACATCGCGGCAGGCGGGAGCGGCGATTATGGCATCGATGTGGAGCAACCGCTGAGGGATGGGCCACAGTACGCGACACCGAATCGGCGATACTGCGCCGCTCACCGACAACGAGGATCGAACGACATGGACCCGGAAGATTTGCAGCGCCTCGTCACGCAGACGATGCCCTATGGAAAGTTCAAGGGAAGGCTTCTCGCGGACCTCCCCGGCAACTACCTCGCGTGGTTCGCGCGTGAGGGTTTTCCGCAAGGGCAACTCGGTCGGCTGCTCGCGCTCATGCACGAGATCGACCACAACAATCTGCGCTCGCTGCTCGAGCCGTTGAGGGCGCGGTAGCTCGCTTCGAGGCGCTCGCAGCGCTTGACACGGTGCCGGAAGCGCGGATTAGCGGGCTTGGCGTGGCCCACTATAGCTTGTGGTCAACGTCCTCCGACGCCACAACATTTAGTGGAATTTCAAGACCGCGGATGCTAAACTCCGGCAACGCATCAGCGCCATGCGAAGGTCCTTCAGGCCGCATCGAACGGCGCTTCCGGCAGATCGATGCGGACGCTTCAGGCAGCGTCGGCCGATTCGAAACGCGTGATCGTCGCGTGCTCGCCGAGCGTGGAAGCGAAGCTCGAACGACGAAGCGAAGCGCAGCAAATCGCCAGTCACTCGCATCGTCACCGATGCGCTTTCGATGCCTCTCGTCGCACGCTTCGACGCAACGCCGCAAGACCGCAAAGCAGAAGCATGAACCGCGAAGCAAGCTCGATGAAGAGCCCTTCGAACGAGCAAGCAAACAAGCAGCAACACACATCGCGAGAGGCTTCACACACGATGCGTTGAGCAAAGTGTTGTATGCAAGTAGCAACGCGAACGCAAAACAGGAATTTTCATGAGCAAGCTCTTTTATCGCTCATGAAAAGATGGTACAAACCGATCTAAATTGATGGTGAGAATTTATGCTCAACTGGGATGACGAGACCACTGCCGTAGCTCCGTCGAGCGCTTCGCAACACAACGTGTTGCGCAACGCCGCGGGTACGGTTGCCGGCATGCAAGAAGCATCGCGTGCCACTCATCAGGTTGCTCAACATACTTCGTCCGCAAGCAACATCTTCTCGAACGACTTCGTCGCTCCCGCAGCGGCCTCCGCCGGCGCCATCGCGGCCGCGAGCGAAGCGCGCGTGAACGTCGCCGACAAGCGCATCATCAACGGCAAGACCGACGTCAACCAGCTCGTGCCGTTCAAGTACAAATGGGCGTGGGAAAAGTATCTGGCGGGCTGCGCCAACCACTGGATGCCGCAGGAAGTGAACATGTCGCGAGACATCGCCCTGTGGAAGGACCCCAACGGCCTGTCGGATGACGAGCGCCGCATCGTGAAGCGCAATCTCGGCTTCTTCGTCACGGCCGACTCGCTCGCCGCAAACAACATCGTGCTCGGCACGTATCGCCACATCACCGCGCCGGAGTGCCGCCAGTTCCTGCTGCGCCAGGCCTTCGAAGAGGCGATCCACACGCACGCGTACCAGTACATCGTCGAGTCGCTCGGTCTCGACGAGAGCGAAATCTTCAACGCGTATCACGAGGTCGACTCGATCCGCGCGAAGGACGAGTTCCTGATTCCGTTCATCCAGACGCTCACCGATCCCGCCTTCACCACCGGCACGCTCGAAGCGGACCAGAAATTGCTGAAGTCGTTGATCGTGTTCGCTTGCGTGATGGAAGGCCTGTTCTTCTACGTCGGCTTTACGCAGATTCTGGCGCTGGGTCGCCAGAACAAGATGACGGGCGCAGCGGAGCAGTACCAGTACATCCTGCGCGACGAGTCGATGCACTGCAACTTCGGCATCGACCTGATCAACCAGATCAAGCTGGAAGAACCGCAACTGTGGACGCCGGAGTTCCGCGCAGAGATTCGCGAGATTTTCAAGCAGGCAGTCGAACTCGAATATCGCTACGCTGAAGACACCATGCCGCGCGGGGTGCTCGGCCTGAACGCGTCGATGTTCAAGAGCTACCTGCGCTTCATCTGCAATCGTCGTTGCCAGCAGATCGGCCTCGACCCGCTCTACCCGAACGAGGAAAACCCGTTCCCGTGGATGAGCGAGATGATCGACTTGAAGAAGGAACGCAACTTCTTCGAGACACGCGTGATTGATTACCAAACGGGCGGCGCGCTGACCTGGGAATAACAACGAGCCAGGACGTGTTGCAGACGGAAATCGATGGGATGCAGGTGCCGCCGCGACCAACGCGAGCATCTGCAGTCAAGGTTTAGGAGAACGGTCGCCTGATGCAAAGTGCGCCTTGTGGCTTAGCGGCCCAAAAAGATGACAGGCGTTTTGCGAACCCTTCAGTGGGACGGGCAAACTTCCCCCCGGAAAACGCCGGCGGCCTCGCCGCCGGTTCGATCAAGCGATTGCCGGCACCGGTTTTTGGTGTCGACTCAATTTGGCGCGCGGTGCCTCGGGGCACGGCGCGCCTTGCCGTATTCATTAGCGTAAGCGGGCTCCATCAGCGTACGCCGATGAATAATCCGCTTCGTAGCGTGCGCCGTGAGACGTGCATGCGGGAAGCGGGTTTTGACGAAGGGTGTTGTTTGAACTGACTCTCATCCGAAACCTGAAGGAGAAAATGATGGCACTTGCCAAGAAAAAACCCGCTGCCAAGAAGGCTGCAGCAAAACCGGCCGTGAAGAAGACGGCCGCCAAGAAGGCAACCGCGGCAAAGAAGGCCGCTCCGGCGAAGAAGGTAGCCGCGAAGAAGGCAGCACCGGCGAAGAAGGCCGCTGCGAAGAAAGTCGCAGTGAAGAAGGTGGCAGCCAAGAAGGCACCGGCGAAGAAAGCGGCCGCGAAGAAAGTAGCCGCGAAGAAGGCGCCGGCGAAAAAGGCCGCGGCGAAGAAAGTTGCCGCCAAGAAGGTAGCCGCGAAGAAGGCGCCGGCGAAGAAGGCTGCTGCGAAGAAGGCGCCCGCCAAGAAGGCCGCGGCGAAGAAAGCCGCGCCTGCCAAAAAGGCTGCTGCCAAAAAGGCCCCCGCCAAGAAGGCTGCCGCGAAAAAGGCGCCTGCTGCCAAGAAGGCTGCCCCTGCTGCCAAGAAAGCGCCCGCTGCGAAAAAGGCTGCGGCACCCGCTGCCACCAAAAGTGCTGCTCCGCCCGCTGCCAAGAAAACTTCCGCCCCGGCCACGAAAAAGGCTGCGGTCAAGAAGGCTGTCCCCGCGAAGAAGAGCACCGCTGCAGCTCCGGCAACCACCGCGACGACTCCGGCAGCTCCAGCTCCGGCTTCGGCGGTCAAGACGGCGCTGAACCCGGCTGCTGCATGGCCGTTTCCGACGGGCAGCCGTCCGTAAGTTCGCGCGCAAGCGCCAGGAGCCAAGCACCGAGCGCAGTACTTCGACACACTCGATGTGTCTCGCGACCGGGTAGTGCTACCCGGTCAAAACCCGCCGCTGGCCGATGTCAGCGGCGGGTTTTTCATGAGCGTCGCGTGCGGGCGAAAAAAAGCGCATGCCTCCTTCGATGCATGCGCTTGAGGCGGACGTCGATCGACATCCGCGCGTTTTCGTTCGCTCAGTGCGTGACGCGCGTCACGCCGCCGCTCGACAGCAGGCGAACGCGTTCGCCCGCCTGGAACACTTCTCCGGTCGACGTTTGGGTGATGGCGCGCATGTCGCCGTTATCGAGCCGCACGGTGATCTCGAGGCCGTTCTTCACCGCAGCGGTGTTCTCCACCGCGTTGCCTGCCACCGCGCCCACGAGACCGCCGACGATCCCGGTCAGGATCGACCCCGTTCCGCCGCCGATCGTGCTGCCGGCCACCGCGCCGAGCGCGCCGCCGCCGATCGCGCCCAGGCCGCTCGGCTGGCCGTTGTTCGAGCTGATCTTCACGCCGCGCACGCTTTCGACCGTGGCCATGCGTACCGTCTCTTCGCGCTGCGCCTGCGATGCCGTATAGACGTCCGGCGAACTGCTGTTATAGGCGCAGCCCGACATCGCCACTGAGCTGACGAGCGCTGCTGTCAGCACGATACGACTGATGTTTCTCATTCCCTTGCTCCACTCATTACGACAGGCTGCTTCCGAATGCCTGCTTGAAACGTTCTTCGATTTCGGTGCGCGTCGGCGCGTAAGTCTGCGGCCCCTGATGCTCGATTTTCAGCGAACCCATCAGGCTGGCAAGACGACCGGTCTTCTCCCAGCCAAGCTTGTTTTCGATTCCATACAGCAAGCCGCCCCGGAACGCGTCGCCGCAACCGGTCGGATCGACGACCTGTCGCGCCTTCACGACCGGAATTTCCTCGATGCCCTGCTCATGATGAATCTGCGCGCCTTGTTCACCGCGCGTCACGACCAGCGCCTTGACGCGGCCCGCGATGTCCTCGGTCGACCAACCGGTCTTGTTGCTCAACAACTTGGCTTCGTAATCGTTGACCGCCACGTAGGAGGCAAGTTCAATCATGTGACGAAGCTCCACACCTTCGAGAATCGGCAGGCCCTGACCTGGATCGAACACGAACGGCACGCCCGCCGAAGCGAACTGCTCCGCGTGCTGGCGCATGCCGTCGGCGCCGTCGGGCGCGACGATGCCGAGCGTGATGCCGCTCGTCTGGTCCGCGCGGTTCAGGTGCGATTCCATCATCGCGCCCGGGTGGAACGCGGTGATCTGGTTGTTCCCGAGGTCGGTCGTGATGAAGCACTGTGCCGAATGCTGGTCGGGCAGCACGCGCACGTATTCCTTCGACAAACCGAGTGCATCGAGACGATCGAGATAGAGCTGCGCGTCGGCTTCGCCGAGTGTCGCCATGATCTTCGCGTCGCCGCCGAGCAGCTTCAGCGCGTACGCGATGTTGCCCGCGCAGCCGCCGAAGTTGCGGCGCATCGTCGGCACCAGGAAGCTGATGTTCAGCATGTGTACCTGGTCCGGCAGGATGTGGTCGCCGAAGCGGCCCTGGAAAGTCATGATGTTGTCGTAGGCGAGCGAGCCGCAGATGAGCGTAGCCAAGGCAAACGTCCTTTGAATCGAGTCGGTGAGAAGGAATTGCGCATTCATCACGCGGCGGCGCGAAGGCCCGGTCACCGCCTGATGAATGCGCGGGCCGCGAGCGGCCCGCGTTGCGTGTGTTTACTTCAGTGCAGCGAGCGCCGCGTCATAGTTCGGCTCGTCCTTGATCTCGGACACGAGCTCGGAATACAGCACCTTGTCGTTCGCGTCGATCACGACGACGGCGCGCGCCGTCAGGCCCTTCAGCGGCCCGCTCGTCACGTCGACGCCGTAGGCCTTCGCGAAGTCAGTGCCGCGGAACGTCGATGCCGTCACGACGTTCTCCAGACCTTCCGTCACGCAGAAGCGCTTGGCCGCGAACGGCAGGTCGCCGGAAACGACCACGACCGCCGTGTTGTCGAGCTTGCCGGCGGCTTCGTTGAATTTGCGCGTCGACGTGGCGCAGGTCGGCGTGTCGAGGCTCGGTACGATGTTCAGCACCTTGCGCTTGCCGGCGAAGTTGGCGAGCTTCAGATCGCCGAGATCGGCGCCGACGAGCGTGAACTCGGGCGCCTGCTGTCCTGCCGAGGGGAACGTGCCGGCAACGTCGATCGGGTTGCCGCCGAGGGTGACTTGACTCATGTTGCGCTCCTGGATTGCGTCAGATGTTCAAAGGATAAGCGCGCGTCCGGGCCGGACGCGCGCAGGGGAGAAAAACGATGCATGTGGCGAGGCCGTGAACGTGTCGCGGACGTCACGGATAGAAAACCTGCACGCGATAGTTCGCAGCGACGACGTCGCCCGTGTCGAGGCGCACGATCACGGGTTGCGTGCTGCGCGGCGCGAGGCCGTTCGCGAATATCGTATGCGGGCGGGCGTAATCCTGCGGCCAAAGCACGCGGCGGATCGCGACGTTGTTCTTGTCGTCGAGCAGCGTGAGTTCGAGCGCCGGATACGCGAGCGCGACATCGTACCGGTTGCGCAGCGACAGCCTGAGTTCGAGCTTGTGCGCTCCATCGACTTGCCGGAGACCCGAGTTCTCGATCTGCAGGCCGTCGATGTCGCGCGGCGGCGTGACGTTGCAGCCGAGCGTCTCGCATGCGCTGGCGTAAAGCGACTGCGCATGCGGGAAGTAGACGATCACCGTTTCGCGTTGCCACCACGCCAGTTGCAGCAGGAGCGTGATCGCGAGCAGCGCAGCGATGACGCGCCCGGCGATCTTCAGGACCGCGGGCGATGGCAGCGGGCTACGCGTCCCGGACAGGGGCGGGAACGGTTCAGCCTCGCCGTTGGGGCGGGGCGGGTATCCAGGGGCGCCGAAGCGCGGTTCGGGATCGGATGGCCACGCGCCGCTTGCCGCCGACGCGGGCAGGGCGGATTGCGTCGATGTGCGGGGCGGCGTGGGCGGCACGTTCGGCGCGCGCTGCGTCGGACCGACGAATGGTTCGTTGCGAGCGTCGCCGGGAGGTTCGGTGTGCGTGTCTCCGAATTGCGTGGCTTCTGTTTCCGCTTCTGCGTTGGGCGTATGGTCGGCGAGAGGACCGGTGCGCGCACGCACGAAGCGCTTGCGGCTCGCTTCCTCGGAAGGGCCGACGAACGGCTCGACGCGCATCCCGGCGGGCGTCGCCGTTGAGGTATCCAGCGATGGCTCGACGCGCGTCTCCATCGGAGCGGCGGTTTCCGCATGTGCCGCGGGTTCGGCTGGCGTGTCGTTTCGGGTTGCGTCGTCAGCAACGCGATCGGCGAACGGCGTGAAGACGGTTTCCTCGTCGGCTGCGGGGGCGATTTCGACGAAGGACTTCGTGTGCGGTTTGCCGAAGGATTCGAACGCGGATTCGGTGGGAGCGGCGGTTTCGTGAGTCTTTGTGAGCGACTCGGCTTGCGTCGGTGTGCCGAAGGCGTCCTTCGTGCCTTCGTTCGAAAATGATCGCGGGAATGGGGCGTCGGTTTCGGCTTCGGTCGAGTGCATTTCGGGCGCGTCGGTCTCGGTCGATTGAGCCTTGGTGACGGGCGCTTCCGCTTCGGTCGAGCGCGTCTCGGCGAGGGGCGCGTCGGTCGCGGTCGAGTGCGTCTTGGCGATGGGCGTGTCGGCTTCGGTCGAGTGCGTCTTGGCGATGGGCGTCTCGGCTTCGGTC
>NZ_FCON02000028.1 GCF_001544535.1 Caballeronia choica | reverse complement strand
CTGCGCGCCCACACGATCGCATCGCCGCCGATCGTGCGGCACATCATCCAGGTCACGCATCCAAAGCGGCCGATCGGTCCCGCCGCGCAGGCGCTCATCGCAATCATCACCGACGAGATAAAACGCGTGACGACGGGTGTATCGGCCGGGGAACAAGGGCCTTAGCGGCTGCGTCCCAACGGTTCGCGCGCACTACTCGGAACGTCGCTGCGCGTGCCGAACAGCGTGTCGCAGATCGGAAACGTGAGGTTGAAGTTGTGTGTGGCCATCACTTCGGGATCGTGGTGCGTGGCGTGCAGGCGCCGCACGGTGTTGACGAGCGGGACGCCGTCGAGGAACGGGCTGTCGGTGAAGTGTGAGAGCGTATGCAGGCCCTCGTACATCAGGAAGTACGCCGCCATCGTGAACAACGCAATGTAGCCTGCGTTGCGTGAGAATACGAAACCGATCACGAGCGCGAACGGCACGGCCGCCAGCACGAACGCAATCGGCGCGAACGGCGGAAAGAGCAGCGCGCGCCAGTGACGGTGGCCCTTGTATTCAAGCGTCACATGCGTGAAGAAGCGGTGATGGACCGCGCAGTGGCGTTTGTAGATCATGCTGAAATACTTCGTCGGACGATGCAGCACGTAGCGGTGTGCCGCCCATTCCGCCCAATTGCCGAATAGAAAGAGCGGAATGACCGCGAGCCATTCGGCGAGCGTCGGCGCATGAAGCTGCGTGAGGCAATACACGATCACGCCGCCGGTGAAGAGCAATGTGAAGCCGAGGTGCATTTCGCCGCGATACCACCATGGCGTGGCGTCGACATACTCGTCGCGAAACTTGTAGGAACGCGCGCGAACGTCTTCTTCGTATTTCATCGATGTCTCCGGCTGTTGTGTAAGGCGAGCGCCCGTTGGTGCCCGCCGTCATGCTAAGTGAATCAGGAGGGAGTGCGCGCGGAACCGCCTTCGAGCTTGCCGAGCGTCTCCGGCACGACGAACGCGCCGACGAGGAAGATCACGCTGATCGCGCCGACAAAGATCGCTAGCGTCATCGGCAACTGGCTCGCGTCCTTCGCCACCAGCGACACGGCCGTCGGCATCATCCCGCCGATCGCGAAGCCGATGTTCCAGGAAAGGCCCGTGCCGGTCGCGCGGATCGAGGTCGGGAAGCGTTCGTTCAGGAAGATCAGGATCGGCGCATAGCCCGCACTGCCGAGCGCGCTGAGAAGCACTGCATAGACGCCGACCATCATGATGCTGTCCGCGGTGGGCAGCAGCAGGAACAGTGCAGGCAATGCGACGAGCCGGATCAGCCCAATCCACACGAACGTGGCCTTGCGGCCGATGAACGTGCTCAGGTGCCCTGCCGCGATCGATGCGATCACCACCGCCACGCTGCAGATCATCAGGATCGCCGCGGCCGCACCGTTGGGTGCGTGGCTAACTACCTTGAGGAACGTCGGCAGGTAGCCCGATGTCAGGTAGTAGCCGCTGCCGCCGCCAATCGTCAGGAGCAGGTTGACGAAGAGAATCTTTCGATAGTCACGCGAGAACAGCGTCTTCAGCGGCGAGCGCACGACTTCGACAGGCGCGCCCTTGACCTGCGCGGCCGCCTTCGCGGCCTTTTCGGCGGCGAGCTTCTTCCACAGCGGCGACTCTTCAAGGCTGTTGAACACGAAGAGGCCAAGCACCGAGCTGATGATGCCGGTGAAGAACATGCAGCGCCAGCCCCAAACGTCGAAGGCATCGCCGGGGAAAAGCGCCGACATCGCGAGGAACGTTACTGACGCGAGCAGCGCGCCCAGTCCCGCCCCGCCGCCGCCGATCAGCCCCGACACAGCGCCGCGATACTTCGGCGCAACGGACTCCGTGCCGATCGTATGCGTCGAAGCAACCACGCCGCCGACGAACACGCCCTGGACCAGGCGCAGCAGGAGGAAGAGAATCGGCGCCAGCAGGCCGACTTGAGCGACGGTCGGCAGCAAGCCGAACGCGGCCGTCGACAGCCCGACGCCGACCACCGCGACGATCATCGCGCCTTTACGGCCACGGCGGTCGGCGTAAGAGCCGAAGAGCGCGGAGCCGAGCGGGCGCATCAGCAATGTCACGGCGAACGATGCATAGACTGCCGCGAGAGAAAGCATCGCGTGCTCGGAGGGGAAGAAAAGACGCCCCACCACTGGCGCGACATACAGCAACACGAACAGGTCGAACAAATCGAGTGCCCAACCGAGACACGATGCTGCCACTGCGCCCATCACCTGCCGCTGATCGACTGCGGGCACGGCTGCGCCATTTTGCGCTGCTACGGACATTTCCATCTCCTTGAATGTCACCGAGCCGTCTCTCGATCGACCCGGTGTTGAAGGCACGTTGTACTTGCGTGCTCTTGTTGACGTTAAAAAAACCTGTCAGTGCGCGGCGGCGAGCGGCGTCGTGTTCGACGCACTCCCTGCGCGTTGCTTTGTGACCATCGCGTCGGCGATCTTCTCGGCGATCATGATGGTCGGGATATTCGTGTTGGCCGACGGCAGCCGCGGCATCAGCGATGCATCAACGACGCGCAAGCCCTGCGTTCCATGCACGCGGCCTTCGGTATCGGTGACGGCGCCGCGCTCGCGCGCGTCGCCCATGCGGCATGTCCCGCTCGCATGCCATACGCCGAAGACATTCGCGCGGATGAAGTCCGCGAGCGCCAGCTCGTCGGCGAGCAATGCGGACATCTGCAGCCCGCGCATGAAGAAGCGCTCGATCAGCAGGCGGCGGATCGGCGCGGGTGTCTCGAGCAGCATGCCGAGCATCGACGTCAGCAGCGCATTGCCCTGGCCGACGCGGCTCAGCGCCTTCACGCGCGGCGAGAACGCAGCGGGGAAAAAGTCGCGCTGATCGTGGCCGAGGCCCGACGCCGCGACCACCTTCGCCAGCATCCGCACCCCGGCCGCGAGCCGTTCGAGGTCGCGCTCATCGTCGAGCAGGTTGAGTTCGACGCGCGGCGCGACCGCTGCATCGGGTGAAGCGAGTTGCACGCGGCCGCGCGAATAAGGCCGGTTGCACCACAGGAAGAAGAGGCCCAGGCGGTTGCCGAGCGAGTGCCACGCGGCCCGCGTCGCGCTCGACAGGTACAGGTCCGACGTATCGCAACCGTCGACGCCCGATGTGAAGCGCGCGGCCGTCATGCTCGCGCGACGCCGCGACAGCGGCATGCGAAAGCGCGGCTCGAGAAAATGACAGAACGTGAGCGACGGATGGTCCTGAAGATTGCGCCCGACGCCCGGCAGGTTGACCAGGCATTCGATGCCGAGATCGTCGAGTTCATGCTTCGAGCCGATGCCCGCGCGCATCAACAGTGCGGGCGACTGAAGCGCGCCCGCGCTTACGATCACTTCGTTCGCGTCCAATTGCACGTGCTCGCCGTTGGGCGCGACTGCCACCACACCTTGCGCAGCGGTCCCGTCCATCACGATGCGCTCGACCCGCAGGTTCGAATACACGGTGAGATTGGGCCGCTTGCGTGTCGCTTCGTCGAGATAGGCGACAGCGGTGGACACGCGCTTATCGTCGGCATTCGAGAACGCGCCGGGAAACAAGCCGTCGCCAAACTCGGCGTTCTGGTCCTGCAAGGTGGCGAAGCCGTTCGCGCGGAGACCATCGGCGAACGCGTGACAGAACGGCGGCCAGTCTTCCGGCATGATGCGGCGGATCGGCACCGGACCATCGCTGCCATGCAACTCGCCCTCAGGGAAATTCAGATCGCGTTCGAGCTTGCGGAAATACGGCAGCACGTCGTTCCAGGCCCAGCCGGACGCGCCGTTCGCGGCCCACTCGTCGTAATCGCGCGGCAGCCCGCGATTCGCCGACTGCACGTTGATGCTCGACCCACCGCCCATCACGCGGCCCTGCTCATAGACGCGCGGCGCCGCGTCCTTCGTCGCCTTCGCCTTCAGATCGGGCCAGATGTAGGTATCGCCGCAGAAGACAGGCATCGGATAGCTGTCGAGAATGGCCGCGGGCACGGCGCCCGGCGGCGTGTCCGCGCCCGCCTCGATCAACGCGACGCGCAGCGACGGCACCGCCGACAACCGATGCGCGAGAACGCACCCTGCCGAGCCGCCACCGACGATCACGTAATCGAAACGCTCCATTGCCTGTCTCCTTCTTTGTGGGCTTATCAGGAACCGCGAAACACTGGCTTGCGCTTGCCATGAAACGCTTCCACGCCTTCGCGGAAATCGTCGGACGTGCGCAGACGGCTATAGCAATGCCCTTCGAGTTCGATCGCGATAGAGAGCGGCGCGTCTTCCGAATCGTTGAGCAGCTTCTTCGCCGTGCGTTGCGCGAGCGGCGAGAACGCGCGCAGTTCATCGACAAGCGCATCGGTGGCGGCTTCGAGTTCGGTATCCGCCACGCATTCGACGACGATGCCCCACTCGTATGCCTGCTTGCCCGGTATGCGGCGCGAGCGCATCACGATGTCCTTCGTGCGGCCGACGCCGACCATTTGCTGCAAGCGAGCCGAGCCGCCCGAGCCCGGGATCTGACCGAGCTTCTGTTCCGGCAGCGCGTAAAACGAGGTATCGGTCGCGATGCGGAAGTCGCACGCGAGCGACAGTTCGAAGCCCACGCCGAAGCAAAAGCCGCGATTGGCCGCGATCACCGGCTTCGAGCAGCGCGCCGGCGCCGCGATGTTCCAGGCGAGCTTCGATACGTGTTCCGGCGATGCTTCGAGAAAGCCCCGGATGTCGCCGCCGCTCGAGAAGTGCTCGCCCTTCGCCCGCACGACGATCACGCGCACGCGGTCGTCTTCGTCGAGCGCCTCGAACGCCGCGCGCAATTGATCGCGCGCGTGCATCGAAATCACGTTGAACGGCGGGCGATGCAGGATGATGTCCGCGCGTTCGCGTTGGGCGTCGATCTCGATCGAGAAGCCGTCGAGGTCCTCAAGCAGCGTCTGGCCGCGATGGTTCAAGTCAGTCATGTGCGTTACTCCTTCGTGGTTTCTGTGTGTTGAGCGATGGGCGTGGTTTCATCGCGTTGATATTCGCCTGCGGACAGCTTGCGGCGCAGGATCTTGCCGACCGGCGACTTCGGAATGTCGTCGACGAATACGTAGTCGCGCGGCCGCTTGAAGTTGACGAGGTCCGACGTGCGGCACCATGTGTCGAGCGTTTCAGCATCGACGTATTCGCGCCGCTTGATGAACGCGACCACGCGTTGTCCCCAGCGTTCGTCCTTCACGCCCGCGACAGCCACTTCATCAACGGACGGATGCAGCGAGAGCACCGACTCGATATCGACCGGTGAGATGTTTTCGCCGCCGCTGATGATCATGTCGTCGACGCGGCCGGAGACGTAAAGGTCGCCGTCTTCGTCGAAGTAGCCGGTGTCGCCGGTGAAGTACCAGCCGTCGCGCAAGGACTTCGCGTCCGCGTCCGGACGGTTCCAGTAGCCTTCGAATGCTTCGTCGCCGAGCAAGTCCGCAATGATCTGGCCTTCTTCGCTGACCTGCGCGAAGTCGTCGGGCGATTTCGCGTCGAGCTTCACGACGCGTAGCCGCGTGTTGATGCCCGCACGTCCGGCGCTTCCCGGCTTCTTCGTCGCGTTCTGGTCGATGCTGAACGTGTAGACCTCGGACGAGCCGTAGTGGTTGACGAACAACTCGGGCTTGAACGCGGCCGACAGGCGTTTCAGCAAGCCGTCGTTCATCGGTGCGCCTGCGAAGCCGAGCTTCGTGACCGACGAGGTATCCACCTTCGCGAACTCTGCATCGGCGAGCAGGTCGTGGTAAAGCGTCGGCACGAGGTAAAGGCACGTCAGCTTGTGCTTCGAAATCGATTCCAGCGCAAGCCGCGAATTCCAGCGGCGCACACAGACGAAGAGACCATCGACCATTGCCATCGACAGCAGCGAGCGAACGCCCATCGTGTGATAGAGCGGCATCACGCCTAGTGTGCGCTCGCCATGCCGGTACAAGTTCTGCGCGACGTGTGCGAGCGCGCCGGCCCGTTCGTGCCGATGACGGCGTGGCACGCCCTTCGCCTTGCCCGTCGTGCCCGACGTGTAGAGGATCAGCGAGCAGTCGTCGGCGGTTGCCTTCGTGGTTTGGGTTGTTGGGCCCGAACGTTCGCGTTCGACGAGCAGCGCATCGAACGTCGTCGTGCGGCCCTGCGCGTCGTCCAGTCCGATGCGCGACACGTTTCGTGCAGCGGGGCTCTGAACGACGGCATCAGCGCATACCGGTTCGTAGACGATCGCCTTCACGCCGGCATCGGTCACGCAGTAGTCGAGTTCCTCGGGCTTCGCGCGCCAGTTGAGCGGCACGATCACGATGCCCGCGAACTGGCAGGCCCAATGCAGCGTCGCCATTTCCCAGCGGTTTTGCAGCACGACGAGCAGACGGTCGCCACGCACGAGGCCGAGTTCGCGCAGGCCATCGGCGACGTTTAGAATGATGCGATGCCACTGAACGTAAGTGAGTTGCAGATCGCCGTCGACGAGCGCGAGCGCGTTCGGGCTGCGCTCCACGCTTTGCAGAAAGGTTCGGCCGAGATCAAGCATGAGCGGCCTCCCGGCTAACGTTCTTCTGCTTGCGTCGCGCTGCCACGTCGAGGACGGCCGCGACAATCGGTGTGTAAC
Source organism: Caballeronia choica (assembly GCF_001544535.1). GTDB lineage: Bacteria > Pseudomonadota > Gammaproteobacteria > Burkholderiales > Burkholderiaceae > Caballeronia > Caballeronia choica. The sequence goes on along the minus strand of NZ_FCON02000028.1, from coordinate 72,736 downwards.
CCGTACAGCGGCAGATATGGCCCGAGAGCATCTCGCGCACCTGTTCCTCGGTCGGATCGGGCTCGCGTTGCAGATAGTCCGCGCACGACATCAGAATGCCCGCCGTGCAGAAGCCGCACTGCAACGCGTGATGGCGCTGAAACGCCTGCTGCAGGTCGCCGAGCGTCTGCCCGGGCGCAAGGCCCTCGACCGTATCGACACGGCGCCCGTCCACCTGCACCGCGAGCATCAGACACGAGCGCGCCGCGACGCCGTCGATATGCACGGTGCACGCACCGCACACGCCGTGTTCGCAGCCGACGTGGGTACCCGTTGCGCCGAGTTCGTGCCGGATGAAATCCGACAGCAGTTCGCGCGTCTCGCAGTGCCCGCTTCGTTCGCAACCATTGAGCGTCAGCGTGATCCGCCGCTCTTCGCCCTGCCGCATGATGTTCATTGATGTCTTGGTCACTTCGCCTCCTCGATCACGCGCCATCCAAGTTGCCGGACCAGATGCCGGCGGAATTTCGCGCTGATATGTGCGTCGTCTTGCGCGCCCAGCTTCCAGCTCAAATCGTTCAAAGCACTACGCAAGTCGTCGCCTTGCAGGCGCGGCCAGCGTTCGACCATCGGCCGGTCCGCTACGCCCCCAACCGCAATGCGTATCGAATCGTCCGTGACGATCGCGGCGCAGGCCACTATCGCGAAATCGCCGTGGCGCGCCGAAAATTCTGTGAACGCGTAACGCTCGCCGGGCTTCTCAAGCGGGAAGCGCACGGCTTCGACGATTTCGTCGGGTTCACGCGCCGTCATCAACATGCCCAGAAAGAAATCGGCGGCGGCGAGCACGCGCTTTTTCTTCTTTGAGCGCAACATCACGTCGCCGCCGAGCGCGGTGAGCACGAGCGGCAGTTCCGCGCTCGGGTCGGCGTGCGCGACCGAGCCACAGACGGTCCCGCGATTGCGGACCTGGAAATGCGAAATGTGCGGGAAGGCCATCGCGAGCAGCGGCACTTCATCGCGCAGCGACTTGCGCCACTCGACGCTGCCCTGCGTCGCCGCCGCGCTAATGACGAGATGTCCCGCTTCGTTATCGAGGCGCACCGCATTCAGTTCGTCGGTACGCGAGATGTCGATCAGCACGCGGGGCTGCGCGAGCCGCATGTTGAGCACCGCCATCAGCGATTGACCGCCCGCGAGAATGCGCGCGTCCTCGCCGGTTTGCGCGAGCGTATCGAGCGCGTCCTGCGTCGTCATAGCGCGCAGATAATCGAACGGCGCCGGTTTCATGAATGTCTCCTGAAGCGTGCGAAGAGGCGTGTGGTCCACGAGCCGCCTGTTTGGACGGATTTGCCGGCGGCTTGCCGACCGAGCGATTCGAACAGTTGCCGCAACACGACCTTCGCTGCGCCTTCGAGCATGCGTCCGCCGACGGCCGCGACCTTGCCGGACACCTGCGCCTCGTAGTCATATGAAAGCCGCGTACCGTTGTCGGTCGGCGTGAGTTCGACGAGGCCGTTGCCGCGCGCGCTTCCCAGCGGCGACATTCCCGCGCCGGCAAGACGCAGCCGATGCGGCGCCTCGATATCCGACAATCCGATGCGCGCTTCGAAACGCGCCTTGATCATGCCGACACCGACGGTCACGTCCGCGCGATACTGGTTCGGCGCCGTTGCTTCGAGCGCGTGGCAGCCAGGAATGACTTTCGCAAGCGCGTCCGGATTCAGCAGCACGGCGAAGATCGCTTCGGGTGTGGCGGGTAGATCGACGGCGCCTTGCGCGGTCAGCGCCTTGCCGCCCGGCCTCGCCGGGTTCGCAGCCTGCGCTTCGCGCAACTCGGGCCGCGAAGGCTCCGGGTCGTCGATGCCGATCAGCGCCATCACTTTCGAAGGCGTCAGCGGCAGCCGGATGTCATCGACGCCGAGTGCATCGGCCACGGCATTCGCGATGCACGGCGGCGTGCTCATGTTGTTGCCTTCGCCGAGTCCCTTCGCGCCGAGCGGCGTGAACGGCGACGGCGTTTCCAGATGCACGATTATCGGATCGGGCACTTCGCACGTCGTCGGCATCAGATAGTCGGCGAGGGTGCCCGACTGAAAGCTGCCATCGGCGCCGTAGCGAAACTCTTCCATCAGCGCCGCCCCGAGGCCTTGCGCGAATGCGCCGCGAATCTGGCCGTCGGCGAGCGCGGGGTTCAGCAGCGTGCCGGCATCGTGCGCGGTGACATAGCGGTCGATGCGTACGCGGCCCGTCGCGCGGTCGACTTCGACGCCGCACATGTCGAACGCGAAGCCGTACGCTGCCGATGTATTGATGCGATCGTTCTCGTCGGGTGCTTCCATGTTCGGCGGCGTCCAGAACACGGTCTCGCGCAAGCCGGGTTCCTCGCCTTCGGGCAACAACGCGGGCGCCCAGTGCGGCGCGTTGCTTGCCACGCGACCGAACGGCAGCGCGCGATCTTCACCGCCCTTCGGATAGACGCGCGCGTTATCGAAACGAACGCCATCGGGCGTGCAGGCGAACTGCTTCGCGACAATACGCGAGAGCTTGTCGCGCACGCGCATCGCGGCGAGATGCACGGTGCCGGCGACAGCGCCCGCGAAGCGGCTCGAATAATTGCCCGCCGCGACGGACCACGCATCCTTGTGCGTGTCGAATTCGACGTTCACGACGATGTCTTTCGGATCGAGCCCGAGCACATCGGCGACGACTTGCGCACACACGGTCATATGACCCTGGCCCGCAGGCGTCGAAGCGATCGTCACGACCACGCCACCGAGCAGATCGACGCTTACCGTCGCGCTCGCGATCGCGCCATTCTTCGGCCCCGCTTTCTTGCGCGCTTCGGCGGGCATCACGGTCGTGATGTAGCCCATGTTCGACACGGACGGCTCGACGATCGCCGCGAAGCCGATGCCGTAGAGCCGCCCTTCGTCGCGCGCCGCATCGCGCCGCGCCACCAATTCGTCGTAGCCGCCATCCGCGAGCGAGCGGCGCAACGCTTCCTGATAGTTGCCCGAGTCGAGCAGCGCGCCCGCTGCCGCGCGGTACGGGAACGCGTCGGCAGGAACGAAGTTGCGGCGATACACGTCGAGCACGTCGAGCTTCAGTTCGATAGCGATGCGCTGCATCAGGCGTTCCAGCGCGAAGTAGACCTGCGGTCCGCCAAAGCCGCGCACGAGACCGGTCGGCGTCTTGTTCGTCAGCACGACGCGGTTGCGCACGACGAGATTCGGAATCGCATAGGCACCCGTCAGGCAGCCGTGCATCCGGTAAAACGTCGCAGGTTCCGGCGCGCGCACATAGCCGCCGACGTCTTCGAGTTGATCGTAGGAAAGCGCGGTGATGCGTCCATCGCTTTCGACAGCGGCTTCGAGCGTCGAGAGCCGCGCCGTCGCGGAGGTCGCCGCACTCAAATGTTCGAGCCGGTCTTCGACCCACTTCACCGGTGCACCGGCCTTGCGCGACGCGAGGCACATCAACACGACATACGGGAACACCGCCTGCTTCACGCCGAAGCTGCCGCCCGAATCGCGCGGCGCCTTGTGACGCAAACGGTTCGCGGGCACGTTGAGCGCCATCGCCATCACTGCGTGCAGCGAGAACGGCCCCATGAAATTCGACGTGACGTCGTAGCCTTCGTCGCCCGACAGATACTCCGCGATCACCACACCGCATTCGATCGGCGCACACGTGTTGCGCGGATAATGCGCAACGACCTTCACGCGATGGGGCGCTCGTTCGAATGCGGCTTCCGGCTCGCCATAGTGAAAGCGCCGGTCGCTGATCACATTCGTGCCGACGCGTTCGTGCAGGAGCGGCGCGTCGTCCCTCGTCGACTGCTCGATCGACGTGACTGGATCGAGCATCGCGTATTCGACCTTGATCAGGTCGAGCGCATCTTCAGCGAGCGCGCGTGATTCCGCCATCACGACGGCCACCGGCTCGCCGACATAGCGCACGCGATCCATCGCGAGTGACCATTGTTCCATCGGCGACTTCACGCCGACAACGAATGGCCGCGACCATCCGCGCAGATCGTCGCGTGTGAGTACGGCGCGCACGCCACCGAGCTTCGACGCAGCTTCTGTATCGATTGCCATGAGTTCGGCGTGGGCATGCGGCGACCGCAGAACCGCCGCGTGCAAAGTGCCGGGCTTGACCGCGATGTCGTCGCCGTAGCGCCCGCGGCCAGTCAGGATCGCGGGGTCTTCGAGGCGCTCCATCGAACGGCCGACATGACGCCGCGAGTGCGCTTCGTGCTCCGGCGCGATTTCATCCGCAGCGCGTGCATTGATATCGACGAGGGCTGTCTCACGCTGGTTCATTGCTCTGCTCCTTCATCGCGGCTCGCGAATTCGTCGGCGAGACCGCTCCAGCGACGCGCGATTTCGCGATGCTCGATGCCAAACAAGTCCAAAATGCGCCCGACCGTGTGATCGACCACATCGTCGATCGTCTTCGGATGCGCGTAGAACGCGGGCACGGGCGGCATCACGATCGCGCCCATTTCGGTGGCGAGCGTCATGTTGCGCAGATGCGCCAGGTTCAGGGGAGTTTCGCGCGCGACCAGCACGAGTCGGCGGCGCTCTTTCAACATGACGTCGGCGGAGCGCGTCAGCAGGTTGTCGGCGAAGCCGTTCGCCACGCTCGCCAGCGTTTTCATCGAACACGGCGCAATCACCATTCCCGCCGTAAGGAACGAACCGCTTGCGACGGACGCGCCGACGTCGCGCACGTTGTGGACGACGTCGGCGAGCCTGTCGATGTCACCGCGCGTCAGACCGAGTTCCTGCGCGGCCGTCACCGCGCCCGACGCCGACACGATCAGATGCGTCTCGTGCGTGCCGAGCCGGCGCAGCGCGGCAAGCAAACGAACGCCGATCACCGCACCGCTCGCACCCGAGATGCCGACGACGATACGCTCAGTCATGATGGCGGCTTAGATAGGCATCGAACGCGTGGTTGTCCGCTGCGACGAGCGCGTCGAGATCGACCGTGTCCTGGCCGGGGATGTGCACGCGAGTGAAGACGTGCGCCGGGTAGACCGCCGGACGCGTGGCGTCGAGGCCCATCTTCGCGCTCACGCCCTGCAGATGCGGCGGGGCATCCTCGGGCTGGCCAACGGTCGTCGACGGATCGAGCGGCGAACCCTGCGCGCCTTCGATCACGACGAGATCGCGATCCGCCTGGAAGCGCGTGGCGATTGCCCATTCGATTTCGGCCGGATCATGCACGTCCACATCGGTATCGACGACGACCACCTGCTTGATGTCGTAATGCGCACCAAATGCGCAAAGAACCACGTTCTTTGCTTCGCCTTCGCGCTTCTTGTCGAACTGCACCCACAAGTGATAACGGCACACACCGCCCACCGAAAGATGCACGTCCTTCACGCCGGGATGGCTGCGTTGCAGATGCGCGAGCAGCGTCGCTTCGCGCGGAATCGCGCCGAGCAGCAGATGCTCCATTTCGGCCGGCACAATCGTATGAAAGATCGGATCGCTGCGATGCGTGACCGCTGTAACCTCGATCACTTCGCGCGCTTCCTTCGCGCTGTAGTACTTCGGGAATTCGCCGAACGGACCTTCCGGCTCGCGCACGTTCGGCAGGATGCGGCCTTCGATCACGATCTCGGCAAACGCCGGCACATGCACGTCGTTCGTCACGCACTTCGCGACCGGCAGCGGCGCGCCATGCAGCGCACCGGCAATTTCCAGCTCGTCGTGATCGATGGGAGTGATGGCTTGCGAGGCGAGCATCGTCAGCGGATCGACGCCGATGGCGACCGCCACGTCGAGCGCATCGCCGGCTTCCTCGGCTGCCTTCTGAAACGCATACAAGTGGCGGGGCAGAAGCAGAATCGCCATGCGATCCGGGCCGTGCACCTGGATGCGGTTGATCGACACGTTCTGCACGCCGGTACGCGGATTGCGGGCGATCACGAGGCCCGCAGTGATGTACGGACCGTTGTCGTGTTCGCTGTGCGTGGGGATCGGCAGAAGCGCGTGCAGATCGATGCCATTGGTATGGACGACCTGCTGGCAAGCGGCGTCGGCGCGATCCAGGAGCTTCGAGGCAACCGGCTTTTCGGCGGCGCTCCGAAAGTGCGCAAGCAGGTCCGATTCTTCGATACCCATCGCTTCCGCGATCCACGCGCGCTTCGACATGAAGCCGCTCACCACCGGCACGACGTGCCGTCCCGGCTTCGTGAAGAACGCGGCCTGCGCGCCGTCGAGACGTTTGGCGATGGCTGCGAGTTCGTGTTCGAGCGCGACCGGCTTGTCGATCGTCGCTACGCGCCCGGTCTTCGCAAGATGCGCGAGCCAGTCGCGCAGCGTGAGCGTGCCGTATTGCGGGGCCCACGAGAAAGGGAAGGTGCGGTTCGTTGCGGCATCGCGTGTATTCATCTGCGTCTCCGTCGATATCCGCTGCTTGAGTGAAAAAGCCGCAGCGAGACATGGAACGAAGCGTAATCAGATCCCGCTATAAGTTCTAATACTATCTTTTGATGTGTTATATCATCGATACTGATATCAGTATTAGCCCCGATGACACCCGTCTTACAGAACGATATCAATGGACACGCGTCGTCTGGGCGACCGCATTGGGATCGCCAAGCGAGCCCCGTCGGGACGGATTCTGCCATCGACTGATAATCTACACGGTAGCCATTAATTTCACTGATGTCTCTATCATACGAATATGGACCTCAAACAAATCCAGTACTTCATCGCGCTCTTCGAGGACGGCTCGGTCACGCGGGCGGCGAAGCGCCTGAGCATCGTGCAGCCCGCGCTGAGCATGCAGATCGGGAAGCTCGAAGAGGAACTGCATCAGCAGCTCTTCGAACGCGGCGCGCACGGCATGGCGCCCACCGCCGCCGGACGACTGATGTACCGCCTCTTTCTGCCGATCGTGCGTGATCTCGCGCACGCGAGGCAACAGCTCGTGCAGCGCGACGAAGCGGTAGCCGGGCACGTCGCGATCGGCCTGATCGCATCGATCACCGAGAGTGTCCTCGCGGATTCGCTGTCGCGCTTTCACGCCCGCTATCCGCATGTCGACGTCACGGTGGCGGACGGCTACAGTGCGACCTTCGTCGACTGGGTCACGGGCGGCCAGTTGGATGCCGCGATCATCAACAAGCCGCGCTCGCGCCTGTCACTCGATTCGCAGGCGCTACTCGATGAAGAAATGGTGCTGGCGACGAGTGTCGTGCACGGTCCCGATCTTCCGCACGCGATCGAACTCGCGCAATTGCCCGAACTCGAACTCGTGCTCCCGACCAAGCGTAACGGCTTGCGCGGCGTGCTCGATACCGCCGCGCAGCACGAAGACGTACTGCTCGCGCCGCGTTTCGAAATCGACGTGTTGAGCACGATCGTGAAACTCGTCGAGAGCACGCGCTTTGCGACCATCCTGCCGCGCATCGCCGTCGAGCGCGCGGTGCGGCGAGGCACGCTGCGCGCGTATCCGATCGTCGCGCCGCGCATCGTGCGCCAAATCGTGCGAGTGAGTCACCCGCGACGTCCGTTGAGCGCGGCGGCCGAGGCCCTGATCGCAATCATCGCGGACGAACTGCATCAGGTTTCGAACGCATCGAACATGAACACCCCTCTTCTTCACAAGGAAACGTCAGCATGAACGCACCACACTGGATTGCCGGCGCATGGGGCGGCATGCCCTCCGTCGACAGCATCGATCCCGCGACCGGCGAACCCGTCAAGCCCGCCGCGCAGACCACGCTGCTCACGGCGGCCATGTTGCGTTGCCTCGCGAGCAGACCGCGCTGCCGAAGGGCGCGGTGAACCTCGTCAACGAGACAGGTTATGCAACGGGCGAGCGGCTCGTGGAGTCACATGACGTGGATGTCGTGAGCTTCACAGGCTCGACTGTCACCGGCAAGAAGATCGTGGCAGCCGCCGCCGACAGCATGAAGAAGCTCTCCCTCGAACTGGGCGGCAAGTCGTGCTGCGTTGTCTTCGAGGACAGCGACGTCGCCGCGATCGCGCCGCGTCTCGCGCGCGCCGCGACGGTCATCTCGGGCCAGCAATGCACGGCCGCGCGGCGCGTGCTCGTGCACGCATCGCGCGTGGGCGAGATGCGCGAGCACCTGACGCGTGGGCTCGCATCACTGAAGGTGGGCCCCGGCATTGACGCAAGCACGGATATCGGCGCGCTGATCGAAGGCTCGACACGCGATGCAATTGATCAAACGATCGCCCGCGCATGCGACTCGGCGGATCGCGTGCTGCTGCGCGGTGAGCGCTCCGGTAACGCGTTTCTGTCGCCGACGCTTGTCGAACACAGCGACCCGAAGACGTTCTTCTGTCAGGAGGAAATCTTCGGGCCGTTTGTCACACTGGAGACTTTCGAAACCGAAGCCGAGGCGCTCGAAAAGGCCAACGACACCGTGTTCGGCCTCTCCGCAAGCGTGTGGACCTACGACGGCGCGCGCGCTTTTCGCATCGCGCGCGCGTTGCGCAATGGCACGGTGTGGATCAATGATCACAACAAGCTCTTCGCCGAAGCCGAGACGGGCGGCTACCGGCAAAGCGGACTCGGCCGCCTGCACGGCTACGATGCGCTCGCCGACTTCACGAGATCAAGCACATCTGCATGTCGGCAGGCGTCGCGGATGGCGTGACACTGCTTCGCTGAGTACGTTAGCGGGCGGTCGCTCCGCTTGCTCTGCAACGTAGGGATGCCCGAATAGCCAGCGCCGACGGGCGGCAACCCGATCACGCCCGCCTCGACGCGCACGAATCTCGACGGGTCCCGTGCCCCCTTTCGCGACGCACGCTATCGACGACGAGCGCCGCACACATCGATGATGTCGGCTGCGTGGATGGCGTTCGCGAGGCTGGCGGTCGAGATTTCTCGAGTCCGTTTCGGAGCGGGCATCGGCGGGTGCAACAACGTCGACAAGTGCGCCGCGTGCGGCATGCCGGCTCGCGCGCTCAAGGCCGGGAGTAGATCGAATTCGTGCCGCTGGCGGCGAAGCCTGGCATCTTGAAAGCTGCCATCCGCAATCTCTCGATCAATCCACTCTTCGTCATCTGCTTGTCTGTTCTGGGCCATTAACTCGTGCTGCGACCGGCTCGCCGTTGAAGAACTGATGTCGCTTAAGTTCGTCAGGGACACCACCAGTGTGGTGCTGATCGGCCCGAACGGCACGGGCAAGTCGACGCTCGCGCTGAATCTGGCCTATCGGGCGCGCTTGTCAAAGGTCATACCGCGCATCATCTTGTGTGACGTCGAACTCAATGCACACGATAGCGAAAGGCCCGATGCAACTGGCGGCGAACCGGAACACGCGTCAGAAGATCTTGCCGGGGTTCATGATGCCGCGGGGATCAAACAATTGCTTGACTTCGCGCATCAGGCGAATTTCGAGCGGGTCTTTATATTGGCTGAAATAGTCGCGCTTGAGTTGGCCGATACCATGTTCAGCGCTGATGCTGCCGCCGTAGCGCGCGACCTCGTCGAGCACTTCCGCCGTCAGCGCCTCGCCGTGCTGTGCGAAGTAATCGTCCGGCGCACCGAACGGGCGGGACAGGTTGTAATGAAGGTTGCCGTCGCCGAAGTGACCGAACACGATCGGCCGAATTGCGGGATGGTATTTGCGGATCCGCTCGCCCGCCGAGACGAGGAACGCCGGGATCGATGCAACGGGCAGCGATACGTCATGCTTCACGTGCGTCCCGTCTGCACGTTGCGCTTCTGAAATTTCTTCGCGCAGTTTCCACATGCTGTTGAGCTGCGCGATCGACTCCGATACCGCAGCATCAGCGCATAACCCGCGCTCAAGTGCCGTGCCGATGACGTCCTCGGTCAACGCCCGTAAAGCGGTTTCGTCGACGGTATCGGCCAGTTCGACCAGCACATAGGACGCATGGCGCATAGGGAATGGGGCGCGCACTCCGTCCGACTGGGCCAGCACCAGATCAACGCATTCTGCGGTGAAGAATTCGAACGCTTGCATCCGGTGGCCGCATTGCTCGAACACAAGCTTAAATAAATCGAGGGCTCGTGGCGCCGATTCGACTGCGGCGAGCACGACGACACGCACATCGTTTCGAGGAAGGAGCCTGAGCGCGGCGGCGGTGATTATCCCTAGCGTCCCTTCTGCCCCGATCAGCAACTGCTTGAGGTCGTAGCCCGTGTTGTCCTTGCGCAGCGTGCGCAGTCCATTGAAAACCTCGCCATTCGGCAAAACCGCTTCGATGCCCAGCACGAGTTCTCGCGTCATTCCATAGCGCACGACATTGACGCCACCCGCATTTGTCGAAAGATTCCCTCCGAGCTGACATGAATCCTCCGCGGCAAGGCTGAGCGGTAGCAGCCGATGTTCATCGGCCACGGCACGCCGCAGATTGCCCAGGATGCAGCCGGCCTCCGCAACGAGCGTGTTGCCGATGATGTCGATGTTGCGAATCGCGTGCATGCGATCCAGGCTCAGCACTACATTGGCGGAGCTGGCATCGGGTGTCGCTCCGCCGCACAAGCCTGTGTTGCCACCGCGCGGGACGATCGGAACACGAGCCTCCGCGCACAGGCTCACGCATGCCGCCACCTCGACGGTACTGGCCGGCCGCACGACGGCTTGCGCGTGTCCGGCGTAGAGCCCGCGCCAGTCCGATAGCCAGGGTGCGATATCATGCGGCGCGGTGAATATGGCCCCGGGTCCGACCTTTTCGGTCAGACGCTGCAGAAACGATGTATCGGTCATTCAACTCGGTTCCGGTGCGGCGACTCCGGCCAGCATGTCGTGGGCTGGGATCGCAACGTTGACGTAAGAAGGCGGCTTGATGCCGACAGGGTAGATGCCGCGCCGGATGCCCCGGGTAATTTGCCGTGGCACCTGCTGGGCAGGGGTCAAAGCCTTGGCGATGGCCGGTCTCCGGTTATGTGGTTTGCATGGTCACCGGCGGAGTGAATGGCGTCGCGGGGTTCAGTTTCGAGCCAGGTCCACGCGCCGAGTGATCGTAGATCGCTGGATCGGTAGGAGAAACGCACGAACTCCCGCGTGTTCCTTGGCCTGCAATCAACCCTGCGCATTCTGCAAGGTAAAGATGCCTGCATAACCGTTGCCGAAGTCGGGCGGCAACTCGATCAAGCCCTCCTCCACGCGAGCAAACCTCGGCGGTTCGCTGCGCACCATCTTCCCGCGATGCATGCTGTCAACCACGGGTGCTGTGTAAGCGAACGCATCCGCTGCGGCGTACTGAATGATGTAGGTACTGCGCATCGAGGCGGAGAGATTGACGCCCGAGCCGTGCACCGTCAGCCCGTGATGCGCGACGATATCGCCGGGATCCAGTTCGCTGTCGAGCGCCTGCGCCAGTTCAGCGTCCGTCATGCTGGGATTGCAGTTCAACGTGTACTGTCCGTCGGACCAATGACTGCGAGCGCCGCCCTTGTGACTTCCCGCAATCGTGCGCAGGCACCCGTTGCCGGCTCGCGATGCATTTAGCGGCACGCTCAGCGCAACAAGTTCGTGTTCGTGTGCGGAAACACAGGCCAGTCCTGATGCCAGCCGATCTCGGCGCCGCCCTCCGGCGACTTGAAATTGAGCTTCGAGTGATAGAACTTCACTGCGCCGCCGACCAGTTCGGCTGCGATGTCGCCAAGGATCGAATCGAAGGCGATCTCGCGGAAGATCGTATCGAGTTCCGTCGGGCTTGATATGCGTCTAACTCGCGGACGCTCTGCGCTATGACCCTTCGCCAGATCGAAATGCTTGGTGCGCGCCGTCAGGTGGCGTGCCTCTTCCCGCAGGCGATCAGTCACATCGTTCAGCCGCTGCATCAGTTCGCTTGCAAGCACGCGGCGCATCGTCAGAAAGCCGTCGTCGCGGTAGGTCTCCAACTCACGCGCGCTCAGCACCGTATCCGCTTTTTGAAGAACCGCGCTCATGCGTGCACCTCGTCGGTGATCGTGTCGGTGCCCAATTGCAGCGGCGCAAAGTTCGTCGAGCGCACATAGTCCGGTCGAGGGTTGGCGACGTCGGCGGGACGGTTCGCCACCGGGTTGTACACCACGTAGATCTGCCAGCGGTCGTGTCGCGACAGGTTGTGCCCCGATGCATGCAGGATGTTGGCATCGAAGAAGACCACCGTTCCGGGCGGCCCGACGATCGGCACCGGCTCCGGGCTGCGCTCCATGATTTCCAGCAGTTGCGTCTTCGGAACAACCCAGAACTTGTAGGCGGTGGCTTCATCGAAGGCCGGTTCGAGATGGCCCTCCTTGTGACTTCCGGGGATGAAGTACAGGCAGCCGCCCATCTCGGTCGGCTCATCGAGCATCACGAGCGCGGTTGTCATGCCCGGCGTCGGGACGCCGTCCCGACGCCACGTTCCATAGTCCTGATGCCACTGCCACACCGAGCCGTCGATCGCCGTCTTCAAGTTGCACTTGGTGTGATAGACGTAGAGTTGCGCATCGTCGAGGAGCTGCTGTGCCGGTTCCAGCAGACGCGGCGCACGCGCGGCCGCATGAAAGACCGGCGAGGCCGTCGGGCCGTCTGCCTCATGCACTCTGTAAATCGTCTTGGCGATACCTCCGGTCTTCTCGCGTACGAGATGGTCCGTGTCGATATCCTGGATGCGCTGCAAGTCGCGCTTCATCGCCTGCACTTCGTCCGGCGAAAAGAGGTTCGGCAGGATGAGAAAGCCGTCGCGCGCATAGGCGCGGAGTTGGTCCTGTGTGAGCTTCATCGGATGTCTCCTGACGAGTGATGTCGTGTTTTCTCAACTCATCGTAGGCGCGTCCTACCTGAATGTAAAAGATATAATAGGTGCGATATCCATACCTAAAAGGTACCGATATGGAGTTTCGACACCTGCGGTACTTCTTGACCGTCGCAGAGACGCTCAATTTCACGAAAGCGGCCGCGCGGCTGCACATCGCTCAGCCACCGCTTAGCCGGCAGATACGCGAACTGGAAGAAGAATTGGGCGTCATACTCTTCGACAGGAGCGGCAGGCGCGTGGAATTGTCGGCGGCGGGGCATGTGTTCGCCGAGCGTGCCCGTCAGATCCTGGCGGCCGCGGACTCCGCCGTGATCGATTCACAACGCGCCCAGCGCGGCGAAATCGGCCGGCTCGCAATCGGCTTTTTCGAGCACACGGCTTACACCCTGCTGCCACCGATCCTAAGGGAGTTTCAGCAGCGATTTCCCGACGTCGAGGTGGAGTTGCGCTGGTTCCCTGTCGTCGAGCAGGTCAACGCACTCGCGCGCGGCGACATCGATCTGGCGTTCGTGCGTCCGGTATCGAATCTGAAGGGGCTCGAAACGCAGTTGATCCTCGAGGAGCCGTTCGTTCTTGGGTTACCTGAAGACAGCCCGTTGACGGAGACGCGCCAGGTGTCGATCGCCGATTGCTCGGAGCAGCGCGTGATCAATTTCATCGAGACGCTCGCGCCGGACTACCATGCGATCATCACGAGCCTTTGCGCGCTCGGCGGCTTCACGCCTTCGCCGCTGTCCGAAGTGGGCCAGGTCTATACGTCGCTGGGACTCGTGAGTGCGGGTTTCGGCGTGGCCATTGTGCCGGCTTCGGTGCAGCGCGTGCGAGTCGAGAATGTCGTCTATCGAGGGATCAGGGAACCGCACGCGATGAGCGCAACCTTGCTCGCGTGGCATCATTCGCCGCCGTCAGCCGCATTGATGGCTTTCGTGCGACTGGCGCGCGAGGTCGCCCAAATCCGTTTTGGAGCGGACAGCGGCGGACGAACGAAGAATGAATGAGCCGTAATGGTCGCGTCAACAGACGTGACCGCAACGCGCGCTTCATCTGGCCGCTATCGGCTTCAATGGAGATCAGGTTCGCATGTCTGCTGCTGGCCCTATATGACCGATATCTACGCAAGTCGTCGAGTCGAGTCGCGGGTCGATCCATTCATCGATTCCAAGCGATGAAGTTCCCCGTGATGAACGCACATCATGCGCGCGAGTCTTTGCGAGCAGTCAGGATCCCGCTTTGCTCGGGACCCGGAATGGCCAAATATGGGCCGCTTCCGTGAGCCAATCGGAACGACAGACAGATTGCGGTTTCAAGCACGACGTTCACAAAAATCATCCGCCGCTACCAATAAAGCTCTCGGCGACGCCGGTGAATTTTTATGGGTTCTCCATGAACATGAAGTGCGAACCACCTTCGTTCTCCTCGAATACTTCCAGACGCGAACCCTTTACCTGGCTCGCCACCCACACCTATGACGTCCACGGCACGATGCAGGTTGATGGTCAGAACGAAGTCACGCCAGTCGGTGGTCGCAAGGTTATAGATCATCTCGGCGCGCGTAATGGCGCGGAAACTTCAGGTTTTCCTTATACACGGCGTCGACCGCGTCGGCGTGGTCGCGAACGTATTGCTTCGTGAACTGGCTTTTGACGAAGTCTTCGGTTACCTTGTTCGCGTCAGGACCGTTCAATGCATCGACGAATTTATCAAGGCCCGCGGGAGCCAGGGTCGCGCCGGCGTCCTGCTTCTCCTTCGCAGTCCATGACGCGCCGCTCGTGATCATCGGCATCTGGTCGACGAAGATCAGCTTCGACACACGGTCGTTGCCGTATTCCTCGAGGTAGCCCCAGACCACCGATATGCCCATCGAATGACCGGCCAGCGTGACGTGCCGCAGATTCTTCGAGACGATGAAGTGACGCAGGTCCTTCGACAGACGCTCGATGTGATATCCATGCGTCGGCTTCGACGAGTTGCCGTGTCCTCGCATTGAGATTGCGAACACGTGGTAATGGCGCCCCAAGCCAGTCAACTGGTACTTGAAAGCGGAGACGCCTTGCGACCACACCCGGGCACCATGACGAGCGGCTGACCAGAGCCGGCTTCAAGGTAATCCAGCACGGTGCCGTCGTTGGTGGTGAAGCGCCCTTCCGTCACTTTGGCTTGCTGCGCGGCGGCCGCGAGTGACATCGCGGCGATGCAACTCACCGCCGCGAGTTTCGATAACAGTCGGGTGATTGCCTGAGGGTGTCGTCTCCTTTTACTACTGGTTGTTTTTGTCAGGCGATGCGGGATTAGGCAACCTCTTTCACCAGTTCCGGCACGAGCGTGAACAGATCGCCCACCAGACCGTAGTCGGCGACACCAAAGATCGGTGCTTCCGCGTCCTTGTTGATCGCGACGATGACCTTGCTGTCCTTCATGCCGGCCAAGTGCTGGATGGCGCCCGAGATGCCGACCGCTACGTACAGCTGCGGTGCGACGATCTTGCCGGTTTGACCGACTTGATAATCGTTCGGTACGAAGCCCGCATCGACCGCTGCGCGCGATGCGCCGAGTGCCGCGCCGAGTTTGTCCGCCAGCGGTTCCAGAATCTTCGTGTAGTTCTCGCCGTTGCCCAAACCGCGTCCACCCGACACGATGATCGTCGCCGAGGTCAACTCTGGACGGGTTAGCTTTGTGAGTTCACGGCTCACGAACTGCGAAATGCCGGCTTCGGCGGCGGCTTCGATTTTTTCAATCGATGCGCTGCCGCCTTCCACCGCGACCGGATCGAAGCCCGTTGTACGCACCGTGATGATCTTGATCGGATCGCTCGATTGCACCGTCGCGATCGCGTTGCCGGCGTAGATCGGGCGCTCGAACGTGTCTGCGCTGTCGACGGCGGTGATGTCGCTGATCTGCGCGACGTCCAGATGCGCGGCGATACGCGGCGCGATGTTCTTGCCGTATGCGGTCGCGGGCGCGAGGACATGTGAATAATCTCTCGCGATCCTCAGCACCGTGCCGTTGATGTTTTCCGCGAGGCCATCGCCCAGTTGCGGCGCATCGGCGAGCAATACCTTGCTCACGCCCGCGATTTTCGCGGCCGCATCCGCTGCGGCTTGGGCGTTCGAACCCGCCACCAGCACGTGAATATCACCGCCGATCTTTTGTGCGGCAGCAATCGTGTTCAAGGTCGCCGCCTTGATCGACGCGTTGTCGTGTTCTGCAATTACCAGAATCGTCATGCTTGTCTCCCTTACAGAACCTTGGCTTCGTTCTTCAATTTCTCGACCAGCGTCTTCACGTCCGGCACCATCACGCCCGCCGAGCGCTTGGGCGGCTCGACGACTTTCAGCGTCTTCAGGCGCGGCGTGACATCGACACCAAAATCAGCAAGTTTCAAAGTTTCCAAAGGCTTCTTCTTCGCCTTCATGATGTTGGGCAGCGTCACGTAGCGCGGCTCGTTCAGGCGCAGGTCCGTGGTCACAACAGCGGGCAGCTTCAGCGAAAGGGTCTCGGATCCGCCATCGACTTCACGCGACACGGTCGCTTTGCCATCGGCCACAACGACCTTCGATGCAAACGTCGCCTGCGGCAGGCCCGCCAACGCGGCGAGCATCTGACCGGTTTGATTCGAATCATCATCGATGGCCTGCTTGCCGAGGATGATCAGCCCAGGCTGCTCTTTGTCGACCAACGCCTTGAGAATCTTCGCGACTGCGAGCGGCTGCAATTCGTCGGTCGATTCAACGAGAATCGCGCGATCCGAGCCGATTGCCATCGCCGTGCGCAGCGTCTCCTGACATTGCGTGACGCCGCACGTAACGGCTACGACCTCAGTCGCCACGCCCGCTTCGCGCAACCGCACCGCTTCTTCTAACGCGATCTCATCGAACGGGTTCATCGACATCTTCACATTCGCCACGTCGACGCCCGTGCCATCCGACTTCACCCGGATCTTCACGTTGTAGTCGACCACGCGTTTCACACACACCAGCACCTTCATACAGTCTCCTTCGAGCGTTGCTTCGTCAGGCCCGCCTCGCGCGGCGAGCGAATGATCTGCGCGGCGCGTTCCGCGAGCATCAACACGGTCGCATTCGTATTGGTCGAGGTGATCGACGGCATCACCGATGCATCCACGATCCGCAACCCCGTCATTCCGCGCACGCGGAGTTCCGAATCGACCACGCTCATTTCGTCGTCGCCCATCCTGCAAGTGCCGACCGCGTGATAAACGGTCGAGCCGTTGTCGCGCACGTATTGCAGCAGCGCTTCGTCACTGGTGGCCGCGCGACCCGGCACGGTCTCCTCGACGATGTAGCGCGCAATCTCCGGTTGCGCAAAAATCTTCCGGCCGATCTTGAGCCCTTCCACCATCGTGTTTCGGTCGAGTTCGTGACTCAGATACGACGGCGCGATCGTCGGGGAAGCCGCCACATCATTGCTGCGGATATGCACGTGTCCGCGACTCTCGGGCCGCATTTGCCAGACGCCGCATGAGATGCCCGGCTCGGCCTCAAGCACGCCGATGCGTCCCGCCGCGAAACTGCCGGGGGCGATCACGTACTGCACATCGGGACGCTCGGCAAACCGCGTCTGCGCGAAGGCACCGACGATCGCCGCGCTGTACGTCAGCACGCCGGTTCCCGACACCACATACCGCATCATCTCGCGCGCCAGCGCGAGGCCGTGCGAGCGTTCGTTCGCGGTGCCGGCGCCGCGCACGCGAAAGCCCAGTCGCACCACGTAGTGATCTTGCAAGTTGCTGCCGACGCCTGGCGACGCAACGCGCGTCTGAATGCCGGCGTTATCGAGCACGTCCCGGTCGCCGATTCCGCTCAACTCCAGCAGCTTGGGTGTGCCGATCACGCCCGCGCTTATGATCACCTCGCGTTTCGCGCGGATGTCGAGCGGATTGCCGGCGCCGGTCGTCGCACTGACGCCGGTCACCTGCGTGCCGGTCATCTCGAGCTTCGACACTTGCAAGCCGGTCAGCACCGTGAGGTTTGGCCGCGCCATCGCGGGCCGCAGATAGGCGCGCGCCGCGCTCGACCGTCGACGCCCTTCACGCGTTTGCTGGTAATACCAGATCGACGGGCCGCGCGTCGTCGAGTTGGGATCGTCGAGAAAATCGAGACCCGCCTGCTGCGCCGCTGCGACCACCGATGCGCAGATCTCCGGTGGATTCTTCACGCGGCTGACCTGGATCGGACCATCGGTGCCGCGTTGCGCGCTGCGGCCCTCAGTCCACGTTTCCGAGCGGCTGTAGTACGGCAGGCAATTCGCGAAGTTCCAGCCGCTTGCTCCCGCCGCTTCCCAGCTATCGATGTCCTCGGCGAACGGCCGCACGTACAGCAACCCGTTGATCGCACTCGATCCGCCGAGTCCACGCCCGCGAGGGAACATAATCTCGCGGCCGCCCGTCTCGACGCTCGCTTCCGTGTGATAGCGCCAGGTCACGGTCGGATGGTCGAGCAGCCGCACGAACCCCGCCGGAACATGAATGAACGGATGACGATCGCGCTCGCCCGCCTCGATCAGGATGACTCTGACGTTCGGCTCTTCCGACAGCCGGCTCGCCAGCACGCAGCCGGCCGTCCCCGCGCCGACGATCACATAATCTGCCGTAAGCCTCTTCATGATCTCGCACCTGCTTCGGCCACTTGCGCCGAGCGCCTGCCTTCGAGCTCGGCGATCTCGTCGACGCTGAAGCCGAACTCGGCAAGCACCTCGGCGGTGTGTTCGCCGAGCACCGGCGGCGGCCGGCGGTAAGCCACCGGACTGCCGTGGAAATTAACCGGGCTCGCGATGTTCGTGACCGTGCCCGCGCGAGGATGCTCGATCTCGACCACCGCGCCGTTGTGCTTGATCTGCGGGTCCTGGGTCAGCGCCGTGTGGTAGTCCTGCACCATCGCACACGGCACATCGGCGGCGCTCAGGTGGGCCACCCAGTAGTCGGCGGTATGCAGCAGGAACTGCTGCTCCAGGATTGTATCGAGCGCATGACGGTTCGCCGTGCGCGCGGTGTTGCCGATAAAGCGCTCGTCAGTCAGCAACTCCTCGCGACCGAGCGCGCGGCACAGGTTCTGCCAGAATTTTTCGGTAAAGCACGCCGCGAAGAAATAGCGGCCGTCCGAGCCTTGATAGTTGCGATACGGCACCATCGTCGGATGGCCGCTGCCAAGGCGCTCGGGCGCCTTGCCGCTCCTCAGCGTTTCGCCGTCGCGGGGAATCGTGCTGAAAAGTGCCGCCGAAAGAAGCGACGTATCAATGCGCTGCCCAACGCCGTGCCGCTCGAGATGCAAAAGCGCCGCCGAAATGCCGAACGCGAGCAAGGCCGCTGCGCCGAAGTCGGGCAACGGAGCACCGAGCCGCACGGGATTGCCGCCCGCTTCACCCGTCATGTCCATGAGACCGGCGACGGCCTGCACGATCGGATCGTTCGCGGGCCACGCGGCATACGGCCCGCTCTGCCCAAACGCCGACACGCTCGCGTAGACGATTTTCGGATTGCGCGCCTTGACTGCCTCGTAGCCGATGCCCAGACGCTCGACCGTCCCCGGCCGGAAGTTTTCGACGACCACATCCGCCTGCTCCGCCATGCGCAGAAACGCGTCGCGCCCTTCTTCCGATTTCAGGTCGAGCCGCATGCTGCGCTTGTTCCGGTTCTGCGACAGGAACTGCACGCTCTCGCCTTCGATGAACTGGTTGCCGAGGTTGCGCGACAGGTCGCCCGAGCGCGGCTCTTCCACCTTGATCACATCGGCGCCGAGGTCCGCGAGTAGCACCGTGCCGACGGGGCCGGCGGTCATCACCGTCAGGTCGAGAATCCGATAGCCCGACAACGGGCCAGCTTGTGTCTTATCCATGATTGGCTGCCTGGTAAAGCGATTGTTCGGGGAGTTCGGCGTGCACGTAACGCAGCCCGGCGAACTTCGGGCGTAAAGGATCGTCGGTGCCGCGCGTGATCGTCAGCGCGTGGCCGAACCGGGCGTCGTCGCGTTCGGGGCAATCCGTGCGGTAGTGGCTACTGCGCGATTCGCGCCGCTCGATACACGCCTCGACGATCACTGCGGCGGTGGTCGCCATGTTGTCGATGGTCAACGCGTCGATCGCGCTTTGCGGCGTCGCCGCGCCGCCTGCCTCGAACTGCTCACGAGCCTCGCGGGCAACCTGCAACGCCTGCTTCAAACCAATCTCGGTCTTTTCGACGAGGCAATGCGTCTGCATCGCGTGACGCAGGCCGGTCGCGATGCGCTGCGCGTCGAAGCTGGCATTGGGCTTGAGCGCAAGTTCGAGACGCGCTGCGAGCGGTGCGGCGTCGGGTGCTCCCGGCGCCGCGTTCTGGCGCGCGAAAACCGCGGCGCCGGCGCCGGCGCGATGACCGAACACCTGACCTTCGGCGAGCGAATTGCCGCCCGGACGGTCCGGGCCGCGCACGCCGCCCGCCAGTTCGCCGATCACGAACAAGCCCTCGATGGTGGACATCGCGTTGGTGTCGGTCATCCGCACGCCGCCGTTCAGACACTGGAACGCGATCCCCACATCGAGCAGATCGCGCTGCGGGTCGAGCCCCTTCGCGCGCATCCAGCGCATCGTGTTCGGAATGGTCGCGGCGAGCTTTTCGGGCGCGATGTGCGCGAAGGAGAACTGCACGGCGCCGCGCTCGGTGCCGCGTCCAGCCGCGATCTCTGCCGCAATCGCGATATCGATGTAGCGCGATTCGTTCGAAATGGTGAACGGAAACACCTTCTCGTCCATGATGGCTTCAGGTGCGACGCCTGCCGGCAGATAATCGGCAAGGAATTCGTGGCCGTCGCGATTGAGCATCTTCGGATGCAGGATGAAGCACGACTTGCTGAAGAGCTGCACGTACGGATGCACCATCGCCGGACCGAACTGATGGAACTCCATGTTGACGAGTTCCGCGCCGTGTCGAAAGCAGATCGCCTGGCCGTCGCCGGTCATTTCGGCCGTCGACACCTGTTGCGAGAACAGGCCGTGCGCGCCGCCAGTGCCCAGCACGACCGCACCCGCCGACACGACGAGCAGCCGCCGCGAGTTGAGGTCCATGCCGACCACGCCGCTGACACGCCCGGTCGAATCGCGCAGCAAGTCGATCAGCGCGACCGAATGGCGCGTCTCGACACCGAGCTTCTTCGCCTCGTCGGCGAGTGCGCTCACGAACGCCTTGCCGGTCTTGCCCTTCACACCGAGCGCGCGTGCGTAGCTGCCGAAGTCGCTCTGAATCAGCTTGTAGCCGGCATCTGGGCCTTCTGTGCGTACGCGATCGAACGGCACGCCCAGCGCAATTAGATCGGCGATCCGCGCCGGCGCGTCTTCGGCCAGCACGCGCACCAGCTCGCGATCGATGAAGCCGCCGGCCGGGCGCATCGTGTCTTCGTAGTGGATGCTCGGGCTGTCCTGCTCGCTGCCATAGCCCGACGCGCCCATGCTCATGATTTCGCTCGCGCCGTGCACCGTGCTGCCGCCCTGCCCGACCGGCGCCTTCGCCACCACGAGCACCTTCGCGCCCGCCTGCGCCGCCGATACCGCCGCCCGTGATGCGGCCCCGCCGCCGCCCACCACGACCACGTCCGCCTGAACCTGATCGACGTCGAAACCGAATGTCTCGAATGTTTGAACCAGAGTCACCTTCGCTCTCCGCTTATGACTTCAGCGCGCGTGCAACGATGTTGCGCTGGATTTGATTGGTGCCGCCGAAGATCTGGAACATCTTGGCTTCGCGGAAATGCCGCTGCATCGCGTATTCGGCGGAGTAGCCGTTGGCGCCCATGATCTGAATACCGTCGGTCGCGACCTGCACGTAGGTATCGGACGCAAAGTACTTCGCCTGCGACGATTCCACGTCGCACGTCTCGCCCTCGTCGAGCAGCTTGGCCGCGCGAAACGCCAGCATGCGGGCCGCATCCACCCGCGTCTGCATGTCGGCGAGCATGTGCGACACCGTCTGGAAATCGATGATCGACTGGCCGAACTGCTTGCGCTCGTTCGCATACCAGCGCGCGAGATCGATCGCCGCTTGCGCGCCGCCGACGCACATCGCCGAGAGTGCAATGCGCTCTTTCGAGAGCACCGTCGTGAGCTTCTTCCAGCCGACGTGCAGTCCGCCGACGATGCTGTCCTTCGACACCCGCACGCCGTCATAGACCACTTCACAGGTGCGGATCGCGTGACCGCCGAGCAGGTCGATCGGATTGATCGAGATGCCCTTCGATTCGGTCGGCACGAGAAAGAGGCTGATGCCGTCGTGCTTCTTCGCATTCGGGTCGGTGCGCACGGCGGTTAGGATGTAGTCGGCCTGAACGGCGCCTGAGATCCACATCTTGGTTCCGTTGATGATGAAGTCGTCGCCGTCGGCCACGGCGTGCGTGGTGAGCGATGCGGCGTCCGACCCCGAGCCGTTCTCGCTCAGCGCGAAGGCGAGCCACGCCTTGCCAGCGGCGAGCTTCGGCAGGACCTCGGACTTGAGGTGCTCGGGCGCGAAGCGTGCGAGCGCACCGCCGCACATGTTCACGTTCGCGTTCCAGAACCGCGCGAGCGCGATCGTGTGGTACGCGACGATCTCGAGGTAGGCCGCCATGTCGAGATAGCCGCCGATGCCACCATGTTCTTCCGGCAGCGTGATGCCGAACCAGCCCTGCTCGGCGGCGACATCGACGAGTTCCTGAGGGAAGCGCTTTTCCTCGTCGCAGTGACGGATATATTCGGGCGACGCGTGGCGCGTAAGCACGCGATTCACCGAGTCGCGGAATTCGAACTGGTCCGAGCTCAGATAGGGCTTCAGGTCGCGTCGATTGACCAGGTTTGCTGCGTATGCGGGATTCACTTTATCTCCTCCGGCTGACTCAGGATGCTTGTTGTTGCAGGGACGGCTCTTCTGCCGCCCCGAGCGGGATCGATCGCAACATGCTGGAGCGCGCTTTGGCTCCCGCCATCAGGAACGCGAGATCCGAGCCGCTGAGAATGAAGCGCGCGCCCTTTTGCACATAGGCGCTCATCAGCGCTTCGTCGTACACGCCGCCGACGCCCGGCACCTTGCCGTGGCGCGCGCACGCGGCGCACACCGTGTCGATCGCCTCGCCAATACGCGCATGGCCGAGCTGTCCGGTGATGCCGAGTTCGGCCGCGAGATCGGTCGCGCCGACCAGCAGCACGTCGATGCCGGGCACTGCCGCGATCGCTTCAACGTTCGCGAGCCCATCGCGCGTTTCGATCATCGCGACGACAAGAATCTCGTCGTTGATCGCGCGGACCACGTCGGCGATCGGCAGCGCCTCGAAGCCGACCTGCGGCAGCATGCCAGGAATCGAGCGGCCTCCAGCGGGCGGAAAGCGGCACATATTCGCGACGTGCGCGGCCTGCTCCGCCGTGCTGACGTGCGGCACGACGATGCCCATCGCGCCGGTGTCGAGCAGGCGCGTGGCGTGAAACGGCTCGTGACCCGGCACGCGGATAATCGGCGTGATGCCGCCAACCAGTGCGCCCGCGCAGATTTGCGCGGCGGTGTCGATGTCCATGGAGTTGTGTTCCATGTCGATGAAGAGCCAGTCGAAGCCGCTCGTCTTCGCGATCTGCGCGATATCGACGGTGCGAGCCTGGCGCAGACCCATGCCAAGGGCGAGTTCGCCCGTTTGCAGCCGTGCTTTCGCGTGATTCTTTATGCTTTGCATGATGGGTTTCCAGTCAGACGGTGGCGTAGCCGGCGTCGGGCGTCTCGTCCTCTGCCAGTTCCAGGTTGATGAATTTGGTGTCGAGATAGTCGCGGATCGCGTGCGGGCCGCCTTCCCGTCCGAAGCCGCTGTCCTTGGCTCCGCCGAACGGCGTTTCCGCCGTCGAGGCGACGAACGTGTTCACGCCGATCACGCCGGCCTGCAGGCGCTCGGTGGTTTCCAGCGTATTGCGCATCGAGCGTGTGAATACGTAGGCGGCGAGGGCGAACGGCAGGCGGTTGGCTTCCTCGATGACTTCGTCGGTGGTCGCGAATGGCGTGAGCGTGCCGACCGGGCCGAACGGCTCGTCGTTCATCAGGCCGATGTGCGGCGCCGGGTTGGCGACGAGCGTCGGCTCGTAGAACCAGCCTTGGCCGAATTGCGACGGGCGCCGGCCGCCGCAGAGAATCTGCGCGCCGTCGCTTGCCGCTTCGTCGACGAGCCGTTCGATCGCTTCGCGGCGGCGCGCCGTGGTGAGCGGCCCGAGATCGGTGTTCTGCTCGAGCGGATCGCCGAGTTTTAGTGCCTTCGACCGCTCGACGAGCGCCTTCACGGTCTTGTCGAAGATTGATTGATGCACATAGAAACGCGTCGGCGATGCGCAGACCTGACCTGCATTGCGAAACTTGCCGAGCGAGGCGAGCTTCGCGAACGCGGCGATATCGGCATCGGAGTGGACGATCACCGGCGCGTGGCCGCCGAGTTCCATCGTGACTTTCTTGAGCGTCTGCGCCGACATTTCGACGATCTGCCGGCCGATCGGCACCGAGCCCGTGAAGCTGATCTTGGCGACGCGCTCATCGGCCATGATCGTCGGCGTGATGACGTCGGGCTTGCCGATCACAAGGTTCACGGCGCCTTCGGGGAAACCGGCGTCGGTGAAGCAGCGCACGAGCGCCATCGTCGCGCCCGCCGCCTCGTTCGACGGCCGGATCACGATCGCGTTGCCCGCCGCGAGCGCCGGGCCCATCTTGCGGGCCAGCAGGAGCAGCGGGAAATTCCACGGCGTGAAGGCCGCGACGACGCCGAGCGGCTCGTAGTGCACCAGATAGCGCCCGCCCTTGACGCGGCTTTCATACGACATGCCGAACACGCGGCGCGCTTCGTCGGCAAACCAGTCGATCGATTCCGCTGACGCGTTCGCCTCGCCCGCCGCCTGCGCGATCGGTTTGCCGGTCTCCAGCGCGACGATCCGGCCGAGTTGCGGCGCCCGCTCGCGAATCAGGACCGCCGCGCGCCGCAACAGCGCCGAGCGCTCCCACGGTGTCAACTTGCGCATCGCACGCGAGCCGATCACAGCCGCGGCGACGGCTTGCGTCACCTGCTCCTTCGTCGCGAGCGGCGTGTGGCCGAGCGGCGCTTCGGTGGCGGGGTTCACCGACACCTGGCCGTTGTCCGCCGACGCCGGATACCAGCGCCCCCCGATCAGCAAACCGTGCTCGCGGTAATGCTCGTGTAATTCCATGCTGCCTCCTGATATGAATCGTGGGCCGATTCGTCAGACGGAATCCGTCTGACGCACCCGTCGGATGAACGTATTTTTGTCTGCACTCTTTTTCTTATATCAACATCTTGACACATAAGTGTCAACACTTTTAAAGTGTGTGTCAGCGAAACAAGATTGATCGCATGCAAACGCGAAAGGCTTCTTGCGAATCGCTTTCGAAAATAACGAACGTGCCGGCGCCGCCGCGCGCGTCCCCGATGCAGCACTTCCTTTCATGGAGCGAGACAAATGAATTCGTATTCCCGTCGTGCCTTTATGCGAACTCTTGGCGCGGCATCTGCCGTCGCGGCAGGCGCGAGCGTGGTGGCGCCCATCGCTCGGGCCCAGGCCGCGCAATACAAGCTGAAGTACGCGCACAACCTCGCCATCTCGCACCCGCTGAACATCCGCGCCAAGGAGGCAGCGGACGCGATCAGGAAGGAAACCAATGGCCGCGTCGACTTGCAGATCTTCCCGAACGGCCAGATGGGCACCGACACCGACATGCTGTCGCAGGTCCGCTCCGGTGCCATCGACTTCCTGACGCAAGGCGGCGTCGTGCTCTCCACGCTCGTGCCGGTATCCGCAATCAACGGCATCGGCTTCGCGTTCAAGGATTACAACCAGGTCTGGGCCGCGATGGACGGCGATCTCGGCGCCCACATCCGTACGGCGATCTCGAAGGTCGGGCTGGTGGCGATGGATAAGGTGTGGGACAACGGCTTCCGTCACATCACCAGTTCGATCAAGCCAGTGCAGATGCCCACCGACCTGAAGGGCCTGAAGATTCGCGTGCCCGTGAGTCCGCTGTGGACATCAATGTTTAAGGCGCTCGATGCCTCGCCGACCAGCATCAACTTCAGCGAAGCGTATTCAGCGCTGCAGACCAAGGTGGTTGATGCCGAGGAAAACCCGCTCGCACTCATCGACACGGGCCGCTTCTATGAAGTGCAGAAATACTGCTCGCTGACGGGCCACATTTGGGACGGCTTCTGGTTCCTCGGCAACGCACGCTCGTGGGGCAACCTGCCGCCGGACCTGCAGGCGATTGTGGCGAAACACCTCAATGCCGCGGCGATCAGGG
This sequence comes from Caballeronia choica, assembly GCF_001544535.1. Taxonomy (GTDB): domain Bacteria; phylum Pseudomonadota; class Gammaproteobacteria; order Burkholderiales; family Burkholderiaceae; genus Caballeronia; species Caballeronia choica. The sequence goes on along the minus strand of NZ_FCON02000028.1, from coordinate 46,714 downwards.
AGCGCGCCGACGTCGCCGCGCTGAACACCTCGCTCGAAACGCAACTGAAGGCGCACGGCATGGTGTTCAACAAACCCGATACTCAGCCGTTTCGCGCCGCCCTGCAAAAGTCCGGCTTCTACGACCAGTGGCGCAAAAAATACGGCGACGAATCGTGGGCGCTCCTCGAGAAGTACACGCAAAAGTTCGCATGAACGCGAACCGTCCAAGAGTGTCTGGAGAACATGTCATGACTTCCCGAGTTCACCCGGAGCAGGTATTCGCAAACGAATTCGATGCGCCCGACCTCCCCGCCGGATCATCGAAGGTGGCGCGCGTAGGCGTCGCGCTCGAAACGTTCATCAAATGGATCACGGAAGTGCCGGCCGCGGTGCTGCTCGTTGTCGAGGTCGTGCTACTTCTGACCAACGTTACGTGCCGCTATGCCCTGCACGACCCACTCATCTGGGGCGACGAGCTCGCCTCGATCCTGTTCATCTGGCTGTCGATGCTGGGCGCCGTGATCGCGCTTCGGCGCGGCGAGCATATGCGCCTCACGATGTTCCTCGCGAAGATGCCGCAATCCCGCCGAATCTTCGCGGAGACGCTCGGCAATTTCATCGTAATGACGTTCGTGCTGCTGCTCGTGCAGCCAGCCACCCAATGGGCGATGGACGAGTGGATCATCACGACGCCCGCACTCAGCCTGCCGAACGCGATTCCCGCCGCAGCGATTCCGGTTGCCGCCGTGCTGATGCTCGCGCTAGCGGTCACGCGTCTGCTGGAACGTTCGACGCTGCGGGACTGTTTCGCCGCGTTCGCGGTCGTGGGCGGCCTCGCCGTCATCCTGTATTTCGCGCGCAACGCGCTCGCCCCGATGACGGCAATGAGCCTCATCCTGTTCTTCGCTGTCGGCACGATCACGATCATCTGCCTCGGCGTGCCAATCATGGTAGCGTTCGGCGTGTGTACGCTCGCGTACCTGTCGACGGTCACGGCGGCGCCCTTGACGATCGTGGTCAGCACGATGAGCCAGGGCATGTCGAGCCTGATCCTGCTCGCCGTGCCGCTGTTCATCCTGCTCGGCGCGCTGATGGAAGCCATGGGACTCGCTGAGGCGATGATCCGCTTTCTCGCATCCCTGATCGGGCACAAGCGCGGCGGTCTCGCCTATGTGCTGATCGGCGCGATGTATCTGGTGTCGGGCATCTCCGGTTCGAAAGTGGCCGACATGGCCGCGCTCGCACCGGGCCTGTTCCCCGAGATGAAGAAGCGCGGCGCGAACGAGGGCGATCTCGTCGCGATGCTCAGCTCGGCGGCGGCGATGTCGGAAACCATTCCGCCGAGTCTCGTGCTGATCACGATCGGCTCGGTGACCGGCGTCTCGATCGCCGCGCTCTTCACGGGCGGTTTCATGCCCGCGGTGGTCGGCGCGATCGCGCTGTGCGCGGTGATCGGGTACAAGAGCCGCAAGGAGCAGTTGGAGGGCGTCAAGCGCGCGTCGCGCGCCGAGATCGGCCGCACGCTCCTCGTCGCATTGCCGGCGCTTGCGTTGCCGTTCGTGATCCGTGCGGCGGTCGTCGAGGGCGTGGCGACTGCGACCGAAGTCGCGACGATCGGCGTCGCCTATACGGGCGTGGTCGGCTTGCTGCTGTATCGGCGCTTCGAGTGGAACCGGCTGTATCCGATCCTGGTGGAGACGGCGTCGCTGTCGGGCGCGATCCTGATCATCATCGGCTGCGCGACGGCGATGGGCTGGGCGCTCACGCAGTCGGGCTTCTCCGCGCAACTCGCCTCGCTGATGATGGCGGCGCCCGGCGGCAAGCTCGGCTTCCTGGCGATCTCGGCTGTGACGTTCGTGGTGCTAGGCAGTTTCCTGGAAGGAATTCCTGCGATCGTGCTGTTTGGGCCGCTGCTCTTTCCGATCGCGCGCGCGATGGGCATCTCAGACGTGCACTACGCGATGGTCGTCGTGTTCGCGATGGGGCTCGGCCTGTTCGCGCCGCCGCTCGGCCTCGGCTTCTATGCGGCGTGCGCGGTCAGCAAGGTGGATCCGAGCGCGGCGATGCGCCGGGTGTGGCCATATCTCGGCGCGCTGGCACTCGCTTTGATCGTCATCGTCGCGGTTCCGTGGGTGTCGACCGGGTTCCTGCGTTAAAAGCCGTGCAAAATAGGAACGAAAATGGCATTGACGAGAGCGGCGGCCCTGAAAACCGACATGAAACGTGAGATAAAAAGTGAGATAACCGGCGCCATCGACGGCAAGGTGAACGCGCGCGCGCCCGAGGTGATCGCATCGAAGCTGGATGACATCCGCGACCAGGTGCGCGCGATGATCCAGCGCGGCGAACTGCGCCCGGGCGAGCGCGTGAACGAGCAGGCGCTCGCGCATCAGATCGGCGTCGGCCGCAACTCGGCGCGCGAGGCGTTGCGCGCGCTCGAACAGGCGGGACTCGTGCGCATCGTGCCGAACCGGGGCGCGGAAGTGCGGCGCCTGTCGCTCGAGGAAGCGATGGATCTCTACGAGATCCGCGCGGGTCTCGCCCGCACGGCGGGACGCCTGGCCGCGCTGCGCCTGACGGGCGACGAGGAACAGTTGCTCGGCATTCTCCTCGAACAGATGGATGCCGCGGTCGCCGCGCGCGACGGTCGCGAGTATCAGGCTCTGAATACCGAGTTCCACCGGCAATTGATGGACGCGACCAAGAACCCGCGGCTCATCAAGATCAATCAGGCAGTCGAGGAGGAGTTGACGCTGTATCTGCACAAGGGCGTTTATTCGTTCTCGCAGATGCTGCGCTCGGCGAAGGAGCATCGCGAGCTGTTCGAAGCGCTGCGCACCGGACAGGCCGACCTCGCGGCACAGGCGTTCGAAATGCACGTGCAGACCGGCAAGAAGCGCATGCTCGACACGGTTTCCACGAATCCTGCCGATCGTTGAGCAGGCTTTGCGCACACGCAAAAGGACTGGAGTCGGTATTTGAAAACCATCGTCTTTCTGGATCGCGCGACGCTTGCCGTCGACATCCCAGAGCTTTCTTTCCCGCACCGTTGGGTCGAATATCCTTCGACTACACCAATGCAGGTCGTCGAGCGCTGCAACGGCGCGCAGATCGTCGTGACCAACAAGGTGCCGCTGTCACGCGAAGCGTTCGACCAATTGCCTGAACTCGAACTGATCGGCGTGCCCGCCGCCGGGGTCAATCACCTCGATCTGGAAACGTGCCGCGCGCGCGGCATCGGCGTCGTCATGTGCGCCGGCTATTCGACGATCTCGGTGCCCGAGCATGCCTTCGCGCTGATATTGGCGTTGCGCCGCAATCTCGTGCCGTATTGGCGCGACATATACGCCGGCGGCTGGAGCGGCTCGCCGACCTTCTATGCGGAACTGCATCCGGTCGTGGATCTCTACGGCTCGACGCTTGGCATCATCGGGTCGGGGCATGGCGGCAAGCGCATCGGCCAACTCGCCGAGGCGTTCGGCATGCGTGTGCTCTTCGCCGACCGCAAGGGCGCAACTGCGCTCCGTCCCGGCTACTCGGCATTCGACGAGGTGCTGCGCGAGTCCGATGTGATCAGCCTGCATTGTCCTCTCACGGAAGAAACGCGGCATCTTTTCGGGATTGGCGAATTCGAGCGGATGAAGCGAACTGCATCGCTCGTGAACACGGCGCGCGGCGGGATCGTCGACGAAGCTGCGCTCCTCGAGGCGCTCGACCGCAAACTGATCGCCAACGCCGCGCTCGACGTGCTGGAGCAGGAGCCGCCTGCGCACGATCATCCGTTGCTGCGCAATCCCAGAGCCGACTTGATCGTGACGCCGCACGTCGCATGGCGTACGCAGGTAGCGATGAACCGGCTGGTGACGCAATTGGCCGAGGGCATCGAGGAGCACTATGCGCAAGTAGCGTAAGACGGAAAAGATCAGACGGAGCCTCGGACGAGGTCCGTGTGGTTTGGCATCTCTCTTTCAATTGCATTCGAAGCGACTCTTGGCCCTCGGAAGCCCGCGCATCGACCTAAGTGTTACGGCTGGCTCACGTTTGGCCAGGCGCCGGAATGGCACGGTTCAGATTCCGCACGCGAGCTATTGTTGCAACTGCCGTCCGGCATTGTTTTGACCGACCGATGCAGTACCAAAGTGACCCTGCACGAAGGCGCGCAGCGCGTTGAAATCCTTGGCGGTGAAGCTCCGATCGTTGATGAGCACTTCACTCATCGCGCCCGCCTCTCTTCCGATTCGGGGGCACCGGTGGCCGTGGTCGTGGGGCTGTCCGATAAGCCGACACACCGCTTTGGGTTCCGCATGCAACACGTCGGACCACCGCGGCTCGACGCGATGCGGCCGGCCGCGCAGCCGTCGCCGGACCCCGGCAGATGCAGACTCATGATCCAGTCCGCAGCCCGCGAGATCCGGCGCGGGCCGCGCCGAGCGCCGCCCGGCCCTGTCGGCGGTGATGGCAGCATCGAGTTGCAGCACGATCCTGGCGATTGCTTGGCTGGGAGAACCTCACATGGGAAGTCGAAATGCGCCTAAACCCCGAGGCGTAAATGGCAATGCGCCGATTTTACCGCGCAAACGTCATCCCGAAGATATAACTTATCAGGTTCGCAAACCAACTACAAAACGGGAACGCGATGGTTTCATGCGCGGCGTCGTCTGTCAAAAAATCCTTCGGCGAATGGAGCTTTGCGACGACCCAAGAGAGACGACGCGAACGCGCGCCGAGCGCGATGGGCTATCATCAGGGAATCAACCAACCGAGTAACCGCTATGGGCACCCGACTCGATCCCTATATCCATGAGCATGACACCGCGGAAGAAGCGGAAGCCTTCGACCGTGCGTTGTCTGAGCGCGTCGACCGCGCCATGAACAGCACGAAACCGGGCGTGACGCATGAGCAGGTCATGAAAGAGGCCCGCGCGCTTCTCAATGCGCAACGCGCGAAGAAGGCGGGGAAACGCGATTGACGCCTTTGCCCATCATTTGGACCGACGAAGCACGCGAAATCTTCCTCGAATATCTCTTCTTCATTTCCGAAAAGGACCAAGGCGCAGCAGAGAGGCTATTCGACCGAGTTGAGAACTCACTCGTCCCGGCGGCCTACTTCCCCTACTCGGCTCGCCCCGGTCGTGTGCCGGGCACCTATGAGATTATTTCGCACCCGAACTACATCACGATCTACGCCGTGCGCGAGAACGAAATCGACGGCAGGTTCATCTCTATCGTGGACTTCACCCACGTCAAGAAGCTTTACTCGCCCGGGTCAGCCTAATTCTCTGAGCATTTCGCGCACGAAGCTCTCTGCTTCCGCCCTCGCTGTCGATCCAGACCATACGATCGTGAGCGCCTGCAGCTCGGCGAAGCTGCGACCCATCCGCACGCTGTCTCCAGGCCGAAAAGCAGCGCGGCGCTCCCCGGCAAAGCTGGGTCACAACCCGCTCGACTTCGACGACGGCTTGGACGCGCACTACGCGGGTAAGTCCATCAAGGCCGGCTGGGACGTCGCGCGGAGCGCGGGGCCGGCACTGCAAGGACAACTCGCGAGCGTTCTGCCAACCCGCATGGGATTGACGACCATCACGGCCGATGAGCCGGCCACGATGCCTGAAACCGTACTCGCTGCCCTGCCGTGGCGCGCCCACGAGTGGGAAGAGGTAGCTCGGCTTGTCGCGATGATGCATGAGCATTCGGAGCGGTTTCCCGACGAGGCCATAAAGGCGGCCGACCGCGCCGACAGCATGCCGTCGCGGTCGGGGGACGACATGCGCAACGCTCGTGCGAAGCAAGCAATCGACCGACCCCGGGGCCACGCTCGAGGCGGTCATACGACTCGATGAAAAGCTCACCGCGCTAGGCGGCCAGGTGCGACAACTGCGGGGCCAGGCGAGCCGCAAGCGTGGCTTCTTCGGCTGACCGGAAGATGGCACGCGAGCGGCGTCCCCTGGGGCCTCGGCTCGCGCGGTCGAGGCAACTGCTATGCCAGGCGGTCCGCGGGCACTGGACACCACCGCGCATCGGGCGGCCGGCGCTTGCGATAAAGCGTGCATCGTCATGCTCGCTCCCGGGGGGCGGCATGGAAATGGCCGGAGTCAGGCCTCGGCGTTTACCGGTTTTGCACGGACGGACCGACGATGCTCGAGTCCGCCTGAAGTGGGCGCGCGCAGCTTGGGCTTCACCCGCGTCGCAACTCTCAGGCACGCGCGTGGCGTTCGCGTGAAAATCGTCTGACCACCGCGCAAGGGCAGTGTCATGAGCCCAGCAGCCCCGCCGCGATGTTCACGCACAAGCCGAGCACGGCGACGTTGAAGTAGAACGACAGGATCGATTGAGCGAGCGTCGCGCGGCGAATTTCGCGCGAGCGTAGCACGACGTCCGAGGTCTGCGACGCAACCGCGATCGTGAACGAGTAGTAGAGGAAGTCCCAGTAGTTCGGCAGCAAATGGTGGTCGGGGAACTTCAACGCGGTTTCCTGGGCGTCGGTGTCGTAGTAGAGCCGCGCGTAGTGGAGCGTGAAGATTGTCGGAATCAGAAACCATGCGCCCATCAACGTCAGACCGGTCAGCAGGTAGTGCGATACGATCGACGCGCCTCCCGCACCCTTCGCCGAGGCGAGCTCTAGTACGACCGCGGCGATGCTCGCGACCGTCGCGGTACAGCTTACGAACAGCACGACGCCCGCGTTTTCGTCGTCGCGTATCGCGTATTCGCGCACGCGGTGTTCCTCGGTGAGGGCCATATGTACCCAGATCATCAGCAGGTAGCTCCAGACGGCCGCGTCCCAACCGAGCAGTGTGCGCGTCAGCGGACTCGAATGGCCGGAGATGAGGAGCGCGACGACGACGCCGATCGCGAGGCCGATCACCGTGCGGGGACGATTGCGAAGAAGCTGCGGATAGTATTTGATGGACATGGGACTCGATGAACGATCTTTCGCAGCGGCCTTACCCGCCGCTTTCAGTAGACAGTCGATGCGCGGCCGCGGCGCAACCGGGATCGTCATACCGCCGTCATTGCAATCATGCATGCAATACCACGCACGCGGTGCGCGTGAATCTCCGCACGGATACTAGACCGCTTTCCGGCGCGGCTGAGTTGCCGCATTCCGTGAATACTATAAGGTATGGTCAAGACGGCCATCTATGATCGGGCGGGTTATTGGGCGTTCGAGAGCTGCCGGTGAGCACAGTGGACAATTCAGTCTCGCCGTTTTGATGGCAGACAATGGGCTCGACGAGAAGATCCTCGCGCTACAGGCGAACTTTCCTGGGGACCACGCAACAGGCGTTCTTCACTGCGCACCGCCCGACGCCCCGAGCAGGCGGTGAACGCCAGGCATTGATGGCGGTTGCCCACCTGCTGCTTTATTTCCACGACATTGCCAGCCTACGGCTCGTCAAACCCGTTGACGGCACATCCATTCGACATACCAATGTGGCAGTTGTTCAGGAGGCATGGGACGTCCAATAAAATACCCTTGCGCAATGTCGCAGGAGGTCCCCTTCAGAAACTGCCAGTCGCCAGAATCCTCCACTCCTTCGGCAACCGCACTCATGTTCAGCTGTCGGGCAAGCGACAGGCTAGCATTGACAATCGCTTTTAGCGACTCATCGTGACCCGCGCCATGGATGAAGGTCCGATCTATTTTGAGTTCATCGAACGGGATGTCGCGAAGATGCGCCAGCGACGCGTGACCCGTTCCAAAGTCATCGATCGACAGGCTGATTCGCTTCAGGCGCAGCCGCGTTACGATGTCAAGCGATATGAGGCGGTCCTGCATCAATCGGGTCTCGGTAATCTCCAGCGCCAGCCTGGAGAGCGGAAAGCCTGCGGCATCCGCTGCATCGACGACGAAGTCCGGGAAATCGAGTGCCGTCAGATTGTCCATTGACAAGTTGACGGCAAGGCGCAAATCCAGTCCTTGTTCCCGCCAGTGCGCGCCTTGAACCAATATAGCAGGCAGGATGGCCTCCATGAGGTCGTCGACCAGACCGTATTGCTCGGCCAAGCCGACGAAGTGTTCCGCAGTAACGATCCCGTCGCGCGGATGCTTCCAGCGGACCAATGCTTCGACTCCGTGCAAGGCTCCAGAGGAAATCGTCACCTGAGGCTGATAGTAGGCGGTCAGTTCGTTTTCTGCGATGGCGCGACGCAGTTCGTCAGGCTGGTAACGCGCGCTTTGTGGGCTCGTGGAGCGACGCTCCACAGCGGTCGACGATTGGAGGCGTTGCTGCAACTGCTCGCGCGTCGCGGGCTTCGTCAAGGATCCCAATACGCGGAGTCCACGGGCCGAGGCCAACCTTTCCGCGCTCTTGAGTATTCTCGGATCCTCGCCACTGACGAGCACCAATTTGCCGTCCCATCCCATCGCGACGAGTTGACGCACGAATTCGACGCCATCCATGGTAGGCATCTGCAAATCCGAAAAGACGAAGTCGACGGTGATGCGCTGTTGTTCCAAGTAGCTGAGTGCGTCTGCGGCACTGCAATACGGAATGACCTCGTGGCCGAGCTGGGTCAGCTGCGTCTCCAGCAACTTGAGCGCGAACGGCTCGTCGTCAATGACCAGGATCCGGCTTTTCTTCCTGATGTCGCTCATTGCGCGCACCCATCGGCGATGACCTTCACATGCATCACGAACACCCTTCATGTCGACGGCGTCATTGGACCGAAGCTGGCGAGCTTCTCGACGAGCTTCGCCTTCTCGAGCGGCTTCACCAGAAAATCCACGGCACCCGCTCTCAGGCTTTCTAGAACCACGCTGCGTTCGCTGTGCCCCGTCAACATGACTATCTGTATATCCGCGAAGTTGGCAATATCCCGGATCCGGCGCGTCATCTGGATGCCGTCGACATCGGGCAATCCGATATCCATCAAGACGAGGTTTGGACGATGCTGCCACAGCAGACCCATGACTTCCGATCCGGAGTGGGCATAAATGAGTTCGATGCGATAATCGGCAAGCGCGCGCGCAACCAGCTTGTGCTGGAAGGCATCATCGTCCACCATCAAGACGATCGGCCGAACCCGGTGGGAAAGATCAAGTAGTGCTTTAACGGGCGCGAGACTCGCGCTCATTTCATGGCCGGCGCGAGTGACCAAGCTACGCAGCGCGGTCACCGCGTCCGCCATCGCCCCGAGATGCGTTGTCAGGTTGTCCAGATCCGTGACTTCAGGGTTACCGGGCGCGCGATTGTTTGACGCTTGCCCCTCATTAGGGCGGGGCTCGCCCGCCGTCCCGGCACATGCCTCCTCTGCCTGCCTGAACGTCGCTGCGGCAACTTCGATCTGTTGGCCGATCGACGAGATGAGCTGCACTAGCTCCGGCTCGAGTGCCGCAAGAGGACGAACCTGATTCGCGAGTTGATTGGCGGTCACTTCGTTATGAAGTGTCGCATTCAACCGGCGCAACGCATGATGCACGGCCATGCGTAGGCGTGGAGCATCGTTGGTGACTGGCCAGAACAACACATAGTCGTCGAACTGCTCCTTCTTGCACAACTCGTATGCTCGCCAGAGATCATGCTTCGAGCATAGAACCAGAGTTCGATGAGGTACGAGGTGGGCGTCTCTACTGTGCCGGTGAATGCCGAGATAGTATTGATTTGCCGTCTCGAGTGAATCAAAGGCAAGAACTAGCACACTCGGACGATGCTCTTCGAAATCGCTAATCGAGCATTCTGGCTTCGTCGATGTTCGGACGTTGCCGAACTCCTCGCTGAGGAGTGACATGACTAGATCGGCATCAGCGACGGCATCCGTCGCAACCAGAATTGGTGCTTTCTGCGGAGAGAAGTCTTTTTTGAACATGATAGCGCTTATCAAGTGATTGTCTTCTGCAGCATCGATGCAATCTCTTGTTCGACGGCGGCGAGCGCCGCATCGAACTGTTTAACCCAGCGGGCCAGTGTGGCGAGGTCGCCGGTCTTTCCAGCGTTCTCGAGTTCCGCACAGAGATCAGCCAGTGCACTAGCGCCGATCGAGCGGGACGACGACTTCAATTTGTGTGCGACGGAACCGGCCTCGCGGCCACGGCCGTGCACACAATGAGTGCGCAGTTCCGTGGCAAGGTGCTGCACGGATTTCAGGTAATCGGCGAGCAATTCGCGCACTACCTCAGGATCGTCGCCCACGATGCTTTTGAGCACATTCGTATCTACGCTGAGCGATTGCACATCACTTGAATTCGGCGGCTGTAAATTCTGTTCGGGCGGCGCATGTTTCACGTCAGGGAAATGCGTTTCAAGCACGGCCTGGAGCCGGGCAAGTTGTAATGGCTTGGTAAGGTACCCATCCATGCCGCAAGCCACTGCCCGGGCAGCCTCGCCGTGTATTGCATTTGCAGTCAAAGCGATGATGGGCATTCGCGTTCCTCCCTTCGCCTCTTCCCGCCTGATGGCCTCCACCAACTGATAGCCGTCCAGTTCCGGCATATGTAGGTCGGTAAAAAGAAGTGCATAGCTTGAACGACGCCATAGATCGAGCGCTTCGCCCCCGTCACTCGCCAATTCGGCAACGTGACCGAGAAGGGCAAGCTGGCGAAGGATTACCTTCTGATTGATTTCATCGTCTTCCGCCACGAGAATTAACCGTCCCTGCTCGCGCGCACCTGCGACTGTTATTGGATGAGACTCGCCCTTGCCCAGCAACGCCTCGTCTGCAGTCGGCACTGCTATCTCCAGCGTCGCCCGGCCAACAGCTACCATTGCAGCGTGCCTGAACGACTGCCGTCGTAATCCTTCCGCTCCAATGACAACGACCCCGCCACCTTCAAGGTGCATGGCCGAGCGTGCTCCAGCAGCAATTCTCAGTTCAGGGACGGCTAGTCGCGCGTCTTCGCTCGAATCGAGCAGCGGAAATGGCTGCAGTGCCGGAACGTCGTCTCTGACTATCAGAAGTGAGCCGCACGCTACTTCGAAGGCTCGCTGACCGTCCTTCAAACTGTCGACAACGAAAACCTGCGCACGCGCGCGCGTGAGCCAGACACGAATGTTTTCGGCGTCGTATTGGATGGACCGCAGGACGAGGCAGGTGATGCCTTCCATGTCCGGTCGCCGGTCTACCTGCTCGGATACTGGCGTGTGGCAAGGAAGCTTAACCACGAAAGTCGAACCGACGCCCAGAATGCTGGACACCGTTATGTTCCCGCCCATGAGGCTGACGAGCCGGTGGCAAATGGCAAGACCAAGCCCTGTCCCTCCGAACTTGCGGGTGGTGCAGACGTCTGCCTGGCTGAATGGCGTGAAGAGTCCGGCCATCGTGTGTTCAGACATGCCGATGCCGTCGTCAGCGACGTGAATTCGCACTTCGCCCGGCGCATGCGGGGCGACGTCCAGGCGAACCGATACGTTCCCGACTCGTCCTGAACGTCTACCTGAGAACTTGACCGCGTTGCCGACAAGGTTGTAAAGGACCTGCTTGAGCCGTGTGTCGTCGCACAGCACAATGTCCGGAACATCGGGCTCGACTTTCGTTGCGAGGCTCACGCCGGCTCTCTGAGCCACCGGCAGCAGCGAAGCGCACACATTCTCGACGAGGTCGACAATGGGAACCGGGGCTTGCTCGACATCGAGTTTGCCCGCTTCGATTTTGGAGAAGTCCAGAATGTCGTCGATAATCGCGAGCAGCGAGTGGGCCGATTCACGAATCGTCGCGACCATATCATGCTGATCGCTGGCTAGTCCAGTGCGCGCAAATACCTCTGTCATGCCGATGACGCCGTTCATCGGCGTGCGTATCTCATGGCTCATCATAGCCAGGAACGCACTCTTGGCTCGCGATGCTGCCTCTGCATTGGCGGTTGCCTGTTCCAACTGCCGAGTCGCTTCGTGGCTTTCAGTCACATCGCGTGCCGTCGCGTAGATGACGCCATCCAGTTCTACCGCGCTCCAGGATAGCCATCGAGACGATCCGCCCTTGCACAAGTAGCGATTCTCGAAGTGATCCATCGGCGTACCAAAGCAAAGCCCGCCCACTCGGCTTGCGGTCGTTTCCCGATCTTCCGGGTGGACGAGCTCGATAAAAGGACGGCCCAGCAGTTCGTCCGCGCTCCAGCCAAGCACCCTGGAGAAAGCGGGGTTGACTCTCTTAAAAAAACCCGTCGGCTCCGCGACGCAAGCCAGATCTCGGGACAGGTTGAAGAGGCGGTCCCGCTCCGCTTCAGCCTCCTTGCGGCCGCTAATATCGTGAAGCATGGCAAGCACGGCGGGCGCACCATCCATCTCGTAGGGCACTGCCATGGCCTCGCCAATGAACGTTGTGCTATCCAGGCGCAACCATTTTTCTTCCATGGGCGGGACCGCGGCCCGGTCGTCGTGCAGTCGGGCCATGCGCTTCTCGACGGCGGGAATGCTGTCGGGATGTAGAAAGTCCAGGATAGAGCGCCCTACCACCTGTTGCGGCGTATGCGCGCGTAGCATCTCGAGCGCCTTGGGGTTGGCGAACTTAACGATGCGATTCTGACCTAGAAACACCGCGTATGGAGATAGCGCAATGAGCTGGCGGTAGCGAGCTTCACTTTGCATTAGGGCTTGCTCACCGGCATATTCGCGACTTACATCGCGCAGTACGAGTACTACGCCGTTGACACGATCGCCTTGACCCCGAAGCGGACCCGCGCTGAGCGCAACGTTTCGCCTCTCCCCGCTGAGAGAAAGCAAAATACGGCAATCGGCGAGACGCAGCACTTGCCGGGTCTTAAGCACTTCATCTACCGGAGCCGCAGCGCAAGCACCGCTTGCGGTACTGATAAGAGAAAAGACGTCTGCATGGTGGCGACCGACGGCGTCGGCACTCTTCCATCCGGAAAAGGTTTCCGCCATGATGTTCATGCGCTTGACCCGGCCGCATTCGTCGACCGACACGACGGCATCGCCTATTGCTTGGAGCGTGCTTTCGAGATCGCGCTCGCTATCGGCGATTCGTGATTGCGCAGTGATATCCCTAAATAGCGCAACGGTCCCCGTAGCGGAACCACATCGTCTCTCCACGCGGAGTTCATACGCGGCCGGTGTCGATGATTCGAGCTGGAACACAGCGCTTATGGCGCCATCGGCGGATACGTCGCGCAGCATCGATGCCATGCTCGACGCCTTGCCGTCGCGTTCCGCGCTTGTGTCTTCGCGAAAGAACGCAGCGGCCAGCGCTGCGGCAGTCGCGCGTGGGAGGTCGTCCACTGACCACCCGAGTAGGGTGAGCAAGTTGGAGTTGTAACCGTCGATCTCGCCGTCAGGCGAGAATCCGACGGCAGCATCCGATACTGCCATAAAGAGCGATTCGATCCGCTGCACCTTGAGTGCACGGTTACTGTCTGCCTCGCGTTCGCGTGCGTCGGCGAACTTCATCTTCGTGAGAAGGATAGCCCGGTATGTCTCGGCAGCAAGGATGAGAGCCGGCAGCACGATTCCCGCCACCAGCAACGCCAGGGCGCGGCCCCTGAACGCAAGCAGGAAATCAGTGACCGAAAATCCCACAGCGACGGCAATCGGATAATCGGCTAGTTCCCTGTAACTGATGGTTCGGTAGACACCGTCCACCCGACTGGCACCGGAAAGCTGTCCGCTTTTTGCGCCAGTCAACGCTCTGCGCAGAGGGTCGTCCTCGGGCAGCAGTAGATTGCCGGCGTTCGTCGGACCGCTTCGGCGAGCGCGGACCTCGTAGTCAATGGTACCCAGAATCCAAATCATTCCATGATCGCCCACGCGCAGGGCCTCGTAGAATTCGGTTAGGTGCGAGGGGGTCATTGAAATCGCCACCACACCCAAAAAGCGGCCGGAGGCATCATCGATTCTGCGTGAAAGCTGCACTGAAGGCCTGCCGCTCGCGCGCCCTATGACTGTCTTGCCAATGAAGAGGCGCGTGCTGGGATTGTCGACATGGACCGCAAATTGGTCGCTATCCGCAACATCGACGCCAGGATGTCGCGGCGCGGTCGATGATCGCACCGTTCCGTCGCGGTCAATCACGGCGATTTTTTCGAATGCGTCGAGCTTAAATGAGCCGGGCGGCGTGTAATCGGATAGCGGTAGCCCCAGACCCCGTTTCTGAACTTGCCACGCGACAACGGCTGCCAAATCTTCTGCTTGGCTCAGAACGCGACTTGTATGAGCGGCTATAGCATCGGCCAATGTGTCGGTCTGCGTTCTCGCCCTGCGCAGCTCAGTGCGCGCATCCCAGGCTACGAACACTCCGAGCGCCAACCACAGCCCGATAATTAACATGGCGCTGAACGCGTGGCCCACGCTCGCGAGGCCTGCAAGCCAGTTGCGTGACTTGCGCAGCATCAAAAGCACGCTGGGCGGGAAGACCGGGTCGGGATTCTTGGAAGAGTCTTTCATGATCGAAAACGGCGACTTATTTATCTCTAGGTCGGACCCAGTGCGCCCTTTCGGGAATTTTTCCGCAGCGCTTGGTAGCGAGGAGGCATTTCCTTTTTCGAAGATGCACTCGAAGTTAACGACCGGCATGGCGAAATCTTTAGCAGACTGTTGAAAATTCCCTTTGCCGGCGCAGACCTTTGTGTGGAGGGCGTTCCGAAAATGATCCGCGCGGACATCTATGTCACCCCTTCTCGCCCAATAGGGGCTTCAGCTTGTCGGCGGGCAAGCAAATCCGGCGCTGCTCGCGAGAACGGGGCTCATGCAGCGCACCGTGCTGCAAAAGACGCGAATCTGTTTTCCTCGGCGTGCTCGCGCCTGCCGCGTGCCACAAGCCCGCGCAGCAGATTGCGGGGTCACCGCGTGAGTAAGGTGCCTTGCACAACAGATAAGGGAAAAAAGTGAGCACGAAGGCGAAAGAAACGGCCGCACGCATGGCTCACCCTCACAGAGGCTGTCCGCGGCTTTCGTTGCCGCCGCCACTGCGCGTTACGCCCTTATTGGGCTTCACTTCTGTCCGAGCCTTTGTGCAAACCCATTCATGAACAAACCAACCCGACCAATTCGCTTGAACCTCGACGAGCTTCGGCTGCAATGGCGCGTGCTCACCTTCTATGAGCGCTTCGAGCAGATAATCGCCCATATCCTGAGCATCGTGATCTCGGTGATTATCGTCGTATCGCTATGGCAGTTGATTCGGGCGGTCATCGCGCTGTTGCTATCGGGGGCGCTCAATCCTCTGGATCATGCGATCTTCCAGGCGGTCTTCGGGATGGTGATGACGCTGTTGATCGCGATGGAATTCAAGCATTCGATTACCCGCGTCATGTTAAGACGCGATCACATCGTGCAAGTCAAGACAGTGATCCTCGTGGCCATGCTCGCGATAGCGCGCAAGTTCATCATCCTCGATCCAGCCACGGACCCGGCTCGCATCGCCGCACTCGCGGCCGCTCTGGTTGCGCTTGGCAGCGTCTACTGGCTGATGCGGCAGCGCGACGATCCCGTCGAAGCCGCGATCGCCGAGCCCGCCGCGCAGGATCGGAAAGAGCGCGCTGAGTGACTGCTTTCGCTCCGAGAACATCGAGTACTTGCCGGTTCTTGCTCGATCTTTGCGCATAGTCCAGGTCCGGGCGGGCTCGATCCTCTTCAACAGCCGTGACCAATGACACGTTCGTAGCGGCTACTTATTAACCGGGCCTTATTTCGACCTCGGCCTCCGGCACGCCGCGTTCATCTGGCCGGAAGGGCATTTTGGCGGCGAGAGAATGCAACGCTCGCTCGTCATATAACAAATCAAACTTACCGTAGACGAAAAATGAACACTACACTTGGGGGGGCACGACTTCGAGTCGCGCCTCCCCAGCGAACGCGCACGATGGAGCAAAATGCCACGTCCTCCACAACTGCGATGTCTTCGCTGCCACTCGATCGGCGCGTCCCGCACAGACTGTGCCGTACAGTCGGCGCAATCGATCTCGTGTGTCATCCCGGCTGACCGGACCACCGCGCACGCGAGCACCATCGGCAGCAGCGCACGCCCCTATCGGCACATAAGCGTCAGTGCGCCGTTCATCGCGATCGTGCCGGCGTCGGCTTGCATCGAGCTCGACAATGATTACGGTCCGCGCGGCTTCGTCGTGACGCTCAATTCGGCCAAGGTGAGGGAAACCGCTCGAAGGGCGCTCGGCACCACGACGTGCAATATCCCATGCTGGTTCAAGGCGTGGGACCCTTTCCTACGCGAGGCGGCCGACACGCTCAATTCGTTGCACGTCGGCAGAAGCCCGGACCCTATCTGCCTTGCCGCGTTCGCGGATGTGTTCGCACTTCATCTCGCGTGCCGGTACGGACACGACGGCGATACGCGTGACGCGGGTGCAAGTCTCAGCCAGCCAAAGCTGAGCGTCGTTGAACACTTCATACGCGAGCACATCGCCGAGAGCATCCAGATTGAGCACCTCGCCGCGCTCGTGCACATGAGCCCGTCGCATTTCGCGCGGGCTTTCAAGAATGCGACGGGGCATCCACCTCACTTCTACCTGACAACCGAAAGGTTGAGACTAGCGCAGTCAATGCTTTCGGAAGGGAGCCTCCCGCTGATCGATGTCGCCGCATGCGTGGGCTTTCAGACGCAGCAGCATTTCACCGAAGTGTTCCATCGATATGCGGGCTGCACGCCCCGCGCTTTCCGCCTTGCGCATCACCTCCCGACGATCCGGTGATGCGTTCTCGAATCGATCCCCGGGCAACCGACAAGCGCAGAATTCCGACACCTCTGGGCAGGAACCCGAAAGAAGCGCGCGGCTTGCGGACGTAGGCTTGACTAATATGCGCCGCATAAGAATTGCGCGCGCTGTATTAGCCGGATACCGGCAATTCGACCGAGGACCGAACGATGGACGAACTGCTCGGACGCGCATGGTGGATGCTCGCGCTGCGTGGCGCCGCGGGAATCCTGTTCGGCCTCGTCGCGCTCTTTTTGCCCGGTCTCACGCTGCTGCTTCTCGTCGCGGTGTTCGCGGCGTATGCGCTCATTGGAGGCATCGCAGCGGTCAGCGCGGCGATACGACATCGTTCGATCCGCACGGACTGGTGGATCCCGTTACTGCTCGGCCTGTGCACGATCGCTGCGGGCCTGATTGCTGTCGCGGCGCCGGGCGTCACGGCGCTCGTGTTAATCGCAGTGATGGGCGCGAACGCCATAGTCACCGGAGTGCTCGACGTCATCGCCTGGGTTCGGCTGAAAAGGCGCGGCCGCACGCAGTGGCTGCTGTTGTTCATCGGTATCCTGTCGGCTCTGTTCGGCATCTTCGTGCTGGCCGTCCCGGGTGCTGGAGCGCTTGCGCTCGTCTGGATGATCGGCACCTACGCGATCGTGACCGGCGCGCTTCTGTTCGTCCTCGGCCTCGGCGCACGGAATTGGCGCAGCGCCGTCCTTCGCGACAAGCAAAACACGCCGCTGCACTCATGAGCGCATCCTGCGCCCGGCGTCCACGTATCCCGTTGCGCATTTTGGAGAACGCCATGAAGACTAACCTCGCATCGGCCGCAAGGCTGTCGACATTCATCCTTGCGCTATCCGCTGGTGGCTTTGTGGCCAGCGGCGCGACCGCGCAGGATGCGCCTATCGCCGGGAAGGCGACGCTCGGCGTGACCGTCACCGAAGCGCAACTGGTCGCAACAGGCTGGCGCGCATCGAAGATGATCCACACCGATGTCTACAACGAAAAGAACGAAAAGATCGGCCGCGTCGACGACCTGATTGTCGCACCCGATGGGTCGTTGTCGACCGCGATTATCGACGTGGGCGGCTTTCTCGGGATGGCGGCGCACCGCGTCGCCATCCCCATTCAGCAGTTCAAGCAGATAGCACCGAAGGCAATCTTGGTCGGCGCAAACAAGGATGCGCTGAAAAAACTGCCGGAGTTCGAATATGCCAAGGGCTGACATCGGCCGGGAACGCCAAGGCAGGAGTCACTGAAGATTCGGGCCGCTCTGACGGCTCATCGGAACAAGGAGCATAGCGATGCTGTTGGACGTCGATAAGTGGAATCCCTTCCGCTTCCTGCGCAAGAGCCCCGAGGAAAAGGGCGCGGGCGCGAAGCTGAACGCCGCGCCCGCGGCCTCACAGCTGGCCACCGCGCCGTTGACCTCGGATGCGGCCGCGTCCGCATGGCCGGCATCGTTCGATGCGGCGCGTTGGCCGCTGCCCGATCCCCTGCATCTTCTCACCGACCTGATACGCGATCCGTTCGGCGGGGTGGGACCGCTCGGCAACTGGTTCGGCGACTTCAGTCCCAGCCGCTTTCAGCCGCGCCTCGATGTGGTCGACGACGGCGACGCGCTGCGCGTCGTGGCCGAGTTGCCAGGACTGTCGCGTGAGGACGTAGAGCTCGAAGTCGTCGAGGACATGCTGGTGCTGACCGGCGAGAAGCGCATCGAATCGAAGAGCGACGAGAAGGGCTGCTACCGGGTGGAGCGGGCGTTCGGACAGTTCGAGCGCGCGATTCCGCTTCCCTCGGGCGTCGATCTCGAACGCGCCGAAGCGAATTTCGAGAACGGCGTGCTCACCGTGCGGGTGCCCAAAGCGGCCAATGAACCCGCGGCGAAGCGGCGCCTCGAGATCAAATAGCGCGACTGCGTACGGCGACACAGTGAGGCAGGTCGTCAGTTTCCATAGCCTCGACGATATCCTGCATGAAGCCGTCGAAGACAGGATCGCGGGACTGGACGAGCATCGTTTCAAGCGGTACCTGCAGTACTTCGCGACGGATCTCGTCAGGCTGTGCGCGCGTGACGAGAAGGATGTGAGGCGCATGGGCGGCAAGTATCGGGTGAAGCTGCGGTTTCGCGCTGCGGAGCACGACGCTCGCCGCCAAGACACGACGGTATCGACGAATATATTAGTTACCGCATGCGCGGGGGCGACCTATGCTGCTCGCTCGCGTCGACGACCTGCCCGCCCGCGAAGTCGCGGCGCGCTTCGACACCGATCAGGCCACCGTACAGCCGTGGCTCGACGGTGCCTGTGCGGTCCTGCGTGCGAGGCTCTCGGCGCGGCGCGGCGCCGGCGAAGACGCGGGTGCCGCTTCGGCCGGCGGATTCGCCGCGCGTGGCAGAACGCATGCACGGCACCCTGAAACCGAAACGGGGCATGACCCACCGGATGCAAAGTGCGGACGGCAGCCGCGCGGCGCATCGCCTCACTGCTTGCGCAAGATCCCTCGCCTTTCAACCATCCCCTGCCCCCAACGGAGAAATGAAATGAACGCGTCCCACCCCGTGGTCGAGTGAGAGGAAAAGGCAGGGTGGATCCTCACGGGCCGACGGCATCGATGTGCCCAAGCGGAAAATGCAAGCATTTCCCAGGCAACCGGAGGATCCACGATGAACAGTATCGCAGTTGGTGTAGACATCGCCAAGCAGGTGTTCCAAGTGCATTACATCGATCAGGAAACCGGCGAGGTCGTGAACAAGCCGATCAAGCGGGCGAAGTTTCTGGAGCACTTTGCCAACCGTGCCAAGTGCCTGATCGGAATGGAAGCGTGTGGCGGAGCGCACCACTGGGCCCGGCAGTTGATGCAGTTGGGCCACGAAGTCAGGTTGATGCCGGCGGAGTTCGTGAAGGCGTTCAATATCCGCAACAAGAACGACGCGGCCGATGCAAAGGCGATCTGGCTGGCGGTGCAACAGCCTGGTAAGCCGGTGGCAGTGAAGACGGAGATGCAGCAGGCGATGCTGGCACTGCATCGGATGCGCGAGCAGTTGGTGAAGTTCCGCACGATGCAAATCAACGGACTGCGTGGGTTGCTGACGGAATACGGCGAGGTGATGAGCCGCGGCCGGGAGAAACTGAACGGCGAGATTGCGGCGGTGCTGGGACGGCTTGCACAGCGACTTCCGGCGGCGTTGATCGACACGCTGCGCGAGCAGTGGAACGGGCTGGCAAGGCTGGACGAGCAGATTGCCGAGATTGAGCGCCGCATGCGCGAGTGGAAGAAGGAAGACCGGGCGGTGAAGGCGATCAGCGAGATACCCGGTGGTGGCCTGCTGACGGCGACGGCAGCGGTGGCGATGATGGGTGACGCAAAGGCGTTCAAATCAGGCAGGGAGTTTGCAGCGTGGGCGGGACTGGTGCCAAAGCAGACAGGCTCGGGCGGCAAGGTGAACTTCCACGGCATATCGAAACGCGGCGACACGTATTTGCGCACGCTGCTGATTCACGGTGCGCGCAGTGTGTTGTCGCATTCGAAAGATCCTGGCCCCTGGGTCGAGCAGATCAAGAAGCGGCGGCCAACGAACGTGATTGTGGTTGCGTTGGCCAACAAGATAGCCAGAACGATCTGGGCCGTGCTAGCCCATGACCGGCAGTATCAGAAGAGTTACGCGAGCGTAAAACCGGCTTGAGCGGTCAGCGTCGCGTAGTTGATCAACCATCGTTTTAACACAGGGTGAACGTCGAAAGGTTGCGCAGCAATTGAGTGTGATGACAAGCCAGGTAGGACCGGGACTCGCTAAACCTGAATGATGTGGAGAGCTTCGAGCTCGCCGGAGAAATGAGGTGCGGGTCAGCGAATTTCATAGGGGCCCGCAGCGGCTGTACCGGCTGCAACAAGGCCGGATATAAAGCCGCAGCCCATCCTGTCAGTCTGAACACACGAAAACTGTTGCAAACGGGACGCGTTCATATAAACATCATGGCCACTTGCAGCGTTTGCGGCAAACCGGCGACCTCGCAGATCACGATCACCGAGAACGGCCAGCGCCGTCAGTTGACGCTGTGCGACGAGCACTACATGCAGTTCATGGCCCGCAACCAGCGCAGCCTCTCGCCGCTCGAATCGCTCTTTCACGGCGGCCTTTTCGAAAGTCTCTTCGACGACATGTTGTCGCCGCTCGAAGGCAGGCGCGGCGGCTGGCAACCTCTCGGCCAGGCGGACGAGACGCACGCGAGTGGGGGGAAGGCGCGGGCGGCGGCGGCGAGTCGGGGGGCGAACGCGAGCGGCGGCCCGCCGGCCGGCCGCGTCGGCATCGCCGAGCGCGCGAGGCCGTCGACCTGCAGACGTTCCTGAGCGAGAGCGGCCTGGAGCGCTTGCAGGCGGCCGCGCAAAAGGCGGTCGAGTTCGGCAAGTCCGAAGTCGATACCGAGCACCTGCTGCTTGCACTCGCCGACAACAACGTGGTGCAGGAGATTCTGCGCGAATTCAAGCTCGATCCCGAAGAGGTCAAGAAGAACGTGGATCAGAACGCACCACGCGGCACCCGCGCCGAGAAGACGGACGAGGAACGCATCGGCGTATCGCCGCGCGCGAAAAGCGCGCTTGAAAATGCGCTCACCGCGTCGCGGGAACTCGGCCACAGCTACGTCGGACCGGAGCACATCCTGATTGGGCTCGTGGAAGAGGAAGACGGCTTCGCGGGCGAGCTGTTGCGCAAGTACGGGCTATCGTCGCATGCGCTCCGCCAGAGGACGGTCAAGGTGGTCGGCAAGGGCGCCGAGGAAGGCACCGTCGAGGGTCGCTCCACCACGCCGACGCTCGACAAGTACGCGCGCGACCTGAGCGATCTTGCACGGCGCGGCAAGCTCGATCCGGTGATCGGCCGCGACAAGGAAATCGAAACGACTATCGAAGTCCTTGCGCGTCGGCGCAAGAACAACCCGGTGCTGATCGGCGAACCGGGCGTCGGCAAAACGGCGATCGTCGAAGGTCTCGCGCAGCGCATCGCCCAGGACCAGGTGCCAGAAGTGCTGCGCGGCAAGCGTGTCGTCGAGCTGAATATCAACAGCGTGGTGGCGGGGGCAAAGTACCGCGGTGAGTTCGAAGAGCGCGTGAAGCAGGTGCTCGATGAGATCGTCGAGAACCAGGACCGGTTGATCATCTTCATCGATGAACTGCATACGATCGTCGGTGCCGGCCAGGGCGGCGGCGAAGGCGGGCTCGATATCGGCAACGTGTTCAAGCCTGCTCTCGCGCGCGGCGAACTGCATCTCGTGGGCGCCACGACGCTCAACGAATACCAAAAGTACATCGAAAAGGACTCGGCGCTCGAGCGGCGCTTCCAGCCGGTGAACGTGCCCGAGCCGACCGTCGCGGAAACCATCGAAATCCTGCGCGGACTGCGTGACCGCCTTGAAGCGCATCACAAGGTGAAGATTACCGAGGAGGCCATCGCGGCCGCGGCGAAGCTGTCGGACCGCTATATCGCCGCACGCTTCCTGCCGGACAAGGCCATCGACCTGCTCGATCAGGCGGCCGCTCGCGTGCGCATTTCATCGAATTCGCGGCCGACACAACTGCGCGACATCGAGGCGACCATGCGTCGCACACGCCAGGAACAGGATGCGGCAAGCGCCGCCAAGCGGTTCGACAAGGCAAAGGAACTGGAAGACAAGCTCGTCTCCGAACAGAAGCGCCTGAACGATGCGACCGAAGCGTGGAAGAAGGAACGCGGCACCAGTTCGCAAGAGGTCACAGCAGAGGACATCGCGCAGATCGTGGCGTCGCTCACGGGCGTGCCCGTGTCTGAACTCACCGCCGAGGACCGCGAGAAACTGCTGCGTCTCGAAGACCGTCTGAAGGAACGGGTGGTCGGCCAGGACGAGGCGGTCAGCGCCGTCGCGAAGGCGGTCCGACTGTCACGCGCCGGTCTCACCGAAGGCGGCAAGCCGACCGCGAGCTTCCTTTTTCTCGGACCGACGGGCGTGGGCAAGACCGAACTCGCCAAAGCGCTCGCCGCCTCTGTGTTCGGCGACGAGAACGCGCTGGTGCGCATCGACATGAGCGAGTACTCCGAGCGGCATACCGTAGCGCGGCTGGTGGGCGCGCCTCCGGGCTATGTCGGCTATGAGGAAGGCGGCCAGTTGACCGAGCGGGTGCGGCGCCGCCCGTATTGCGTGGTGCTGCTCGACGAGATCGAGAAGGCGCATTCGGAGGTGCACAACATGCTGCTGCAGCTCTTCGACGAAGGCCGCCTCACCGACGGCAAGGGCCGTCTCGTCGATTTCACGAACACGATCATCATCGCGACGAGCAATATTGGTTCACAGATGATCCAGGACAACGTGCGATCCGACAAGAAGCAGCTGGACTACCCCGCGCTGCGCGACCGTCTGATGGAAGTACTGCGGCATCACTTCAGGCCCGAGTTCCTGAACCGGGTCGATGAAGTCGTCGTGTTCCATGCGCTCGGCAGGGAGCAGATTCGCCGCATCGTCGATCTGCAACTCGCGCGCGTGCAGCGCACCGCGGCCGGGCAAAACATTGAGTTGTCATTCGACGATTCGTTGCGCAATCATCTCGCGGAGATCGGCTATGACCCCGAGTTCGGCGCACGAATGCTAAAGCGCAAGATCCGGGCGGAAGTGGAATCGCAACTCGCCGATGCGCTGCTGCGGGGCGACGTTCGCGACGGTGATAAGGTCACAATGACCTACGACTCCGGTACGCACTCTGTGCGTGTGCAGAAGGGCGCAGCGCCCGCAGAAGCGCCGAGCGAAGGGGCGAAACAAGAACCGGCGCATACGTAACACCGGCATTGCTTGAACGGGACGCCGCCCGCCCGTGCGGGTGGCTGGTCACGATTCAAGTTCGCCTACGACGATCTCGTCGCGATAGCACCAGATCCACGTTTCGCCGGGTTCGATTGAACGCACCAGCGGATGGCCGGTCGCGTGAAAATGCTTGCTTGCATGCCGGTTGGGCGACGAATCGCAACAGCCGACGTGTCCGCACGAAAGACAAAGCCTCAAATGTACCCACGGCTGGCGAAGCTTGACGCAGTCCTCGCAATAGTCGATGGGCGTGTGGAGAATGCGGGCCTCGCCTAGATGCGTGCAACCGGGGGTCATGATCGTACTCCTCTGAGAGGTGCGCGCAGACGTGTGATTCAAGCTTGCGCTTACGCTCACGCGCTATTTAAATAGCGATGCACCAGCGCCACAGCCATTGCGCCCTCGCCGACTGCCGACGCCACGCGCTTGATCGACGCGTGACGTACGTCGCCCGCTGCGAATACGCCAGGCACAGAGGTCTCCAGATGTAGCGGCGCGCGTTCGAGCGGCCATTTCAGGTTCGACCGATAATCCTGCAGGTCGGGACCGGTTACGAGATAGCCGCCTTCATCTCGGACAATGCCAACCTCCTGCGCCCACTCGGTCTGCGGCACGCCGCCAATGCAGATGAATAGCCAGTTTGTCATTACCGTGCGTTGCCGGCCAGTGCGCACATCGGTCAGTGTGATCTCCTGCAACACGTCACCGCCTGCGAGTGCGGTAACCTCAGTGCACGTGCACCTTTCAATGTTCGGCGCCGACATGATGCGATCCACCAGGTATTGGGACAACGTGTTCTTAAGCGACGCGTCACGCACGAGCAAATAGACGCGGTTGGCCGACTGCGAAAAATGCATGGCGGCCTGTCCCGCCGAATTGCCGCCGCCCACCACATAGACATCTTCGTTATAGATCAGCGCCGCCTCACTCGCGCCGGCGCCGTAATAAAGGCCCGCGCCGAAAAAGCGCTCCTCACCTTCCAGGCCGAGCGTGCGATATGCCACGCCGGTGGCGCAGATCGACGTGCGCGCCGTAATACGTGTGCCATCCTCCAGATAGACGATGCCCTGGCCGGGCGGAAATTCCGCGCGCACGCCGGCGCGCGCTATCAGGATGTCGGCGCCGAACTTGATGGCCTGGACGCGGGCCCGTTCTGCCAGTTCCGCGCCGCTCACGCCGTGTGGGAAGCCCAGATAGTTCTCGATTTTTGAACTACTGCCTGCCTGACCGCCCAGCGCCCAACGCTCCACCAGTACGGTATGCAGCCCTTCCGATGCTCCGTACACGGCCGCGCTCAATCCCGCCGGTCCTGCGCCGTAAATCGCCAGATCGTAGCCTTCACGGGATGGACTCGCAAACCAGCCGAGCTTCTCGGTGATTTGCCGGATAGTGGGACACTCGAGCCGCGTGCCGTCGTGGAAGACGCAGACCGGCAAGCGCGAGTCGGAAAGATGCTGCACGTGCGCCAGTTCCTCCGCTTCTTTACCGCTGCCAAGTTCGATCCATTCGAACGGTATGTCGCAGCGATGCAGGAAGTCGCGGATCGCGTAGCCGTTAGCGCTGCGCATGCGTCCATAGATCCTGACCATGAACAGGTCGGCCTTTGAGGAGGTTCAGGAGTTTCTTTCGTTTCATGCACTTCACTAGCAGGCAGTCCGCGGCTAGATAACAGCGGTTGGCCATATCCCTGCACCGTAAGCGCACCGTAGGGCGGTGTCTTTCGCAATCCTGCCGGGTTTTGTTGGCTTTCTGCTGACGCTTCCATAACATCGGTCGTGCGTCTCTTCCAGCTTGCGGTCAACAAAAACGCGTGCCCCATTCGAGGCCGTTGCGCACCGCGTCTCCTGCGTCAGTCATTCCGGCTGAACCATCTCTGGACGAAATTCCGCCACTGGCTATCTGCATGACGCACACTCACTGTGTACCTTCTACGCGCCGTTTCCGTTCTGCTCCGGCTGTACCACGATCTCCTAGCCTCGATGCTCAAACACGTGCGTTTGTATGAGCCCCTCGGGTTTCGTATCAAGGCGTCAATCGGGAAGCATGAACTCGGTACGCATGTCTTCGATCACCTTCTGGACATGATGTACCCAAAATCTGCGCCGAGGTCATTGAGCGGCACGACGTTCCAGTTGCGGCCGGATGCGTCGGGCGGGTGCCGCTCTGGCAGCGGTATGCGCACGTGCAAAGCTACCGGCGCGTCAGCGGCGATTTTCGCCATGCGGTTTTGCAGTTCGTCGCGAATCTGCTCCGCGGTTCGAACGGTCTTCGGCATCGGTCTGGCTCCTTCGGTCGCACGTCAGGATCGGGAGTGAACGGGCGCATACGTTCCTCTTGCGCGAGCATGCGCCGACGATGTTTTAAGTCTAGTCGCTAATCCGGATAGCCACCGACAAATGCAATGACCCTCCACCTACCTGACGAGAGACGCAGAAAGGAGACCACGCTCCCGGGCCGACGGCATCAACTGCGCAGATGGACGATCTTGACGCGTCGCCGCAGTCGAACAGCCCTCGCCCGGCAGTTGCTCACGCCGGCCCGGCCTGACCCCGATACCGGTCATGGCGACAGGCATGATGGAATCCAACTTGCATCCGACCGCGCTCGAAGGCGCCGCCGAAGCCACCGAGATGATCGTCAAGGTTCTTTCCGGACCGTTG
Organism: Caballeronia choica; assembly: GCF_001544535.1. Classification (GTDB taxonomy): domain Bacteria; phylum Pseudomonadota; class Gammaproteobacteria; order Burkholderiales; family Burkholderiaceae; genus Caballeronia; species Caballeronia choica. The sequence goes on along the minus strand of NZ_FCON02000028.1, from coordinate 20,643 downwards.
AGCGACTGGCCGGCAGGCGTAAAGGCCTGCTCCCGCCCGACGACGGCCCCGCTGCATCGACCAGGGCGCTCTCCCTCTATGGCCCGACTGCACCATCCCCGTGCCGAAGTCCGAGGCGAGCGCCTCGGTCGTGAATCTTTCGAAAGCACCAGAGCAGCCGAGGGCATGGCAGGGCCCCATCCCCGATGGAGCGATGGACCGGGAGACCGGGAGACCGGGAGACCGGGAGACCGGGAGACCGGGAGACCGCAGAATCGTGACACATCTGAGCAGAAACCGGAAAGAAGCCCGCGTCGGGTCATGGCTAGACTGGGCGGAGAGGGGGATCCTGTCGATGTGGATTTGACGCCGACGCTTCGATGCGTCTATGGCAACACTTTTCGGGCCGAGTCAAGAACAGAAGGAGCGAATTTATGCCCGATACGGAAATCGCGCCCGGGGAAGCGCGGCAACACGACGAACAAATTCCGCTGCGCAAGCTCTTCGAACCCCTAAGGGTGGGACCGCACAACCTGCGTCATCGTGTCGTGATGGCGCCGCTTACGCGTTCGCGCGCGAGCCGACCAGGCAACATACCGTCGCAGCTCAACGCCTGCTATTACGCGCAGCGTGCAGCGGCCGCGCTCATCATCAGTGAGGCGACGCAGGTGTCGATGCAAGGACAGGGCTATGCGTGGACACCTGGGATCCATAGTCGCGAGCAGGTCGAAGGCTGGCGGCTCGTGGCGGACGCCGTGCACGAGACGGGCGGGTTGATGTTCATGCAGCTCTGGCACGTCGGACGCATATCGCACCCCTCATTGCAACCCGATGAAATGTTGCCCGTTGCACCCTCTGCGGTCCAGCCGAAAGCGGAGGCGTTCATTGAGAACGGGCGCGGCGAAGGTGTCGTCGCGCCCTGCGCCACGCCTCGCGCGCTGCAGGTCGAAGAGATGCCGTATCTCGTGCGCCAATACTTCAGGGGTGCGCGCAACGCAAAGGCTGCCGGTATGGACGGCGTCGAAGTGCACGGAGCGAACGGCTATCTACTCGACCAGTTTCTGTCGTCCGGCACGAACCGTCGCACGGACGAATACGGCGGATCGAGCGACCGTCGGGCCAAGCTGCTATTCGAGGTGATCGAAACGGTTTGCGAAGTGTGGGGGCCGGAAAAGGTCGGGGTGCGGCTCTCTCCTCTTGGCACCTTCAACGACATGCATGACGACGATCCCGAGGCGACCTTTTCCTATGTTATCGAGAAGCTCAATCGATACCGGCTGGCCTATTTGCACATCGTCAATCCCGCGCTGGCGGCGACCGGTGAGGATGTCGCTTTCACGGAGCGCGCGAAACGCATGAGCGAGATGATACGCCGCACCTATCATGGTGTGCTGATGGTCGCGGGCGGGTTCGACGGCGGCAGTGCGGAAAAATGGCTTGAGGACGGCAACGCAGACCTGATCGCGTTCGGACGCTTGTTCATCGCCAATCCCGACCTGCCGGAACGCCTGCGGTCGCACGCTCCGCTCAATTCGCCGGATCCGTCAACGTTCTACGGAGGCGGCGAGCGCGGCTATACCGACTATCCATCGCTCGCGCAGGAGCGCGGGGAGACCCCACGGTCCGTCATCGATGGGCGCTGGAGATAGACTGTCGTTGACCGGCAAGCTCGCTGGCGTCAGGCGACGATTTGCGATGGCCGCCGAGCCGGCGACCGATCACGCTGAGAGGCGCACCATGGCTGTCACTACCTGGGTTGTCGTTGCCGACGGCAGCCGTGCTCGAATCTTCGAGACCCCGGGACTCAAATTAGAATTGCGGGAAATCGAAGACCTCGTCAATGTCGTCTCTACTGGACCGACGCTGAGCGAGAAGGATCGCGAACAATTCGCAAAGACCGTCGCCGACTATGTCGAACAGCGACGGCTTCATCACCGGTATCGGCGATTGCGATTTGCCGCGGAGCCGAAGTTTCTCGGGATGCTGCGCGAGCGCCTGAGCGAGGAGACGCGTCAGATGATTTTCGAAGAGATCAACGAAGATCTCTCGGCCCTCGATGCGCGCGAAATTCAAGCGCACCTGCGAAGGCATTGACGGCGACCTGCGCGGTCGTAGACCGCATCAAATGTGTCACCGCCCATACCTTGACAATTCGGGCCGACGAACCGCAGTAGCGACAATTTTGCTTGCAGTCGAACCAAATAAAACCGTCGGGAGCGTTAAAAAAACGTCGGGCTCGCGCCCGGTGAGCGCCTAGCCTTCCAGGCTCGAAGACCACCTTCCAATATTTCGAGCGTAGCGCAAACTTGGTCACTACATGACTTCTCCAAATCGGTACGAACATCGCCAAGAGAATCCACGAGCACCGGATCGGTTGGTTGGAATCCGCATCGCGGGAATCGCCGTGGCCGCACGCCGCGCCCGGGCAAGACCTGACGGAATTCATGGCAAGTACGCGGGCGATCTCCGCGATCTCGCCCGGTGCGGCGTCCATATGACGAATCGGCCTTAAGCAGCCTAGAATTCGACGTAAGCTGAGGTATGCGACTCATTTGTCCGTCACCTCAGTGCGTGCAACAGGAGCGATGTCATGGTCAAGACCGCGTTGTTCGTCCGGCTGGAAGCGAAGCCGGGCAAGGAGCAGGAAGTAGAAGCCTTTCTGATGGGCGGATTGCCGCTCGTCGAAGCGGAGCCCGCAAGGATCGCGTGGTTCGGCCTGCGCCTCGGGCCGTCCACGTTCGGCATCTTCGATACTTTTCCCGACGAAGCCGGCCGCCAGGCGCATCTCTCGGGCAAGGTCGCCGAGGCGCTGACGGCGAAAGCCGCGGACCTTTTTGCCAGGCCGCCCGAAATCGCGCACGTCGACGTGCTCGCGGCGAAGCTGCCCGGCTAGCTGGCCTGCGGATTGCTGTCTCCGCAGCGGATGAACTCCCGTCCGAAACACTCCCCCGAAACCGCGCGCGATGGTTTCGTGCGCGTGCGCGGCGCACGCGAACACAACCTCAAGAACATCGACGTCGACATTCCGCGCAATGCGTTCGTCGCATTCACCGGCGTGTCCGGCTCCGGCAAGTCGTCGCTCGCGTTCGGCACGCTCTACGCCGAGGCGCAGCGGCGCTACTTCGAGTCGGTCGCGCCTTACGCGCGCCGGCTGATCGAACAGGTCGGCGTGCCCGAATTCGATTCGATCGAAGGACTGCCGCCCGCCGTCGCGCTTCAGCAGCAGCGCGGCACGCCGAGCGCGCGCTCGTCGGTGGGAAGCGTCACGACGCTTTCTAGCCTGGTGCGCATGCTGTACTCGCGCACCGGCAGCTATCCGCCGAAGCAGCCGATGCTCTACGCCGAGGACTTCTCGCCGAACACGGTCCAGGGCGCATGCCCGACGTGCCACGGGCTCGGACGCGTGTACGAAGTCACCGAAAAGTCGATGGTCCCCGACGATAAGCTCACAATTCGCGAGCGCGCGATCGCCGCGTGGCCGCCCGCGTGGCACGGGCAGAATCTGCGCGACATCCTCGTCACGCTCGGCTACGACGTAGATGTTCCATGGCGCGATCTGCCGAAAAAGGACCGCGACTGGATCCTTTTCACCGACGATACGCCCACGGTGCCCGTCTACGCCGGCTTCACGCCCGAGGAAACGCGGCTTGCGCTCAAGCGCAAGATGGAGCCGAGCTATCAGGGCACGTTCACCGGCGCGCGCCGCTATGTGCTGCACACGTTCGCGAATACGCAAAGCGCGTTGATGAAGAAACGCGTGTCGCGCTATATGATCGGCAGCGAGTGCCCGGCGTGTCACGGCAAGCGATTGAAGCGCGAGGCGTTGTCCGTGACGTTCGCAGGACTCGACATCGCCGCGTTCTCGCAGATGCCGCTCGCGCGCCTCGCCGGCCTGCTCGGCCCGATCGCGCGCGGCGAACTGCCCGCGCACACCCACGGCATCGACGGCGACAGAGCGATCCTCGGCAAGCAGGCGATGCGCGAAGCGAGCGAGAAGCGCGTCGCAGCGGGCGGCTCCGCGCACAAGGCGGCGCCGAACGTGCGGCGTACGCCGAACATGTCGGACGAGAAGCGCGTCGCAGCGCAGCGCATCGCGGAGGAATTGCTCGAGCGCCTGACGACGCTGATCGACCTCGGCCTCGGCTACCTCGCGCTCGACCGCGCGACGCCTACGCTTTCGTCGGGCGAATTGCAGCGCCTGCGCCTGGCCACGCAGCTCGCATCGCAGTTGTTCGGCGTCGTGTACGTGCTCGACGAGCCCTCCGCAGGGCTACATCCCGCCGATGGCGAAGCGCTTTTCACGGCGCTCGAGCGGCTGAAGGCGGCGGGCAATTCGCTTTTCGTCGTCGAGCACGATCTGAACATGATGCGACGCGCGGACTGGCTCGTCGATGTCGGCCCGGCCGCGGGCGAAGCAGGCGGTCACGTGGTGTACAGCGGGCCGCCGGCGGGGCTCGCGAAGGTCGAAGCGTCGCAGACGCGCGAGCATCTCTTCGGCACCCACAAGCGTGCCGCGAACACTCCGCGCACGCCTTCGGGCTGGTTGCGGCTCGCGAAAATCACGCGGAACAATCTGCACAAACTCGATGCCGCGTTTCCGCTCGGCTGCTTCACGAGCGTGACCGGCGTATCGGGCTCGGGCAAATCGAGCCTCGTCAGTCAGGCGCTGCCGGAGCTCGTCGCGGGACGCCTCGGCCGCACGATCACACCCGACGCCGACGAAGAACTCGACCCGCTCCTCGCCGCCGATACACAGCCGACGGGCGGCGACATCGTCGAAGGAATGGAGGCGATCCGGCGGCTCGTGCGCGTCGACCAGAAGCCGATCGGCCGCACGCCGCGCTCGAATCTCGCGACCTACACCGGCCTCTTCGATCACGTGCGCAGACTCTTCGCCGAGACGCCGGCCGCCCGCAAGCGCCGCTACGACGCGGGCCGCTTCTCGTTCAACGTCGCGAAAGGCCGCTGCCCGACGTGCGAAGGCGAAGGGTTCGTCAGCGTCGAACTGCTGTTCCTGCCGAGCGTGTACGCGCCCTGCTCCACCTGCCACGGCACGCGCTACAACGCGCCGACGCTCGAAATCGAATGGCGCGGCAAGAACATCGCGCAGGTGCTGGGATTGACGGTCGACGCCGCCTGCGACTTCTTCGCCGACGAAGCGCAGGTCATGCGCGCGCTGCAAGTGCTGCAGGACATCGGCCTCGGTTATTTGCGGCTCGGCCAGCCCGCGACGGAGCTATCGGGCGGCGAGGCGCAGCGCATCAAGCTCGCGACCGAACTGCAGCGCGCGCAACGCGGCGACTCGCTCTACATCCTCGACGAGCCGACGACAGGCCTCCACCCCGCCGACGTCGACCGGCTGATGACCCAGTTGCAGGGACTCGTCGACGCGGGCAACACGGTGATCGTCGTCGAGCATGACATGCGTGTCGCGGCGCACAGCGACTGGCTGATCGACATCGGACCGGGCGCGGGCGACGACGGCGGAAGGACGGTTGCGTGCGGCCCGCCTCGTGAAGTTGCGAAAGTGGCGGAAAGCCGCACGGCCGCTTATGTGCGCGATCGTTTGTCGTAAACGTGAAAACAGCGGCCGAAGCCGTACTGCCGTTCAGTTAAGGTCCTTCTTCAGGTATCGAAAGGTGTAGCGGAAAAAGGTCTGGATTTGACGGCCCGAGTGCAACTGCGCCCGGGCCGTTTTTCATTTGGAAGTTCTTGGGCCGCTCGCGCATGCGAGTCAGGCAGCATGGGAAGTTTGCCGTGGCAACGATGTCAAGAGAAACCGTGTTCTGGCGTCCCCATGACAGTCTGCACAGATACGGTTGGCTGAATCAGTTGCTGAGGCCGAGGCGGACAGCTCGCGCCAGATCATCGAGCTGAAACGGCTTACGCAGGATAGTAAAGCCCTTTTCGGCCAGCTTCGAAATATCGACATCCGCGTAACCGGTAGCGAGAATCACCGGGAGATCGGCTCGCAGCTTTCGAGCCTGCGCAATCACCTCCATCCCGTTCATGCCTGGCATCGCGAAGTCGACCATCAGCAAATCGGGATCGTCATGCGCGAGCCGCCCCAGACCGCTTGGACCGTCTGGGGCCTCGGTAGCTATATATCCCAGCGTCTTCAGGCATTCAACGAGCATGGTGCGCACATCCTCGTCGTCCTCAACAACCAGAATACGCTTGACGCCCGCCGCACTCCGCTCCGGATCGGCGGCGGCCTTCATCTCTGACATGTCTTTCGCCCCGAGCGGAAGCCATAGTTCAACCGTCGTGCCCTTGCCCTGCTCGCTTTCGATGCGAGCCGTACCCCCGGCCTGCCGGGCGATTCCATACACTTGGCTTAGGCCAAGCCCCGTCCCCTTCCCGACAGGTTTGGTTGTGAAGAAGGGATCGAAAACTCGCGCAATCACGCTCGCCGGAATTCCAGAGCCGGAATCGCACACCTCTACTACAACATACCGGTCCGAGGTAAAGGTTTCGTCAGGCGCCAGCCGCGCTCCCGCTCGGATGGTCAGTCTGCCGCCGCTGGGCATCGCGTCTCGCGCATTGATAGCCAGGTTTAAAACGGCCAACTCGAGCTGGTTGGCATCCGCCCGAGTCCACAGTTCATCACCTTCGAAGACGGTGGTGTACTTAATCGACGAGCCCAGGGAAATGGAAATGATGTCGTGCATCCCCTGAAGCAACGTTATGACGTTTATCGATCTCAGATTGAGATTGCTGGTTCGGGAGAAGGTCAGGAGCTGCCCGGTGAGCTTCGCACCCCGCTCGGTCGCTCGCTTGGTGGTTGCGGCCATACTGCGGATGCGTTCATCGCCGCTTATGCGCGCGATGAGCTCGGCGTTGGCCATAATGACATTCAGCAGATTGTTGAAGTCATGCGCGATGCCGCCCGTCAACTGCCCGAGGGCCTCCATCTTCTGCGATTGGACCAGTACCGCCTGTACCTTTGCGCGCTCGTGGATTTCCCTCATCAGCCGGTTGTTAGCGGATGCAAGTTCCTCCGTCCTTTCGGCAATCCGGCTTTCGAGCGAATCGTTGAGACGCTCAAGCGCCTCTTGGGCCTTCGTACGTTCCACCAGATGTTGATGCGACTCGGCGAGGTGTCCGCGCGAATCGTACTGCCTGGCTCGTGCGCGAAGTGACGATGCGACCGCTCGACGCAGCGTCTCCGAATTGAGCGGTCGTTCGAGGACTACGACGTTACCAAGCTCTTCAAGCACCTGTATGCTTCGTGCAGAACGTCGTTCGACTCTCTTTCCAGCCAGCAGGGTAATCTGGAAGTCGGACCAGACGGGTTGCTGTCTCAGCCAGGCGAATAGATTGACGGCGTCGTCGGTCAACAACGCCTCCTCGGTAACGATCGCGGTCCCAGCGCCCTTAGCCAGCTCCGTCGCGAGCACCTGCGAATCGAGGCAAGCAAGGCATTGACGGCCGTCCGCCGCAAGTACGTCCGCAATTACGTCAGCGTCGCGGCCGAACGGCGCCAATATAAGAACGCGGTGCTCCATGGCTTTACTGTTCAGCAGTGTCGGAGGCGCCACCTGCCGTCGCGAGCATGGCGGTGGTGCCCTTGTATGCAGGCAAGCCACTGAGGATACCCTCGAAGTCGCGCAATGCCTCCCCGACATCCAGCCCGGTGTTGCCCAGGCGGAACTGACGTATGGAGCGCTCGTGCGCATTCGCCCGGCTCTTGAGGGCAGTCACGGCGGTCAGGACTTCGCCCTGACGCTCGAAGTAGCGGAACAGCAGTACCACGTCGCTCAGGTAGCTGACGTCAATGTCGCTTTCGATTTCACCGATGATTCCGTGCTGCCCGAGAACCAGCATCGTGACCACGCCCCGTTGATTGAGATAGGCGAGCAGCTCATGCATTTGAAGGAGGAGATAGCGTTCTCCGGGCATAGCCTGTAGGAATGCATTGAGACTATCGATCGCCACGTACTTCGCCTTTCCATACTCGACGCGGTTGCGTACATCGCTGGTGAATTCTCCCGGCGATATTTCCGCAGGGTCGATCTGGCGAAGCGTCAAGAGTCCGCTCTCGATGTGCGGCCTTAGGTCCATGCCGAGGTTGGCCGAGCGCAGCAGAAGCGTGTTGAGGGTCTCATCAAAAAGGTAATAGACGCACGGCTCGCCGCGTTCCAGCGCGGCCAGCAGGCACGACACGACCGTAGTCGTCTTGCCGACCCCAGACGGACCGATCATCAGCGCATTGGTGCCGGGCACCAGCCCTCCCCCGAGCAGCTCGTCGAGGCCCTCCGTTCCCGTACTGCGCGCGTGCCCTGAGAAGTCGCTGTGATGCTCCGCGGCCACCAGCCGCGGGTAGACCTTGATGCCACCCGTATCAAGTGTCATGTCGTGGTATCCCTCGCGAAACTTGATGCCACGCATCTTCGCGATTCGCAAACGGCGACGTTCTCCTCCGTAGTCGTGCGCGAGGTTATCCAGACTTACCACACCATGCGCGATGCTGTGCAACTGAAGATCGCCAGGCTCCGAGGTGTTGTCATCCAGGAGCACGACTGTGCAGGCGCGCGTGGCAAAGTAACGTTTCAAAGCGAGAATCTGTCTTCGGTAGCGAAGCGGATTCTGAGAAAGCAGACGCAGTTCAGACAAACTGTCGAAGACCAGCCGCGCCGGTTTGAGCTCGTCCACCTTCTCGATGACATCCCTCACCGTTTCGCCCAACTCCACTTCCGCCGGGTGCAGTACCGTTTGTTCGTATCGCGGATCGAGCCCCTCGTCGGATAAAAGCTCGATGATCGTAAGCCTGCTGACGTCCCATCCGTGACTGGCCGCGACGGCAACAAGTTCAGACTTGGTCTCCGACAATGTAACGTAGAGCCCGGCCTCACCCACTTCAGCGCCCTTGAGTAAAAACTGCAAGGCAAACGTAGTTTTGCCCGCGCCAGGCGCACCCTCTATGAGATACATTCGGCGCGGAGTAAGTCCGCCGCCGAGGATGTCGTCGACGCCGTCGACTCCTGAGGCGAGGCGCATTGGCACGGCCTCTTCTATGTTTTCTGCCATGGCTGTCGAGTAGGTGAGAATGACCGATCTGGCTGTGAGCGCTCGGAGAGTCGAGGACTTGCGACCGGCGTGTCGCAATAACCGGGCCACAGTAACACTCGACCAAGATCCGATTTCGGAACTTGTTCTGCGGACGACGCCCGGTCGACGCGGCGCGCTGCGACGCTGAAGTCGCCCGAAAGTCGCCCGGTACCGTACAGACAAAATTGCCGACCCATGCAACGCTGAAAGTTCAGCTTACAGGGCGTGACTCGTCCCGCCATTCAAGTGCATTATTTTTCTATGACGCACCACGCGGAGAAGTGCAATGCGCTACGACTATAAGTTGCACCATATCGACGCAACCGCGCGTGAGGGCCACGGTGCATATTTCGCAGATGCGTACGTTGACAAATTCCCGTCGACGTTCGACAAAGTTAGGGGGATCTGCGAATTGGTGGATGCCAGCCTAATTGGTTTCGAAACCCCCGATCAAGCAGTCGTCTTCGCCCTGAACTGCGGGGTCGCGTGGATCGACCATAATGCTGATCGGTCGACCATTGCCGTCGACACGTTGCAGCCGGCGGGGCTGCGTGCGCGTAGACGAGCTAAACGCCAAAGCACTTAGCGCAGCAATTGGCGATAGGCGTCCGCCTGCTCAGATGAAATCTCGTACAAGGCTTGTATTCCTAATTGCACACCCGCCGCTACATATCTCAAGGAAACCCCCTGTATCCAATCTATGTCCAGTGCGGCGCTGACGTTGATTTCCGAACGGTAGGCCTCTAGATCAGGTTCAGCGCGCACGTCTTGGGGCAATCCAATGAGAAGACCCGAATCCAGAAATCAATTTTTTGAATTCTGTCGAGATCGCTGCAGCGCGGAGAAAGCCGCTGCGTCGTCAGATGTGCTGTCTTCTCGCTAATGCCTCACAAATGTAAGTCGCATTGCTATCAGCGTTCGAGATCGCAAGAGAAAAATCCCTCTAAGAGGTCCGCCATCTGCCACATCGGGCAGGGACGGCGGCAGTGTCCATCAAAGCCGACTTCCTTTAAGCGTTCAACCGACTCTTCCGGCATGAAACTGCTCATCGCAATGAGCAGTCCATGCTCGTTTCCCTTGAGCAAATCTATCTCGCGTACGAATGCATCATCGTCGAGGCCACCAATACGCGTATCGAGAAAGATTGCGTACGGGCGCCATTGGTCAAGGATTGAACGGGTCGCGGCAACGTCGATGGCGTGTTTCGCCTGAAACGCCTTCAGGCATAGCAACACCACGAGGGACTCGCCGACGGATGGATCGGGATGGGCAACGAGGACTCGCCGCGCATCCTTTGTGGCTTTAACCGTTTTGCGCTGCCACAGCGCGAATTGGGCAGAACTAGCCTCGGCAGCACGGCTTGTCATCTCATGCTCCCAGACCGAGTCTCGGTACTCTACGTTCCTGCCGGCCCCATACGCCGGCTACAGTGACGCAGGCAAGCGTCGAGTCAGACACCTCATTGATTGCCCCACCCGATGCAGAAAATAAGCACGCTTTACTTCTGGGTGCGAGCAGTGATCCTCGCACTCGCCTCGCAAAATGTCCAGTGGGTTCGAAGCATCGGAAATCCGCATCCTCGGGGACGCGATCGGACCCCAACCCGTCAATAAGCGACTTTTCGACCGCACGGGGTACGATTGACGGACAATTCGATTATGGCGTTGAACAGCGCTGAAGGACCGACTTACCGCTCGCGACTAACTCAGGCGGGAGCAGGACGAACGTTCGACATCCCGGCGCGCGCCGTGGCATTCGCTGTCCTTGCGGTGTCTTGCGGCTGGTCGGCATTCATTCCCTGCAGCAAACAGTTCGAACTAACAACTTCGCACGTCAAGTCGAAGATGCGGCCCGCATTGTTTCTTGACAGTCGACCGAACCGCAACGACTGGCATAGGTGCGGTTGGTCGCTACTCTGCGGCGCCCGTCGGTTTGCAACTGATAGTCGATGAAAGGCTCGCCGCCCTTCTTGATCGGACGGATCGGTCTAAAACCCTGCTCGCGCACTTGTTCCGCCCTTCCCGTACGGTTGTGAGCGCGCGCCGGCACTTTCTTCGTTAGCGTAATCCGTGAACACGGCTAGTAGAATTACCGAACGTCAACCGTCCCCGAAGCCCGCTATACAATTAGATAGCTGCTCCCTCCCACCGACCTCCCGAACGAAGCCGCCATGAGCCGTGTCAGCAATACCCGGTTAAGTCCCCGCGAAGCCGCTGCCCTGCTCGTCGCCGCAGATCGGAGGGAGCACGCCGAACGTGCGGGTGCGGCGGCCGCAGAGCAGGCTCGATTTCAAACCCAGTTGGAAGCACACGCAACCCGAATCGTCGAACTGGAACACCAGCTAGCGGCTCAGGCAGCGGCCGCGGAACCGGCGCACGCGCGCATTGCCGCACTCGAAAAGCAGCTTGCCGACGCGCGGGAACGGGGTGAAACCAAACTCGACGCGCTACGTGCGACGCACGAACAGGAAGTCGGCGCACTGCACGCGTCGGCCGCGATGCGCAACCAGTCGTTTCAGACGGAACTGGACAAGGCCGTGCAGCGAATGGAAGGCGACCAAAACCGCATGACGAAACAGATCAGCGAGGCGCGCGCCGACCAGAAGCGCGCCGAAGCCCTGCTGTTGAAAATGCAGCAGACGAGCGAGTCGTCGCAGACCGAAATGAGCGCGCTGCGTGCCGAACTGGCTGACAAGACCTGCGTCATCGAGCAGCACAAGGAGACAACAGCAAAAAAAGAGGCCGAATTAATAAAGCTGCAAGCTGAACGGGAAAATCTACTCAGCGAATTAGCTGCGGCGCGCAGCAAGCTGGAAGCCAGTGAGGCGCTCGTGGCCTCGCTAGAGCCGTGCGCCGCTGCAGCGGGATCCCCATCGACGCAGGTGAAAGCGAAGCGAATTTCTGGAGCCGGACGCGGCAAAGCCAGACGCACATCAAAAATAGAATAATAAATGACCGCCCGGTGCGGCCGTCTTACGTCCCGGACCGTTCGTACGCGCGGTAAGATTGCCGCCACGAGACGATTTGCCTGTACTCGACGATTGACGACTCGATGCAGATACTCGAAGCGCGAGAGTCTCGCACCGTCGAGAGCGGCGGCGATCTTGCTTCATGCGTTGCGCGCATTTTCTCGGCACTGGCCTATGCGCAGACGAAGTCTTAGGTGTCTCTTTAATTTAGCTTGCTTGGTCGGTGTATAAGCCGCCAAAAAGGTCTGAAGTCGCATCGCTCGCCTGTTGCTGCAACAGTAACCTGCCGTTCTGGACTTGCGAAAGAAGATCCGGCGGCAACCACGTATTTTCCATCGCGCCGATACCGCTCTCGATCATCTGTTGCAAGAAGAACGACTGCTTGCGTCCCGTTGTTTCAGCCAAGAGTCGTAACCTTTGCTCGATCTGAGGATCGACCCGTACCGCGACCACCTTTAGCTTGTTTTCGGCGTTTCTTTTCACCGCACGCTCCTGTTAGCGTTTTAACTTTTAAACAGCCGGAAACGGACGCCTCCGCGCATCGCTTCCACCATATCATCCACTGGCATCGCAACACTTATTAGCGGGATGATCAGCCGCAGCTGATTCACCCGATTTGATTCGGGCATAGTTCCTCTACATAATCGAACCAACGACGCGCGTACAGGCAGCGATCCGGGCGTACTTGGGCATAAGGACGTCATCGCATTCCTTCCGCCGCATCTATGCCTGCCTCCCTCGGTCGCGGCCGCATCAAGCGCAAACCAATGCGCGGCACACTCGTGCGCTATCAGGACCGCATCGCCGAAGTTCTCGGCGAAGCACGCGGACAGCGAGTGATGATTCGCTCGATTCACGCCGATGGCCGTGAGCGCCGCACCGCCGTCAAGTGGATCAATCTGCTGCCGCTCGACGGCCGGCATTTCTAGCCAGCCTGGCTTTGCCGATCCCACAGGCTTACTGATTCACGGCGTCCTTGAACGCCTTGCCGGCGGTGAACTTCACCGTTTTGGCGGCGGCGATCTCGATCGTCTCGCCCGTCTGCGGATTGCGGCCCGTGCGCGCAGACCGTTCGCCCGTGGCGAACGTGCCAAATCCAATCAACTGGACACTGTCGCCGCCGGCGACCGCTTTGGACACGGCGTCCAGCACAGCGTCTATTGTATCGGCTGCCGCGCTCTTGCTGATCCCGACGTCCGATGCGACCGCGTCGATCAGTTCCTGCTTGTTCATGGCGACTCCTTGCAAAGATTAAATCTAGACCGAGTGCACTCAGCGCCCGCTACCTTACCGGACGAGCCGCCCGCGCGCAAATCGGCGCGCTGTTGAAGCTAAGAGGCCTTGCGGTCACGACTATACGCAAAGCGCACCGACTCGTTTCAGCCGAGTCGAACCCACCTCGAACTCGAGCCGCCACACAGACAGCCCTCGACCATGTGTCCGCACGCCCGGTCCTGACCTGCTGTCGTCATCAGGGTGTCATGCGTTGTACGGCGAGCACCGAGATGGACCATGGTTATCTCGATTTTGATCGCGAGGATCGGCCCCGGCTGTTGTGTTGGCTCACCTGCGGCTGCCTGGGTGCCTGCTATTTTGAAGGCAGCTGGCCTCACGCGGACTTTCCGATCGAAGATGCACGCCGATGGCTTGATCGTCACCGACGCTCTGCCGACTGGCTGACGACGGCCAAGCTAGCCGCCAAGGCGCTACGCGCTGAACAGAGTGAACCGCAGCCTCGGCTTCGCCGACGCGTATCCGTTCACGCTCGCGCCCAAGATGATCGACAAGCCGCGCTTCGGTCATAGGATGATCGCGAGTGCGGGGACGTCGAGCGAACCGATGCCGAAGCAAATTTCGTCTGATCGGAAAAAATCGAAAAGGGCCCAACCATCCGATAGAAATCGCCGATCAGGCAACACGTTTGCAGCGGTATCGTGCGACTCGGCAGGCCACAGTAACCGTGACTGGATATACTTTTGCGGATTCATCAACCAAGATGCCGCGCGGGCCATTCGAGTCGTTGCGGAGTGCCGTTAACCCACGCAGGAACTCTCACATGATCGATTTGCGCAGCGATACCGTCACCCGTCCGACTCCGGCGATGCTCGCGTCCATGACGGCCGCGCAGACAGGCGACGACGTTTGGGGCGACGACCCGACCGTGTTGCGCCTTCAGGCGGCGACGGCCGAGCGTGCCGACAAGGAAGCCGGCCTCTTCTTTCCGAGCGGCACGCAGAGCAACCTGGCAGCCCTGATGGCCCATTGTGGGCGCGGCGACGAATACATCGTCGGCCAGCTTGCCCATACCTATAGGTACGAAGGCGGCGGCGCAGCGGTGCTCGGCAGCATTCAGCCTCAACCGATCGAGAATGCGCCTGACGGCTCTTTGCCGCTCGCCAAGATCGGCGCGGCGATCAAGCCGATCGACGACCACTTCGCACGCACGCGACTGCTCGCGCTGGAGAACACCATCGGCGGCAAGGTGCTCCCGGCTGGCTACGTGACCGATGCGGTGCAACTGGCGCGCAGTCGGGGGCTCACGACCCACCTCGATGGCGCGCGCGCGTGCAACGCGGCCGTCGCATCGGCGCAATCGATTGCAGCGCTGTGTGCGCCGTTCGATTCGATTTCGATCTGTTTCTCGAAGGGACTCGGCGCGCCCGTCGGATCCGTTCTGGTCGGCAGCAAGGCGCTTATCGACAACGCTCATCGCTGGCGCAAAGTACTGGGCGGCGGCATGCGGCAGTCCGGGCTGCTCGCCGCTGCGTGCCTCTACGCGCTCGAACACAACGTTGCACGTCTCGCAGAAGATCATGCAAACGCTGCGCATCTCGCGGAGCGGCTGGAGCAAATCGAGCAGGTAAAGGTTCAGTCGCATGCGACGAACATGGTCTTCGCCGAGTTTCCGCAGGAACACTGCGCGCCGCTCGAAGCGTGGCTCAAGGAGCGCGGAATCCTGACGCAAATGCTCTACGCATCGCGCTTCGTCACACACATGGACGTCACGCGGGCCGACATCGATACCTTTGTGGCATCAGTGCAGCAATACTTCACGCGCTGAATCCACGGAACGGGCGCAGCGCGGCTTTGGGGCCCGGCACCGTATTTGGCGAATCAGCACGACGTGGTAGCTCCAAGTAGCCGCGTTCCTTGCGCCTGTTACCGCTCGTGAGGCCACGTCGCCGGGTTTCCCGCAAAGCCCGGCAAACTGTATTTACGTGCAGGCCCAGCAAATCGGCCAACATTCGCTGCGAAGGTAGCCTGTCCCCGGCTCCATACGCCCCCTCGCGGATGGCCATTTCGATGACATGGGCCAAAGCCAGAAATGCGGGGCTCGAATATTGGGCGAGTTGGAAAATGGATTTGCACATACCGACCTTTTCGTGTGTGACTGACTACGCTGGATATCCTGGCGAGCCCAACGGAATTTGGGTCGAGCGTTCGCGGAAGCTTGCCCGATAACGAGCGACCTCACAGGAGGACGGTGGCGTCGCTCGATCTCGCGGCGCGATATAAGGCGTCACCAGAAATGTCGGCCGGCTGGATATACCGTACTGCGCATCCGTGGCGTTTCAACGCTGCTTGAGCACTCCTGCTTCGTCCAGCGCACAAAGCGCGACCGGCGACCAATCGTGCTCAGCACCAATACCTTGCGCGCGCAACGCAAGGAAACGATTGTGAACGAGGCTCGCGAGGGGCAGCGGAACACTGAGCGCGTCGGCGGCGGCGCGCATCAGGCGATTGTCTTTTTGACCGAGCGGCAGTGAAAAGCCAGCGGGTTGAAAGCGCTGCGACGCAATCAACTGACCGTAGATCTTGTAAGGCGGCGCGTTGAAGTTCGCGCTCGTCAGCAGCTCGACGAGGTGCATCGGGTCGATCCCTGCCTTGCCCGCAACGGCGCATGCCTCTCCCAACGTTTCGATGATCACCGATAGCATGAAATTGCCGATGAGCTTCACGAGGTTCGCGTGCGACGGGTCGGGACCGACGATACCGACCGACTGCCCGAGCTGCTCGAGCAGCGGCACCGCAACGCTCAGATGCTCGTCCGCGCCGGCGGCCATGATGAACAGCTTGCGTGCGGCCGCTGCGTCGGGTCGGCCGAACACCAGCGCGGACACGAATCCCAGGCCGGCTTCGCGATGCGCGAGCGCGACATCCTGTGCCGTGGCGACGCCGATCGTACTCATCGAGACATGAAGCGCGCCGGGTCTGAGGCCCACGAGAATGCCCGCATCGCCGAACGTGACCGATGTGAGTGCGTCATCGTCGGCCACCATCGTGAACACAACGTCGGCCGAACGGGCGGCCTGCGCGGGACTTGCCGCGACGATAGCGCCGGCTTCGCGCAGCGGTTCCGCACGTAAAGGGTTACGGTTGAAAACGTGAACATCGTTCCCGGACTTGACGAGGTTCATCGCAATCGCCGCGCCCATGGAACCGAGTCCGATAAATCCAATCTGCATGATCAATCTCCGAATGAAGCGGATAAATGGAGCAAACGGTGCTCAAACCGCAAGCTGATAAACCCGGCGGCTGACCTCGGGCGTCACGTCGCCGTGCTCGCCCAGCGCTGTCATGCCGTGCTCCTCAAGTTTTGCCATCAATGTGCCAATGGAGCTGCCGCCGATCTGATAGTCGCGCAATCGAGTCCCGACCGACATCCGCTCGAAGAACACGCGCGTCGCCGTGATCGCTGCGGTGATGCGTTCGGCTTCAGTGCCTTGCACGATGCCCCATACGCGCTCCGCGTACTGCAGCAGCTTCGCGCGCTTCTGCTCGCGGCGCACGCTCAGCATCGCCGGCAGCACGATCGCAAGCGTTTGAGCGTGATCGAGTCCGTGCAACGCGGTGATCTCGTGGCCGAGCATATGCGTCGCCCAGTCCTGCGGAACGCCTGCACCGATCAGGCCATTCAGCGCCAGCGTCGCCGTCCACATCAGGTTTGCTCGCACGTCGTAGTTGTGTGGTTCGGCGAGCGCTTGCGGGCCGATTTCGGTCAGCGTGACGAGCAGCCCTTCTGCGAAGCGGTCCTGGACCCTTGCATCGACAGGGTAGGTCAGATATTGCTCGACGATATGCACGAACGCATCGACCACACCGTTGGCGATCTGCCGCGGTGGCAACGAATAGGTCGTCGTCGGGTCCAGCACCGAAAAGCGCGGATAGGTCGCCTCGCTGCGGAACGGCAATTTGTCGCCCCTCGCGCGGTAGCTGATGACTCCGCCACTGTTCATTTCCGCGCCGGTGGCTGGCAGCGTCAAGACGCTTCCGAAAGGCACCGCGTCGTGCACCTCGGCCTGCTTTGCCAGGATGTCCCACGGTTCGCCGTCGAATTTCAGCGCTGCCGCGATGAACTTCGTACCGTCGATCACCGAGCCGCCGCGGACTGCAAGGAGAAAGTCGACCTTCTTGTCGCGCGCGAGCGCAACCGCTTCCATCAAGGTTTCGTAGGTCGGATTCGGTTCGATGCCACCGAACACAAACCACGCCCGATGACCAAGCGCCGCCTGCACTTGCGCGAGCACGCCGTTGCTCTTGATGCTCCCGCCGCCGAAGGTGATCAGAACGCGTGCCTCGCACGGCACGTGAGCGTCAAGTGCTTTGATTTGGCCTTCGCCGAATAGGATTCTGGTCGGATTGTGGAAAGTGAAATTTTGCATGACTTGTTCGGGAACGTTTAGACGGTCCATTTTTGGATAAACACCTGTCACCCTGTTCCGGTAAACGGCATGGTGGTCACCGCGACCGTAGCAAATCCGGACACTTTCAGTTAAGGGGAAGGTTTGCCACGCGTTGACCACTTGTCCGGCGCATGTTTGCGCGCGCGTCGACGTTGTGGTAAATGGTCTTCACGATCGAATTCGACCCGCTGACTTCTTTCCGTTGACGCGCGCGGCATTCAACCGCCGCGCGCCCACCGGCTCTCGGTTCCACCTCTTGTGTTCCGCGCAGGTATGCGTTGCCCCATCCTTTGCGGCGCGCCTGCTTTGCGCCGATCGACCGCGGGATTCGCTCAGCTT
The DNA here is from genome assembly GCF_001544535.1 of Caballeronia choica. Lineage (GTDB taxonomy): Bacteria > Pseudomonadota > Gammaproteobacteria > Burkholderiales > Burkholderiaceae > Caballeronia > Caballeronia choica. The sequence goes on along the minus strand of NZ_FCON02000028.1, from coordinate 2,622 downwards.
GTCTTGGCAGGACTGGCGATATTCACGGGGCTGTCGTTCGGCGATGCCGTCTGTTCGAGGTGTGACGCGTCAGCTGCGTACCGGATTGCGGTCCAGGGAACTCATGCATGCCCGTTGAGCGAACATGCGGGACGATTATTTCAGCCGCATTCGTCGATCACAAGAAGGCACTTCACGGTTCCATACTTTCCCCGCGGAAACAAATTGATGTGACGGGGCTTATACAGAACCGCTGAACTACTTGCCGTTCGAAAACAGCCGCCGATCCCAGACAACTGGGCGCTGCTCGGAAACGACGAATCCCGAAGCGTCGGGATGCGTCGGATTCACGAGAACATTCCGCTCGGCGCGTGCGACCACTGAGGGAACCAGCAGCACAGCTGACCGCGCCTCCTCGAGCCAACGATCTCCAACCTGGCGCGCGATCCTGGCGTCCGTTCCATCCCATCCTGCGGGCAACTCATCTGCTTCGACGCGCTCGATGTCAACGCCATCGGGCACCGTCGCCTCTACGTAGACGTGGTGGCGTGGTACTTTGCCGATGCGCGCGTGGAGGAGAACTTCGAGCATCGCGCCAGCGAAGTTCAACGCGCCATGGATGACCGGGCGACCTGGACTGTTGAACCGGCCACCGACTAGCATTGCGCCCGTTCCGCGCCAGACGGGATGGCGACTGTCAGCGATTCGGAAGATCGTCAGCGAGCATTCCCGTGGCCAAGACTGCCCATGTGATTGAAGAAGTTGTTGTAGGCCGTCAGGCGACCGAACGTACGGAGACGATCAATGAGACCCTGCACGGTACCGAGGTCGAAGTCGAGCGGGTCGATGGCGACCTGCCCGCGGAGGTCCGAAGCGCGGGAAGCCTGGGTTAAGTCCCTCCTGTGAAGCCCTGTAGGAAGCGTGGGCGCCGACAAGCACACTTTCGTGGACTTCCCGGCGCCCCTTTAATTGGAGTCGACATGAAAACCTTTGGACGATGAAGAAACGGTTTATGAGCATGTGGCTGAGCGGCGCGAATGCGACGATCGGCTCCGCACGGGCAGAGCGAGCGCGATGGCCAAGCGAGCGGTGGTCATTTTTGCACCACCGCTCTGATGCCGTCCGAGCCACAAAAGCGCAAAACTCGGTATTAAATTTAGAGCAAGATTTCCTTCAGAGATGCTCCCGATCCCGGTTAGATCGACCGTTGTTCGTCACGTTGTCGAGTTTTATCCCGTGCCCAGGTCGTCCGCTCTTTCCTCGCCCCCAACACATAGCTTGAGGCGAACACCGCGACCGTCCCCTGCGGGCACCCTCATCCTGCAAAAGGAAAAAGCAACGGATACCGAGAAAGCACGAGGAGCGGTTCAGAAAGTCGCTGGCAAAGTGCACGACGCGGCAGGCGACCCCTTGGGCAACACCTCGACGCAGCTTAAGAGCAGAGCGCGTGAAGTGGGCGGCAAGGCGCAGCAACTTCATGCTGACGCCGCAACAGTTGTCCGGGACAGAGGCACCGGAAATTCCCTCGGCACCTTGGCGCTCGTCGCTGTCGCAAGTTTTTTGATAGGCGTACTGTGGTCGAACAGCGGTTCGAATCCGGCCCGAAGGAATACCGAGAGAGAGTGGAAAAACCGAGTCCAGAAAAATAGTCGGAACACCGAGCGTTACTGACGCATCACCGTCGGACCCGCGGAAGAACCGGACGTCCAATTTGACCCACAGCATCGAGTGCCTGTTACATGAAACTCCACGTTGGCTTCCAGTTGACCTATTCCTGTCCGCATGCGACACCGGCGGTGCTCATGTTGAACACGCATCCATCGGTGGCGGACAAAGTCGTCATGGCCGACCGCATTTCGTTCGACCCGCCATTGGCGTTCACGCACTATTATGATGCGTTTGGCAACCTGTGCACCCGCATTGTCACGCCTTCTCATGGATCTTTGCGGGTCGCCACCGAAGGGGTGCTCGAGGTTCCTGGCACCCCGGAAACCTATCCTGCTGACGGCCATCAGCATTCCGTTGAGGAGCTCCCCGACGACTGCCTTCAGTTCCTGTTAGGCAGTCGCTACTGCGAAACGGACCTGCTATCGAACATAGCGTGGGAGCGGTTCGGCAGCCTTCCTCAAGGGCGCGCCCGGGTCCTCGCGATCTGTGACTACGTTCACGCCCATATCAAGTTTGACTACAAAAAGGCACGCCCTACCAGGACGGCGTTCGAAGCCCACCAGGAAGGTATCGGCGTGTGTCGCGATTTCACTCACTTGGCGGTCGCACTGTGCCGGGCCATGAATATTCCCGCGCGATACTGCACAGGCTATATCAGCGACGTCAACCTTCCCCCGCCTTACGCGGCCCAGGATTTCTGTGCATGGTTCGAGGCGTACCTCGGAGGCGCGTGGCAGACCTTCGATCCTCGCAATAACGCACCGCGTACCGGCCGCGTGCTCATGGCACGTGGCCGCGATGCGACGGACGTCCCGATCAGTATGACGTTCGGAGACGCGGCCTTAGTCGAATTCAAGGTGATATGCGAGCCTGGCTGATGATTTTCACGATCGCCTCGACATCGTTCACGACTCGTCCGCGATGAAGACGTTTCACTGTACCAGTTGCGGACATTTGATCTTCTTCGAGAACGTT
>NZ_FCON02000027.1 GCF_001544535.1 Caballeronia choica | reverse complement strand
TGATGCGCGAGCACGATCTGGCTTTCCAGATCGGGGATGCTGCTCAGTGTGCCCAGATACTGCGTCTTGGCCTGCTGAAGGTCCAGTTCGTCGGTTTCGCCACTCTTGAAGAGCTTTTGCGCAATCTCAAAGCTACGCTTTTGCAACTGGGCGTTCTCGCGCGCGATGCGCAGTCGCGCCTCGGCCGTGCGCAGCGTGAAATAAGTATCGGCGACCTGCGCGTGCAACAGGACCAGCGCGGCATCGCGGTTGGCTTGCGCGGCAAAGAATGCGGCGTCGGCCGACTCGATCGCGCGGCTGAAACGCCCCCAGAAATCGAGCTCCCATCCGACGCTCAAACCCGCACCGTATTGCAAGTAAGCGCCCGACCGGGGATTGAATCCATCCGAGCGCTTCTGCGCCGCGGCAAGCAGGTCGGCGTTGGCCTGCTGTACCTGAGGATAGCGTCCCGCGAGGGCGATGCCGAGTTGCGCGCGGGCCTCCAGCACGCGCAGGCCGGCGATCTTCACATCGCCGTTGTTGGCGTCGGCTTGCGCGATCAGGCTCTCGAGGTTCTGGTCGGCGAATATCTGCCACCATTGCCGGATGTCAGGCTGAGATGCCTGCTGCGTGACCTGCTCGATCGATGCGCTGCTCCAGTGTTCCGCCCAGCTCTCGTTCTGCGGATGAAAGTCGGGACCCACACGCATGCATCCGCTCATGCAGCCGACCACCAGCAGCAGCCAGTATGGGCGCGCGCAGGGTGCCACCGGGTACATGGATCAGCCCCGGCTGCATCAGGCGTGTTTCTCTTCCTGTTGCTCTTCTTTCAGGCGCTCCGGCTTCGCCGGCTCCCTTACCCATCTCCAGAACAGCTCATAGCCGACAGAGAGCATCACGGGACCGATGAACAGGCCGATGATGCCGCCCGTCACCATGCCCCCGAGCGCCCCGATCAGCACCACCGGCATGGGCACGGCGACGCCGCGGCCCAGCAGCAACGGCTTGAGCACATTGTCGGCCAGCCCCGCGACGAACACGTAGACGGAGAAGATGACCGTCATCGCGCTCACGCCTTGCGTGGCAATCACGAAGGCAATCACTGGAATCGTGATCAGCGTGGCGGGCAACTGCATGATGCCGAGCAGCAGCACGGCGAGCGCAAGCAGGCCCGCACCGGGAATGCCCATGAGGACGAACGCGATGCCGATCAACAGCATCTGGATGAACGCGATGCCGACCACGCCCTGAGCGACCGCGCGAATGGTGGCTGTGCACAGTTCGGCGATCTGCGGGCCGTTCACTGGGCCGGAGATTCGCGAGGCGATCTCCACCGCGCTTCTGTGGCCTGTTTCGCCGTGCGCCATGAGTATGCCGGCGACAATCAGCGCGGCGAAAAACAGCAGCAGCCCCGCGCCGAGCCCGCTAATCGTTGCGAGCACCGCGAGACCGGCATCCTTGAGTTGCGGAGCGAACTTCTGCGCCAGACCTGTGATGTCCGTCGATGCCTGCAGCCAGAGGTCGTATACCTTCTGGCCCACCAGCGGCCAACTGGCCACCGAGTCAGAAGGCGGCGGAACGCGAAAGCTGCCGCTATCGAAAATGGCTTTCGCATGCTCGATCGATTCGGCCACGGCGACGCCCAGCAGATAGGTCGGCACGAGGATGATGACAAACGCGACGAGTATGATCAGCGTGGCGATCAGGCCACCCTTGTTGGTGAACCTGCGCTGGAGTCTGACCTGAAGCGGATAAATCGTGATCGCGAGGATCAACGCCCAGACCATGAGGTTGAGGAACGGGACAAAAATCCGGAAACAGAAAATGGCCAGAACAGCAATGAGTCCCGCACGGATCAGGACATCGAGCAATTGTCTGGAAAACACCCGTTCGGTAATCGGTGTGATCAGCATAACTTGTCTCCCGACAGGTCACCTCGAGGAGTTCGCGAGCCGCTACTTGCTCGTGCTGGGCGTCACGGATATCGCAACCGCTTCCGTGTACACGACTTGAACCTGATCTCCCTTGCGAATGTTCTTCATCTGCTCGGGGTCCTGCACGATCACCTCCACCGTGTTGCCTTGCGGTCCCTTCAACGTGACCGTTTCCGTCTTGGGGTTCACAGCGACGACATCCGCCATGATCGTTACTTCACGACCGATCGTGCCGCCAGGCTTGGCTCCGGGCGCGGACCGCTGTTCTATCGTGCGCTCCGAGGCGGAACGCGGGCCGCTCGCTTTGGTGAGACTCAGCGACATCGATTCCCGGTATTCCGTCGTCACCACGTCGCCGATCTTGAGCTGGTCAAAGTTCCGCGCCTCTTCGCCCACCTGCACCTCGACGACCCGGCCTTTTTTGTCCTTCAGCGTGACGGTCCGGGTCGTGGCGTCAATGGCGACGACCTTGGCCGTGACCGTTTTCGTTCCGGTCACGGTGGCACTTTCTGCACCTTTTGTGACTACCACCGATGTCTGCGGTTGGGCGAATGCCGGGCACGCCACCAGGGCGACAGCGGCCGCTGCAAGGAAAATCCTGATCTTCATGTCAGACTCCTGGGAAACACCATCTGGATGTCCTGCGCGCGTGCTGCGATGACGCCTCGATAGCCGAGCGGTGCCGTGCCGGCATCAGATGTCGAGCTTGCTGACCTTGGTTCCTTCGAAGCTGAGATTGGCCATCAGGCCGGAGTTCGTCAGCACGTAACCGACGATCGGCGCATTCGTCGTCGCGGTGTCGAGCGTACCGTTGGCGCCCGTCTTCGCCACCGCTACCGAGCCATCCACGCCGGCAGTCCACCCCTTGTCGTTCGTTTTGAACTTATCCAGCGCGTCCTGGGTCATGAACATCAGGACCACCACCTTGGACTGGGCGCCGATCTGCAAGCCGAACGACGCGGTACTGGTCTTGTAATAGCCGACGGACGTGCCGCCCACGCGCAGAGCACCTTCCCCATATTCGCCGCCGACCACGAGGCCTGCCGCGATCACCGACGGAAAGACAAGAATGGCCTTGGCCTTGCTACCCTGTTCCCGCGAGCCTGGCGTCGCACTGTACAGCTTGTTGAGAGCGCCATCGACGGCGGTATCGATTTCCTTGCGCTTGTTGGCCGCTTCTGTCGGAGTCGAGGTCGAGCCGCAAGCGACCAACGAGCTGGCGAGGGCGATAGCAGTGAGCGAAAAAAAGGTACGACGGTTCATGAGACTCTCCTCGATTGAAGTGCGCCAGATTTGCGTCTGACGCATGTGAGATTGCCGTCCACATCCATCGAAACAACTGAGTAACGCCAGACTGACGCACTACCTAGAGGCAGCCGCCAACATCGCCACCCGTGTTGCCGCCTGACCCGCCCGCCCCGCGGAAGCCCACCCACGTTTTGCTGTTGCCCGACCATGACGGCCGCACGACAGCGGCCGCGCCATTCGGAGGTTGCTGCCCCGGAACATAGACATCCATCGCCTGGTTGTTTGCCACAATCACCTGCGATATGACTTGCTGTTGCGACTGGTTCGCCCATTTCTGAGCAATGCATTGCGAGACCGCGGGGACCGGCTGTTGGCTCTCTCCGACCGGTTGCGCGCTTGGCGGCATGGGTTGGGTTGCACACGCTGACACCGCAAGGGTCACGACGAGAAGCGGTAACGGTTTCATTTGTTCACCTCCAGTTGAATTTCGCGCTTCGAAGCGCGCAGGCAAGTCAATCTGTACGTCGCGGCGGAAAACATTCAGGTTCTGGGAGACCCTGCGAAGCGGGCGCAAATCGGAGGCAAAGTGCAAACCAGCCGTACGGACATGTCCGTCAACAGGCCGTTGATCTTGTCATGGCAGTCTCGGAACAAAAATACAACACGTAGAAGAATAGGCCCGGCGCACGCCGGCAGGTATAGGACCTTGGTCCAATGTCACGAGGAGCAACAATCAATTAAACTAGCCACGCGACTATGCGTCATTTTTCTCAAGGAGCGTCTTCGCGCCATCTGTCATCTCACCTGAGCCGAGCAATCTCGTTCATGTCGCCTGCAGGCAACGTGAGCCAGAGTCAGTGACGCCAGGACAGTTTGTCACTCCGAGACGCCATGATGGGCAGCTGCGATTGCAGCGTCCCGCTCTTTGGCCGCTTCCGCCTTCTTGTGGTCGTAGACCTTCTTGGCAGCACTGACCTTCTTGTCGTAGGTCTTGTTTGCTGCCGCCACCTCCATTCTCATCTGGACGATTGGATCGTTGCTGCCGTTGGGGGCAGTCGACGCCGCAGGCTGCGCCTGACTCTGCGCCCAGGCTGGCCACGAAAGGGCAATAGCAGCGAGTACCGTTACGCCAATCTTGCTTCTCATGATTATTCTCCGGTTGGATGCACTGCACGGTTGTGATCGAAATTTGCTGCCCGCTACGATCGTGGAACGGAGAAACGCGACGCCGCCGCGTCGATCCCGCAGCGGCACGTATAGCCTATGTAAGCAGCCATCGCCGTCAGCCTCATACTCCTTGCAGGCAGCGAGCAGGGGATGCAGCAGGATGAGCCCGGGCGTTGCAAGGATGAGGGCCGAGCCGATCGTGCCGAAAATGCAGGTGACCGCGCAGGCGGTCGGCATGGCGTTGAGCAGCGTCGTGGTCTGGTCGGGCTCAAGGCCGAGGTGGTTGACGGCGTCGGTGGCGAGGCCCATCGCGAGAGAAAAGCCGCGATCTCCGGATAATTGCGCAGCGTTGCAGCGAGCCAGGACATGCGCACCTCCCAGAGGCGTCGATAGGCGCCCCCTCTTTGGGCGCCCGAAGCAGTGTTCACGACGTTGGGCCGCGATTCACTGACAACTTGTCGGGTGGCTTTTGCGGGCGATGCACATGCTTGAAGCACCCACGCTGCTCGTTGTCACGCCGTCTCGACTCATTGCATCGCTCCTGGCATTCATGGTCGACACGGCTGATGCCGCGCCAGATCGTCTGCCGAATCCTTTCAATGGTCTTGCCCCAGCCGAAATGGTCCTCGACGCGTTCGCGGATGATCTGGCCCATCCGGTGACCCATGTCATGCGAAATGCGAACGTCGGTTGCGTTGGCGCCAGCGTACCCATCGTTGCGTACGCCGTGCGGCTCTGGCACCCCTGACGCCGCGCGGATGACTGACCGTGTCCCGTCGACTACCAGTCCCGAACGGTCCTCCGTCAGGATGTGCTCGTCGTAGCGCATGATAGCCGGACTTCGCGCCGGGGCAACGTCGGTAAGGGTGCACTCTAGATTTGCCCCTCGCAGTAACGAATACAACATATATTGTCTGTATTCAATTAATACAGACCCCCGTTCGGCAATTTGTTCTTCGCGGGAGTTCGTCGAAAAGGAAAGCCTCTCGATGCACTGGCGGCGCCCCTCCAGCGAGGCGAGGCGTGGGGTAGACGATAGGACCCGCCAACGCTGCCGCAGCGCGCAATTCGTGACTTCGGATGGGCCTGCTGCCATCCAACAACGCAACCTCGACATTCGACGCATCAACGACCTGCTCGCGGGAGAAATGAACGAGCGCCGGAATGCAGGACACATTCAGTGCGCGGGCGATGAAGTTGTCAGCGCATTCGACTTAACGGCACATGCGCAACGCACTGTACGTTGTGGTTACGAGCGCTGGATAGGCAGACGCTTGAGAGCACGGGCATGAGCAATGATCGCCGATATGAATGACTAGACCGTGTCACGCACTCGGACTCGAATTTGACATGGTCGGCCTGCCATATTTTCGACATCCATTGTCGCCACCGTCCCCGCAGTGACGACGAGCCCCTTGCGATCGGTCAGACTCGACTCGATGCCGGCGCGCCAAACGCGACGTGGGCATACCCGGGTAATACATAGTCGATCAATTCTGTCATACGCGCCTGCCTCTGTTCTAAACTGGCAGAGTCCGAGTGTCATGAACTCCAGCTTTGATATCCATTCAGTCGCAGTAGATTCGGCATTGCCTTAGGGAGGCTCACAGGTCGAACCAGGCAACTCTTGGCGTAGTGAGATCGACAGCGGGTCCTCTGTCGATCTCGACAGGCTCGTCGGCCCGATCGCCGTGTACCCGGACGACGACCTGGTCGCGATTACCCAGCACCTTTGACAGCAACTGTCGAGCACTGAGCACTAAGCACCGTGTACCAGCCGCCCAAGTTCCCATTCCGGGTCCGAAGCGTCGTTGATGGGAGAATCAAGATGAAGACCACGAAAGTACTCGCCATTGTCACCGTTGCATTGCTTGCCCAGGTCGCACTGGCTCAGCCGCAAACGAACGTGGAAGTCACGCAGGGACCGGAACACACCACCGTCCAGGGCCTCACCAAGATGACGGCGACGGTGGTCGGCATCGACAAGGCCACCCGTACCGTCACGCTCAAGACGCACCAGGGCAAGGTCGTCGAACTGGAGGTCACGAACGAGGCGCGCAACTTCGACCAGCTTGCGTTGGGCGATATCGTCACGGTGTCATACAGCGAGGCACTGACGCTCAGCCTCATGAAGGAAAAGGGGCAAGCGTCGCATACGGAAATCGGAACGGAGGAGCGCGCCGCTCCCGGCGCCAAGCCGGGAGGCACGCTCGGGCGACGCGTGACGATCATCGCGGACGTGGTTGCCGTGGATCACAAGACGAAGACGGTCACGCTCAAGGGACCCAAAGGCAATACGGTGGATCTGAAAGTGGAGGATCCGGAGCGCCTCAAGCGCCTTCGCAAGGGCGATCAGGTCGAAGCCGTCTATACAGAAGCCTTGGCGATAAGCGTGGAGCCTGCGGCAAAGAAGTGACTCGACGCATGCGCGCGGGAGACGACGGCGACAGCGCGAACAGTACGCGTTGCTCGCCTCTCTCCGACGCCGAATGGCGAGCCGCTCTGGCACTCCAGCAACTGCACAAGCGAACTCGCGCGCTATAATTTCTCTGATACCCGTGAAGGACGCATCACAAAGATCTTTGGCGCCCGCCCTTGCGGCAATGAGGTTACGCGATGAACGGCATGGTGCATCGACTGCTGGTTGCAGTTGTCGTCGCCTTCGTCTGGTCCGGTTGCGCCTCAACGCCGCCGCCTGCCGGCGGCCCCCCCTACAAGGACCGCGCCGTGACACGCACCGAAGGCGGGCTGCGGGTATCGGCGGCCGTGCTTTCGGCTGAAGAAAGCGCTGAGGTTTACGGCGCGCCGCTCGCAAAGAAGGCGATGCAACCCGTCTGGGTCGAGGTCTCGAACCACGAGACGCTGAGCTACTTCCTGATGTCGCCGGGCCTTGACCCAAATTTCTTCCCTGCTTCAGAAGCGGCCGAGGCGTTTGAGAACGACGAATCGCCCGGCGGAAAGGACGAACTCGACCGGCGCTTTCGCCGGCTTGCCTTCCAGAACCCCATCCTGCCCGGCCAGACCAAATCGGGATTCGTGCTGACGCACCTCAACGAGGGCGCCAAGCTCGTCCAGCTGGACCTCGTGGCGAGCGCAAACGCAAGGACGTTCTCCATCCTGATAGTCGTGCCGGGCTTCTATGCCGACTACTACGTAAGCGAAGTCTTTCGGCGCGAGATCTATCCGCCCGAAAAAATCGTGAACTATACGGATGACGACGCGTTTCGCCTCGCTCTCGAAGCCCTTCCATGCTGTGCAACGAACAAGGACGGTTCGAAGAACGGAGATCCGCTCAACCTGATCGTCGTGGGAGGCCTCGACGATGCCTTTCCCGCACTGGTGCGCCGCGGCTGGAGCCCGACCGAGCAAAAGTGGTCAGGCGCGATCATGAGAATGGCGACTTCCGCGCTCTCTGGCGATCGTTATGTCAATGCGCCAGTCAGCGATCTTTATCTGTTTGGTCGAGCGCAGGACCTCGCGTTACAGAAAGCGCGTGACACCGTTCACCAGCGCAATCATCTGCGACTCTGGCTAAGCCCCATGCGCTATCAGGGCAAGGCCGTGTGGGTGGGCCAGATAAGCCGCGATATCGGCACTCGTCTCACGATTCACTCACCCACGCTCACTACGCACAAGATCGACCCGGACGTGGACGAGGCGCGCAGGGCACTAGCGGAGGATATGGCCTATTCCCAGAATCTCACCAAGCTTGGATTCGTGAAGGGAGTCGGCCCGGCCATGCAAAGCGCACCGAGTGAAAATCTCACCACCGATCCGTACTACACCGACGGGTATCGCCAGGTACTCGTATTCGATCGCCATCCCACCTCGCTTTCAGAGATCGAAATCCTGCCGTGGGCGATGAGCACGAAGTCAAACAGCAGCAGCAACCCGCCTGCAGGACGGAAGCAATGAGCGCGCTGCGATGGTCGCCTCGTGCACTGAGAAATGCGACCGCCAGCGTTGTTCTCCTTCTCGTTTTCGCCGGCTGCGCGACATGGACAGTTCCAACGAACATCGACGATGCGCCGCTGCGCGAGCGGGCGATAAGTGCAACCAAACAGGACGTGCACGTGAGTGCAGCCGTGCTGTCATCCGCGGACAGCGAGCGCATGTTCGGCGCCGACATCAACAAGACCAACGTACAGCCGGTATGGATCGAAGTTCAGAACCGGACGTCGCAACCGCTTTGGCTGCTGCAATCAGGAACCGATCCCGACTACTTCTCGCCGCTCGAAGTCGCGTGGTCCATGCATACGCTGCTCGGCGGTGCGACAAATGCGAGCATCGACAATCACTTCAACAAGCTCGGATTCAAGAGCCCGATTCCGGCGGGTGAAACCCACGCGGGGATAGTGTTCACCAACCCGGATCGAGACCCCAAGCTCGTCAATATCGATCTGTTCGGGAGCAAGACGCTGGTCCCCTTTTCCCTGTTCGTGCCCGTGCCGGATGATGTCCCCGACAATCGCATCGCACTGACGCTGTTCCAGTATCCCGATTCGAAGATCGCCGACTATCATGACCTCGCGTCGCTGCGTGGCGCGCTCGAACGGCTGCCGTGTTGCGCCACCGATCAGCACGAGAAGACCAGCGCGGATCCGTTGAACGTCGTTGTCGTCGGCAGTCTTGGGGACATAGGGGCGGCGCTGGTGCGACGCAGCTTTCGCCGCAACCTGCGCGAAAGTGATCTCGATCAGTGGGTCTTCGGGCGCAAGCCGGACGTCGTCGTGCGCAAGGAGGCACAAGCAGGCGCGCCGGCGACCTCGATACGTGCGTGGCTCACGCCCATTCGCTTCAACGGCGCTCTCGTGTATGTCGCCCAGGTCGGACGGCCCGTTGGGGGCCGCTTTGCGCGGGGCGGCGCTACTGGCGACATATTGCAAAGGGATGTCGACGAGGCAAGGAATTTCCTGGTTCAGGACATGATGTACTCGGGCGGCCTGGACAAGCTCGGATTCGTGAACGGCGTCACTGCGGCGCCGCAGGCACATCCCCGCACGACGCTGAACGGTGCCCCTTACCAAACCGACGGATTGCGCGCAGTCATGTTCTTTGCAACCCGGCCGCTGAGCTTTACCAACGTCGAAATTTTGAACTGGGTCCCTTACCTCGAACAGCGCGAACCCGCCGCCCACGAGGAGAATGGCGATGCAGCCAAGTAATCCCGTCGCCGGATTGCACGGCGGTATCGTGGCGCGACCGGATCGTCCAATGCACGGAATCAGAATCGCCGCCGTCGCGACCTGTCTCGCGCTCGTTGCATGTGCAACGAAACCGCTCGTCCCCTACTCCGCGGACACGCCGCCGCTTGCGCTCGTTGCGGCATCCCAGGCGGGCGTACAGGACAAACGGGCGCGGTTCCGCGAGATCTACTGCGCGGTGCTGGACGCGCGCGGCCCCGCGCTTGCCGATTACCGTCCTTGCGAGGACGCGCTGACACGCGTTGGTGTCGAGCCCGCCGGCACCGGCATGCCTGTCGATCTGGGGCAGTCCAGGCGGCATCTGGTCGCGGTCGTGGTGCCGGGCGTCGGATACGACTGTTTCAAGCCGTGGCTGAATTCGCCCGGTACCGTAGTGAAGCACCTGCAGCAATTCGGGTTCGACGCGATCATGCTTGACGTCGACGGGTTGTCGGGTTCGGCGAACAATGCACGCCAGATTCGCGACGCGGTTTTGGCCATGCCGCTGCCGGCGCAAGCGCCGCAACTCGTGCTGATCGGCTACTCGAAGGGTGCCCCGGACATCCTGGAGGCGCTGGTCGCGTATCCTGAGATCCGTAGCCGCGTGGCAGCGGTCGTGAGCGCGGCCGGAGCGATCGGTGGATCGCCGCTTGCGAACGACGCCGAGCAATTCCAGGCAGACATGCTGCGATACTTTCCGGGTGCGACCTGCACTTCGGGAGACGGGGGCGCCGTGCAAAGTCTGCGACCCGCAACCCGCAGGGCGTGGATGGCGCAAAACCCGCTTCCGTCCGGGCTGCACTACTACTCACTCGTGACGTTCCCGGAACCGGAGCGCATTTCCTCGATACTCAAGTCGAGCTACGAGAAACTCGCGCGCATCGATGCACGCAACGACAGTCAGGTGATCTTCTACGATCAGGTCGTGCCCGGGAGCACACTCCTCGGCTACGTCAACGCGGATCACTGGGCACTCGCCGTGCCGATTGCCCGAACACACGGCATGATCGGCTCGCTGTTCGTCACGCAAAACGCTTACCCCCGTGAGGCGCTGACGGAAGCGGTGCTGCGCTTTGTGGAGGAGGATCTGACGACCTCCGGAAAGTGAACGGCACAAGCGCGCGATACCGGCATTGCGAGAAGTTCGCAGGGCGTCGCCACGCTAAAGCAATCGCGGACTCCAGACTAAAGAAGCGCCGAGCCCCGCCCTCGCCTATGCCGGGCTTATCTCTTCCGGCAGCGGAGCGTCACGCACATTCTCGCAGGGGGCATTTGCCACGCCGGTCATTCCTGTGTTGCATCGGCAACGTAGACATCGTCGACGATACGCATTCCCGCATGGTAGCCGGCGACAAGCGTGTCTTTCAAGCGTCTCGGCCAGTTGTTCCTTCGGATACTGATACGGAAACAGGTACTCGACGCCCTTGAAGCCGGCGCGCGCCGCGGCTCCGAACCGGTCCAGGAACTCAACCTCGTTGTAGAGCATCGTAAGGTTGGCCGCGAACTTTGGCATGGCAATATCCCATGAATACGATTAGTGATACGAAATGTCAGAAGCCGAAGCGCAAATGCGCGCTTCAACTCCCGACGGCCGTGTGAGCTGACGCCCCGATCTTCTCGCTACGGGACCGACGCCATTACCAAGTGTCAGTCAAGCAATGAAGTGGCAGTGGGCGCGTCGGCAGCCGGGTCCTGGGCCAGGTCTTCGAACTCGGTGATGTTGTCGATCTCCGTGCCCATCGCGATGTTGGTGACGCGCTCCAGGATGACTTCCACGACCACCGGCACGCTGAATTCCTTCAGCCACTTCTGCGCTTGCTCGAACGCCGGCAGAATCTCTTCCGGCTTGAACACGCGAAGCGCCTTGCAGCCCAGGCCTTCCACGACGGCCACGTGATCGACGCCGTATTCGCCAAGCTCCGGCGCGTTCGCGTTTTCGAACGACAACTGCACGCAGTAGTCCATCTTGAAGCCGCGCTGCGACTGGCGGATCAGGCCCAGATACGAGTTGTTCACCAGCACATGAATGTAGGGCAGCTTGAACTGGGCACCCACCGCCAGTTCTTCGATCATGAACTGGAAATCATAGTCACCCGACAGCGCGACCACCTGACGTGACGGGTCGGCCACGCACACCCCGAGCGCCGCGGGAATGGTCCAGCCGAGCGGACCGGCCTGACCGCAGTTGATCCAGTGGCGCGGCTTGTAGACGTGCAGGAATTGCGCGGCGGCAATCTGCGAGAGACCGATGGTGCTGACATAGCAAGTCTCTTTGCCGAACACCTTGTTCATCTCTTCATAGACACGCTGCGGCTTGACCGGCACCTGGTCGAAGTGCGTCTTGCGCAGCAGCGTGCGCTTGCGTTCGCGGCACGCTTCGAGCCACGCGCCGCGATCCTTGAGCTTGCCCGCGGCTTTCCACTCCCTTGCAACCTCGACGAACAACTCGAGGGCGGCACCCGCATCCGAAACGATGCCCAGATCGGGGCAGAACACGCGCCCGATCTGCGTAGGCTCGATATCGACGTGCACGAACTTTCGCCCCGCCGTATACGTTTCGACGCCGCCCGTATGACGGTTGGCCCAACGGTTGCCGACGCCCAGCACGAAGTCGGACGCAAGCAGCGTTGCGTTGCCATAGCGATGCGAGGTCTGCAAACCGACCATGCCCACCATCTGAGGATGGTCGTCGGGAATGGTGCCCCAGCCCATCAGCGTCGGGATGACCGGCACGCCGGTCGCCTCGGCAAACTCGACCAGCAACGCCGAAGCGTTCGCGTTGACAATGCCGCCGCCCGCCACGATCAACGGCCGCTCGGATTCGTTGAGTATCTCGAGCGCTCTTTCGATTTGCGCACGGGTGGCGCGCGGCTTGTGGACCGGCAGCGGTTCGTAAGTCTCGATATCGAACTCCATCTCGCCCATCTGCACGTCGAAAGGCAGGTCGATCAGCACCGGCCCCGGGCGCCCGGAGCGCATCAGGTGGAAAGCCTGCTGAAAGACGCGCGGCACCAGCGCCGGTTCGCGCACCGTGACCGACCACTTGGTCACCTGCTTGGAGATCGACTCGATGTCGACCGCCTGGAAATCCTCCTTGTACAAACGGGCCCGCGGTGCCTGGCCGGTAATGCAGAGGATGGGGATCGAGTCGGCCTGCGCAGAGTAAAGACCCGTGATCATGTCGGTGCCTGCCGGGCCGGATGTCCCGATACACACCCCGATATTGCCGGCCTCGGCGCGGGTATACCCTTCGGCCATGTGCGACGCGCCTTCTACGTGACGCGCCAGCGTGTGCGTGATGCTGCCGCGGCGCCTCATCGCTGCGTACAAGGGATTGATGGCGGCGCCCGGAATTCCGAAGGCATGCGTGATGCCTTCCTTCTCCATCACCAATACGGCAGCGTCTACAGCAGTCATACGCGTCATCGTGGTCATCTCCGGCGTGGTTGGTTGGAGCGTGTGCCGATGTTAAGGTCGGTCGCGCGCTTCCACAATGTGACGAAATGGCATAACAGCTATTCGATTTTAGAATCAAAACAGCCCGTCACAAGAACGAAAACCTTTGATTAAATACGGCCCAATCGGAGGGGATACATGGACCGGCTCACGGAATTGCAGATCTTCATACGAGTCGTTGAGACCGGCAGCTTTTCGCGCGCAGCGCGAGACCTCACACTGAGCCAGCCAACCGTGACGAAGCACATCAATTCGTTCGAGAGCCGGCTCAAGGCAAGACTGCTCAATCGAAATCCAAGAGCAGTCAGCCTCACCGAGATTGGCGCACAGTACTTCGAGAAATGTAAAGGCATCGTGCACGACTATGACGAGGCGCAGGCGATCGTGCTCGGACGCCGCGCGCATGTAGAAGGGTTGATACGTGTGGGAACCTCCCTTACGTTCGGCAGGCGCATCGTGGCGCCCTTGCTGGTCGAATTCATGCGCGCGCATCCCGACCTCCACGTGGACGTGAAACGACGACCGGTACGTGGATCTGGTCGCACTGGGTATAGACGTCGCGATCCGCCTCGGCGCGCTCGCGGACTCGTCGCTTGGCGGTCGCTACCTGGGTTTGAATCCTTGGGTCATGGTCGCGTCGCCCGCCTATTTGTCACTGCACGGAGAACCGAAGACACACGAAGATCTGGCGCGTCATGCTTGCCTTATTTATAGCAGTGTGCAGGAAGATGACTACTGGCGCATGCGCACGCCATTGGGAGAGCGCGTGTCGGTATATCTGAACGGACGCCTGAGATCCAACAACCTCTCGTCTCTCGCGACCGCAGCCCGTGCGGACATGGGCATCACCATCGTCCCCCACTACGTTGCCGCCGAAGCGATCACATCCGGCAACCTGCGCCCGATCATGTCCGACCATGTGCTGCCGGATCAGGAGATCCATGCCGTCTATCCGTCGCCCAAGCTCGTTCCGACCAAGGTCACCGCCTTGATCCAGTTCCTGAAGGAAAAGTTTGAAGACGACTGGTGGCTGAAGTCGTCATTCGATCAGAGAAATCAGTAGCAAACGATAGTCGTCGTTCAGCGCCATCTTTGTTCCGGCAATGAACAGGTACATCCGGAAATCAATAAAGATAGATAGGATACCGTAGTTACACGACGCATCGATATGAACAGTTACAGCGCTCGCTTGAATCGGAGAGCGCTCTTCATCTGACCAGCGCAAAGGAGCGAGCTATTCATGGAAGCGATGCCCGACAAGGACCCTCTCGAAACGACCGACTGGCTCGACGCCTTGCGGGCCGTCCAGCAGCACTGCGGAGCCGAACGGGCGAACTATCTGTTGACGCGACTCGTGGAGGGCGCGCGTCGCATGGGGGACTACGTTCCACCCGCCCTGACCACGGCCTACTGCAACACGATTCCTGCCGATCGCGAAGCCAAGTCGCCCGGGGACCGCGCCATCGAACACCGGATCCGCTCGGCCATCCGCTGGAATGCCGTCGCGATCATCCTGCGCGCGAACAAGGAGTCGTCCGAGCTGGGCGGTCACATCGCCAGCTTTCAGTCTTCCGCCCTTCTGTACCGGTCATCGAAGTCCTGATTCAGCCGGGCGATACCATCAAGGTCGAGGATCCGCTGATCACGATCGAATCCGACAAGGCCACGATGGAAGTGCCGTCGCCCGAGGCGGGCATTGTCAAGGAACTGAAGATCAAGGTAGGCGACAACGTCTCGCAGGGTGTGCTGATCCTGTTGCTGGAAAGTGCCGATGCCGGCGGCGGTGAGCGCGCCTGCGGGCGTCGCCGAGGTGCGCGTGCCGGATATCGGCGATTTCACCGACGTGCCGGTGATCGAAGTGCTGGTCAAACCGGGCGACACCGTCAAGGCTGAAGATCCGCTGATCACGCTCGAATCCGACAAGGCGACGATGGAAGTGCCCGCCCCGCTTGGCGGAGTGGTCCGGGAGATCAAGGTCAAGGTCGGCGACAGCGTATCGCAGGGGGCCGTCATCCTGACGCTCGCCACGGGCGATGCGCCTGCGGCAGCGAGTAGCGCGCCCGTCGCGGCGCAAGCGACTGCGGCGCCTGCGCCCTCCGCGGCGGCAACCCCACCCGCTGGTGCCATCGACGAATCAGCGTTTCGACTTGCCTATGCCGGGCCGGCCGTGCGCAAGCTGGCGCGCGATCTCAGCGTGGACCTGGGCAAGGTGCCCGGCAGCGGCGACAAAGGCCGTATCCTCAGCCGCGACGTCGAAGCCTATGCGAAGCGCGGTGCGCCAGCCCCGTCGCCGGCCGTAGCGGCCCCGACGAGCGGCGCCGGACTCGACCTTCTGCCTTGGCCCAAGGTCGACTTCACGAAATTCGGCGCGATCGAAAGCCGGCCGCTCGCGCGCATCAAGAAGATCTCGGCCGCCAATCTGCATCGCAACTGGGTGATGATCCCGCACGTCACCACCCACGATGACGCCGACATCACCGACCTCGAAGCCTTCCGCGTGCAGTTGAACAAGGAAAACGAGAAGGCCGGTGTCAAGCTCTCGATGCTCGCCTTCATGATCAAGGCAGCCGCGTTCACGTTGAAGAAATTCCCCGAGTTCAACGCATCGCTGGATGGCGACAACCTGATCTTGAAGCAGTACTACCACATCGGCTTCGCCGCCGACACGCCCAACGGGCTGGTGGTGCCGGTGATCCGTGACGTCGACAAGAAAGGCGTCGTCGAGATCGGCAAGGAAATGGGTGAACTCGCGAAGCTCGCCCGCGAAGGCAAGCTGAAGCCGGACCAGATGCAGGGCGGCACCTTCACGATCTCGTCGCTGGGCGGCATCGGCGGCACGTACTTCACGCCGATCATCAACGCGCCCGAAGTGGCGATCATGGGCGTGTGCAAGTCCTACTGGAAGCAGGTCTCCCCCGACGGCAGGCAATCGGCGTGGCGGCTCACGCTGCCGTTGTCGCTGTCCTGGGATCACCGGGTCATCGACGGCGCCGCGGCGGCGCGCTTCAACGTCCATTTTGCCAACCTGCTCGCCGATCTGCGGCGCGTCCTGGTCTAAGGGGAAACAATGACAAACCCGATCGAAGTGAAGGTTCCCGATATCGGCGATTTCAAGGACGTGCCGGTCATCGAGATACTGGTGAAGGCCGGTGACCAGATCAAGGCCGAAGACCCGCTTGTGATGCTGGAGTCGGACAAGGCCACGATGGAGGTGCCGGCGCCACTCGCGGGTACCGTCGTCGAACTCAAGGTCAGCGTAGGCGACACGGTGAGCGAGGGAAGCTTGCTTCTCACGTTGACGACTGGTGTCGAGGGCGCCGCACCGGTCGCCCCGCCGGCTGATGCTGTCGCGCCTGTATCGGCCCCGGCAGCAGTGCCAGCCGGCTCCTATGCCGGCCCGGTCGACGTGGAGTGCGAGATGCTGGTGCTGGGCGCCGGGCCGGGCGGTTACTCAGCCGCGTTCCGCTCCGCCGATCTGGGCATGAAAACCGTGCTGGTCGAGCGCTATGCGACGCTCGGCGGCGTGTGCCTGAATGTCGGGTGCATTCCTTCGAAAGCGCTTTTGCACACGGCGTCGGTGATCGATGAAGCGAAAGCGATCGCCCATCACGGCATCTCGTTTGGAGCGCCGGAGATCGACATCGACAAGTTGCGCGGCTTCAAGGAGGGTGTCGTCAAGAAGCTGACCGGCGGCCTCGCCGGCATGGCCAAGGCGCGCAAGGTCGACGTGGTGCGCGGTAGCGGGCGCTTCCTCGACTCGCACCATCTCGAAGTGGAGTTGACCGAAGGTAGCGCTCAGGACAAGACCGGCGCCCGGAAGGTCGTGCGCTTCCAGAAGGCGATCATCGCGGCCGGTAGCCAGGCTGTCGCTCTACCGTTCATGCCCGAAGATCCACGTGTCGTGGATTGGTCCGGCGCACTCGCGCTGCAATCGATCCCGAAGCGCATGCTAGTGATTGGAGGCGGCATCATCGGCCTCGAGATGGCAACCGTCTATGCCACGCTCGGCACGCGCATCGACGTGGTCGAAATGCTCGACGGCATTATGGCGGGCGCGGACCGCGATCTCGTCAAGGTGTGGGAGAAGATGAACGCGCCGCGCTTCGACAGCGTGATGTTGAAGACCAGGACGGTGGGTGCCAAGGCAACGCCGCAAGGCATCGAGGTGAGCTTTGACGACGAGAAGGCCCCCAATGAGCCGCAGTGTTATGACCTGGTTCTCGTGGCCGTCGGGCGGAGTCCGAACGGCAAGAAGATCGGCGCGGAAAACGCTGGCGTGGCTGTAAGCGATCGCGGCTTCATTCCCGTCGATAACCAGATGCGCACGAATGTCGCGCATATCTTCACGATCGGCGATATCGTCGGCCAGCCGATGCTCGCGCATAAGGCTGTCCACGAAGCGCATGTCGCCGCGGAAGTTGCGGCCGGCCAGAAGAGCTTCTTCGACGCGCGGCAGATTCCGTCGGTGGCCTACACGGACCCGGAAGTGGCGTGGGCGGGCAAGACCGAAGAACAAAGGCCGAAGGCATCAAGTATGGCAAGGCCGTGTTCCCCTGGGCCGCGAGCGGACGCGCCATCGCGAACGGCCGCGACGAGGGATTCACCAAGCTCCTGTTCGATGAGACGACCCATCGCTGCATCGGCGGCGGCATCGTCGGTACGCACGCGGGGGACCTGATCAGCGAAGTGTGTCTCGCAGTCGAGATGGGGTGCGAGCCGACCGACATCGGCAAGACGATCCATCCGCATCCCACGCTCGGCGAATCCATCGGCATGGCAGCGGAGCTATTCGAGGGAGTCTGCACGGATCTACCGCCCGCAAAGAAGAAATAGCGTACCGGGAAACCAACCACCCAGAGGGCACGGACATGTCAGAAAATCTGCGCGATGCGGCACTCGAATACCATTGCCTTCCGACACGAGGCAAGATTGCAGCGATACCCACATCGGCAACGGCCACGCAGCGGAACCTCGCGCTTGCGCACTTACCCGCGATAGCGCAAGCCCGCTCGGTTCATATCATGACGCCCTCCGCCACAGTTCGGCGGATCGTAGACATGCCTGCGGTTGCCGTAGTCGATGCCGCCTCCGGAAGTGCCCGGCGATGATCGATCTTGCGAGCGGACCTTCAGCGATCAGCGTAAGCGCGACTGCGGTCGGCGCGCTAAGCGGAGCATTGTTCACAGTCGAGCGTCGGTTCGGTCTCAGCGGCGTCTTCTGTCTGGCGTTCAGCACGGGGGTCAGCGGCAGCATCATGCGCGACGTGCTGCTGCAAAGCGGCCCCTCCGTGATCCTCACCGATGTCGAGTTCCTGCTCGCGGTCCTGATCTGCGCGACAACGGGATTTTTCTTCTCGACAGCCATCAGATGGGTTCATCCTCTGCTGGTAGTTTTCGATGCGCTTTCCATTGGGTTCTTTGCGGTTCTGGGTGCAACCAAAGGCGTCCATGCCGGGCTCGGCCCGCTGGGGGCGATTCTGATCGGAACCGTGAACGCAATCGGCGGTTGGGTGTTGCGCGATATTCTCGCCGGCGACCGGCCGCAACTAGTGCTTCCCGGTCCGATCTATGCCATTGCCGCAGGCATAGCGAGCGCCTCCTACGTCGTCCTGGTGGTAGGCGCGCACCTTACAGAGGCCTTGGCGGCCTGGGTCACCATCGCTGTCGGCTTCTCAATACGAATGGCTGCCCTGCGCTATGGATGGAACGCGCCGACTCCCATCGATTTGACGCCGCGCATACGGCGCTCGAAATCGTCAGGCAAGGAGCATTAGGCGCCCGGTCCCCATTCGAAGGTTCAGGAATTTTCGTTGTGCCCGCCATACCCGTCCAAGTCGCAACCGTATTCGGTCGGCTGCCGTTGAAGCGTGAAAAGGGGCTGGCTTCAGGTCGACGACCAAGCGATGATCCACCTCCCTCGAAGCAATCTACGTTCACGGCATTCTCACGCAACCTAAGGTACTCTGTCGGCAGCGGTCAAGGAGCGGCGGCTATGGATCGACTCCACCAGTACGACGACGGTTATCGCGACCTGACGGAGGGTACTTATTGTGGCTACGAAGAATGGCGGTACGCTGTATGTCCTGCAGGCACGTCCACCGGCGATCATCGCTCTGTCACCGGACGGCTCACACGAGGTCGTTCTCGCGAACCTTACGCGCACGCCAGACGGCATCAAGGTCGATGCTGAAGGCCAGATGGTCTACTGGACCAACATGGGAACCGGCATCCATCTGGTCGACGGCGATCCGGCTTCCGGCGCGGTTCCCCCGAACGACGGCACGATCGAAAGCGCGAAGCTCGACGGAAGCGGGCATCGCGTGCTGGTGCCTGCCGGTATGGCCGGAACGCCCAAGGAACTCGTGCTGGACAAGGAAGGCGGTCACCTGTATTGGTGCGATCGCGAAGGCATGCGAGTCATGCGCGCGCGGCTGGACGGTTCGGAGGTGACGGAACTCGTCCGCACCGGGAATTTCCCCGAGGATACGGCCGACGCGACCCGCCATTGCGTAGGCATCGTATTGGACAAGGCAAACGGACATGTCTACTGGACGCAAAAGGGACCGCCGGATGCCGGAGAGGGCCGCATCTTCAGGGCGGGCCTTGAGTTGCCATCTGGTGCGACACCCGATCGGCGTCCGGATATCGAATGTCTGCTGGCCGATCTTCCCGAACCGATCGATCTCGATATCGATCATCGCGACGCCATGCTTTACTGGACGGATCGTGGCGACGATACGCATGATGGCAATACACTGAATCGCGCAAGGATCACCGAATCCGGATTGGTTGACCGCCAGGTGCTCGCCCGCGAACTGCAAGAGGGGATTGGCGTGTCGCTGGACTCGCAGGGGCGTCGCGCCTTTGTCACCGATCTGGGCGGCAACGTGCGCGAACTGGACATCGATACGAAGCAAGAGTCGCATTTCACCACGGTTGCACATCTGGGCGTGCTGACCGGCATCGACTACGCTGACATCTGAGTCGGATCGGCCCGGACTGCCCGGGACGTATCAGGGCAGTCTGGCGTGTCGACAGCGGCCGGTACACGCAGGTCCGCCGCCAAGTCGGTGGTGATACACACGCCGAAGCGCCTCGCGACGAGCGCGATGCACGTCACGACCTCCTCGACGATCCAACGCCGCTTTTATAAGCCCGCTCTATCCCGACCACCGCGCTGGCGTATTCAAGCGCGCTTCGTATTCGACCGCGCATGCTCATGTCGGCAATTACCCACCGGCCTGCTCATGAACGATGAACTCCGCATACCAGTCGGGCCAGTTTTCATCGTGCTTGCCGGTTTGCTTCTCGTGCTCGCCGTGCGCGGCGGCAGCACGGCGAAGCGCACTCGCAAGCTCCGTCGATGAAGTGAATGTCGTGTCGTGCGTATCCACTCTTCCAGGGAGCCGCGCGGTCACCTCCTGGAAGACCCAGCCGTTTCCGTCTGGATCGCTGAAGGAAGCGAAAGAACCATAGCTATTCCGCGCTGGATGCGGGCCGCTTACGCGTCCATCTTCACCAGCGTGATGGAATACGCCACCGACGTCGTGGAAGATCTCGCTCACATCGACGCCGCGCTCGACAAGCGCTGCGCGCGCTGCTTCCAGGTCGGACACAATGAGATGCAGTCCCTGCACGGAGCCTGGATCTTCTGTCGTGACGCCCTTGCCGAACAGGACCGAGCAATGCGAGCCCGGAGGCGTGAAGTGTACAACCCGAAACTGATCATCCGTTGCGATATCAACGTCGAGCCTCCAACCTAATCCAGAATAGAACTGCTTCGCGCGATCGACGTCCGACACGGGAATGACGACTACCTCGAGCTTCATGTCGACCGTTCTTGCCTCTCCGGTCGCCGACGCTGCCTCACTGCCCGCCTGTTCATTGTTCATGTCAATCTCCTAGCGATTGGGTAATCCAAGGGTCCAAATGCAAAACAAGCAAGCGACAGAGGGAAGCAGGCAATCGAGTCGATTGCCTCTCGGTAGCTGTCGCATGAAGGTTCAGGGCTGCGGCGGCTCGCCCTTCCGATTTGAACGTGATGCCTGCGTTTAGTCTGACCAAATCGTCGTACGAGACTGTTAGCCGCCGATCGCTGTTCCTCAAGCAAAGTGTCTGAGCGGCGTCCACGCTCGTCAACAAATTTACATGCGGATGCGAAATAGCCGCCGCGCGGCAAGAGCCGGTCAATGCGCCGGCTCGCGCTCCATCTGATCGGGATCTGTATCAGGCGTTCACCGAAACTCGCCAGCCATCGGACCCATCCGGTTGTATCGGGACACATCGGCCCAAAAGAGTCGCCAATCCAAACGCGCGCGAGAGAATGCCCCGGTACGGGACATTCTCACAGAACTTGCTTGGGTTCAACGCGCCGGGTTCACCGCGGACGCAGCGTCGGGTCTCATCCCGCGAGCAACCGGAGTTTGTCGCTTGCTATGCGAGTCCGGCACCACCGCCGCGCCCTGCAAGAAGACATGTTGCGGCAAGGCGGTTGTGTCGGTGTTGCGCACGATGATGTCCGCCAACGTTGTGCTCTCGATCATGCTGGTCGTCGCAGAATCGAACCCCTGGTTGAGCCAGAAAAAGCGGTCGCCAGCGCGCAACGCTGAAAATTGCCTGCTGATGATCTTCTGAAACGTGGGGCCGGTGACCCCGCTCGATGCGTGCGCTTCCGCAAGCCCTCCAATGAACAAGTCCACCTGATCGATGCTCCCGTACACGGCTTTCAGGTTCTTTTGCAGCACTGGGTCGCTTGTCAGCGCAGCGAATGAATTGTACGGTGCAAGATTCAGTGCCGCGCGCGTCTGGTTCAAGCTGCCAAGTCCCACGTCACGTTCGCGCTGGACGTCGATGGCGATCAGATCGATCAAATCGACGCCGCCGCCGACCAGGCTGGCCGCAAGCAAGTTGCGTAGCGTCGCGACCACGTACACGTCGGTTGCCTGCGCGAAATCCAGGCTGAACGAGCGCAGAAGCGGATCGACACCGTTCGCGATGTCCTGCGCGGGCGAATTGAAGAACGCCTGCGACAATGGTTGGCTAAAGGTGGTGACGCCTGAGTTGTCGACTCCCTCTTGCGTATCCGAGATCTGCGTGTGGCCGACACGAAACGCGGCGGTGCTGAATTCCTGCGAGACCTGTGCGCTTTGGGACGAGTCGTACCCTTGATAGCTTCCGAGTGCGTGGCCGATCAAAACGGGCAGATATTCGGCGTACACGATGTTCTCGTACTCGGCGGTGGTAATCGCCCGCGCCATGTTGTAAAGCTGGTCGCCGGTCCAGTCGGGGTGCTGGGTTTTGAGCTGGCCCACCCAGTTATTGTGCTCGCGCATGAAAAGCGTGGTGGTGGCGGTGAGTTCGGGGTTCTCCATCACACGCGGATCGCCAGACACGAAGACGCCGCCGACGATGGCCAGCGACTTTCCATCCTGCGATGCTTGCATGGTGCCGTCGGCATTGCGCAAGCTGTCGGCCACTTTCTGGGTCGAACCATAAAGCTGCGACAGATCGAGATAGCCGGCGGAAGTGTTGATGATCGTATTGGTCGCCGGATTGCGCCGCGCGCGCGTCATCGCTATGACGGTGCCGGCGCTCACGTCGGGATCGTTCGCAGGGACCGTGATGTTGATCGCCGCCGTGGTGAGCGGCGTGGCTTCGAGACCGAGATCGTGGTCGACGAACTGCCCCCACACATAGAGCCACGCGGAGGCCGCCGGATCGGCAACCTGGCCGTCTTGCCCTTTCGCGCCCGTCCCGCCGGTGATAACGCTTGAGATGGTCCGGGGATTGGGGCCGTCTACGAGGGCGTTGGCCCCGCCCGATGCGAAGTTCAACGGTGCCAGGCTGAGCTCGGGGCTGCCGGGCGTGGCGTTGAAGTCGGGGTGGTCGAGATTGTTCCCTGCACCTCCGATCGGCCGGAACGCCTTCAAAAGCGTAATTGGCGGGACCGCGGGAGATGCATGACGATCAGCCAGGGCCTGTAATGGCATTTCCACGATTGTAATTAGTATGACTAAATAAACCGTAGCCAAGCGATTATTGGTTCGCAAACGAATTCTCCTCAAGAGTTTTGTATTGGTAGGGATCGGAGCTACGGTCTCACGCGCACCCGCACCAAGTGCGAAATCACACCTGATGTGGACAATGGATTCGTGAAGGCGGCGGGGTTGAATCGCAGCCCAAGATGAAGGCGAAGCAGATAAAGTTCAACAAGAAACAATATACCGATCGAGTTCCTTGATTTGATTTGACTATGACAATAGAAGGCCGAAATCTGAAAGGTAAATGGTCGAGTTTATTTATTAAAATTACCGTGAATTATGGTCGAAGAGACTTAATTGATCGAAACCTTTTTACTTTAGACAATTAATTCGCTCCTCTCGATAGGCTCAGACAAAAGGGGAGGCTTTAGGGGCCAAGGCAAAAACTACTGGAAAGCTTCCGCGATGCAAAAACACAATACAATCTTACCGACTCAAAGTGTGCGTTAGGGAACAGTCCATCTGCGCGGACCGAAACTCTTACTGCCATCGATTTGCTGATGGGTCCATTTGTCCGGCGGCTACCGCTCAACCTTGAATCGCCGTCGCGAGCCGCAACTTTGATTGAACGGCATGGCCAAACGAGCATCTTCAGAACCGAGGTAAGAAGCAATTGACTGTCTACGACCCACCCATCGACGAAGAAGAATTGCTATTGAAGTGGATTCGACGCGCGCGCGAGTCGCAGGCGAGCCACTACGACATGGCTGACCGGTTGAACCGACGTGGCCGTTGGTTGGGGGTGTCGGTCATTGGAATCACCTCGCTGATCGGAACGTCCGCCTTTCTCTCGCTGGTGACGACAGCCGTGTCGTCTGCGCTGAGGCTGATCGTCGGCATGACAAGCGTCGTGGCCGCCGTGCTCGCCGCGCTGCAAACCTTTTTGCGTTACGCGGAGCGCGCCGAGCAACATCGCGCGGCCGGCGCGCGATATGGCGCAGTTCGACGCAAGCTCGAGGCGATCTACGCTGGAGACGCTGACGCGCGTGACGGCCACTATCTGAGGTCGGTTCGCGACGAATTGGATCGCATCGCCGAGGACGTGCCAAATGTGCCGTTCGCAGTCTTCCGGCGGGCGCAAGAAGACCTGATGGACGCAGGCCATTAACCTTCTCACGATTCCGACATGAGTAAGGTGCGGTGCTCGTAGTCGACATCCGGCACCGGAATGGGGCCGAAGACGTCAGAGCAGACCGCTGTCTGCTCCGTAGCTCGTGCACATTCGTCCCCGATGTGAAGATGATACAGCCGCGATGCGTTCCTCACGGACTGCCGGCGACCGTCGCGTGGGCCACGACAAGACGGTGCGCGGTTGGCATCATCCTTGCTTCTCGTCTTGGGCGAGCGGTGTAGACGCTCGGGCAACAGCCGGTCGGGAGCCGTTATGCAGATCCTGGTGTTGGACGACGATGACGATTTCGCCAGCGGAATAGCGGCGCTCCTGCTTCGGATGGGCCACGAAGCAACCGTTGCACACGACTGCGAGTCCGCCAGGAAGCTTGCGAGCAGCCGCCCATTCGACGTGATCCTGGCCGACGTTGAACTGCCCGACGGCGACGGCCGGCACGTCTGCAACGGGCTGCGAATGGAAGGTCCATCGCAGGACGCGTATATGATCGCCGTGACCGGTCGCGCCGATTTGAGCGATCACGATTTTCCATCGTTCGATGGCTATGTGCGAAAGCCCATCACGTTCGAGTTGCTTGAGTCAGTGCTTGAAGAATGGCGAGTGGCGGCCGGTCTCGACCGGCAACTGCCTGCAAGTGAACTTGCCATTCCCAGTTCACCTTGAAATGTCGAGTGCGACCGCGGTTTCCCGATTGCTGGTTTTCAAAAATATGCGATTCACCGAGGGTCGCGAATCAGGTAATGTGGGATTGGATAATGCGGGCGACGCTGCGCGTCTATAAAACCCGATGCCGGAATAAACCATGAGTGAATCAACATGCGAAATCTCACCCCCGCCGGCCAGCAATTGATCGAAGAAGCCGCCCAGCGGCACGGGTTCAGCACGGATGCCGTGATGAGCATGCTGGAATCCGTGATTCGCGGCAACGGCAGTATGGCCCAGTTCTCGCACCCCGAATTTGGTGGCTCCGGTCAGTGGATGCTTGGGGGAATGACCATGGTCTCCGACATGTTCAACGACTACCTGAAGGGCCGGGTTCAGGGGCTCTGTTCCGAGCTTTCGCGCCTGATCGCAAACCAGCCGGACCTCATTCGCAGCGGCAGCTTCCAGTCGCAGAGCCAGGGTTTTCAGCGCCAAGGCAACGGCAGTGGCGTGCAACACCAACAGGGCGCTGGTTACAGCAACCAGCAGCAAGATGCAGCCGGACCCGTGGGACCGGTGAGCCTGTTTGTTCCGGCCGCTCGCGGCAGCTCTGGCGACTGGTGGCCCGAAGATCTGGGGTGGCCCAACAGCACCGGCGCGCAGAACGACGTCCGCTATGCCTTCTTCGCACAGGCCCGGCGGCTAGCCATCGAAGTGAATCGCACAGTGACGGTTTACGACACGCTCGATCATCAGATCAGTGGGTTCTCGCAGCAGCAATCCCGCGACGCATCCCTCACCTTTGCGAGCCAGC
This sequence comes from Caballeronia choica, assembly GCF_001544535.1. Lineage (GTDB taxonomy): Bacteria > Pseudomonadota > Gammaproteobacteria > Burkholderiales > Burkholderiaceae > Caballeronia > Caballeronia choica. The sequence goes on along the minus strand of NZ_FCON02000027.1, from coordinate 56,782 downwards.
ACGGCCTGGTTGCTATCGCCAGTCTTCCGGTTGTGTCGGTCGGTGGGGTTCCGCAGCAAGCGTCGCCGCCCGTGGAGGAGCAGCCCGTCAGCACTCAGTCGCTCGTCCGCGAGGCAGACGTGTTCGCCACCATAGAGAAGCTCGCGCAACTGCACGCAAAGGGGATTCTCAGCGATGAGGAGTTCGCCGCAAAGAAGGCGGAACTGCTGAGTCGTTTATGAAGCTCCGCCCACTTCGGCCAACCCCGTCACACGGCCGCTGACTTCACTGTTCTGAACGATGTCTTCCGCACGTACAGCCATTTTCAGACGTCGTTTAATAAGGAAGAAGCAGGTCGACCTCCTCCAGATCGAGCCGGCTGACGGCTCGCCATCACTTGTCGACACAAGTGCCTTGTGTACCTGATGCGCCATCAATGAACGACGGCGCGTTGGCTTGCGCATTTGCGTCGCTCAGGCGCGAGGCGCCTGAGGACAATCGCGCAGCCGTGCGCCATCCCCTCGACGATGCGTCACTCACGAGCTCGCGGCAGCCGTTCCTTTCCGATAACAACCGCGAGTCGACAGCAACATGCGTGTAATGGCGAGACGAAGATTCATTTCACTGTCACTGGCCGCATGTGCAGTCGGCGCGGCCGGCGTAATCGCGTCCCGGGCGCGCGAGCACGACGAACCGGGCGGCATTGCCTATGGCAAGGGGCCCCGCCAGCGGCTCGACATATATGCGCCCGAACCCAGGACCCGCACGAACTATCCCGTCGTCGTGTATTTCTACGGCGGAGCCTGGCAAAGCGGTCATCGCTCGGATTCGCGCGGCGTCGCGCAAGCACTCGCCGCGCGAGGCATCGTTACGATCGCGGCGGACTATCGCATCTATCCGGAGACCGTCTTCCCTGGCTTTCTCGACGACCCCGCCGCCGCCGTGCGCTGGACACGCGATCACGTGCGCGAATTTGGCGGCGACCCCGGACGCATTTTCGTGATGGGACATTCTTCCGGCGCGCACATGGCAGCGATGCTCGCGACCGATCCGCGCTATCTGGCCGCACAGGGCATATCGAATACCTCGCTCGCCGGGATGATCGGACTCGCGGGTCCATATGCCGCGATCCCGACGAGCGACCCTTATATGGACCAGATCTTTCCGGCGCCGCTGCGCCAGCGGGCGCTGCCCATCGCACTCGTCACCGGAAACGAGCCGCCGATGTTGCTCGCCGCAGGCACCGCGGATACCGATGTCGATCCGCATAACAGCGATCGTTTCGCAGATGCGCTGCGCGCGCATCACGATGCCGTAGAACTGAAAAAATATCCGGGCTACGACCACGATACGATCTTCAAGTCGTTTTCGGCCGCGCCGAATACGGACTCACCGGTTCTGGCCGACGTCACCGCCTTCATCGACGCGCATTAAAGATGCGATTCGACAATCGGCGAAGAAGGTCTGCTGTTTTAGTGGTCTCGCAAACGGAAACTCAACGCGCTCCAGATAAAGTGGCGACCAGCCGCTGGGTTTTCCATAACCAACTCAGCCGCCTTCTACCAAACAAGGGGAGACCATGACGCACACTAAAACTATCGTGGCGCAAATTACGATCAGCGACGCAACCTACGCCAAGCTCCTCCGCGTAGGGGAGATTACGCAGCAGGATCCGCAGGCGTGGGCCGATGCCATCCTGGCGCAATCGGCAGGCGAAGTCATCAAGGCGGAGGGCGCAGCGCGGCACGCACGCCGCAGTGCAATTCAATTGACGGATTGAAGGGCACTCCCATTCTTGTGCTTCCTTTCCACTGATATAGCCGGCTGTCGTCGCACGTCGTTCTCGAAGAGCGCGAGCGCCCTATCGGCGTCCTCCGTCGGCACCAGCAAGCCCGGCGGATGGTCACGCAATGGCGATGTGCCGAGCCGTCGACCCTCATCACAGCGAAGGCCCGACGGCCCACTTCACTCGATCGGTGGTTGCTTCGCCTGTTCCTCGCGAAGCTCACGTTCGACCATCTCCCGCGCTTGCTGCCAGTACTCGTCGGCGCATCCTTCCATGCTGCCGTCCTGTTGCCAAAGTTCATAGGCTCGTATTCGAATCCGCTGCTCCAGCGTCTGTGCTTCCAAGCGACCTCCAGGCTATCGGTAAATCACATTGCGCGTCGCCTCCGGCACACGATTTGCTGTGCGAGCAGAGCGTCGCAGCCGTTCGGCTTTACCAGCATAGGCCGAAGATCTCTGCATGCCCAACACCTCGCGTATTCACGGAAACCCGCACCGATGGCAAAACCAAAACAAACTTGCGGACTTCCGCAGCCGGACGACCGGCAGGCCACACTCACCGCCCTGCGTCACGAAAAGATGGCGCGTTCGGCACCTGCGCACAGCGGCAAATGAACGAAGCGAACCGATGCGCGTGGCTTGGCACACTGAAAGCACGCCGCTCGCAGACCCTCGGCGCGCCGTCGTGGGCAGTCACGGGGCCGCGCATCTCGAACACTGCACACGCTTCTTGCTCGCCCGACACGCGCAGCAAATACAACTCACTCATTCAGAAAAAGATCACGCGGCCGTTGCAGGCACGGCGCCTGCGCATTGCCATCAAGTTGGCTTCCAAAGGAGAAACTGAGATGGACACGAACAAGATGCAGGGTGCCGTCGAGGATGCGACGGGCAAGGTCCAGCAAGCCGTCGGCGATGTGCTGGAAGAGGCGTCGACCCAGCTTTCCGGGGAGGTGCGTGATCTGAGCGGGAAAGCACAGAAGCTTTACGCGGACGCCGCGAGCGTCTTGCGTGACCAGGCCGTCGAAAGCCCGCTTGCCGCGGTGGGTATCGCCGCGTTGGTTGGCTTTCTGATCGGCGTGGCTTGGTCGAGCGCCGGCGAACGTTCGTATGATCGCCCTGCCCGCCGACCGGGCCCGCCCAATCGCACGACCTGCTGAGCATCCTAGCCGCCGCGCGGGCCAGGTCGAAAGGCTGGAGTCAGGAAGAGAGGTCGAATCATGACGGTTCAATCGAAGATTGCAACGTGGCGCAGCGTCGGTCGATTTTGTGCGCGACGCGTGTCCGACTACGGCGAGTTGTTCAGGATCGAACTAGCCGAGACGAAGGCGCGCGTGCTCGGCGAAGTGGTCGCGCTGGTGGCGCTGGCAATTGGCGCGCTGTTCACGCTCTCCTTTCTTTGCATCGCCATCATCGCGACCGCGGCGGGCACGCCATATTTTCTTCAGGTTGCATGGGGCGTGGCGGGCGCATGGCTTCTCGTGACGCTGATCGCGGCAATTGTCATGCGCTCCCGCCGCGCCGCCGAGCCCTTCCAGACCCTGCGAACCGAAATAGAACGTGATTTGCAGGCGATCAAGGAGGCAAGCAAATGAGCCGTGAAAATCGCGGGCACGTCGAGGCCCAGGCGGTCGTCCTGACGCGCATGGCGGCGACACGCAGTGAATTGCTGTCCCGGCGCAAGCCGACTTATGCCGTGCGTGTGATTCCAAAGCCGCGCGTCGGGGCTGACGCCGGGCCGTGGGTGTTAAGAACGCCGAATGCGGCGTTGATCGCGGTTCTTCTTGTCGGGGCGGTCGTTTTGGGGCCACGTCGGGCACTGCAGACCGCGCTCCAAAGTGCGCTTCACACGGGCCTGAGTGTCTGGACGAGCAGGATAGTAAGCGCGTTCACTGGTGAGCGCTAGGACTCGGCGGTTGGCTGCTGTGTACGACTGGCACACTCGGCCCGGACCTCACGCAGCTTGCAAGCCGCCGGACGCTCGCGGCCGGCTCGGTCCCGATGCGCCGCCGCAGGTTCCCGAACCACTGGCGGCAACACTGGTGCACGACGCTCCCTCCGTGCTGATCGTCGCGCTGCTCGGGTGGGCGAGCGGCGCCCACGCCCACGTCTTGCCGGCCGACGCTCGCGGGATCCCGCACTTCGGCTGGAGCTTCGAGCCTTGGGTGGTCGGCTTGCTGATCGCGAGCGGCGCGCTGTATGTCGTCGGATACGTGCGGCTGCGGGTGCGCAGCCGCCGCTCCCGTCCCGTCCGTGCAATTCATCTGGCCGCCTTCCTGCTCGGCTGGCTGGCGCTCGTCGCGGCACTCGATTCGCCGCTCGACACGCTTGCCGCCGCGCTCTTCTCGGCGCACATGATCCAGCACGAAGTGCTGATGTTGATAGCCGCGCCCTTGCTCGTGACCGGCCGCCCGCTCGCGGTCTGGATCTGGGCGTTGCCGGCGGCGACGCGCGGCGGGGTCGGCCGCGCCGTACGTACGCGCTGGATTCGCGTGCCATGGCGCGTGCTGACAATGCCGCTCATCGCGTGGATGCTGCATGCGGCGACGCTATGGGCCTGGCATGCACCCGCATTCTTCGAAGCCGCGCTCGCACGGCCCGGCATCCACACGTTTCAGCACGCCAGCTTTCTGGTGAGCGCGCTGTTGTTCTGGTGGACGGTGTTCGGCAATCCGGCGCGCGGCGAACGCGGCGCGCACGCGCTGCTGTCGCTTTTCACGACGATGGTTCATACGAGTGCGCTCGGCGCGCTGCTCACGCTCGCACCGGGAATCTGGTACCCGTCGTACATCGAGAGCACGAGCGCGCTCGGCTTCGATCCGCTGCTGGACCAGCAGTTGGGCGGACTCGTGATGTGGGTGCCGGGCGGGCTCGCGTATCTGATCGGCGGGCTTGTAGTCGGTGCCCGCTGGCTCACCCGGCGCACTCCGCGGCCAGCGGTGCCAGCGATATCCGGCGGCAGGTAGGCGCTGTTTCGGGTCCACGCGGCCACGCGGCCACGCGGCCACGCGCGATGTTGCCGCAACACCCTTTCTGAGCGGAACCCGGACTGCTGAACGAAGTCCAGCGCGCCTCGCGGCGACCTGCGTTTCCGTTCCGTCCATCCGCGACGTCACCGCACCGCCCCCGTGCACGATGGGTCTCGCGGAACCCAAAAGTCATCTGAATTGGCCCGCGCCCGTTACCCGGCGGTCGTGCGAGCAAGCCGCCTCAGCCGCCTGTTTACCGACTCTCCAGAGTGTGCAAGTATCCTTCCCAACACACGCACGAGTTGCCGTGCATCCAGTTTCGCCATGTTGCTTCCCTACGAGGTTGAGGATGGACTTGAAGTTCTGGAAGACCGAGAAGCATTCCGGCGAGCCGACGCCAAACTGGCCGGTCGACACGCACGAAGCACTAAGGCAGCTCGTGACCATGTACCTGCGCGCGGACACGCCGCCGTTTTCGACCTGGGCAGCACGCGGTATCGAATTCGCGTCGAACGTGGCGCCGATCGCCCAAAACGGTGCAAAGGGGTACCAGCTCGCACTGTGGTTCTGGCTGTTTGCGGAAAAGCACGGTGCCCTGGCTGCCAGGATGGCTCGCGAAAGTTTCTGCTTGCTCGCAAACGAGGCACAGCCAGGGAGCGGCGACGCCATCGACCCGCTCCTCGACCTCGAGAATCGCCTTGCTCGTGCCTTTGAGGCCATATCGGCTGAACAGCGCACGTTCAGAGAGGACGGCGTGTCAGTGGAACTGCCCATGGAGTTCTTCCTGGCCACCGGCTTCCTCAAGCTGGCTCCCGACTCGCCCTATGCAGGTGAGGCGAGCGCCGGCCTGCAAGGCAACGATTACAAGCTGGCGGACTGTTTTCGTCATGCCACGGAGCAGGCACTCGCCGTGTTCCGGCCGATGATAGAGGCGGTAGGTTTCGACGCCAGCTCCCTGCCCAACTGGAAATGGAGCGCGCGTCCGGGTGCGGCTGAACGACACCTGCAACGGCGCCACAACAATCCGCTGTTTCCGTTGCATCGTCAGATGGTTACGACGAACGACGTGCACGAAGCCCGCGTCACGGATAACCGGGCGCTGCTGGAGATCAGGCACGACCTCAACGATATCGCACGCGAGTTTTATTCGACAAACGATCTCCCATTGAACTGGCGCCCGTTTTTGGACGGGTTCCGCGAACGCCTGGACGAACTCGAAGACCGCCGGCTGATCGCAGGCGGTCCTGACAGGGCACTCAGCGACGCGATCGCGGAAGTGCGGCTCCACGTGCTCACCGCATGGCGCAACGCGATTCAAACGAATCGCCAGAGCCTTGCGAGGCTAGACCAGGAAGAAGCGCAAAAGGCCGAACGTCGCGCCCTGCTGTACGAGTGCGACTGGACCGCTCAGTTGTTGAGTCACGGCTCGCAGATTCCTCCTGAGGAGGTTGTTCCCGCCCTGCTCAGCGAATCGCCGTTGGACCTTGGGAAGGCCGTGACGAGCCTGCAGGCTGACCCTCGACTGCATGAGACGCTTGCCAAGTGCCGGATCACCGCACATCGGCTTGCGGAATCGGTTCGGGCGGCCGGACACGACGTCCCGGATATCAGCGAGAAGCTACGCATCCTGGACGGCACACCGGGACAAGTGCCGGCCTGAGCTCGCGTAGCTTCGAACGATTTAATCCTGCTTGTTTGAAGCGAGGCGCCGATACGACGCCAGTTTCTTTCCTGGCGTTCGCCGATCCGACCCGTCGATCCACAGCGGTTGTCGGCGATCGCTTTCCTTGCTTGTCGAGTTCTGCCATCGCGGTGACTCTCCATCTATATGCCTTGCCCTCGCGTGCGCGCGACAGCCTCGCGATCTGCTGATTGACATTCCCGAGTTGGCGAAACCGTCGAATCGGCTTGGCGCGGGCACTAATCCCCCCAACCTAAGCACCTCCCCCACCCGCCGCTTCAACGTCACTTCCGCTCATATGCCTTCGCCCTCCGGGAGAAAAAGCAAAGTCGAATCTCTTCGTTGGTCGGGATCGCAGTCAATGCTTCAATGCATCGATACCGAACCCATCGACCTTCACGGAGATCCCCATGACCGACGCAGCCACCCTTTCGCATCCCTCCGCAGACCAACGATCGTCCGTGCAGCCGGAGCTGCAGGTCCGTCCGATCGGCGGGCGCGTCGGTGCGGAGATACGCGGCGTGTTGCTCGGCGCCGAGCTCGATGACACCGCTATCGACGCCATCAACGCCGCGCTCCTGAAGCACAAAGTGCTGTTCTTCCGCGGCCAGTCGCATCTCGACGACGCGGCTCAGGAAGCCTTCGCCGCACGCTTCGGCGAGACCGTCGCGCATCCGACGGTGGCATCGCTGGGCGCCGGCAGCCGCCTGCTCGAACTCGACTCGAAGCACGGCACGCGCGCGAATTCGTGGCACACCGACGTCACGTTCGTCGACGCCTATCCGAAGATCTCGATCCTGCGCGGCGTCGTGATTCCGCCGGCAGGCGGCGACACCGTATGGGCCAATACCGTCGCCGCTTACCAGCACTTGCCGCAGCCGTTGCGCGAGCTAGCCGATACCTTGTGGGCCGTGCATTCGAACGCCTACGACTACGCGGCGACCCGCTCGACGCCCGCCACCGAAGCGGACCTCGCCTACCGCGAGCAGTTCACCTCGACACTCTACGAGACCGAGCATCCGGTCGTGCGGGTGCATCCTGAAACGGGCGAGCGCAGTCTCGTGCTCGGGCACTTCGTGCAGCGTTTCGTCGGCTTGTCGCAGCGCGATTCGGATCGCCTGCTCGAACTCTTCCAGGACCACATCACGCGTCTCGAGAACACCGTGCGCTGGCGCTGGACGCAGGGCGACGTCGCGATCTGGGACAACCGCGCGACACAGCACTACGCCGTCGCCGATTACGCCGATGCGCATCGCGTCGTGCGCCGCGCGACCGTCCATGGCGATGCGCCGGTGAGCATCGACGGCCGCACGAGCCGCACAACCTCCCGCACGACCCGTTCGTGATTCGTCTGCCCTTCCCTGCCCTTTCCCTGTATAAGCAATGAAACTGCGATTTCTACTCAAGACGCTGACGCTCGCGCTCAGCGTCCTCGCGAGCGCGACTGCGTTCGCCGCCGAGCCCGGCGTCGTCAAGATCGGCGTAGCGCAACAAGGCACGGGCGATCCGCCCGTGTTCGGCGGCTCGCCCGCCGCGACCGCGCTGCTGCAACATCGCGTCGAGGATGCGCTCAAGGCCGATGGCACCAAGGTCGAATGGATCTTCTTCAAGGGCGCGGGACCGGCCGTGAACGAGGCGCTCGCCAACAAGCAGATCGACTTTGCCTACCAGGGCGACCTGCCCGCCGTGCTCGGCCGCGCGAACGGCCTCAAGACGCACCTGCTGCTGGCGTCGAACGTGCGCGCGGGCGTGTATCTCGCGGTGCCGCCCGACTCCGACATCAAGGGCGTGAAGGATCTCAAGGGCAAGCGCGTCGGCATCTTCCGGGGCACCAACCTGCAACTCGTCGCCGACAACGTCCTCAAGGAAAACGGTCTCACCGAGCGCGACCTGCGCGTGATCAATCTCGATTCGGCGGCAGCGCAGGCGGCGCTGGCATCGAAGGGCGTGGATGCGGTCTTCCTCGACTACAACCTGTTCAAGCTCCAGCGGCAAGGGCTCGCGAAGATCGTCTATGCCTCGCGCGACGGCGGCCTGCAACTCACGCGGCAAGCGCATCTGCTCGTGCTCGACGACTTCGAGCGCACGCACCCGGAGATCGTGCAGAAAGTGGTGACGTCGGTCGTGCAGGCGTCGCAGTGGTCGTCCGATGAAGCCAATCGCAATGCGCTGTTCGACCTGTGGGCGAAGAGCGGCGTGCCGGCGGAGTCGTGGCAATCGGAATATGCGAACCAGCAGTTGAAGGACCGCAGTTCGCCGCTGATCGATCCGTTCCTGGTCGCGCGCTACCAGGCCGTCGCCGACGACGCGCTGCGGCTGAACCTGATCCGTCAGCCGGTGAGCGTGAACGGCTGGTTCGAGCCGAAGTACCTGGACGAAGCGCTCAAGACGCTGAAGCTCCAGGCCTACTGGCCGCGCTTCGATGCATCGGGCAAGCCGATCGCATCCTGACCCAAGGAGGCTCGACCATGGCGAACGGTCTCGCACGTAGTTTCGATCCCGCGGTCGACGTCGGCGTGCCTCGCGCACGAACGTCGGCGCGCGCTTCACTTCTGAACGGCTCGCGCGCATTCGGCTGGATCGCCCTGCCCTGGCTGCTGCCCGCGCTCGGCGCCCTGCTCTGGATATTCGGCTCTCACTACGGCTGGATCTCGGCGCAAGTGTTGCCGCCGCCGTCGCTCGTCTTCGATACGCTTGCCGGCATGGTCCGCAGCGGCGAGTTGTGGCTGCATGTCGGCGCGAGCTTGTCGCGGGTCGCGGTGGGCTTCGGCGCGGGCGTGCTGCTGGGCCTGTTGCTCGGCGGCGTGCTCGGGCTTTCGCGCACGGCGGAAGCCTATGTGCTGCCCGCGTTCAACGCGATCGTGCAGGTGCCGGTGCTCGGCTGGCTGCCGTTCCTGATGATCGTCGTCGGCATCGGCGAGCCGCTGAAGTACATCCTGATCGCGCACGCCGCGCTCGTTCCCGTCACGCTGGGCACGCTGCAGGGCTTCCGTCAGACACCCGACGCCTACCGGGACGTCGCGCGCGTGTTCCGCTTCACGCGCGCGCAGACGATCCGCTCGGTGATCCTTCCCGCCGCCGTGCCGGTGATCGGCACCAGTGTGCGGCTCGCCTTCACGAAGGCGTGGCTCACGCTGGTCGTGGTGGAACTCGTCGCATCGTCGGAAGGGCTTGGCTACCTGATCGTCTACGGTCGGCAGTTGTTCCAGCTCGATCTCGTGCTGGCGTCGGTGCTCGTGGTCGGCGCAATCGGGTATCTGGCTGATCGCTTCCTGACGCTCCTCGAAGCGCGCTTGCAACGCGGCAACGCGCAATAACGGAGCCATGCATGACTGACACTTCACTCGAACTCGAAGCCGGACACGCCGCCGGCACTCATCAACCTTCCGGCCGATGGCGCGGCTGGGTGCTGCCGCTCCTGGCGCTCGCCGCGTGGTGGTATGTCGCGCGCAACGCCAGCAGCACGCACGGCATCATGGTGTCGCCCGTGCAGGTGTGGCACACCGCGATCGACCAGGCCGCGAGCGGCGCGCTGTGGCGCGCGTTGTCCGCATCGCTTGCGCGCGAGCTGACCGGCTTCGCGATCGGCACGGTGGCGGGCCTTGCGCTCGGCGCGCTGCTCGGCGTCTCGAAGCTCGCGAACCGCGCAATCGGCCCGAGCTTCAATACGTTCAAGCAAGTGTCGCTGTTCGCGTGGATCCCGTTGATCTCCGTGTGGTTCGGCTTGGGCGACGTCGCGAAAGTCGTGTTCCTCTCGCTCGCGGCGCTCGTGCCGGTCGTCGCGCATACGAGCGATGGCATCCGCGCCGTGTCGCCCGCCATGCTCGAGGTTGCGCGCGTGTTCCGCTACAGCAAGTGGCAGACAGTCACCTCCGTCGTGCTGCCGGCCGCATTGCCTTCGGTATTCACCGGCATCTATCTCGCGCTGATCTATTCCTGGCTGGCGACGCTCGGCGCCGAGTATCTGCTCGTGGCCGGCAGCGGGATCGGCAATACGCTCGTCGATGGCAGCGAGCAGTTCCGCATGGATCTCGTCGTGTTCGGCGTCATCGTGATCGGCGTGACGGGCTGGGCGCTCAACGCGCTCGCGCGTGCCGTCCAGCGGCGCTGGTTCACTCATGCGCTTCATGCGCGTCAAACGAATTAGGAGCTTCACCGTGTCGACCGTCATCCAGGATTCCAACAGCAGGCTCGACCTGCGGCAAGTCGGCAAGCATTTCGCGGGCGACGCCGCCGCGCGTCCGGTGCTCGACGGCATCGACCTGTCGATTGCGAGCGGCGAGTTCGTCAGCATCGTCGGCGCGAGCGGCTGCGGCAAGTCCACGCTGCTGCGTCTCGTCGCCGGACTCGACGACGAATTCGACGGCGCGATCGACTTCGCCGGCGAGCCGGTGCGCACGACCGATCTCGCGCGCGGCATCGTGTTTCAGGACCATCGCCTGTTTCCTTGGCTCGACGTCGAGCAGAACATCGCGATCGCGCTGAAGAATGCGCCGCTCTCGCGCGAAGAGAAACGGCGCGCGGTTGAAGAGCATGTTGCGCTCGTCGGCTTGCGTGGCTATGAGCATCATTTCCCGCATCAGTTGTCGGGCGGGATGGCGCAACGCGTCGCGATCGCGCGCGGGCTTGTGAACCGCCCGCGCCTCCTGCTGCTCGACGAACCGTTCGGCGCGCTCGATGCGCTCACGCGCACGCGGCTTCAGCGCGAGTTGCAACGCATCTGGGAACACGAGCGGATCACGATGGTGCTCGTCACGCACGACGTCGACGAGGCGGTGTTTCTCGCGGATCGCGTGGTCGTGATGCGGGCGCGTCCCGGACGGATCGGCAAGGTGATCGATGTCGGGCTGACGCGGCCGCGCGATCGCAGCGATGCGCGGTTCGTCAGCTTGCGCGATGAGATCCTCGGAGAACTCGGGCAATTGCAGAGCGATGTCGCAAGGGAAAGCCTCTGAGTCACCGAGCAGCAACAGCGCGCACTGGACCAGCGGTTCCCTGTCGCGCCACTTCCACCGGACTGAAGATACGATGAGCCAGAACGAACAACAACAGAAGCCAAAGCGGCAAATGCATTTGGGCGCGTTCCTGATGGAGACGGGACATCACATCGCCGCGTGGCGTCATCCCGATGCACAAGCCGACGGCGGACTCAACTTCCCGCATTACGCGCAGCTCGCGCAAATCGCCGAGCGCGCGAAGTTCGACGCGATCTTCTTCGCCGACGGCGTCAGTGTCCGCGATACGCACCTCCCATCGCTCTCGCGCACCGCACGCGCCGATCACTTCGAGCCGCTGACGCTCCTGTCGGCGCTGTCGGTCGTCACGCGCAACATCGGACTGATCGCGACCGTATCGACCACCTTCAACGAGCCCTACAATCTCGCGCGCAAATTTGCCTCGCTCGATCACCTGAGCGGTGGCCGCTCGGGCTGGAACCTCGTGACGTCGAGCACGGAATCGGAGGCGCAGAACTTCAGCTTCGAGCAGCATCCGGATCATGCCGTACGCTATGAACGCGCCCGCGAGTTCTACGATGTCGTCGCGGGCCTGTGGGATAGCTGGGAAGACGACGCGTTCATCCGCGACAAGCAAAGCGGCGTCTATTTCGATCCGGACAAACTGCACGTGCTCAATCATCGCGGCAAGCATTTCAAGGTGCGCGGGCCGCTCAATGTGGCGCGCTCGCCGCAGGGGTGGCCCGTGGTCGTGCAGGCGGGCGCGTCGGAGGCGGGCAAGGAACTGGCGGCCCAGACCGCCGAGGTCGTGTTCGTCGCGCACCAGACGCTTGAAGAGGCGCAGGCGTTCTATCGCGATCTCAAGGGCAGGCTCGCACGTTATGGAAGGCGGCCGGAGCATCTGAAGATCATGCCCGGCATCTTCCCGGTGATCGGCAGGACCGAAGCCGAGGCACGCGAAAAATTCGACGCGTTGCAGGACCTGATCCATCCGACGGTCGGCTTGTCGTTGCTGTCGAATATGTCGGGTGGCGTAGACCTTTCGCAGTATCCGGTCGACGGGCCGTTGCCGGACTTGCCGGAAACCAACGGTGGCAAGAGCCGGCAGCGACTCCTGTTCGACCTCGCGAGGCGCGAGAACCTGACGATCCGCGATCTGTATCTGCGCATCGCGGGAGCGCGCGGTCATCAGCAGGTGGTGGGCACGCCGCAGAGCATCGCCGATCAATTGCAGCAGTGGTTCGAGGATGGCGGCGCCGATGGCTTCAATATCATGTCGCCGTGGCTGCCTGGAGGGCTGGTCGAATTCGCCGAGCTTGTCGTGCCGGAGCTTCAGCGGCGGGGGCTGTTTCGTACCGAGTATGAAGGGGTCACGTTGCGCGAGAATCTAGGATTGCCGCGGCCACAGAATCGGGCTGGGGTTGAGGCAGGGGGTGTGGGGTCGCTGCGCACCAGGGAGGGCGCTTACGCCGTTTGACGCTTTTGCGCTGTCATGGAACTTGTGTTGGTGTTGGTGGCCGCTAGCGCTTAGGGTCGGTGCTGACCCTGGCCCCCGCGAACCACACTCCATGCTTACGATCCGAAATCAGTGACAGCGCTTTTCCCAATGGTGATGGACCTTGACCTCATGGCAAACCGGATGATGGTGCTCATAGGCAAAGACCGGCGCTACGGAAAAAAGCGTGGTTGCAGCAACAACGATGACAAGAACAGCCTTCTTCATGGATCAATCTCTACTGGCGAGTGAATGGAGCCGGGATCCTACCAGCTCCATATTACGAGAGGCTAAACGCCCTGACACTCGCCGGTCGCCCACCCTCACTGATTGACGGCGTCCTTGAATGCCTTGCCGGCGGTGAACTTCACGGTCTTTGCGGCGGCAATCTCAATCGTTTCGCCCGTCTTCGGATTGCGTCCGGAGCGGGCCGCGCGAGAGCCACTCGCGAACGTGCCGAAGCCGATCAACTGCACACTGTCGCCGGCGGCAACGGTCTTCGAAACCGCGGCCAGCACCGCGTCGATCGTCTCGGCGGTGGCGCTTTTGCTGATGCCTGCTTGCGCAGCAACCGCATCGATCAGTTCCTGTTTGTTCATGATGACGTCCTTGCGAAAGTTAAAAGTAGGCCCGGATGGACTTGGTGCCCGCTACCTTACCGGACGATCCGCCCGCGCGCAAACAGTCCCTTCCGATCCCTGGAGGCCGGCACTACATCGATCGTCCCGGCGGCAGGGGTCTTTCGGACGTTTCGCCGGCACCGCTTCCGATGGACGGAAGATCGAATTTCTCGATCCACACCCCGTCTCTCGGGTTGACGCGTTCACGCGTCGCCCGCCTTGGTTCTGAGCAGGTTCAGCATTCACGAACGTCTCGCACGCGGCGCGGGAGGCAACCAGGCCGCCCGCTGATTCGGTGTGGCGTTCCAATAGAGCGAGACGTTCGGGACGCAATCCGAAGACGCAGGCAAAGCCCGTCTTAGTGGGCAGAGCGCCCGAAGAGCGGAAAGTGGCGCTTTGTCTTCGGTGGCTCGTCGTCGCCGATCAGACCGAATTCGATCGGAACCCGCGTATAGAAAACGTGTACGTTTTCGGCCTTCACGAGATCGAGGATTCGCTCCGCCTCCTCTTCCGTGACGGCAAGTATGATCTGCAGGGGCTGGTCGGCAAGCTTGAGCATGTGCGCTGCGTGATGCGCACCCGCATGACCGGTGCCCTCGGCGCAACTGATCACGGTCGCACCATGAATGCCGAGCTGGCGCACCTCATGCAACAACCAGTCGCACACGGTGCGGTGACCGTGTTTTCGGTTCTGCTCGGTATAGAACGTCAGTTGATAGCCGTTCATCCGTCTTCTCCCCTCATCCGACGCCGGATCGATCGAAGTATCGTCGGCGTGGCGTGGCGTGGCGTGGTCGCGGCAACGCGAACCACCACTTTCATTCTAGTGCACCGGTGCGACGGGACAGGATGGTGCGGTGCGTCACGATTCGTGTGGTCCGTCTCCCTCCGCGCCCAACAGTTCGTACTCGATCGGACAGCGGGTGTAAAACAACGGGACGCCGCCGTGGCGCAGCCTGTCGAGCAGCACGTCGGCCCGGCTGTCGTCGGCTACCACGGTCACCGCCACGGGTTGGTCGGCGAGTTCGAAGAACCGCGCCGCGTGATACCTGCCGTGCGCGCCGATTCCTTCGGTGGCGTCAATCACCGTCGCGCCTTGAACGCCGGCTTGCTTCGCCTCGTCGAGAATCCACTCGACGACGGTCATGTGACGAATGCGGTGGCTTTGGTTCGCCACGTAGACGGTCAATTGACTGCCTTTCATGCGGTACTCCACGGTCTCAAGAGAAGAACGCAAGTCGCTCGCCGGTGCACCGCTACACGGGTCGAAACCTCGGCGCGGCGAAGGGATTTCCGCTCGTACGGGCCATGGCAAACGTGGAACGCATGTGACATGTGATGGCTTCGGCTATCACGAACAACGCGCAACCGAATCAGACAGCGCCGCCCAGGACGCGGGCGACGAAATGTCTCCCCCATGCTTCGCCGTGAGCAAAGGCCTCCGCGACCGTGGCGAATGGCCCATGATCGCCGGTCATTTCGCCGGAATTTTCTGTGAGCGTCGAGCCGTGTATCGGAGTTCCGTCGTGCCGGGTCACGATCACGCGGACATTGAAACCCGTCACGCTCGGCGGGTCAGCAGAATCGTTTTTCTGCTCTGCGGTCATGGCCAGAAGGTAATCGCCGACTTCGAGGTCTTTGTGCATTACCGTCTCCAGGTTAGGTCGCTGGCGCTTGGGTGGGTTTCAACCGTTTGATGCAATTGGGCTTGCTTACATGGAACTCGAATTGTTATCGGTCTTGATCGGAGTGGCCCTCGCCGTAGTGTCACCCTCATATCATTCACCGGGCTTGGTACACGGACCCGCTGCGCCAACTCGCGGTAATCATACATCCGTCTTCGCGCTTCGCGCGGACGGACCATTCCTGCATCATCCCTACCCCACGACTTGGGGACGTAGCGGATCGTCGATTTCGATGAAGCGCCGTGCGTCGGCCTGCGGGCACGTTGCTTGCTGCACCCTCCCCGATCAACGGGAGTGGGGAGTGAAATGAGCGACGAATATCCGACCTTGACCCTGCAGGGCACAGGGGAATGCATCACGCGTGACAAGTTTCGGGAATATTTCATGAAGCGGTTCTACGACCCCGCATGTCGGGTGGAAAAGCAAGCCTTGATGCACCTTGAGACCAAGGTGTGGCATGAGTATACGAAGTTTGCTCAACCGCTCAGTGCAGTGCTTGGGAGGGGGTAGGGCTTGCAAAAACAGGGAGAGCAGCTTTCAACCGTCAGCCCTGACAAGTTTCACTCGCCTTTAGAACCGGGTTCAAATCGAGCCGCGTGCTCGTGCTCATCGTTGTAACCGTCAATTCGAAACGAGGATTTCATGAAGAGAGTTTTTCTTACGCTTATCGCAACTGCAATGACGCTCGGCACAATTGGAACAGCCTACGCGGACGACTACGACCATCATCATCGCGAGTGCCATAAGGTCAAAGTACATCACCACTGGGAAAAGCACTGCCACTGACTGCGTTCGCGTCTTGACAGTCTTAACAAACAGGCCCCGTCAGCAAGCCGGGGTTCCCCGATGACCTGATCGACGAAGCAGTCGAAGCGAGCGGTCTCAATGGAGGCTGGATGCTCAAACGATTTGTGAATCCATTGCTTGCGAGCGCCGCCGTGCTGTCGATCATGCCTGGCGCAGCGTTCGCGCAGTCGCAAGCCGTTACCAACGCGCCGGTGGTCGTCTATGCCGGCCCTGGCGCCGACTATCCCGTGGTGACGCAACTTCCCGGCGGCGTCCCGGTCACCGTGATGGGCTGCGTCGAAGGCTACACATGGTGCGACATAGCTGCGCCGGACCTGCGTGGCTGGGCCTATGGCGGCAGCCTGAGCTATCCGTATCAGGGCGCCAATGTTCCAGTGATGAATTACGGGACCGTGATCGGCCTTCCTATCGTCACCTTTGCCATCGGAAGCTATTGGGGCAGTTACTACCGCAACCGGCCGTGGTATCACGATGAACCGCGCTGGGAGCATCATGCGCCGCCTCCGCATGCCAACGTCCCGCCGCCTCAGCACGGGGGACCGCCACCTCAGCATGGCGGACCGCCGCCTCAACATGGGGGTCCGCCGCCTCAACATGGGGGTCCGCCGGCCGAGCACGGAGGACCACCACCTCAGCATGGGGGACCGCCGGCAGAGCACGGGGGACCGCCGCCTCAGCATGGCGGGCCGCCAGCAGGGCCGCCACCGGCTCACAGTGGCGGCCCTGGTCCCGCGGGACACGGCGGTGAAGGCGGTCATGGTGGCGAAACGGAACACCAGCATTGATGGGTGATTTCCGGCTTCAACGCGCGCCACGTCATAGCTGGCATGGTCCGCAAATTCTGTGGACCGATCGCCTTAATGGTCGACCCTTGCTCCTCGATAACTAGAGATGCAAGCTGACTTGCTCGGCAAAGGCACGTATCACTTCTTCATTCCGCGACAGGAATATCCATTGACCCACGCGAGTGGGAACAAGCAGCCCCGCCTCGATCAACGTAGCGACATGTGCCGATACGGTCGACTGAGATAGCCCGCTGCGCGCATGGATCGCATTCGACGGCACGCCATGACCCAAATCGACTCGCTCCTCAGCGAAGGCCTCGTCCGGCGTCTTCAACCACAACAGGATCTCGCGCCGAAACGGGTGCGCGAGAGCCTTATGGATCAGATTCGAGTCAATCATGGCATTGGGACAGATCGCAAGAAATCGAGCCGCGCGAGGCAGGTTATGCAGGCCAAGGCCCGTATCGTGACGCGAGCGTGTCAGAACATATCCGCAGCACATTGGCGTGCTACGCCCGAACTCTCTGTTTCTCCTTCGGACCGGGACGGAATGAACGGACCGGTGATCATATTCGAGTAGCTTTGCCCAGGCCCCACCATCGGAAACACATCAGCGTTCTGGTCGACCATCACTTCGAGGAAAGCCGGTCCGTCGAAATTAACGAAGGCCTTGAGTGCGTCCTCGACCTTGCTCACCGCTTTGACGCGACGGGCAAACTCAAACCCGTCGGCCCGTGCCGACAATACGAAATTCTTGCGGTGGAGCGACTTGTCGCTCACGCACAGTCGACCGTCGTAAAAGAGTCGCTGCCACTGCCGAATCATCCCGTCACCGAGATTGTTGAGCAGCAGCACCTTGACGGGCACGCCGTACGTGGTTGCCGTCTCCAGTTCGCCGCTGTTCATCCGGATACTCCCGTCACCGTCGATGTCGATCACCAGGGCATCGGGTCGCGCCAGTTGGGCACCGATCGCCGCAGGCAGCCCGAAGCCCATCGTCCCCATGCTGCCAGACGTGAGAAAGCTTCGAGGCTCGACGAAATCGAAAAACTGCGCGGCCCACATCTGATGCTGGCCGACACCCGTAGTGATGATGGCCCGGCCGCCGGTAATCTCGCTGAGCTTTTCGATGACGAACTGCGGCTGGATCAACGGGCTGTTCCGGTCGTAATTCATGCCGTAGCGCTGCTTCAGTTCCATCACCCGCTCAAGCCAGTCCGAAGGCGAGTGCGAAGCCGACCCAGACTCCATCAAGGACGACAACGTGTCCTTCGCATCGCCAACGTGACTCCAGTGTGCCCGTTTGACTTTGTTGATCTCCGCCTCGTCGATGTCGATGTGCGCGACATAGCGCGCGCCCGGCGCGAAGGCGTCGGGGCGACCGCCGGCAACGCGGTCATCGAAGCGGGCACCCACTGCAATCAGGAAGTCGCAGTCCTCGACCGCGTAGTTCGCACAGGCAGCGCCATGCATTCCCAACATGCCAAGCCACAGTTCGTGTTTCGCAGGCAGTGCGCCAAGACCCATGAGCGTCGTCACGACCGGGATGCTGTAGCGCTCGCTGAACCGGCGCAACTCGGCCGTCGCGCCCGCCCCGATCACACCGCCGCCCACATACAAAAGTGGCCGTTTGCTTTGCGCAAGAAGATCGAAAAATTCGGCGCGCTTGTTTTCGTCGAGATGAGCGCCTTTCGCCATCATTCGGAGTCGATCGGAATAGCCTCGAAACTGCAACGTGCCTTGTCCATGGTACGGACCCATCCAGTTCTGAATGTCCTTCGGCACATCCACGACAACCGGCCCCGGACGCCCTGTGCGAGCGATTTCGAATGCGCTCCGCAGGGTCTGTTCCAGCTTCTCCGGGTCGGTTACCAGAAAGACCTGCTTCGCGCAGGCCGACATGATGTTGAAGACGGGCGCCTCCTGAAAGGCATCGGAACCAATCGCGGCACGCGGCACCTGTCCGCATATGAGCACGACAGGGACCGAATCGCCATTGCAGTCGGCAATCGGCGTCACGGCATTCGTTGCCCCCGGCCCGGACGTCACCATGAATACGCCGACTTTTCCGCTCGCGCGAGCATAGCCCGCGGCCATGAAACCCGCAGCCTGTTCATTGGCCGGCACAACGAACCTGATCTGGCGTTCGGGGGCTGCCTTGTGCGCTTCGTTGAAGCGAAAAACGGCGTCGTACGTCGGCAGGATCGCGCCGCCGCTGTATCCAAAGAGCGTATCGACGCCCTGCTCGGCAAGTACGCGCAGAATGATGTCGGCGCCCGACATCCACTCGCTGGCATGCGTCGATTTCGTGAAGGCTCGTGAAGCAACGTTTGGGTTCTGGGTCATGGCTGACTCGCATGGAGTTCGGCGCCGGCGGAATCAGCGGCCGAAATTAAAGGGCGATCTCCCTTCCAATTCGAGAACAGCGTATGTTCGACACCAGCTTATGGACCATCGCTCCGACGGGTTCTCCGTACCTGGCCATGTCCACCCAGCACTTTGTTGATGTGCTGCTGGAAGAATTGTGAGGTTGCTGATGACCATTCTGCCAACGATCCATGCTGCGCGCCCATCCAGGGAGTTCATCCGCAGGCCAAAATAGGCGGCATCCTGGCCATGACGTCAATGGCGCGTTGCCGACAAGGCTCGGGCGATGCTTCCGGCGATGTCGTCGCCAAGATCTTCCCTGACCAGTGCCAAGGCAAGATGGATGCCCGCACTCGCGCCGACCGCCGAGTACAGCTTGCCGTCCTTCACGCAGCCTGGTTTGGTCACGACGTGCACCGATGGATACTCGGTTGCGAGGCGTTGCGCGTCGCGCCAGTGCGTGGCTAGCCAGCGATGGTCGGCAAGTCCGGCGCGCGCGAGCAGGAAAGCACCGTTGGACACCGACGCGAGCTTTCGCGTGTTGCGTCCCGCAGCGCCGAGCCAATCCACCAGTTCCCCATGTTCACGCCTCGAACCGACGACCGGAGAACCGGGGACAACGACAATGTCGAATGGCGCGAGCACATCCAGCAGGCACTCGGTCGTGCCCACCGCCGTGCCGTTCGAGCACAAGACAGGTCCAGGCGACGGCCCGACGAGATGCTGTTCATAGAACGCTCCGCCCCACAGACGGTTTGCTTCCTGAAACACATCCATCGGACCGCTCACTTCGAGTAGCTGGAACCCCGCGTATAGCATCATCGCGACACGCATGTGCCCTTACTCCGCGAACGCACTCGATACCAGCTCTGCCTGTCTCACCGCGTGCGCCGAGTGGTAACCCGGCGCGGTCGATGCGGATGGCGCCGGTCCCGCATACGACAACCTCGCGCTCGAAGGCAGGAGCTCGCGCAACTGCGGCTCAATGAAGCTCCAGGCGCCCTGGTTGCGCGACTCCTCTTGACACCAGACCACCGTCTTCAAGTTTGGATAGCGCGCGAGTTCAGCGGCCAGTTGCCCGGCCGGAAACGGGTACAACTGTTCGACGCGGATAATCGGCGTGTCGGCAATGCCATGCTTGCGGCGATGTTCGAGCAGCTCGAAATAGATCTTGCCCGAGGTCACGATGACACGCTCGACGCTCGAAGCCCGCGATGGCTCGACCTGCGAATCCAGCAGGATTTCACGAAACGAACCCTGCGCCAATTCGTCGAACGTACTGACCGCCGCCGGGTGCCGAAGCAGCGACTTGGGCGTCATCACGACAAGCGGTCGCCGATCGAAGGCGAGCGCCTGCATTCTCAGCAAATGAAACAGCTGCGCGGGTGTTGTCGGTTGCGCGACCCGCATGTTGTCCCGGGCACTTAGCTGCAGGTAGCGTTCGAGCCTCGCCGATGCGTGCTCCGGACCTTGCCCCTCCTGCCCATGAGGCAGGAACAGCGTCAGTCCGCTGCGTTGTCCCCACTTTGCGGCGCCCGCTGCGATGAACTGATCGATCACGACCTGCGCGCCATTCGCGAAGTCACCGAACTGGGCTTCCCATATCACGAGTGCGTTGCGGTTCACCGTCGAGTATCCATACTCGAAGGCCAGCACAGCCGCCTCGGAGAGAATGGAATTCGTCACGGCGAACCGGCCTTGCTTTTCGCCGACATGATCGAGTGGAATGAGAACGCCGTCCGAGCGACTCGTCCGTCTTTGGTTGTGCAGCACGGCATGACGGTGATTGAACGTCCCTCTTGCGCTGTCCTGCCCGCTCAATCGCACATCGGTCCCCGCGCCAAGCAACGAGGCAAAGGCCAGGTGCTCCCCCATTCCCCAATCGATTGGCTTCTTTCCCGCCGCCATTTCGCGGCGCGCGGTCATCATCTTGCCGACCAGTGGATGAAGTTCATAACCGTCTGGAACGCTTGCTATCCGTTGCGCCAGACCCCGCAATTGCTCTGGCGTCGGCGGGCTGTAGCGGACCGCGACCGCGTGGTCTTCGGATGATTCGGCCAACCCGGGCGACGCCTCGGCAGCGTCGCTGCTGTGCGCTTCTTCAAGACTTTCGCGCCGCGCGGTCACGTAGCTTTCGACCTGATCCGAAGTCGTCACGCCTTGCCGAATCAACGCTCGGGCATAGAGGGTCCGCACGCCCGGATGCGCCGCGATCGCGCGATACATTAAAGGCTGCGTGATGCTCGGCGTGTCCTGTTCCTGATGCCCATACTTGCGGAAGCAGACAAGATCGATGACCACGCTGCGCTGGAATTCCGTACGATAGTCGAGTGCGAGGCGCACGGCCATGGCTACCGCTTCCGGGTCGTCGCCGTTGACGTGCAGAACCGGCGCCTCGATCATCTTGGCGATGTCCGTGGAGTAGAACGACGAGCGCGTGTCGCGCGGGTCCGACGTCGTGAAGCCGATCTGATTGTTGACGACGACGTGGACGGTTCCGCCTGTACCGTGGCCGCGCGTATATGAAAGGCTCAATGTCTCCATCACGATGCCTTGTCCGGAGATTGCCGCGTCGCCATGAATTTCGACGGGCAGCACGCTACGCGCGTCTCCTGCGCCGATAGCCTCCGCCTTGGCGCGCGCCATGCCCTGCACGACTGGATTCACAATTTCCAGATGCGAGGGATTGAATGCAAGGTCGACATCGACGGGGCCATCGCTCGTCTCTATGACGCTGCTAAAGCCCTTGTGATATTTGACATCGCCGTCCGGAAGGTTTTCAGCATCCTTGCCGTCGAATTCATCGAAGAGCGCATGCAAAGGCTTGCCCACGACGTTGACCAGCACGTTCAAGCGTCCGCGATGCGCCATGCCCATCACGACCGAGCGGACCTTCTTCGATGCCCCGTGGCGGACGAGTTCGTCGAGCAGCACGATCAATGATTCGGCGCCTTCCAGCGAGAACCGCTTTTGCCCGACATAGCGCGTATGAAGGTACTTCTCCAGTCCTTCCGCCGCCGTCAGGCGTTCGAGAATCCGCCTTTTCTCCGCGGCTGAAAACGAAGGTCTTGCTCGCGTGGACTCGAGCCGCATCTGCCACCAGCCACGCTCGCTCGCATTGGTCAGGTGCATGAACTCGGCGCCCAGCGTGCCGGTATAGGTCTGTTCGAGCGCCGAGACGAGCTCCTGCAGCGTCGCGTCCTCGTCGAAGAGAAAGGTGTCGGCGGTGCTGAATCTCGTGGACAAGTCCGCGGCCGTCAACCCGTAGTACGCGGGCGTGAGTTCAGCCATGGCCCGCGGCGGAGTCCAAAGCAGCGGGTCCAGATTGGCCTTGCGCGTGCCGACCATCCGGAACGCGCTGATAAGCGCCTGTACCGCCACCTGCTTTCTGGCGAGGCCAAGACCGCCATCGAGCGGAATCACCGCGCTGCGCGGCCGTTTGGCGAGTTCGACGAAGCTGGAAACGACAGGGGCATGCGCCTCGTCTTCGCGATCGCTTCCGTCGCTGGCGGGAGTCTCGCTCAACGCATCGAAATAGGCGCGCCACTCATCCGTGACCGACACCGGGTCGGCCAGGTATAGCTCGTACTGCTCTTCGACATAGGGGGCGTTTCCCCCGAATAAGAATGAGGTCTGACGTTCCTGGATCAACATGATGAATATGTCCTTGCCTGGTGCCCGGTCCCGAGTTGAACCGTGACATGGGGTGGGGCGGCTGTACGTATGCCTGTGTTACGTTCCCAACCGTTCTTGAGATCAAGTCTAGTAACTCGACGTGGCAGCGAGATGCCCATATGGCGCGATCTCAGGCCAATCGATGTTCGATTTGGGCCACGTCATGAAAAGGGATTGCCGTCCGTCCGCAAGAGCCCGGATACGTCGATCATCGATCACGGGTCACGCTGGCTCTTGTTACACCAACGCAAAAGTCATTTACCGGGCATGAGGTCTTTGCTAAATGCTTTTTGGGCTAGACTGCGTCAACACTCGTTGCTGCGGTTGATTGCGCTTATCGAATGACTTCGACGAAGCGCCGGCCCATCGGGCCAACGGGAGAGTGTTCATACTTGATGAAGGTCACCGGATGAAAGTCGCCATTGTTATGTTCGATGGTGTGCAGGCACTAGATGTTGCAGGCCCACTGGACGTATTCGCGGAAGCGAACGCGAATCTCCCCGAGCATCAGAGATATGAAGTCTCGCTCGTTGGACGCAAGGCCGGCACCGTCACCTGCTCAAACGGGATGCAGCTTTCAGTGCCGTTTGGCTACGCCGATTCCGACATCCAGTTTGACCTGCTGCTGGTGGCAGGAGGGCCGCAACTGCCCGATTCCCAGCCATCGAGCGAGTTCCTCGCATGGTTGCAGAAGCAGGCGCATGGCGCGGCTCGCTTTGGCTCCGTTTGCAATGGAACGTTTCTACTCGGACATGCCGGATTGATTGACGGCAAGGAAGTGACGACTCATTGGGCGGACGCAGGCCGCCTGGCCGACGAATTCCCTCAGGCGTGTGTGCAGCCCGACAGGATCTTCATTCGCGACGGCCACCTCTTCACCTCCGCCGGCGTAACGGCGGGTATCGATCTGTGCCTGTCGCTGGTGGCGGAAGATTGGGGACACGAGTTGGCGGTGCGCATCGCGAAGCGCCTGGTCGTCTATATCCAGCGGGAAGGCGGGCAGTCTCAATACAGCCCCTACATCGGGGCTGGCAAGGACGAGGACCCCATCATTAGCAAGGTGCACCGGTATGTGACCGAGCATATCGCCGATGCCTTGTCGATCGAGCAACTGGCGAGCGCCGTTTCAGTGAGCAGGCGGACCTTCTCGCGGCTATTTTCGAAGTACGCGAAGGTGACACCGTCCGCGTTCGTCGAACAGGTTCGTGTCGACACGGCGAGGAAACTGCTCGAAGATACGGATTCGCCTTTAAAGACCGTCGCATTCAAATGTGGCTTTAACAGTGCCACGCAAATGCGAACGACCTTCTCTCGACGGCTGAACGTAACGCCCAAACAATATCGCCAGCGATTTCGCGGCGCGGTGGGAACACAGACCCGGGCGTATGGCGATGCCAGCGGCCACGTTGCGTCAGTCGGTCTGGCACAGATGCGATAGGCTTCGAGCGGCTCCGGGGTTGGGTGGCTCGGCGGGATCGACGGGCAGTTCAAACGCAGTTTGCGACAAGGTCTACTTCATTTGTGCCTGACGCTCATTCATTTCAATCTCTTCCGGATATCATCGAGCCGGGACTGTCGGTGATTTTCTGCGGGATCAATCCGGGTATTCGTGCAGCATCGACTGGCCGCCACTTTGCGGGCAGAGGCAATCGGTTCTGGCGCGTCGTTCATCTGGCGGGCTTTACTCCGGAAGAGCTTCGTCCCGATGACGACAGGACGTTCCTTCACTACGAGTGTGGTCTCACTACAGCCGTCATGCGTCCAACGGCACGCGCAGACGAGCTATCGCGAGAGGAGATCAAGGCGGCCGCATCTGCATTCGAGCGGAAGATCGAACGCTACGAGCCGCGGTTCATTGCCTTCCTTGGAAAAATGGCGATCTCCGGAATGTCCGGCAAGCGCGATATCCAGTGGGGCCTGCAACCAGAGACATTCGGCGGTGCTCGTGCATGGGTATTGCCAAACCCTAGCGGCCTCAACCGGGCGTACAGCCTCGACGCGCTGGTCATTGCCTACCGGGAACTGCGCGTTGCGATTGCGTCCCCGAGTTCGGACCGGAAACATGATGAACTCGTCCGCGCGCCGTGACTCACGCGTACATCGCTTCACCCAGAGCGACCGCGCTGTCCACGAATTGAAGGTGTGCGCTTCTTCGCAACGACTCGGTCACGAATTCCAGAAACGCCCTGACCTTGCCGCTCGCGCCCCGGCGCTCTACATGAAGCAAGTTCACCGGGACTGACTCAGGCTCGAATGCCGACAAGACGGGCCGAAGGCTTCCGTTCAGTACTTCGGGGGCCGCCTGGTAGGACAACAATTGCGTTATCCCCACGCAGTCGATGGCCGCGGAAACCGCAGCGGGAGCCAGGTCGACGATCATCCGGGGCTGCAGTCGCACTGGCAGCCTCGCACCGTTCTCACTGAACACCCACTCGAGCGGGTGCGTGACGCCCGTGAAGGACACGCAGTGGTGGTTGACAAGGTCCCTGGGATGAACAGGTTCGCCCCGCGCCGCGAGATAGGCAGGGGCCGCATACGTTCGACGCCGTACGAAACCCAACGGAACGGCGAATGTCGTGGAGTCTCCCAGATGCCCTATACGAATCGCGATATCCACGCCTTCCTCGATGAGTCGCGTCGTGCGGTCAATGTACACAGCATTGACGCTGACGTCCGGATAACGCAGCGCAAAGGCATTCACGAGCGGTGCGACGAATCGCTGACCAAAGAGCACCGGGGCCGAGATGGTGAGTGTGCCCACCGGCTTGATGTGAAAGGCCGCGGTGTTCGCTTCTGCATCCGTGATGGCGTCCAGCACCTTGCGGCAGGCATCGAGGTACGCCGCACCCGCATCCGTTGGCCGGACTGAACGAGTCGTCCGCGCAAGCAGTTGCGCGCCTATCCGTGCTTCGAGCGAGTTGAGCGCACGTGAGACCGCGGAAGTCGACAATCCGAGCTTATCCGATGCGCCAGTAAAACTACCGCGATCGACGATGGCTACGAAAACCTCCATCTCGCGCAATTTGTCCATCTCGAGTCCCTAGCTTTGGTCCATCTGCAAACAAGGAATGTCAGGACGCGCTTTCGATGAAAGGCTTCACTGAGACGTGTCGCGGAACCGCCGCAACTGAACCCGGCTGTCGCGATTGTAGGCACCCTGTCTCGCGATGAGACGATCCCCGGCTTCGATTGGCCCAAAGGAGAAACAAAATGGCCAGTGCCGGTCGAGTCGAGACCGAGATGTGACGAATGCCCTTTTGTGATTTCCATTGCTCGCCAATGTCGTATTCCTCGCTAAACAGGAAAGGGACTTTTTCCGATTGTGAGCACTGTCGACGCCCTTCCATTTCCGTTGGCAAGAATCACGCACTCATTGGCTCAATCCCCGACCTGCTGAGCCTTTAAGAAAGCCAGCTCCTCTCGGATAATGCATCGACCCACTTAACGAGCCAAAGAGTCTGTCATGTTTTCTGCAATGCTTGAAGTCAATCCGATCCCCGAACAATTCGATGTCTATCTCGGCATGGCGAAGATGCTGCGCCCCGAACTCGACAAGATCGATGGGTTCATCGACAACACCCGCTATGCAAGCCTGACGCGCGAGGGATGGCTCCTCTCGCTATCGAGTTGGCGCGATGAGAAATCGCTGGTGCGCTGGCGGACCACGACGAAGCATCACCAGGTACAACAGGCAGCACGCGATCGCGTATTCGCCGATTATTGCCTGCGGATTGGCCAGGTCGTGACGGACACGCACGTACCGGCGGGACAGGTCTTGCTCGAGCAGCGTCTGGACGTCACCGAGACGGGCGCCGGAACGGCCGTGATCCTGCTCGAAGCGAAGCGCGCCCCGGACCGGGTCAAGCAGGCTCGCGCAAAGGAAGTCGCCAAATCACTTGGACTCGATACGAGAGCGTCTGGTCTTGTCGCTTGGGACGTCTTTGACGCACTGCTCACGCCTGGAGACGTGATCGTCGTGGCGACATGGCGCGTCCAGGCAGCCGCTGAAGCGTTCGAACGCGACGTGAAGCTGCCCGAGGACGTGCGGCTGCGGCACATCCGCGTCGTTCGGGAGTATGGAATGTTCGATCGACGAGAGGCACCCCAATACTTTGCGGACGTTCAGCCGGCGGGGTGATGGCGTCGCATTCCGATATCGGCGTTGAGACTTCGCCACCTGGTTTGTGGGTGACGCATTTACCGTACCTCATCTGATCACCATGAACAGATGTGTTTGAAACTTATTCTGGATGGCGAAGGATGATCTACATGCTCGATTGCGCGGGACTATACTCCAACCACTCCCGCATAGGACACTCACCCGGTTCCAACGGAAAGCACGGTTTCCGTGTGGCGGCGTTATTGCGCGTCGGACAGTCACGTTGGCAAGAATCGCAAATGAAATGGCCAGATACATCGCCTGTTGCCGCTTCAGAAGATGTGACCCACTCCTACAATTCGTTATGTCGTTAAGTGATGACGACGCGCATCACGACGCAATGCTCCAGCGGACCCCTTATGACCACCGCCAACCCTTTGACAACTGAACCGGAAGTGCCCACGGTCGCTCAATTGCCGGCGCCCGTGGCCGAGCCTCCCGTACCGCCCACTCCCGCACAACCCGCGCTTTCGCTTCGTCTCTCTGTTGGCCTCGTTGGAATGCTGCTCGCGTCCTTACTTGCGATACTCAACGAACAGGTCACCGCGCTTGCGATGAATGACATTCAAGGCGCCCTCTCGATCGGACATGACGACGGGACCTGGCTGACCGTGCTGTTCGAGGCGGCGAACGTCGCTACGATGGTGTTTGCTCCGTGGTTCGGGATCACCTTCACGTTGAAGCGATTCACGATCGCCGCCGTGATCGCCACGATGTTCTTTGGGGTCCTTTGCCCCTTCGCGCCGAACCTGCTTACGCTTTATGTGTTGCGGGTTTTGCAGGGGATCGCCGGCGGATGCCTTCCGCCGATGCTGATCATCGTGGCGCTGCGCTACCTTCCCCCGGAAGTGAAGCTGTACGGGCTCGCCGGGTACGCACTCACCGCGACTTTCGGACCAGCGCTCGGCACACCGCTCGCCGCCTTGTGGACGGAGTACGTCAGTTGGCGAATGGCGTTCTGGCAGATCGTGCCGCTTGGGGTGGCGTGTTGTGTGGCGATTCAGCAGGGACTTCCGCCGGACCCCCTCAAACTCGAACGATTCCGTCTTTTCAACTGGACGGGATTCCTGACGGGATATCCGGCAGTCGCGATGCTTGTGATCGGCCTCCTGCAAGGTGATCGTCTTGACTGGCTGAATTCCGGTTTCATTCGCCTGATGTTTATTGGCGGTTCGTTGCTGATGGTGGCGTTCCTCGTCAACGAATGGTTTCAGCCAGTGCCGTTTTTCAAGCTTCAACTGCTTTCCCGCAGGAATTTCTCGCACGGTCTCATCACCCTCACGGGCGCGGTGATTCTGCTGGTCGGCGTCGCTGCCATACCGGGCCAGTATCTCGCAAGGATTCATGCGTACAGGGCGCTGCAAACGACGCCCCTGTCCTTGCTGGTTGCGATCCCGCTATTGATTACCCTTCCCCTGACGGCCGCCGTCCTGAACCTTCGGCGGATCGACTGCCGGTGGGTCATGGCGATCGGGCTTTCTCTCATGGTCACGACATGTGTGATGGGAAGCTTCATGACCTCCGACTGGGTTCGCGAAAACTTCTACTGGCTTCAATCGTTGCAGATCGTGGCACAACCGATGGTGATCATGTCGATCCTGATGGGCGTGACGACAGGCTTGCCGCCAACCGAAGGCCCGTTCGCTTCGGCGATGTTCAACTCGCTTAAGACATTTTCCGCGGCTGTGGCAACGGGTCTCATCGAAGGGTTGGGCACGGATCGCGAGCGCTTTCATTCGAACATGCTCGTTGACCAGCTAGGCAACCATGCGGTCATCACAAGCCAGAGCATCGACGCGTCCCATGGCCTCGGCGAACTTGCACACCGGATCCACGCGCAGGCAGTCGTGCTCGCCTCGGCGGATCTCTATCTCGTGATGGCCGGTATCGCCGCCGCCCTTCTTTTCCTTGTTCCCGTGTTGCCCGTGCGCATCTACCCGCCATGGTGCACTACGCCGCCCGCCTCCCATTAAGGGACGATATCCATGTTATCCATCAACCGTTTTCCCCGCAAAATTGTCCGTATTGTCGCGTTGGTCGTCGTGCTGGGCGTCGTGGCATGGGTCTGCACGAAGCTCCTTTCCGACTCGAACACCGAATCGACCAACGATGCTTACGTGCAGGCCGATTTCACTCTCGTAGCGCCCCGTATCGCCGGTCAGATTTCCAATGTATTGGTCGACGACAACCAGTCGGTAAAGGCCGGGCAACTCCTGGTGCGCATCGACGACCGCGACTTCCGGGCAGCCCTGATGAGCGCGGAGGCGGACGTGGTGGCAGCCAAGGCGTCCGTCGCGAACTACGACGCCGAGATCGCGCGGCAACCCTCGCTCATCGAGCAGGCGCGCGCGACGCTTCGATCCGACGACGCTTCGATCGGGTTTGCGCGAGCCAACGCCGCGCGCTACCAGAACCTTTCGGAAGCCGGCGCGGGAACGGCTCAGGAACAGCAGCATGCATCGAGCACGCTCGCCGAGCAACTCGCGCAGCAGGCCCACGACAAGGCCGCGTTGAGCACGGCCGAGCAGAACGTCGATGTACTGCGCACCCAGCGCGACAAGGCGGCAGGCGCGCTGGCGCGCGCCGAGGCGGCGCTGGAGCAGGCCAGGCTCAACCTGTCCTACACGGAGATCCTCGCGCCGGTCGACGGCAAGGTCGGCCGGCGTTCGGCGCGGGTCGGTGCATTCGTCACACCCGGCGCACCGGTTCTCGCTATCGTCCCGCTCTCGGACGCCTATGTCGTTGCCAACTTCCAGGAAAATCAGCTCGCCCACATGCGGCCCGGTCAACCCGTGCGTATCAAGGTCGACAGCTTTCCGGGCGTGGTGATCCAGGGGCGCGTCGATAGTCTCGCCCCCGCCACGGGCGTGAGCTTCGCGCCGATCGCGCCCGACAACGCGACCGGCAACTTCACCAAGATCGTCCAGCGCGTACCCGTCAAGATCACGATCGACCGGGGACAAGAGGCCGCGTCTGCATTGAGCGTGGGGCTTTCTGTCGAAGCGGAAGTGGCCGTCAGGCGGAGTGGCGAGGCACGGGCCGAAGGAGTTGACCGAAAATGAACACGAGCGAATTCTCGATCCGCGCGTTGGCGCTCGCGATACTGGCGAGCCTCGTGATGACGGGCTGCACGGTCGGCCCGAATTTCGAACGTCCGTCGACGTCCACTCCCGAAGTGTTTGACCGGACCCAGTCCGCGCAGGCACCGAGCAGGCCCGCCGAATCCGCGTTCGGTCCGGAATGGTGGACGCTGTTCAACGATCCCGTATTGAACTCGCTGGAACAACAGCTTGCCGATGCGAATCTCGACGTGGCGGCGGCGTCGGCGCGCCTGCGACAAAGCCGGGCCGAGCAGCGGATTGCGGGTGCCGAAGAGTATCCGACGCTGGACGGCGCCGCCTCCTATAACCGCGAGCGCGGAAGTCCGAATGGCATCCTCTCGTTGCTTGGGGTCACGCCGACGGGAACCCAGTCGCAGTCGGCGTCGGGCGATACGCCGCTTGGCGTGGCGCCATTGCCGGGCGCCAAAGGCTCGCCCGCTTACAACCTCTATCAGTTCGGCTTCGATGCATCGTGGGAACTCGACATCTGGGGTCGCGCGCGGCGCGGTGTCGAGGCCGCGACGGCTCTTTCCGATGCCTCATACGAGGACCGGAACGCGGTTCTGTTGTCGGCGCGCGCTGAACTTGCGCGAGACTATGTTCAGTTGCGTGATACACAGGCCCTGCTTCAGATAGCAAGGCAGAATCTGGAAATAGCCCGTGACGCGACGAAGCTCACGCAAACCCGGGTGCGTGAAGGCGTCACCACGAATCTCGACGTGGCCAACGCTTCCGCACAGGCGGAGTTGATCGAGAGCCTGATCCCCACGCTCGAATCGCGCTGCGAGACCACGATCAATGCGATTGGCGTGTTACTGGCCAAGGAACCTGGCGCGCTGAAGCAAACGCTCGCCGAGCCGCTCGATGTTCCAGCACTTCCTGGGCAGGTGCCTATCGGATTTCCGTCGGAGCTGGTGCAGCGCCGGCCCGACATCAGAAAGGCAGAGGCTCAACTGCACGCGGCCACGGCGGCAATCGGGATGGCGAAGGCCGATTTCTATCCCCGCATATCGCTGAACGGCAGCGCAGGGTTCCAGAGCCTTCAGCTCACGAGTCTCGCCGACTGGGCGTCGGGCCAGTTCGTCGTCGGGCCGTCGATCACGCTTCCGATATTCGAGGGCGGACGGCTCAAGGGAACGCTCCACTTGCGCGAGGCGCAACAGCAAGAGGCGGCGATCGTCTATAAACGTACCGTGCTTCAGGCATGGCGTGAAGTCGACGATGCGCTCGTCGTCTATGACGCTGAACAGCGGCGGCGCGACCGGCTGAAAACGGTCGTCAGCCTGAACCAGCAAGCGCTGTCGATTGCGCGGCAGCGGTACAAGGCAGGCGCGGTCGATTTTCTCGACGTTCTCAACGTGCAGAAGCAGTTGCTTGACGCACAGAGCAATCTTGAGCGAAGCAAGGCCGATGCCGCCACCAACCTGATCACGTTGTGCAAGGTGCTCGGTGGCGGGTGGGAGTCGACTTACGCCGCGCAGGATGTTCCTCATTGACGTGAGGTCCGTCGCCGCTGCCCGAGCCTGGATGCGGCAGCGACGGAAAGGAAGTCAAGCCGCGCCGATCACCAGGTGCCGGTAAAGGCCTGCTGTACCCGTGCCGGATCGGTGACACCGTTCGCAATCAGCAATTGCGTGAGCAACCGGGCCTTTTGCGGATTCAAGTCGAGCGAGACCACGAAGCCGCTCTTGTCGTCATCGACCTCGACGTTCCTGTTCACGAATCCGGACATCACACGTGTCGAGCGGACCACGATGATCCCCTTCTTGGCCGCCCGCTCGAGCGCGGCAAGCGCTTCCTTCGACGCGTCGCCGTCGCCCTCGCCCGCCAGCACGATGCCCTTGGCGCCATCGGCGATCGCGTGGTCGATCTGCAGCCCATCCATGTTGCTATGCGCGTACACGATCTCGACGCGCGGCAGTTGACCGTTCGCCGGCAAGCCCAGCACGTTGCGCGCCGCTTGCGGTGGCGCCGTGACGAACCGCACGCTCGCCGGATCCACGTAGCCGATCACGCCCGCATTCGGCGAAGCAAACGCCTGCACCGCCGTCGTGTTGGTCTTCGTGATCCAGCGCGGCCCGTGAATCTGATCGTTCATCACGACCATCACGCCCCGGCCTCGTGACTTCGGACTCGCCGCCACTTCCACGGCTTCGTAGAGATTGCCGGGACCATCGGCGCTCGTGGATCCGCCGGGACGCATGGAGCCGACCAGCACCACCGGCTTGTCCGAGCGCAACACGTTTTGCAGGAAGAACGCGGTTTCCTCGACCGTATCGGTGCCGTGCGTGATCACGACACCGTCCGCCTCGTTTCGATCGAACACTTCCTGGATCCGACGCGCCAACTGGAACCAGATCTTGTCGCTCATGTCCTGCGAGCCGACATTCGATATCTGCTCGGCGTTGATCGTCGCAAGCTTCTCGATGCCGGGCACGCCCCGGACCAGTTCCTGGCCCTTCACGTTCCCCGAGTTGTAGCCAATCGCGGAGCGCGGATCAGCCGTCCCGGAGATCGTCCCGCCGGTTGCCAGCACGAGAATTCGCGGCGCACCTGCTGCCGGCGTCGTCGCCGCGGCGGTTGCGGTCGCGTCCGACGCCGCATCGGCGGCCCACGCGTTCGCGCCACAGAGAGCGCTCGCGCCCACGACAAGCCCTGCCACAAGCATTGCGCCTGATGAGCGCAGTTGCGTTGCGCCTTGCACGATCATCTTGATGCTCATTTTGGTTTTCCTCGGTTGATTGGACAGCGCAAAGGGGCGTTGCGGATCGCAAGGCGCCCCGGACGGTGCTTCCTTACGCGGCGGGCGAGATCTTCCTCGGCTGCGTCAGCATGGCGGGCTGCAGGATTTCGTCGAGTTGCGACTGGCTCAGGAGCCCCTTCTCGACCACGATCTCCGCGACGCTTCGGCCCGTCGCGAGCGCTTCCTTCGCGACTTCCGTCGAGTTCGTATAGCCGATGTAGGGATTGAGCGCGGTCACGATGCCGATCGAATTCTCGACGATGGAGCGCAGCCGGTCCCGATTGGCCGTGATGCCGTCGACGCACTTCGAGGCGAGCGTGAGGCAACCCGCGCGCAAGTGGGCGACACTCTTGAAGAGACTATGGGCGATGATCGGCTCGAACGCGTTCAGTTGAAGCTGGCCCGCCTCCGCCGCGAACGTGACCGTCAAATCGTTGCCGATGACCTCGAACGCGATCTGGTTGACGACCTCCGGAATAACCGGATTCACCTTGCCCGGCATGATGCTGGAGCCGGCCTGCACCGGCGGCAGGTTGATTTCGCCGAGACCGGCGCGAGGGCCGCTCGAAAGCAGCCGAAGGTCGTTGCAGGTCTTCGAGAGCTTGACCGCGACGCGCTTCAGCACCCCGGAAAGCTGCACGAACGAGCCGACGTCCTGCGTCGCCTCGACGAGGTTGGGCGAGGTCGTGAGCGGAATGCCGGTCACGTCGCTCAAGTGCCGGCACGCGAGCGGCGCATACTCCGGATGCGTGTTGATGCCGGTGCCGATGGCCGTCGCGCCGAGGTTGATCTCGCAGATCAGCTTCGCGGCTTCCTTGAGCCGCTCTTCGTCTTCGCCGAGCATGACGGCGAACGTGCTGAACTCCTGCCCGAGCGTCATCGGCACCGCATCCTGAAGCTGCGTGCGGCCCATCTTCAGGTCGTCCCGGAACTCTTCGGCCTTGCGCGCGAACGACGCGCGCAGCACGCCCATCGCCTCGACCAGTTGCATGATGCCCGCATACGTGGCGATCTTCAGGGCGGTCGGGTAGACATCGTTCGTGCTCTGTCCGAGGTTCACGTCCTCGTTCGGATGCAGGACACCGTACTCGCCCCGCTGATGGCCGAGATGTTCGAGCGCGAGATTCGCGATGACCTCGTTCGCATTCATGTTGGTCGAGGTGCCGGCGCCGCCCTGGATGACATCCACGACGAAGTGGTCGTGC
Source organism: Caballeronia choica (assembly GCF_001544535.1). Taxonomy (GTDB): domain Bacteria; phylum Pseudomonadota; class Gammaproteobacteria; order Burkholderiales; family Burkholderiaceae; genus Caballeronia; species Caballeronia choica. Next base: position 22,771 of record NZ_FCON02000027.1, on the reverse strand, counting down.
GCCGTGCCCGAGCGGACCTGTTTGCATGCCTGGACGATGGCCTGCATCTTGAGTTCGCTGAGCAACCCCAGGTCGTAGTTCGCGAGCGCAGCGGCTTCCTTGACGCTCGCCAGTGCGTTGACGAGGTTCGGATAGACCGAGATGGGAATGCCCGTGATGGGGAAGTTTTCGAGCGCGCGCAGCGTGTGGACGCCATAGTAGGCTGCGGCGGGCACGGCGAGGTCGCCGAGAAGGTCGTGTTCGATACGTTCGGTGGGCGTAAGCATGGATTCCTCTTTCTCTCTGAGTGCTGGATGCGGCTGACGAATGGCGTCGCCGAGTAGGTCGTGCGCGGGTCGTTCAGCGGCGTTGGTCGGGGTGGATCAGTCGATCCGGGTTGATTCGAGCGGCGCGGATGCGCTCGCCGCGGTTGCGTACGTGACACATTGTCTTGCAAGCACATCGGTCGGGTCGACCAGCCTCACGCGCGCGCCGTTTGTGCCGGTGAAATCGGTCTGCGGAAGCAACAGCGGCAGTTCCGTGCATCCGAGGATGATGACCTCCACGCCCTCGGCGATCAGCCCGTCGATCGCGGCGGCGATATCCTTCTGGCACTGTCCGGTCGTGAAGCCGGCCTTCACGCCCTCCTTGCCGTAGATCGCTTCCATCACGCGTGCCTGCAACGCGGGTCCCGGAACGACCTGCCGCAAGCCCTGCGATTCGAGCGCTTTTTCGTAGACGCCGCTCGCGACCGTACCCGTAGTGGCGAGTACGCCCACCGCGCGAAGCGCAGGAAAGGTCTCGCGCAGATAGCGGACCGTGACCGTCAGCATGTTGACGATCGGAACGCCGAGATACGGTTGAATGCGCTCGACGAATGCATGGGCGGTATTGCACGGGATGGCGATGATGTCCGCGCCACCCGCTTCGAGCTTCTTGCAGGTCGCATAGAGCGAGATGGTCGGGTCCGGCCCGTTGCCGATCAGGTTCTCCGTGCGGTCCGGGATCTGCGGGTTCTGCTCGACCATCAGCTTGATATGGTCCTGGTCGCGCCTCGCGGGCGTGGCGCGCACGATCTTGTGAATGAAATCGACGGTCGCCGCCGGCCCTACTCCGCCGACCACGCCCACCTTGAAGATCGTTTCAGGCGAACCGTACTGGCCCGAGACGACGTATTGCGCATAAACGAGGTTCGAATCCACCAGCGGGACCCTGAGAGGACCGATTTCCTCGGCGACGAGCGCGATCTCGGTCAGGCCCGCCACGATGACATTTGCGCCTTGCGCGACGAGGTCTTCGCAGGCCTCGCGCAACAGCTCGACCGGGCGGCCACGCAGGTTGCCGCTCTTCACACCGTCCGGCCCATAGATGGCTTCGGTCACGAGGTCGACGCCCTCGGGCAGGCGCGGATGGATCACTTCGAATTCGGGCGCCGCGAAATACTTTTCGAAGAGCCCCTTGCGCCGCGTGTAGTCGGATGCCAGAACGCCGATCCGGCGAACAGCCGGAAACTTCCTTCTCACATGGCTGCGGACCGCCTCGACCATGTCGACGATCTGCAAGGGCGAGTTGGCCTTCAGTTCGTCGATGAAGGTGTGGCTGAGAAAGCACGGCAGTACGACCGTCGTCACGCCGCGCTTTTCGAAGCTGTTCACCATATCGAAGATGTACAGCTTTCTTTGCGTCAACGTCTCGCTGTCTGCATCGGAAGCGCGGAAGGGATGCTGCTCGAAGATGGCATCGAAGTGCTCGGCGTCGCTTGTGGCGGGCGTCGACTTGATCAGCTTGAAGAACACGTCCGCGCTTGCGAGGGGCCCGAGCCCGCCCACCACGCCGAACTTCCGCACGCTCGTCACTTTGCCCTCGCTCACTCTGCCGTCGCTCACCTTGCCCTCGCTCCCTCTGCCCTCGCTCACTTTGGCTCGCCTTCGAGCTGGCCGAACGTGGCCGCCTCCGCGACATGCCCTTGCCGGGCTGCGCGCCGCACTTCCCACTTCGCAATGACCGCCGTGGCGATGCTATTGCCGATCACGTTCGTCGCCGTCCGCCCCATGTCGAGGATCTGGTCGATGGCGAGCACCAGCACGACGCCCGAGGGCGGCAGATGGAACATCGGCGCCACGGCCGCCACCACCACCACCGACCCTCTCGCGACGCCGGCCATGCCCTTGCTGCTCACCATGAGGACGAGCAGCATCAACACCTGGGTGCCGAGCGGCATGTCGATGCCGAACGCCTGGGCGATGAAGATCGCCGCGAACGCCTGATACATCATCGAGCCGTCGAGGTTGAATGCGTACCCGAGCGGCAAGGTAAAGCCGACCACTTTCTTGTCGACGCCGAACTCTTCGAGCTTCTCGGTGAGGCGCGGATAGGCGGCCTCGCTGCTCGCGGTCGAGAAGGCCAGCATCGCGGGTTCGCGGATCGCCTTGAGCAGCGTCCAGATCGACTTGCCGAGAAAGGCATAACCGACGAGGATGAGCGCGCTCCACAACAGCACGAGCCCGATATAGAAGCTGCCGATGAGCTTGCCGTAGGTCGTCAGCACGTCGAGTCCATGCACCGTGATCGCGGAGGCGAGCGCACCGAACACACCAATGGGCGCGAGCCGCATCACGTAGTCGGTCAGCTTGAGCATGGCGGGCACGAGACCCTCCACGCCGGCAATCAGCGGCGTCACGCGCGGGTCGGACTTGATGACGCTCAGGACGATGCCGAACAGCACGGAGAAGACCAGGATCTGCAGGATGTCGTTGCGGGCCATCGCATCGATGATGCTGATGGGAAACGCATGCGTCACGAAGTCCTTGAAGTTGAGGCCCGCCGTGTTGAGGCCGGTGGCCACGTCGGAGCTCGTCTGGGTCATGTGCAAGCCCACGCCGGGCTGCAGGGCGTTCGCGAGCATGAGGCCGAGTGCGAGCGAGAAGAGCGATGCGCATACGAACCAGCCAACCGATCTCAGGCCGATCCTGCGCACATCGCTCGTGCCTTCCATGCCGGCGAGTCCGGACACCAGCGTCGCAAAGACGAGTGGCGCGATGATCATCTTCACGAGCCGCAGGAAGATGTCGGTGACGACCGAAAAGTAGCCCGCGATGGTCTTGGCTTGCGCGGCATCCGCGGCCATTCGATGGCAGATGTAGCCGACCACCACGCCGAGCACCATGCCGGCAAGGATTTGGAAAGTAAGCCGATTTTTCATTGTCTCCGTCCAGGATTGTCACGCTGGGGTCGGGCACAACCGCCAGCGTTCGGTGATGGCAAAAACACCGTGGATTCGATGCGTGTTTTTGTGTGTGGACGAATATTAGGGAAGGCAAAAAAAAGGTGAATGCTAGTCCTGCATAGGGTCATGCGACTTTCGCATAACCCGGGACAACCCTATCCGGCGGCCTCGGAAGCGGCCCGCAGATGGCGCCAGAGCGACTCCAGGAATTCGCTGTGATTCGATGCATCACGGTACACCCGGAGCTGGACTTCGAGTTGCCATTCCGCCGTTCCGGCCGGCACCAGCTCGCCCGCTTCGAGCTCGGCACGGATGGAACTGCGCGGCAGCCATGCCACGCCCTCGCCTTCAAGGACGAGTTTCTTGACCACTTCCGCCATGTCCGATTCGTAATGAAGCCGCAAGGCGGGCGTCGTATCCGCATGGGCGAGCAGCACGGCGAGGCAGCGGCCAAAGTAGCTGGTCTCCGTGTAGGAGATGAGCGGTAAAGGACGGTCGTTCGTGCCGGGCAGCCGGAATGCGGGCGCGCTCCGCTGGTTGGGCTTGCAGACCGGCATGAAGGTATCGACGCCCACGGTCAGGTACTCGTAGCGCGTCGGGTCCAAATGCAGGGGCAGTTCGGGATGGTGGTACGCGAACATCAGCTCGCAGTTGCCGTTGACGAGCATGAGGATCGAATCGTGGACATTGCCCGGGATGACGCGGGCGCGCACCTCGTCGAAATGCGTGGAGAGTGCGCGCAGCCAGCCGGGCAGGAAGTTGAGCGCGATGGTGTGGCCGGCGGCGATCTGCACCCCTTTGCCGCCGATGCGCTGGTCGGTGCGGATGATGGCGCGCGTATCGAAGAGCTTTTCGAGGATATCCTCGGCCGCTTCGCGAAAGAGCTGTCCCGCTGGCGTCAACGTGGGAGGAAAGCTGCTTCGGTTGATGAGATCGGCGCCGACCCACTGCTCCAGCGACTGAATCCGCCGGCTGAACCCGGACTGCGTCACGTTGCGAAATTCCGCCGCCCGCGAAAAGCTTTGATATTGCGCGAGCGCAATGAAGTCTTCGATCCACTTGATTTCCATGAGCCGTCGGTATCCCTATCCGTATCGGTTCCGGCGACCACGCGGATCGCCCGCCAGGAGAGTCCTTGGATTCTACGCTGGCGGGATGTTCACGGATGCCAAGCTAGCCGCTTCACACGGTAGTAACCACGCCGCCCTAGAACCGATACCCAACCCCGACAAACGTGATCCACGGATTAGCCGTGATGTGCGTCTTGTTGGTCAGCACCGCCTGGCCGTTGGCGGCAACGGCCGAAACCGTCGCATTCGTCTTGAGGGGCAGGTAGGTCAAGGATGCGGTTGCATACCAGCTCTTGCTGATGTTGTAGGAAAGCCCCGCATTGAACGCCGGATTCCATGACGGGCTCAGTGAAGCCTTGGCCTGGCCGCCCGGACCCGCGACCTGGGTCAACGCCGCGGCAAAAGCCGGATTGAGTTGAGTATGCGAATACCACGTGTAGTTGACGCCGATGCCGACAAAGGGACGCAGCGTCGACTGCGCCGCGCCAAAGAAGTACTTGACAAAGAGAATGGGCGGCCAGGACCGGGTGGTCGCGAGGGGTTGCAGACTGCCGAAGTCGAGCGTCGGCCCTCCGGGGCCGAACGGTGCAGCCGTCCCTTGCGCGTAGAGCTTGAGCTTGGGCGGCACACCCGTAGCCAGGTCCAGTGCGATATTGTCCGTGACGAAATAGGTGAACGCGAGTTCAGCGCTGAACGTGTTGTGTATCTGACCGCCGGTTCCCGGTGACGTGAATGTGCCTGCCGCCGAAGTACTCTGCAGTGCCGTTGCGGACGAAGGACCGAAGTCCAGCCATGTTGCACCCAGAGTCGTTACCAAACTCCCCGCGCTTTGCGCCATCGCGCCGCCACAAATCACGCCCGGTATGAGCGCGAGATATGCGATTTTCTTCATTGTCGTCTCCGCCATTTTATTAGTTATCCAAACTTACGACCAATCGTTTGTCCGATTGCCGGAAATCCTTCCGTCACGGTTGGTTCAGAACTGCTCGATCGGAATGTCTATGGCGCCGGATGCGCCGCGCAGGACCGTCTCCCGAAGCGCGTGGGCTTTCGGCAGGATCTTTTCCGCGTAGAAACGCGCAGTGGCGAGCTTCGTCCGTTGAAAGTCCTGATCGTCACCCGCTGCATCCTTTTTCGACGCGGCCAGCGCAGCGCGCGCCATCTGCCATCCGCCGCAGACGTATCCCGTCATCATCAGATAGTCGACCGAACTGGCAAGCGCTTCATCGATGCCCGTTGCCGCTGTGCGCAGCATCCACCTCGTAGCGTCTTCAAGCGCCTGCACGCTGACCGCGAAGGCGATGCCAAGCGGGGCAAGCCGCGTATCTGCGCTTCGTTCGAGTTCGAGCGCGACGCTTCGCATTTCCACGATCAGCGCAGCCATCGCGGCACCGCCGTCCGACGCGAGCTTTCGTCCCACCAGGTCCGCGGCCTGAATGCCGGTCGTGCCCTCGTAGATCGTCGCGATTCGTGCATCGCGGAGAAACTGGCACGCACCCGTTTCTTCGATGTAGCCCATCCCGCCATGCACTTGCACGCCGAGCGATGCGATCTCGACGCCCAGTTCGGTACACCATCCCTTCAGCACGGGGATCAGCAGGTCGACACGCGCCTGGCGTCGCGCACGTTCACTGTCGTCCGGGTGCCTGTGCGTGCGGTCCATGTCGGCCGCGATGACGTAGGCGAACGCGCGCATCGCTTCGATCTGCGACTTCATCGTCAGCAACATGCGCCGGACGTCCGGGTGATGAATGATCGCGACTGCCTGGCCCGAGCGGCTTGCCGCAGGGCGTCCCTGAACGCGCTCTTTCGCATACTCGCGGGCTTGCTGGTACGCGCGCTCCGCTATCGCGAGCCCCTGGACCCCCACCTTCTGGCGCGCTTCGTTCATCATCGTGAACATGTGCGCGAGGCCCTTGTTCTCGTGTCCGACGAGATAGCCAATTGCGCCGTCCCTGTCGCCGAAGCTCATCACGCAAGTCGGACTCGCGTGGATACCCAGCTTGTGCTCAAGAGAAACGCAGTGGACATCATTGCGCTGCCCCGGCGACCCGTCGGCGTTGAGCAGGAACTTGGGCACGAGGAACAGCGAAATCCCGCGTACGCCCTCAGGCGCATCCGGCGTGCGCGCGAGGACGAGATGAATCACGTTGTCAGTCATGTCGTGGTCGCCCCACGTGATGAAGATCTTCTGGCCGTAAAGGCGATAGTGATCGCCCTCCGGCACGGCCTTCGTGCGCACGGCTGCGAGATCCGATCCCGCTTGCGGTTCGGTCAGGTTCATCGTGCCGGTCCACGCGCCGCTGACGAGGTTCTGCAAATAGCGCTGTCTGAGTTCTTCCGAGCCATGTTGACGCAACGCCTCGGTGGCGCCGGCCGTCAGTACCGGGCACAGCGCGAACGCCATATTGGCGGAATTCCACATCTCGACGGCCGCCGCATTCAGCAGTTCGGGCAGGCCTTGGCCGCCGAACGCGGGATCGCCGCTGAGGCCGCCCCACCCGCCCGCGGAAAATTGCCGGTACGCCTGCGCGAAACCGTCTGCGGCAACCACGCCGTCCGGGGTCAGACGCGCGCCCTGCTCGTCGCCGGTCTTGTTGAGCGGCGCAAGCACTTCAGCCGCGAGCCTGGCTGCTTCTTCGAGTACGGCGTCGGCCAGTTCCGGCGTGACCTCCTCCAGGCCCGGCAACGAAGACAGCGCGCCGAGATCCGCCAGTTCCGTCATCACGAAGCGCATGTCGCGCAGCGGTGCAATATAGGTGCTCATCGTTTGCCTCGTTTGTGTTTGTTCAGCTCTGTTGCAGTTTGTCCAGCTCGGCGGACAATTCAGGCAACACCTTGAAGAGGTCCCCGACGATCCAGTAATCAGCGACCTGGAAGATCGGCGCCTCTTCGTCCTTGTTGATCGCGACAATCACCTTCGAGTCCTTCATCCCGGCCAGATGCTGGATCGCCCCGGAAATGCCCACGGCGATATACAACTGCGGAGCGATGACCTTGCCCGTCTGGCCGACCTGGTAGTCGTTCGGCACGAAGCCGGCATCCACCGCCGCGCGCGAGGCGCCGACGGCGGCACCCAGCTTGTTGGCAATGTCGTCGAGCAGCGCGAAGTTCTCGGCGGAACCCATGCCTCGGCCACCTGAAACCACCCGAAGCGCCGCCGTCAGTTCCGGGCGCTCCGAACGCGTCAGCTGCTGGCTCACGAAGCGCGACCCTTGCACTTCAGGAGCGGGGTCCACTGTTTCGATCGCGGCCGCTCCGCCCTCTGCCGGCGCCGCGGCGAAGGCTGTCGTTCGAACGGTGATGACCTTGATCGCGTCTGCGCTTCGCACCGTCGCGAGCACATTGCCTGCGTAGATGGGGCGCACGAATGAGTCGGCGGACTCGACGGCAACGACGTCGGAGATTTGCGCCACATCGAGCAGCGCGGCCACGCGCGGTATCACGTTCTTGGCCGTCGTGGTGGCCGGTGCCACGATGTGGCTGTATTGCCCGGCGACCTTCACGATGAGCGCGGCGAGGTTCTCGGCCAGCGCGTGACCATAGTGCGCGGCATCGGCGGCAAGTACGCGGGTCACGCCCGCAATGCGAGCCGCCTGCTCGGCCACCTTCGCGCATTGCGCTCCGGCCACGAGAATGTGAATGTCGTCGCCAAGACGCGCGGCCGCGGTCACGGCGTTCAGCGTGGCCGTCTTGAGCGCCTGGTTGTCATGCTCTGCAATCACGAGTACGGGCATTTGCTTCCCCTTCGATCAGATGACTTGGGCGACGTTTTTCAACTTGCTCACGAGTTCCGCGGCGTCGGCCACGCGAACGCCCGCTTCGCGTTTCGCGGGCTCCGCCAGCTTCAACGTCGTCAGCCTCGGCGTGACATCGACGCCGAGCGCATCCGGCGTCACGACATCGAGCGTCTTTTTCTTCGCCTTCATGATGTTGGGCAGCGTGGCGTAGCGCGGCGTGTTCAACCGCAAATCGGCGGTGACGATGGCGGGCAGATCGACCTCGATGGTTTCCAGACCGCCGTCGATCTCACGCGTCACCGTGGCCTTTCCTGATTCGACCGTTACCTGCGATGCGAACGTCGCCTGCGGCCAGCCAAGCAGCGCGGCCAGCATCTGGCCGACCTGGTTGGCGTCGTCGTCGATGGCCTGCTTGCCGAGCAGCACCAGTTGCGGCTGCTCCTTGTCGACCAGCGCCTTGAGCAGCTTGGCCACCGCGAGCGGCTGCAATTCGACATCCGTCTCGACGAGCACGCCGCGGTCCGCACCGACCGCCATTGCCGTGCGGAGCGTTTCCTGGCATACATGTACCCCGCATGACACCGCGATCACCTCGGTCGCCACACCCGCTTCCTTCATGCGCACAGCCTCTTCCACGCTGATTTCGTCGAACGGGTTCATCGACATCTTCACGTTCGCGATATCGACGGCACTGCCGTCGGCCTTGACGCGAACCCTTACGTTCGCGTCCACGACGCGCTTGACCGGTACCAGTATTTTCATCGCCTGCTCCGTTTGGTTTAAAGCGTTTGCCGTTGTTCACCGCGCACTGGGACGCGCCGGTTCCCGCGTGAAAGCCCGCATGAAATCCCGCATGAAATCCATCAAGCCCGCTCGGCAAACACGCTGCCGGGCTGCCCCTCGAACATATCGACGAGATAGCGTTCCAGCGGCTTTTCCGATGCGGTCTTCGGTATTTCCGGCACCACCTGCACCCACGAAACGACCGAGCTCGCTTCGAGCCTTGCGCGGCACGCGCGGAACACCTGCTGCGGGTCGAAGTCATCGGTACGCTTGGGCACGACGGCCGCCACGACGTCCTTCTCACCCGGCGCACCGGACGCAGCCTTCACGCCATAGACGTAGACGTCCTCGACTGTCCCCGACTCGGCGATCACTTTTTCTATCGGTGCCGGATTGATGAACTCGCCGTTGTGCCGAATGCCGCCGCCCTTGCGGTATTCGAAGAAGAGCCAGCCGTCCTCATCCTCGCGCACGACGTCGCCCATGTGCAGCCAGCCGTCCTTGCACTTCTTCGCCGAGGCCTCCGGATTGCCGAAGTATTCGACGTTGAACGGCGAGCCATCCACCGGCCTGAAGAGCAGTTCGCCCGGCACGCCTTTCGCGCAGTCGTCGCCGTCTTCGTCGACGATTCGATGCTGGAGGACAGGCACCGGCCTGCCGATGCTGCCAACCGGGCCAACGCCGCGCGGCTTCACGGTGATTCCGCCTTCAGCCGCGCCGTAGAACTCGACGATCCCGACGCCGAAGCGCTCCTCGAACGCATTCCAGATCGCAGCCGGCATCCCGGCTGAGATGACGAAGCGCACCGGGTTGTCCGCGTCATCCGGCTTCGTCGGTTCGCTATAGATCGCCGTCGTCATGCCGCCAAGCAGCGTGAACGTGGTGCACCGGTATCGGCGGGCGATGTCCCACAGGCGCGACTTCGTGAAGCGACGCGAGAGCACGGCGCGCATGCCCGCCATGAGCGATGCGCCGAGCGTCACGATCTGTGCATTGGCATGCGTGAGCGAGAGTCCGGAGTACGGCCGGTCATCGGGTACGTAGCCGAACAGCGCCGACACCGCGGCCGACGTCGCGCAGTAGCGCTGATGCGTCATCACGATGCCCTTCGGGTCGCCCGTCGTACCGGACGTGAAGATCAGCTGCATTGCGCCTGCCGGGTCGCGAGCCATGACGGGCAAATCAGGAACGTGCGCCGGCAGCAGGGCGCGCAAGGACACGACGCCGCGAAAATCCGACAGCGGCTTGCCGCCCTCGTCGGTTTCGAGCGCGATGATCCACGACAGACGCGCAAGCGAACCCCGCACGGCTTCGAGATTGTCGAGCGTATAGTCCGCGGCGATCACGCCCCGGCATTGGGCCTGTTCGAGCATGAACGCAAGCTTCTCGCCCTTCGCGCGTGGATCGATCGGCACGAACACGGTGCCCGAGATCGATGCGGCAACCATCGCGTCGACGAATTCGACGTGATTGGCCATCAGCAACGCGAAATGATCGCCGGGACGCAAGCCCTGATCGATCAGTACCTGCGCGAGCCGCTGGCCGTTCTCCCAGAGCTGCCGGTAGGTGCGAACTTCATCCGGCCTTGCGCCGGCTCCTTCGACGGTGAGCACGTCGAGATCGGGCATCGTCTCGACGCGATTGGCGATCAACGCCGCCAACGTGGTTTCGGGTTTCGTGCTCATGGCACTCAGTCTCCTGATTCTTTCCGATGCTGTACGGCCTGGCGCCGCCACAGTCCATGCGTTGCGCGACTCCTCGGCCTCATCGGCCCAGAATCGTGATGCTGGCCACGGCCTCTTCCACGCCACACAGGCCGCCGCCGTTTTCGGCGATCGCGATGCGCGCGCCCTCCACCTGGCGAGGGCCCGCTTCGTCGCGCAGTTGCCGGACGAGTTCATAGATCTGGCCCAACCCTGTGGCGCCTATCGGATGTCCCTTCGATTCGAGGCCGCCGGACGGATTGATCGGAATCCGTCCTCCGATCGAGGTATCGCCCCGTTCGGCGCAAACGCCGCCCATCCCGGGCTCGCACAAGCCGAGCACCTCGGACTGGATGATTTCGCCGATCGCCGTCGCGTCGTGCACCTCGGCGACCGAGACGTCCTTCGGGGTCACGCCAGCCTGCTCATAGGCGCTCGATGAACCCAGCCGGACCAGATGCCGGTCGAGCGCGGTGGCCGGCCGGTCGGTTCCGGTCTGAAGCACGGATGCAAGAACGCGAATGGCTCGCGAGCGTCGTCCCTTGAGCATTTCGAGTCCGGCCTCGCTGCATACGATGACCGCCGCCGCCCCGTCGCTGACAGGCGAGCACATCGGCAGCGTGAGCGGGTACGTGATCGGCGGCGCGGAGAGGATCTCGTCGATCGTGTAGGCCTGCTGGTATTGCGCGAGCGGATTGTGGACCGAATGCCCGTGGTTCTTGGACGACACGGCGGCGAACTGCCGCTGCGTGGTCCCGAACTCGCGCATGTGCATGCGGCCCATCGACGCGTAGATGTCCATGAATACGCTGTAGGGCTTCGTCGATACGCTTCCCTCGGGCGGCTCGATGCCGTGGCCCATTTCCAGCAGCCTGCGCTTGCCGTTCTCCGTGTCGTGCACGTCCCACGCACCGTCGAATGCGCTGAACGTGAGCGCCTTGTCCGGCGAGAACATCTTCTCCGCGCCCACCGCCAGTACGATGTCGGCGGCAAGTGCCCTGATGTAGCTCACCGCGAGGTGAAACGCGGTACTCGCGCTTGCGCACGCATTCTCGACGTTGATTACGGGAATCCTGTCGATGCCCATCGCACGCAGCGCAAGCTGGCCGCGGATCATATGCTGGCCTTCCATATGCCCCTGCGTGGAATTGCCGAAAAACGCCCCTTGCAGTTGCCTGCTGTCGCAGCCCGCGTCCGCGAGCGCGTCGTTCACTGCCGCGCGCGTGAGCTGCTTCACGCTCGTGTTCAGATGCTTGCCGAATGACGTCATCCCGACGCCCGCGATATACACTTCGCTCATTTCATCTCTCCCCGTCGAGTTCCCGGTGCCGCGAGCGCGTAGCACTCGCGGCCGCTGTCAGACGCTTTTGACCTCGTAGGCCAGGTAGCCTTCTTCCGCCAGTGCGGCGACGAGGCTGCGTGCGCCGAACGCTCGCGCCGGCGAAACAAAGCCGACTTCACGCAGTTGCCCGCGCAGGACGCGGCGCACGGCTTCCGCGCCGAGCACACCCGTTTGCGCATACGGCGAATTGCCGCGCAGGATGACGCTGACCGAATTCGTATTGCCCCGCCCCTGACACGAGAGCGTGCAGCGGTTGATGTCGGCGTTCTCGCGCGCGGGCTCGACCTGGGTGACTGCCTTGCCCCACTCGTTGGTGATCTCTTCCTGCTTCGCCGCGTCGAGCGGGCGGCACTCCGCCTCGAACTTCGTAAGCAAGCCGACCACGGCGTTGAAGCGTTCCTGGTTCCTGAACGACACGAGCGTCTGGCAGTTGCGCACGCGTGGATCGTCTGCGTACCAGATCGGCTCGCCGCCGCCGCCCCAGGGCAATGCGTTCAGCAGCACGTGCTCGCCCGGCACGTGAACCTGATACGGTGTCGCCCACGGCCATTGCACTAGTTCGTTGTTGCGCAGGAAAAACTGCGGCTGCGTGCACATCCGCAAAAACGACATCGTCGAAGCGACGCTCACTTCGGAATCGCCGAGATAGACCACGTCGAGCGTATCGATGCCGGGCGTCTCCAGCGCGATCTCGGCCGCCAGATTGCCTTCGGTCCACATGTACGAGTTGCCCGGACACAGCGCCAGACCTTTCGCCGCAAATGCCTCGCCGTAGGATTGCTTGAGCATCGACATCCAGTCGGTTTCGCCCGTCGTGTCGAAGTAGTGGCAACCCGCCGCGAGACTCGCCTCGACCACCGGCCGACCCAGTTGCATGAACGGCCCGACGATGTTGATCACCGCCTTCTTGCCGTTGAAAAGCTCGGTGAGCGCAGCCGTTTCGTGTTCGACTCCCACGCAGCGGTAGTCGTGTCCGGCCAGTTCGGGCACCTTCGCCATCTCCGCTTCCAGCCGCTCCTTGTTGCGCCCTGCGGCAATGAAGGGAATCCCGCGTTCGGCGAGCTTCCATGCCGTCAATTTGCCCGTGTATCCGCTTGCGCCATAGAGCACTACGTCGTATGCCGTTGCCATCTCATCGTCTCCGTCCAGTTCCATTGGAATGCGTTAGCACCGCGTCTCGTTCAAAGCAGTTCCGGGTCGATCAGGTAGTAGCCGCCCTTGATCGCAAGGACTTCGTTGCAGCCGTCCTCGATCAGCGACGCACGGGCATCGCGCCAGATCTTCTCGATCGGGTATTCGCGGGTCAGGCCGTTGCCGCAGAAGATCTGCAGCGCGTCGTTGGCGACTTCGAAGGCGGTCTGGGTCGCGGTGATCTTCGCTGTCATCGCGGCATGCAGCGAAGCCTTCGGCGACGTGAAGTTGTAGAGCACGACGCGCTGCGAGAGCGCGCGAGCCGCCTCCACCTTGCGGAACATGTGAAAGAGCCGCGACGCAACCGACTGATGCCGGATGATCGGCAAGCCGCCTTGCTTTCGTTCGTGGGCGTAGGCGAGCGCGAGTTCGAACGCGGCGCGTGCCGTGCCCGTGAACACGGTGCCCATGAGCGCGTTGGCAAACGTGTGAATGGCGTAGACGGCGTCGAGGTACTGGTCGGGGCCGGCCAGGATGTGATCCTTCGACAGCCTGACGTTTTCGAAGAAGAGTTCGCCCTGGTTGAGCGCGCGCTGGCCGATCTTGTCGAGCGGCTTGCCGCGCGACACGCCTTCAGCATCCAGCGGAACGATGATCACCGCGCCGCGCTTCGTGTCGACGCCGGAGCCGCTGTCCGCGGCGCAATAGAGAATGCACACCTTCGCGGCGATGCCGTTGGACACCCACGCCGACTTTTGCCCGTTGATGATCACTTCATCGCCGCGCAGGGTCGCCACGCAGTTGGGCCGTCCATACGTGCCTTGCGGGTGAAAGATCATACCGTTCGCATCGAGCGAGTCGGAGCCGTGATCGGGCTCCGTGATCGCCCAGCAGCCGAGCTTTTCATCCGGCGCGAGCGACCGGCAGAACGCATTGCCGAACATCGCGCTCATCAACGCGGGCAGCAGCCCTGCGCCGTAGGTGATGGCGAGTCCGGCGTCGCCCCAGCCCAGTTCCTCGAAGAGGATGCTCATCGTCTTCGCGCGCTCGGCGGGTTCCAGCTCTAGCAATCCGTCTACACCGAATCCGAGCCCGGTGAATTTGTCGTGAGCCTCCCAATACGGCGAGCCCGGCGCGATCACTTCTTCGGGCGTCATGCGGTCCAGCTTGATCCCCACCGGACGCATCACTTCCTGCGCGAATCGATGGACCGTCTCCTGGACCATCTGGCTCGTCCCGGACAACTCCGGCTCTGCGCCGAGTGGTCCGAGCTTGTGCGCTGCACCGTGATTCTGGGCGTTAGACATGTCTCCTCCTTCGAGGTGGTTGGCGTATCATCGGGCGAACAGTGCACCGCACGGACACACGCCCGGCTTCTCTGCCATGAACGGTGAATCGGCGCACTGGACCGTTGTCTGGCTACACTTCGATCTCTTCTATGGAACCCATGTTGATTCAGCGTGGCGCTGCGCAATATCCCCCGTATAGGGGAGCGCGATCGCATGGACGGGGGGTGGCAGCCAGGGTCGACCCGCGTGCCCGGAGCCGCCGACGCAAATGACTGACGTAACCGCACTAACCGCAGTGACCGAAGTGATGGCGCCAGCCGGGCCCGCTCTGCTGCTTGCCACGAAGCTGCTTCCGCCACGCCTGGCCGCGGGGCTGATCGATCGCCCACGGCTGATCGAGCTGGCGGCGCTTGCGGAAAGCAAGCGGCTCACGGTCATCAAGGCGCCCGCGGGCTTCGGCAAGACTTCGCTGGCGCTCGCGTGGCTCAACCGGCTGCGTGCGAGCGGCGCGCACGTTGCGTGGCTCTCGCTCGATACCGACGACGACGAACCCGCCCGCTTTCTCCACCATCTCGCGCAGGCATTGCGCCACGCTTGCGGCAACGTGGGTGCATCGGCGATCCGGCTGACCGCCGAAGCGTCGCTGGTCCCCGCGCAGTGCATCGTGGCGACGCTGATCAACGAGCTGGTCGAAGTCGATGACGAGGTCTATCTCTTCCTCGACGACTATCACCTGATCAGCCTTCCCGTCATTCACGAAGTCGTGGCGTTCCTTATCGAGCACGTGCCGTCGCATGTGCATCTGGTGGTCTGCACCCGGACCGATTCCACGCTTCCGCTGGCGCGCTTGCGAGCGGGCAATGAACTGCTGGAAATCGATGCATCGACGCTGCGCTTCAACTTCGAGGAAACGCGATGCTTCGTCGAACGCGAGTGCCCGGGCAAGCTCGGCGCTGCCACGGTCAAGTCGCTGTTCGCGAGCACCGAGGGTTGGGCTGCGGCGCTACGCATTTCGGCTTCGGTGCTGGTACGGGAAGAACCCAAAGCGGGCTCGGAATCAGGCACGCCATCCGGCGCGTCCCGGCCGTTCGCCGCCTACCTCGAAGACATACTCAAACGTCTGCCCGCCGAGATGGTCGATTTCATGCTGCGCACGGCGATACTCGACCGGCTCACCGCGTCGCTGTGCGAGGCGGTGACGGGCGTCGAGCGCAGCCAGGGCATGCTGGAAGCAATCGCCGCGCGCCAGCTCCTGCTCGATCCGATGGATGTCGAAGGGCACTGGTTCCGCTATCACCACCTGATGCGCGACTACCTGTGCCAGCGCCTTGAAACGCAGCACCGCGACGAAGTGTCGGACGTGCACCGTCGAGCGTGCGCGTGGTACGCGCAAGAGGAGCAATGGACGGACGCTGTCAGGCACGCAATCGCGGCAGGCGCGACCGACGAAGCCATCTCGCTGATGGGCCGCTGCGCGATGGCGCTCGTCACGAAAGGCGACCTGCTCACGCTGTTGGGCTGGCAGCGCCAGTTCCCGGCGCACCTGATGCGCGGACAAGTGCAGGTCAGGCTGGCGATCGCGTGGGGCATGGCGCTCGCGTTACGCTTCGACGATGCGCTTGCGATGCTCGATGCGCTGGAGCGGGACGCCATCGGCACGGACGCCGAAACCGAACGCATGCGCCGGGAATGTCAGGCGATCCATTCTGTCCTGGCCGCGTTGCAGGACGAACCGCAACGCGCGCTCGCGATCGCACAGGCCTGTCTTGAGCGGCCGTCGGCCGATGTCTGGACCACCAACGTCGTGTCCAACGTCGTGCGCTTCGGGCACTGGAAAGCGGGCGACCTCGAAGCACTTTATGCGACGCCGTGGATCCCGTATTCGCTCGAGGACGACCAACGCAATGTGTTCTCCTCGGTGTACCGGCTGTGCCTGCTCGGTCACGCGGAAATGCAGCAGATGCACTTTGCGCTGGCCGAGCAGTACTTCATGGAATCGATGCATCTGGCCGAGCGTTACTCCGGCCCGCAGTCCATCTCCGCCGCATTGTGCGCGCCGATGATCGCCCAGATCCGCTATGAGCAGGGCCGTCTTGACGAAGCCGAAGCGCTCGTCCTCGATCTGATGCCGGTCGTCGATCTGGCGGTCATGCTGGATAGCGTGCTGATCGCGTATCGCCTGCTCGTCCGGATCGCGGTTGCGCGGTCGAACACCGCGCAGGCGTACGCGCTGCTCGACCGCGCGCAAGTCCTCGGCCACCGGCGAGGCTGGCATCGGCTGATTGCAGCGGCGCTCGTCGATCGCACGCGGCTGCATATCAGGGAAGGCAGGATGGCAGAGGCCGCAGCGTGCGCTTCCCAGCTCGATGGACTTGCAGCCCGAGGCTCGCAATCGTCCTCACCGGTTTCGGCGGAGATTGACAACTATCGCGCGCTCGCCGCGGCTTGTGTTGCGATGGCGCAGAATCGGACGCATGAAGCCGTCGAATGTTTGAACGCTGCGCGGCGCAGCGCCGAAGCCCGTCATGGCGACGACCTCGCATTGCGCTTGCGAACCACGCTCGCACTCGCGTGGATGGGTGGGGGCAAAGCGCGCGAGGCTATCGAGGTCTTTGGCGAGGTCTTGAAGGTGGCCGCCCCTGCGGGCATTTACCAGTCGATCCTTGACCAGGGTCCTGAAATCGGGCCGCTATTGCAGGCGATGCGCGACGGAACACGCAACACGGCGCAGACGAAAGACATGGTGAGTTACATCGACCGTCTGCTGGATGGCTGGCGTGCGCGTTATCAGCCCGACAACAAATCCCAGCGTGACGCCGAGCGCGAATCGCTAAGCGCGCGAGAACGCAACATCGTCGATTTGATCGCGCAGGGGCTTTCGAACAAGGAAATTGCTCGGAATCTTGGAATTGCGCCTGAAACGGTCAAGTCGCATGTGAAGAGCATTTTCGTGAAACTGGCGGTCGACAAGCGCGCGCATGCGGTGGCGCGGGCGCAGGCGATGGGGTTGATCTGAGGTCGCCGGCGCCTACCCGTCCTGACGTAGAAACTTGCGCACGACCGGCGCAACGTCTTTCGCCCGCGTGATAAGAAACAGATGACCGTCATCGACGACATACAGCTCGGCATTGCGGATGCGCGCCGCAAGAATCTTCGCATTCACCAGCGGCACGATAGGGTCGTCGCTCCCATGCATGACGAGCGTCGTCTGCCGCAACGAACCGAGCCAGTGCAGGCTGGTCCATCCCCATGCGGCCATCAATTGATACAGGTATCCGCGCCCGCGCGGTGGCTGCATATGACGGCTGTGCTCCCCAAGCAACCCGGGATCGCGCCGGTAAGCGCCACCGTAGATCTGCGCTCCGACCCGTTGTAGATAGTCCGGATCGGTATAACGCCTGACACCGATCAGCTTTGTCAGAACAGAGAGTTTGGCCGGCACCATGATGACCCCCGGCGAAGTCGACGCAAGGATCAGCCTGCGACAGCGCACCGGATATTGCCGCGCGAACTGCTGCGCGAGCGCGCCGCCCCACGATACGCCAAGCACGTCGACCGGTCCGTCATACCCCAGTCGTTGCAACAGCTTGTCGGTCAGCACCGACAGCGTCGAGAACCGATAGGGCGCGAGAGGCACCGGTGAGCCGCCCACACCGGGAATGTCGAAAATAATGACGCCGACATCGTCCAGTGCTTCCACGAACGGCTCGACCAGCTCCAGATTGGCACCGATGCCGTTGAAGATGAGAAGCGGCGGGGAGGCGTCACTGCCATGCCTGATGCCGACGCGCAAGATCTGTCCATCGAGATCGACCGTCTGGATTTCCATGCTGGTGACAGACTCGGGACTAATATTCATTTCTCTCATCCGGACACAACCTCGTCGCGACACACTTCGTCGTAGTATCGGCGCCAGGCGGCGCCGTGCCGCATTACTTGGCGGGTCGCAGGATCGCCTTCAACTCCTCGACGTTCTCGGCCACGCGCTTCGAGATCGCCGCGTAGCTGTCGGACTGGGCACGGTACGCCGTCTCGGCGAGTTCCTGCATGTCGGCCAGCGCTTTGTGCAACACCTGTTGCACTGCTTCACCCGCGCCCGGCCTGGTCTCCGTTCCGCTCTGCTGCGTGACCAGCGACTGGAGCTGCGTCATTGTCGCGGTCAGAATCTCCATCTGTTTCTGACCGAGCGACTGCATGCCCGTCAGCGCCGTCGTGTTGGCGGCTGCGAGTGCCTCGATGTCCTTGCGGCGCGACTCCAGAATCGCGCTTGCGTCGATGCCGGGCAGCTTGAACTGCTGGATGAGCTTGATGTATTCAGCAAGAAGGGTATTGGGATTGGTCGATTCCATCGCCGGTTCTCCAGACAAGATAGTTGAGTCGATGACGGCCACGATGCCGCCAGCGTTTGGTGCGTCAGGCTTGCAGGACGTAGGTTCCCGGCGCCGCCGCCAGCGACGGATGCCGCTTGTTTCCGAGCGTCGACGGCGCCTCGCGGCGTTCGCCGGAGCGCGCGGACAGCCAGTCTCGCCAGTTGCCCCACCACGATTCCTTCTCGGTCTGCGCACTCGCGAGCCATGCGTCGGCGTTCGCGGGCAGTTCAGGATTGAGGTAGAACTTCGCTTTCGGATTGCCCGGCGGATTGATCAGGCTCTGGATGTGGCCGCTCGAACTCAGCACGAACCGCGTATCGCCGCCGAACAGCCGGGCCGTGTTGTAGACACCCTTCCACGGCGTGATGTGATCGGTGATGCCGGCCACCACGTACTTGTCGCACGTCACGCCGGACAGGTCGATCGGCGTGCCGAGTACGCTCAGTGCGCCAGGCTTCGTGAACAGGTTGTCCATGAAGATGTCGAGCAACTGGCCGTGCATCCGCGCGGGCAAGCGCGTCGTGTCGTTGTTCCAGTACAGGATGTCGAACGCGGGCGGCGTCTTGCCCATCAGGTAGTTGTTGACCCAGTAGTTCCACACCAGGTCGTTGGGTCTCATCCACGCGAACACGCGGCCCATCTCCTCACCGGCGAGCACGCCCCGCGACGTGCTGGCTTGCTTGGCTGCCGCGACGGCCTCGGGTGTCGCGAAAAGACCGAGTTGCGAATCCGCCTTGTTGTCCAGTACGGCCACCATCAGCGTGGCGGCGTTGACGGATTTGTCGCCGCGGCTCGCCAGATATCCGAGCAACGCCGAGATGGTCATCGCGCCGGAGCAGGCACCGTGTAGATTGATGTCATCGCTGCCCGTGATATCGCGTACCGCCGCGATCGCTTCGAGGAGTGCCGTGACGTAGGTATCGAGCGCCCAGTGTGATTGCGCGGCGGTGGGATTGCGCCAGCTCACCACGAACACCTGGAACTCGCTCTTCACCAGATACTCGACGATGCTCTTGCCTTCCGACAGATCGAAAATGTAGTACTTGTTGATCTGCGGCGGCACGATCAGTTGCGGGCGGCCATGGACGTGCGTGGTCGTCGGTGCGTACTGGATCAATTCCAGCACCTCGTTGCGAAACACCACGGCACCGCGCGACGTGCCAAGGTTCTTGCCGACCTCGAATGCCGTCTTGTCGACCTGGGCCGGCATGCCTTGATTCTTCAGCATGTCGGTCATCATGTTCCTCAACCCCCCAAGCAGGCTCGCGCCACCGGACTCGACCACCTTCTTGAGCGCAGCGGGATTGCCGAGCAAGGTGTTGGTCGGCGAGAGCGCGTCGGTGTACAGCGACAGCACGAACTGCGCACGCTCCTTGGTCTTCGGATCGAGTGCGGAACGATCGACAAACCCGGAAAGCGCGTCACGCCACGCGAAATAGCCCTGGAGCGTCATGCGATACAGCGAATTATCCTGCCATGCCGGATCGGTGAAACGCTTGTCTCCCTGCGGTGGCGTGGCTTTCCCATTGCCGCTCAGCACGGCAATCAGGTCGCGGACCAGCTTCGCTTCCTGCTCCACGACCAGAGCGGGTTGCCGCAACGCCTGCGCGCCGATTTGTTGCGCGGTGGCAAGAACGTCAGACGGACGCAGCCCGACAAACGGGTTGGGGCCCAACATGCCTTCCGTGGCAGACGCCGCGAGATCGTCCAGTGGTTCGCTTCGCGACTGGTCTTCAGTTCTTACCGCCATCTTGCTGCTCCTCAATCGGCTCTATTCAGTGTTGTTGTGTACGTCGGGTCATGCGACCAGCATCGCCAGTGTCTCGGCGATCAATGCCGGCTTGTCCTCGCCATCGATCTGCAACTCGTTCATCGTCTTGACAATGACCCGGCCGCCGCCCTTGCGCTCCACCGCCAGCAACGTCACGCGGTTTCGCACACGCGCCCCCGCTTTCACGGGCGTCATGAAGCGCACCTTGTCCAGCCCGTAGTTGAGGCCAGCGGACGCGTCTTTGGGGATGATGCCGATCTCCATCGCCAGCGATGCCAACAGCGAAAGCGTCAGGTAGCCATGCGCAATGGGTCCGCCGAACGGGCTCTCGCGTTTAGCGCGCTCGACGTCCACGTGGATCCACTGCGTGTCGCCCGTGCATTGCGCGAATGCGTCGATGCGCGCCTGGTCGACGACGACCCAGTTCGACACACCCAGTTCGCGACCGATGAAGTCCTCGATCGTGGCGATGCTGTATTCGTTGATGCTCATGATGTTTTCTCCTCGTGACCGGTCAAGCGAACTGCGCGCGCAACCACTTCTTGTTCATCTTGCCGACGCTCGTCTTCTGCAGTCCGTCGACGAACTTGACGATTTGCGGCACCGCGTACTTCGAGATGTGTCCCGATGCACAGAACGTCAGCACATGGCGCTTGATGTCGTCCTCGGTGATCTCGGCGCCCTCCTTGAGCACCACCAACGCCACCGGTCGCTCGCCCCATTTCTCGTCGCTGATGCCGATGACGGCCACTTCGGACACGCCCGGGTGCTGCGAGATCAGGCTTTCGATTTCGAGCGATGAGATCCATTCGCCTCCCGACTTGATCACGTCCTTGATGCGGTCCGTGATCTGGAGATTTCCCGTCGGGTCGATATTCGCAATGTCCTGCGTGTGCAGGTAGCCGCCGCTCCAGAGGTCAGCGGAAGCCTCGGGGTTGTTCAGGTAGCCCTGGGTCAGCCAGGGCGCGCGCACGACGACTTCTCCATACGCTTTACCGTCGTGGGTGACGTCCTCCATGTTTTCATTGACGATGTGCAGGTCGACGAGCGGTATCGGCAGACCCGTCCTGCAGCGCAGGCGCAACTGCTCATCCGCATCCAGCGCCTCGGCGCCGGGCGGCAGTTGAGCGAGGCTCAGCACCGGACATGTTTCGGACATGCCGTAACCCGTAAAGATATCGATGCCGCGATCGACTGCGACGCGCGCGAGTCCATGCGTCAGCGCCCCGCCTCCAATCACGATCTTCCACTTGCTGAAGTCGACGGACTTCGCTTCGGCACAGTTGAGCATCATGTGCAGAATCGTGCTGACGCAATGCGAGAAGGTCACGCGTTCGTCGCGCACGAGTTGCACCAGCCGCTCCGGCAGATAGCGGCCTGGATAAACCTGCTTCACACCCAGCACGGTGGCGATGTAGGGCATGCCCCACGCGTGCACGTGGAACATGGGCGTGAGCGGCATGTAGACATCGCCGCGATGAAAGCGCTGTCCGGATTCGGGGCTCGCCAATGCCGCCATGACGGTAATCGTATGAAGGACCAGTTGACGATGCGAAAAATAGACGCCCTTGGGCAGGCCCGTCGTGCCGGTCGTGTAGAACGTCGTGGCGCGCGTGTGCTCGTCGAAATCCGGAAAGTCGTACTGATCCGAACTCGCGGCAAGCATGGCTTCGTATTCGGTTGCGAACGAGATCGAATGCGTACTGGCCTCGCTGCCCTCTTCGTCGATCCAGACGAAGGTACGCACCGTTTCGAGCTGGTCCTTGATCGCCTCGAGGACGGGCAGAAAATCGGTATGGACGAACAGGATTTCTGCGCCTGCGTGATTGATCGTGTACGCGATCTCATCGTGTGACAGGCGCACGTTGACCGTCTGCAGGATGGCACCCATCATGGGCACCGCGAAATAGCATTCCAGATAGCGGTGACTGTCCCAGTCCATCACGGCGACGGTGCTGCCGTGTCGCGCGCCGAGCTGACTCAGCCCGCTGGCGAGCCGTGCGATGCGCTCACGCAGCGTCGTGTAGGTCATCCGGACCTGTCCGCGATAGACGATTTCCTGGTCCGGCGCCTGAAGGAACGGCGCGTGGAGCAGTTGCTTGATCAGCAATGGATAGGCGTAGGCCGAGGGCGCGGCGGCCTGGACGTCGTCTCGCATCTGAGTCTCCTTGAGTCCTGAACTGGATGGTGGGCAGACACGGCTTTGGCGTTGCGGTGGGGTACGGTGTCGTGCCGATAAGGAGATGATCGGGGCGAACGCGATTGGGGAATATCCCCTGAACGGGGGAGAGGGTTATCGCTGGGGCTTGGGGGGGGGGGGGGGGGGGGTTTACACCGTTTGATGCGCTCAGGCTTCTATTGAACTTG
>NZ_FCON02000026.1 GCF_001544535.1 Caballeronia choica | reverse complement strand
CTGCAGGTTTTTGTCGCGCCGCTGCAGGTTGGCGGCAGCACGGCGCTCACGGCCTACGCGACGCACCCGCTCGATAATGACAACATCAACAATACATATCGCGTCGATAACGCGGTGAAGTACACGACGCTAAGCTATGCGGGTTTTCAGGCGGAGGCGATGTACGCTTTCTCGAACTCAGGAAACTTCGCTGTCAACCGCGCCTACAGCTTCGGTGCGGGATACGTGAACGGGCCCATTTCCCTGGGTGCAGCCTATGTGCGTTTGGCCAATCCGGCGTTCAAGGGCGACACAGTGGGCGCCATTCCGTCGGACAACTTCTATAGTGCCTCCACGATGCCCGCCCTGGCCAGCGCCGAGACCGTTCAGCAGTGGGGCGCGGGCGGCACCTACGCCTTCGGCGCAGCGACGATTGGCCTGTTGTATACCGGGGCGCTCTTTGGCAATCCGGCCCGCGGCTCGCTGTTCTCGGGCGCGACTGGCAGCGGGGGAGGCACCGGATCGGTACGCTTTGAAAATGGTGAAGCCAGCCTTCGCTACAAGTTCACGCCAGCATTGCAGGCGGCGATCGGCGAGACGTATACCCACGTAACTCAGGGATCGGGCTCGGGCAACTATTGGCAGGCCAGCGCGGGCGTACAGTACTTCCTTTCGAAACGGACGGACATCTATTTGAACGGCTTTTATCAAAAGACGTCGCAGCACCTGCACGCATGGATCGAAGCGATCGGCGCTCCGTCGACCACCGAGACGCAAGTGGCCGCCGTGGTAGGGATCCGCCACAAGTTCTAGTTTGGCGATCCGCGCGCGAAGCTGATGCGCGAAACGTGTCACGAAGTGCTTGAAGAACTCGGCCTGCACGACGACCCGCTCTTCAAGCTCGCGATGGAACTGGAAAAGATCGCGCTGGAAGACGAATACTTCGTATCGCGCAAGCTGTACCCGAACGTCGACTTCTACTCGGGTATCGTGCAGCGCGCTCTGGGCATCCCGACGTCGATGTTCAGGTGCATCTTCGCGATGGCGCGCACAGTCGGCTGGATCGCGCAGTGGAACGAGATGATTGCCGACCCGGAACAGAAGATCGGCCGGCCGCGCCAGTTGTTTATCGGGAACGCTCAACGGGCTGTGGCTTCCCGGTGACGAGTGACACGCGGGCCTGGCGTGAGCCGAGATGTCGCGCAAAAATGGATCGCCGATCGCCCACGTTAGAGTCTTGACAAGCACGAACCGGCAATTGGGCCGGTGGACTATGGCGACGGGATACGTGTAAGGCAATCTGGCGGCGTCATGAACAGTTCGCCGGCCGCGTTGCTCGAGCGGTCGACCTGCTGCGTACGCGTAGAGTGGCCGGGGTGTTTACGACTACAAGACCAGTCATGCCTGATCTGTCGCTCCGCCCCGGAGGGAAAATGCTGCACGGTCACGAATTATTCCGAGAGCGAGCGTTCCGCTCGCCACCCGATAGAGATCCAGGAGGCGACCCGTGGCCGAGTGCCACGCGCCCCGACTCGACATGATGTGTGTTCTGGCCGAACGCGCTGGGCTTGCCGACCTTGCCGAATTCCGCGTTTGCGAGGACGCGACGGCGGAACCGCACGCTACGCGCGCAAAGTTCGATGTACAAGCGGGCGTGAGGCTGGCATAGGTCAGTGCAGTTGCATGCCATTGATTGGTCCCACTGCTAAGCCGTGGTAGATTACATTTCTCGATCCACATTGGCCGGTCACTGCGCGCACAATGTCCGGCAATTACACTACGCTTGCGCCCCTGGGTGAGCGTCTTGTCGACTTTCCGCGAAAAGTATTCACAACCGACGAAGGAGTCGATCCTCTCTGATGGCCGTCGAGCGCAATACCTCCCTCGGCCTTTTGACCAAGATTGGCTGTCAGGCGCGATATTGTTGGTTGGTCGTGAGATCAGCGGGATCGAGAGCCTTTATACAAATCCTTCAAAAAGGCGCACCGGTCCCTAGACTCGTTGACCGAAGCGGTATTCACTACGCGGGATCGGTAGATCTCAAAGCTACGAAGGTCTTGGATTCCCGGACTTGACCGGCGTTAGCCCGCTAACAAGGATTTCCCTGCGCAAATCGGGTCGCGGAGGTAGTAATGTTTGTCCATTCGCTCAATCGGTATCCTGTCAAGGGCCTTTCGGCAGAGCGCCTGCCGAGCGTAGAATTGATCGCCGCCCACGGTTTTCCTCTCGATAGAGCCTTTGCTATCACAGACGGCTCCTTCATGTTCGACCCACAGCAACCGACGCCGGAGCCGAAAACCAAATTCTTGATGCTCGCGAAGTACGAGCGCTTGGCGAAACTGAAGACGCGCTATTTCGAAGACTCAGGCGAGCTCGAAGTGCGGCATGGCGATGCAACCGATCGCTATGACCTCTCTTCTGACGCTGGTCGAGAAAGTGTTGCCGCGTTCATGCGCGACTTTCTGGCGACGCCGTTTCCTGGAGAGCCGAAGGTCGTACATGCGCCCGGCCATCAATTCACGGACGTCAGTGTCCACTCGGTCGCGCTAATGCGAAGCATCTCGTTGATCAACCTCGCAACGGTACGTGACCTTGGCGAGCGAGTTGGTATGGAGCTCGATCCAATCCGCTTTCGTGCGAATGTCTATTTCGAAGGCGCACCCGCGTGGAGCGAGCTGGAGTGGCTGGGCCGAGAACTTGTAATTGGAGACGCGAGGTTGAAGATCGTTCGACGCACGAAGCGGTGTGCAGCAACGAGTGTCGACCCGGCGACCGGCGAGCGCGGTCTAAATCTTCCGCTTGCTATCCGGGAGTACGTCGTGCATGGCGACCTCGGCGTATACGCAGAGGTGGTAAAGGGCGGACCGATTTCACCGCACGATGCGATCGAACTTGTGAGCGACGACGGATTAGAGCCGACAGCAGACTAAGTAGGCGTCGGGACTTCCGCCGCACCCGGGAAACCTAGCGAAGGTGCTTGAGTGAGCGAGAGCGCGAGCCTGCGCTCATTGGTCGATCTTTGGGCGCGGTTTTCGAATGTCGGATTGGAGAAAGGGTGATTCCACAAAAGCGGTTGATCTGGGAAAATTGGCCCGCCGACATGTCCTCGGAAAAGCTCCGCTTTCTAGCGTAGATTCAAATGCCCGCTCTCGGGCGGCCTAAGCTTACTTGGCATCGATCCCCGGCGCCGAAGACTGCGATGGCGACGATCCCCGCATCCGATACGTTGTCGCGCAGCCTCGTGGCGATCCGGTCCGTCACCTTGAAGAAACCGAGGCGCACAGAAAATGAAGGTCGCAAAAAAGGGAAAACATGCTCGGAGTATCGAACGATGCTCCTGACGTCGCAGATACGCGGCCGATCGTATCGACGCTTGATGTAAAAGCGGGCGAAGCAGCAAAGCCGTAGCACAGGTACCGGCTATTGCTGGTCGACGACGATCCAGCGGCACGCGAAGCGACCTGCGACATTCTGTCGACGCCCGGACATGTTGTGGTTCAAGCGGCGTCGGCCGAAGACGCGCTTCAGGCGTTCGCAGACGAGCGCTTCGACGCCGTCCTCACGGACATCACATTGACGGGCATGTCGGGAATCGAGCTTGCAAGCAAGCTTGTCGAGATGCGGTACGAGGGTGCAATTGTATTCGTGTCCGGCTGCGAGCCGCCGGTCATCAGCGATACTCGCTATATTCACGAATCGCTGCCCAAGCCATATTCGATCGAACAATTGCAGCAGGTGATCGATCGCGTTTGCCAAGCCGCGGCCGAAAGAGCCGGGCGACCATAGACTTCGATTCAGCGGAGCTTGCGTCGGTCCCCTCAGTTGCTCATGAACGCCAATTCGCTTGCGACACCAATCGCGGACTTCTACGCGGATACGACGTGATGCTGCCAAGGACGGAGCCGGCACCCTTGGTTCGAGTCTAAAATACCCCTTCAAATCTCTACCTGCGCTCCCAGTTCGATGACCCGATTGGGAGGAATCTTGAAGTAATCAGCCGCGTCGCGGGCGTTGCGAGACATCGCAGCATACAAGGCCTCCCGCCATAGCGCCATGCCGGCTTTCGGCGTGGCGAGGACTGTCTGGCGGGCGATAAAGAAGGAGGTTTGCATCGGGTCAATCGAGAGTCCTGCGTGCCGACCTTTTTGCAAAGCGTTCGGTATGTCGCGCTCATCCGAGAATCCATAGAAGACGTTGACTTGATAGCAGTTGTGTCCAAGCGGGACCACCTTGATGCGTTCCCTATCCGGAATCCTGGGGATGTCGGTAGCGAACACAGTCAAAAATATCGTTCGTTCATGCAGCACCTGGTTATGCAACAGGTTATGCAGCAGCGCATGCGGAACGCCGTCACCTTCAGCACGGAAAAAGACGGCTGTGCCAGGGACGCGTAGCGGTGGATTGATGAATAGCGACTGGAGGAAGTCGTCGAGAGGGATGAGTTGGCGTTGGAGGCTTTGGAAAACCAGTTCGCGCCCCCTTCGCCACGTCAGCATGAGCATGACCATTAGCGCACTGATTGTCAGCGTAAACCAGCCGCCGCTAATGATTTTCAAACTCGTGGAAGAGAACAAAGCTACGTCGATCATCAAAAAGAATCCGGTCGCTGCGACCGACAGCAACAACGCGAACTTCCAGCCGAAGCGAACAACGAAGAACGTGAGCAGCGTCGTTGTCAACATGGTAGCGGTCGCAGCAATGCCATAGGCCGAGGCCAAATTGGAAGACGAGCCGAATCCCACGACGGCCAAAATGACAGCCGCGAGCTGTAGCCAATTGACGAGTGGGATGTAGATTTGCCCCTTTTGGCTTTCAGAGGTCTGGCGGATGCGCATACGGGGCAGGAAGCCCAGGGCAATAGCTTGCTGAGTCACTGAAAATGCACCCGAGATTGTCGCCTGCGATGCGATAACAGTCGCCATCGTCGAGAGCACTACGAGCGGATAGACGCTCCAAGGGCCAAGTTGCAGAAAAAAAGGATTTGAAACCGCCGCCGGGTTCGATAACAACAAGGCGCCTTGCCCGAGGTAATTGAGTGCCAGCGCGGGAGCGACGATAGAGAACCAGGCCAGGCGAACTGTCTTCTTGCCAAAATGGCCCATATCAGCATACAGCGCTTCGGCACCGGTGAGCGCCAGGACAACCGCACCGAGGGCGACGAAGGCGAACCACCCGTTGTGAATGAGGAAGCCGAGGGCGTGGAGCGGATTGAAGGCAATCAGAATGACCGGGTTCTTAGCGATATTAGCGATGCCCATCGCAGCAAGCGTAATGAACCAGACCAGGACAATCGGGCCGAACCATTTTCCGATACCGGCTGTGCCCCTGCGCTGCACCAAGTATAGTGCAACCAGAACGGCCAACGTCACAGGGATAACATACGGCTTAAGACCAGGCGCGGCCACTTCCAACCCTTCAATGGCCGACAAGACTGAAATGGCTGGCGTAATCACGCCGTCGCCGAAAAACAGCCCCGCGCCGACCATGCCAAGCAGCATCACCGGATAGTACCAGCGGGATTTCTGAGTGACCGACGATAGCGCTAACGCGGTCATCGCCATAATCCCGCCTTCACCTCGGTTGTCCGCCCGCAAAACAAGAGTTACGTACTTGAGCGAAATCACGATTATGAGGCCCCACAAAATCAGCGAGACCACCCCCAGCACATTGACAGGGACAGGCGAAAGACCGTGATGCTTCGCGAATACCTCCTTCATGGTGTAAAGCGGACTGGTTCCAATGTCGCCGTATACAATTCCAATGGCAGCGAGCGTCAGCGCAGCAATGCTACTTTTATTGGAGTCTGTGGTCACGACGCCGCCTCATTGTTGAGCCTCAAAGCATCTATCGGCAGAGCAAACTGCGGCTCCAGCCCACTTCAACTTCCGCAACCGTCGCATCGCATCGGACCGAAACCGACCTCCGCTTTACGTCCCGGCAGTTCGCCGCGGCGCCGCTTCCCACCTTGTGATGGTCATTATAGGCGGGCGCCATTTCCTGCCAGCTCTGAATCCGTAGCCGCGATATTTGCGCAAGTGTATGCATGCGGGTCGGCAGGACGCTGCATGGAAGTCTGCGCACTCTAAAGTAAGACGTTGGCTTTCCGATAACTCATGGTTGGGATGGAGATTTTTTCGGGAGCAGGGCGTGTTCGATGCTGCCGCCGGTAGGTGTGCGACGCGGGCGATGAACTCCACGTTTCGGAATCGAACAGGTCGAATGGATAACCTATCGCGAGAAGTCTGCCCGCATGGTGCGCGTGCGCCTCGCGGCCGTCCGCGCGGTTTCTGGATCAAGCCCCGCGTCCTGCCGATGGCGACGGCCTGCGTCCGGTTTTGTGCGCCGAGATTCGAGTTGATCTTGCGCAGGAGCGACTTCACCCTCAGTTCCGAGACGAACAGCTTTTCCTCATTGCAGTCATCCATCGACTTGCCAGTGATCCATTGGCGCCGTCTGAAGCGAGGTTCACGCAAGAAGCCGGGCGATGAGATCGGATGTCGCCCGCACTTCATACTTTCGCAGCAGGCTTGCGCGATGGATGTCGACCGTGCGTGGGCTGATGTTCAATTCCTTGCCGATCTCCTTGCTCGTCAAGCCGTGCACGAGCAACGCGGCGACGTCGCGCTCGCGCTCCGTCAACGTGCTCGCGACGTCAGTCTGCTTTGCGTTGTCCGACAGGTCGGCAAAAGTCCAGATAGCCAGTTCGAAAGGCCGCTTCGGGTTATAGCCGAAGCCGCATACAGTAACCCAGAAATGACTGCCGTCGATGCGACGCATGATGCGGTCGTCGCTGAACACCGCGCGCTTCGCGATTAGCGGCGCGAGGCGCCGACCGGTCGTCGCGAAGTCTTTCTGCTGGGGATAAAGCTTCGAGAAGGACTGGTCGACGATGTCGCTGCGTTCCGCCCTGAACAGTTCCAGAGCTCTCGTATTGCAGTCCACCATGATTCGCTCTCTGGCCACGATGACTGCGACTGGCAGATGCCTGAAGAGGTCCTCGTAGTCGAGACTGGACATCGTGTCGGTCATGTGCGGCATGTTGTATATCGGCGTGGATTGCGTTCTGAGCACGGCTTGTGTGTACGTAGGCTCCTATGTGAGTGTAGCGCGCGGGCCAACGGTCACGCGACGTGAAAGACGCAGCAATCGTGACTTCCGCCCGCACATTGCGATTCGATTGCCTTCGAGCGCGGTCCTGTTGCCGTGCCGGCAGGAGCGGTGTCATTGAGCCAATCCATCGCGCCGGCGAACCAGCCCGCGAACATGTAGCAGAGTGTTCCGTGCTTGCTCGGCTGTGCAAGCACGATTGACGAATGACGCAGATGGATGCGCGCACGCGACGTCGCCGGGTCGGCTTCGACGATGCTCAACAAGCCCCAGCCGCGCTGCGACAAGCGCATCAGAGAGTGCTCGAACACCGCCATGCCGCTGACGCTTCGCGGCCGAGGGCTTCTTCGACAGCAATATGATTGTTCGTGAAGAAGTGGCGCGGCACATAGAGCATCGGCAGCGCGTCGGTGGTCCAGACGCCGGTTTGCGGATCGACGTCGATAGGCAATTGAGGCTGCATGACGGGTTCGTATTCTCGGTTCCATTCAGCCGTTCCAGACTTCGCCGAATACGCGCAGCCAGTTATCTCCCATCACCTTCTTGATGCGCGATTCGCTCCAGCCAGCGCGTTCCATCGCGGACGTCAGGTTCGAGAATTCACCGATCGTCCGAATGCCCTCCGGATTGACGACCTTGCCGAAGTCCGTCAGACGACGATAGCGGCCTTTGTCGTGCGTGATCCAGTCGAAGAACTCGGTGCTGTAACCCTGCGTGAAGTCGGTGCCGATGCCGACCTTGTCTTCGCCGATCACATCGATTACATATTCGATCGCTTCGAGATAATCTTCGACGGTCGCGTCCGCGCCCCGTCGAAGAAACGGCATGAACATCGTCACGCCGACGAAGCCGTCGGCTTCAGCGATCTCGCGCAGTTGATCGTCTGTCTTGTTGCGCGGATGTTCTTTCAATCCGGATGGGCAGCAATGCGAGTACGTGACGGGCTTCTTCGAGCACGCGATGGCGTCCGAGGATGTCTTCGCGCCGACGTGCGAAAGATCCACCATGATGCCGACGCGATTCATCTCCTGGATCACTTCGCGGCCGTATCCAGACAATCCGCCGTCCGGTTCGTAAGAGCCGGTGCCGACAAGATTCTGCGTGTTGTAGCAAAGCTGCACGACATTCACGCCGAGTTCCTTGAACACTTCGATATAGCCGAGGTTGTCCTCGAACGCATAGGAGTTCTGAAAGCCGAAGATGATGCCGGTCTTGTTCGCCTTCTTCGCGCGCACGATGTCGTCGGTCGTGCGCACGAGCGTGAGGATTTCGCTGTATTCGCGGATCTGCCGTTTCATTTCCGCGATGTTGTCGATGGTTTTCTGGAAGTCGTCCCAGACGGAGACCGTGCAGTTCACGGCCGTGACTCCGCCCTTGCGCATGTCTTCGAACACGGAGCGCTCGAACTTCGATATGTTCAGACCGTCGATGATGATGCTCGAATCGTGAAGGCTGCTCATTGCTTTTATCCGATCAGTATGCATGTACGAGTCGAAAGGGAACCGCGCGCTCAGGAGATTCGTTCGAATGTGTGATTGACCGAGGCGGCGTTGCTCGGGCTGTCGGTGGCGGGACCGGCTTCTTCAAGTGCGGTCTTCGATGTTTCATGCAGCGCGAGGCCGCCGATCATCGAGAAGATCGACACCGCGATCAGGTAGTACGCGGGCGACAGATTCGTTCCGGTGGCGGAGATCAACCATGTCGCGACCAGCGGCGCGGTGCCGCCGAAGATCGTGTACGCCAGGTTGTAGGTGATCGCGGACGCGGTGTATCGCGTCTTCGTTGCGAATACTTCCGACATGAGCGGTGCGGTCACCACGCCCGAGAGCACGGCGCCGATGGCGAGGAGCGCCACACCAGCCAACGACTGCGACAAGACACCCGATCCACCCAGCGCGAAGGCGGGATAAACCGACGCGATGATGAAGATGCAGGTGCTCGCGATCGTCGCCCGGCGGCCCACCAGGTCGGAGAAGAAGCCGGCGAGCGGGCACAAGGCCGCAGCGAAGAGAAGGGCGAGGACGGTCACCAGCAGCGAGGTGCCGCGAGACAGATGGCCGACCACTTGAAGATAGGTCGCGAAGTACGTCGTGAACGTGTAGAACGACAGGGCTGTGACCGATACGAAGGCGCCGAGCTTCAAGATGTTCCGAGACTGGGAATGCAGGGTTTCCACCAAGGGCGCGTGCGCAACTTCCTTCTTTCCTTCGAGCGCCTGAAATGCGGGCGTTTCGTTTAAATTGACGCGCAGGTAGACGCCGATGAGACCGACCGGCGCCGCGATCAGAAACGGAATGCGCCAACCCCAGTCGACCATCGCTTGCGACGACAACGAGGATTCGAGCAAATACGCAACAACGGCCGCGCAAGCGAACGATGAGAAAGTCGAAACCGGAACGAAGCTGCCGAAGAACGCGCGACGACGACGTGGAGCATGTTCCATCACGTAAGCGCAAGCCCCCGCGTACTCGCCGCCTGCGGAAAATCCTTGAACGCAGCGAATGATCGTAAGCAGGAGCGGCGCCCAGTAGCCGATGCTCGCGTAAGTCGGGAGAACGCCGATCAACGTCGTCGAGCCGGCCATCAGCAGGATCGTGAAAGCGAGTGTTCGCTTGCGGCCGATCCGGTCGCCGACGACCCCAAAGAAGAGGCCGCCCAGCGGACGGAATGCGAACGCGACCGCAAATACCGCGAACGTTTTCAGAAGCCCGACAGTAGGGTCGCCACTGGGAAAGAACTCCCGCGTCAGGATGGTTGCCAGAAATCCGTACGCGGCGAAATCGAACCATTCGACAAAATTTCCAATTGAAGCCGCCGCGATAACTCTTCGTAGCGTCTTGGTGTCCACCTGTTGAGTGTCGTGAGCTGGCATTGTTCCTCTCCTGTTTGAATGTCGGTTCGTTCCGGTATCAAAAGCAGGGTAGAGGCTCAAATTACCTAGGTCCATACGTGTCAATTACCTAGGTGATCACGTCCAGTGGCGAGGAAGCGGCGCAGCGTTCGCGACAAGAACCATGGAAATTCGACGCGGGTTCAACAAACGTATGAGACCGCTTCGTGTCCAGCGTCCGTCTTGCAAATTCCCACCTTCGAACTCGACGGGGCAATATTCGATCCTGCAGCGGTGCGGCGCCGCACGTTCGGAGCCGTACAGAGGCCAAACGAGCGTCCGCTCTTCCGCCCCTGATACGGACGAAACTCGGTGCTCACTTGGAACGGATCGGTAGGGCATGACAACTGTGCTTGCCCAGAAAGTGACGCCAAGAGAGGGTAAAGTGTCTGGCTGACCGACGTCGGCCATCATCAGGATAGCGGACATCCTACCCCGGCCGCAGGCAATGAAAAATTTCTTGCAATTCTGCTTTAAATAGCCTTCACTCGATCAAAGGGTTTGTGCCAAATCGCGCGCAGACGCGATTGAAATCCGCCGGTTCGCAACACTAGCCTTCCTACATTTGTCGCACG
This sequence comes from Caballeronia choica, assembly GCF_001544535.1. Lineage (GTDB taxonomy): Bacteria > Pseudomonadota > Gammaproteobacteria > Burkholderiales > Burkholderiaceae > Caballeronia > Caballeronia choica. The sequence continues at coordinate 72,664 of NZ_FCON02000026.1, read as the reverse complement.
CTGCAATATCATTAGTATGACGTATGAATATCAATAATAGGACGTCGCATGCAGTCATGCACGTAAATTCAATAGAGGCTTGATCGAGTGCGTCGGAAGCAATGACTTTACAGCGCCGAGAGTTCGTCGCCGACAATCCGCGCGCCCATCCCTGGTGCCAGTTGTTCAGATGGCCAAGGTCATAGCTTGCCGAATCGGTTAGCAGCCCCCAGCCCCAACGGGGTCTTTCTGATTGCGTCTCTGATCCAACAATATCGCTAAAGACGTTCGCGCCTGAGATCAATCACGGGTGCGTCGTCCTTGCGTCGAGCCGGGCATTCATTGATCGAAAATCCGACGGACCGTGCCCCGGTATTACGTCCGGTGAGCCTGACGGCTTGCATGGCGGATTATCACGACATTTTGCGCTTTAAAACTTGCCCGCGACTAACTAAACTGGTTTTTGTATGTCTTGGATGGCACGACCCTGCGCTCGTCGCTACGATGGCGCCGCCATGCGAAAATACTTAGATTGGCGCATCGGTACTGAAAACTCACTCGAGCGAAGATTAATCCATTAGACATGCTATTTTGTTTGAAGAAACAGATTCAGGCATGGAAGACCAACGCAACGTGGAGCGGATTGACTCCGCATGCATTTGCGTGACGTGCGTCACGCAAACTTGGCGAACTCGTGCCGACGATAACCCGGGTCGATACGGTCCCGCAATTTGAGTCATTGACGTCCACGGAATCGGGACAAGCCGGATAAACGCTCATGCAAGCAACTCCGTTGGTGGCATCCACATTCTGGTCCCCGTGCACGACGCATGCGTTGCTGGGCAACACTGAGGCTATGCGCAGCGCCAAGGCGTTCGTGCTCAAGGTGGCGCGCTCCGAGATCAACGTGCTGCTGACCGGCGAAACCGGCACCGGCAAGGAGTGCGTCGCGCAGTCTATCCATCGACAGAGTGCGCGCTCGAACGGCCCCTTCATGCCAGTCAACTGCGCTGCATTGCCGGACGCGCTATTGGAAAGCGAACTGTTCGGGTTCGAGCGTGGGGCCTTCACGGGGGCGCAAGCCGCGTACGAAGGCAAGTTCCGCGCCGCGAAGGGAGGCACGCTGTTTCTCGACGAGATCGGCGAAATGAGCCTCTATGCGCAGGCGAAGATACTGAGAGCACTCGAAAGCCGCGAGGTCTATCCGCTGGGCAGCAAGCGGGCGATCGCGCTCGATGTGCGGGTCGTCGCCGCTACCAACCAGGATCTCGGCGAGCTCGTCGCGGCGAACCGCTTTCGCAAGGATCTCTATTACCGCTTGAACGTCGCCCGCATCCACTTGCCGCCGTTGCGCGAGCGCAGGGCGGACATCCCGATGCTGCTGCGCCACTTCCTTTCGGAAATGAATGCCCGCCACGCCCAGGGCGTGCGTGAGTTCACCGCCGCGGCGCTGTCATGCGTCATGAACCATGACTGGCCGGGCAATGTGCGCGAGCTGCGCAATCTGCTCGAAGTCGTGTTCGTCGATCCGCCCGAGCACACCGTGGATCTGTGCCATCTGCCCGACAGCTTGCGTACGACGACGGGGCCTGCCGCCGCGGACGTAACGAGGCTGGAGCGCAGCCGGATTCTTTCGGCGCTGATCGCGGCACAGTGGAACAAGACGCTGGCGGCGCGCGAGCTGCGGTGTTCCCGCATGACCCTCTATCGCAAGATGTCGCGCTATGGCATCGCGGAATCGTCCCCGTCACAGGTGAGACAGCGTGTGACACCCGCTGTGACACCTCACAAAGCCCCGGATGCGGGTCCGCCACGCTGCGCGGGTGTCACATCGCACAGGTGACACCCGCGCGAATTCCGGCGCTGGCGCACCGCGTCGCGTTCTCGCGCCCTGCTTTTTCGATCAACGCTTTCGCTGCCTGATCGCGCATGATCCGGCGCCTTGGCATGCCGCTCGCTTTTCAAGCGCACGAAGCGGCGCGCACTGGCGACGCTCGTGCCCATGGAGACGCCAACCATGACGACCTACACCTTCCCGGGTGTGTACATCGAAGAAGTGCCGAGCGGCATCCACACCATCGTGGGCGTGGCCACGTCCATCACCGGATTCATCGGCTGGGCCGCGCAGGGGCCGACCACGCAGGCCACCCTGGTGCAGAGCTGGCCGGAGTTCCAGCGCGTCTTCGGCGGGCTCGACTCCCGCAGCACGCTCGGCTACAGCGTCAACCAGTTCTTCAACAACGGCGGACAGCAGGCTTATATCGTCCGTCTCGTGGACTCGGCGACGGCGGGTTCGGCCAAGGTCAGCGTGCCCGATACGAGCGGCGGCACGGCCTTCGTGGCGACGGCGTCCAGCCCCGGCATGTGGGCAACGTTCTATGGCGTGCGCATCGTGGCCAAGCCGGGCGATGCGACGCGCTTCTCCGTGCTCGTCACCTACACGCCCGCCGGCGGCAGTGAATCGATCGTCGAGAGTTTCACGAATCTCTCGAACGACACCGCCGATCCGCAAGGGCGCTATGTGGGCAGCGTCGTCAACAGCGGATCGAGCTTCATCCAGCTGAGCAGCATCACGACGGTGGCGCCGAAGCCCAATCCGCCCGGAGGCGGCTCGCCGCCGTCCCCGTACACGCTCGCCGGCTCGAGTCTCGACGGCAACGTGCTGACGCCGGGCACATCCGCATTCCACAAGGCGCTCAACGCCGACAACACCGGAAGCGGCGGGGTCTTCCTGCTGGACCGGGTCGACCTCTTCAACCTGCTGTGCGTGCCGGCCGAGACCGACGCGGCCACGATCGCCCTGCTTCAGGGCTACTGCCGTGCGCACCGCGCCTTCCTGATCGTCGATTCCGATCCGACGGTGAGCCTCGCCACGTTCGAGGCCAACGGGCCAAACAGCCAGATCACCGGCAAGGATTCGATCAACTCGGCGCTCTACTACCCTTGGGTCGACGCGCCCGACCCGCTGCAGCAGGGACGCATCGCTTCCTATCCGCCGTGCGGGTTCGTCGCCGGCATCTACGCATCGACTGACGCCTCGCGGGGCATCTGGAAGGCGCCCGCGGGTGTCGACGCGAGCCTCACGGGTGCGACCGGACTGGTCATCCCGCTGACCGACCTCGAAAACGGCACGCTGAACATCATGGCCGTCAACTGTCTGAGAAGTTTCAGGGTGTACGGCAACGTGGTGTGGGGCGCACGTACCCTGCAAGGCAACGACCAGGTGGGTTCCGAATGGAAGTACGTGCCGGTCCGGCGGCTCGCGCTCTACCTGGAGGAATCGCTCTATCGCGGCACGCAGTGGGCGGTGTTCGAGCCGAACGACAACCCGCTGTGGGCGCAACTGCGGCTGAACGTCGGCGCCTTCATGCATGATCTCTACACCAAGGGCGCGTTCCAGGGCGCATCGGCGCGCGAGGCGTACTTCGTCAAGTGCGACGGCCAGATCACCACCCAGAACGACATCAACATGGGCGTGGTGAACGTGTGGGTCGGATTCGCACCGTTGCAGCCAGCGGAGTTCGTGGTGCTGCAGATCCAGCAGATGGCCGGTCAGGTGCAGACCTAGGAGAACGCGATGGCACAGTTCAGCGTCAACACGTCCCGCTTCGATCCCTACAAGAACTTCAAGTTTCGCATCAAGTGGGGCGGCCGCTACGTGGCGGGAATCAGCAAGTGCAGCGCGCTCAAGCGCACCACGGAAGTGGTCGAGCACCGCGAAGGCGGCGACCATTCGAGCTCGCGCAAATCGCCGGGACGCAGCAAGTACGAGGCGATCACGCTCGAGCGCGGCGTCACCCACGATCCCGAGTTCGAGCAGTGGGCCAACAAGGTCTGGAACTATGTCGGCGGCGCCGGCAAGGAAGTCTCGCTGCAGGATTTCCGCAAGGACATCATCCTCGAGTTCTACAACGAGGCGGGGCAGCTCGCCATCGCCTACAAGGTCTACCGCTGCTGGGTGTCCGAATACCAGTCGCTGCCCGATCTAGACGCCAACGCCAACGCCGTCGCCATCCAGCACCTGAAGCTCGAAAACGAAGGCTGGGAGCGCGACTACGACGTGGTCGAGCCGCAGGAGCCGAGCTTTACCGAACCGCCGGTCGGGTGATCCATGCAACCTCTGGACGACGCGTTGCTGCTCGACATCTGGGCCCGGCGGGACGCTCGCCGTCGCGCCGACTGCGACGACTGCGCCGACCTGTTGGCGAGCGTGCGCATGGCGGGCGACGCGCACCTCGACGAATGGCCGCTCGGGCGCTGCCAGACGGCGCTGCTCGAGCTGCGTTGCGCCACGTTCGGCGCGACGCTCGAAGCCGCGATGGACTGTCCGCAATGCGGCGCGCGGCTCGAATTCGAGCTCGATGGCGATGCGCTTTTGAAGATCCAGCGCGACGGTTCGGCCGATCACGCCGACGCTCCAGCGCTTTGCGTGCAGGGCCTGGGGTTCCGCCTGCCGACGCGCCGTGACCTCGTCGCCGTGAGCGGCCTCGGCGACGAGCGCGACGCGGTCGTCGCGCTCGCGCGCTCGTGCTGCATCGACGATCCGGCCCGCGTCGAGTGGACCGAGGCCCTGCTGGCATCGCTCGACGCCGCATTCGAGGCCGCCGATCCGTTGGGCAACCTTCAACTGAGCCTCGCGTGTCCCGACTGCTGCTGCGTCTGGGACCAGCCGCTCGATCTGCCCAGATATTTTCGCGAAGAGATTGACGTGCGCGCCCGTGCGCTGCTGGTCGAAGTCCATCGGCTTGCGCGTGCTTATGGATGGTCGGAACGGGACATCCTCGGGATGGCGCCCGCGCGCCGCAAGGCCTATCTGGAACTGCTCGCATGAAAGGCTATCTGGCGAACATGGTGCGGGCCGCGCGGCGCGGCCAGGACGGCTCGGGCGAAGCGCTGCCGCGTCCCCGGCGTGACCTGCTCGCGCTCTTCGACTCGACACCGTCGCTGGACGGACCGGATCACGAATCCACCCCCGTCGCCGCGAACCGGCAGGACGCCGGACCGGGCGCTGCGGCGCCCGCCGTGCGTGCGGCGGCCGCCCAGCCGGAGGTTCTCCCCGGCGGCGCCGCCGCCCGGCATTCCGCGCACGACGGGGCGCAGGCGGCCGCCGCGCCGGCCACGAACCCCATGGCCGCCGTGCGCCATGACGAGGCGCCCCGACACGTCCTGACGCTGCGCGACCCGCATGACGTCAGCGCACCGTCGCCGGATGCGGCCGCCGCGCCGCGCGAGCCGTCGGAGGCTGCGCCACGCGAGCAGCCTTGGCCCGCCGCGCGCGCACAAGCGCTCGGCGAATGGCGGGCCGCCGCGGCGCCGTCCGCGGTCCGCGCCGCGCCCGGCGGGATGGCGCAGCCGGTGGCGGCGTTGCCGGAAGTCCACGTCACGATCGGGCGCATCGAAGTCAGCGCGGAACTCGCGGCGCCGGTGAACAGGTCCACGCCGCCCCGGCGGCAGACGGCGATGTCGCTTGCCCAGTATGAGGCGAAGCGGCGCGGGGCCACGCGATGAGCACCTCCTACGCGGTGGCAGGCGTCACGGCAGTGCTGGAGTACATGCTCACGAACGGCATGGGCGTGCCGCTGGTTACCGGAGGCTCGGGTCAGGTGGTGACGGTGAGCGCCATGCCGCCCGACCTCATCGATTTGACCGTCGCTAACGCAAAGCCCCGCATCAACCTGTTCCTGCATCAGGTCTACCCGAACATGGCCTGGCGCAACCGCGAGTTGCCCTCACGCGACGAGACCGGCCGGCGCATGACCAACCCGCCGCTTGCCATCGACATGCATTACTTCCTCACCGCCTACGGATCGGTGGACCTGGAGGCCGAGGTGCTGCTCGGCTATGCGTTGCAGGTGTTCCACGAGACGCCGGTGCTGTCACGCGACATCGTGCGCGCGGCGCTCAACGGCGGCGGGGTCAGCACGACCTCGGTGGCGTACCAGGGGCCGCTCAGGATCGTGGGGCTCGCCGACCAGTTCGAGCAGTTGAAGATATCGCCGTTCCCGCTCAACACCGAGGAGATGTCGCGCTTCTGGACGGCGATGCAGGCGCATTACCGGCCCACCTTCTCGTTTCAGGTGACCGTGGTGCTGATCCGCCTCGAACAGCCCGCGGTTTCGCCGCTGCCGGTGCTCACGCGCAACGTCACCGCGCAGACGGGCCTGGTTCCGGCAGTGCCAAACGTCACGCGCATCGTGCCGCCGCTCGCGCAGCCGGCCGCGCTGATCGGCGACACCGTCACCGTCGACGGCATCGCGCTGGCCGATCCCGCGCCGCGCATCCTGCTCTCGAATGACAAGTTCGGCATCCGGGAGTCGATCGCCGCCACCGCGCCCAGCACCAGCACCGGCGTGCAGTTCGTGCTGCCGCCGGCCTTGCCGTCGAATCCGGCCGCCAGCTGGCCGGTGGGCGTGTACCAGCTTTCGGTGATGCTGCTCGCGGGCCAGCCCAAGCAGGTGACGACCAACGCGCTGCCGCTCGTGATCGCGCCCGCCATCACCACCGCCTTGCCGATGAGCGTCGCCGGGGCCGGTGGCAGCGTCGCGATCAATCTGAGCGTCGCGCCGCCGGTGCTTCAGGAGCAATCGGTCTCGCTGCTGCTCGGCGCGTCGCAGGTGGCGGCCACGCCGCTCACGGCCACGTCCTCGAATCTGAGCTTCGTCGCGCCGGTGGGTCCGGGCACCTACCTCGCGCGCGTGCAGGTCGATGGCATCGACAGCTTCATCCTCGATCTGAGCGCCAGCCCGCCCGCGTATCTCGACAAGACGATCACGGTGACCTAGCCATGCAAGCCGCCTGTGCCAACGACTGGCTCGACGCGAACCAACGCGCGCTGCTCGCCGCGTTCGCCGCATTGCACGCGCGGCTCGCCGACGAGCGGGCGGCGCACACGCCCCTCGAAGACGCGCTCGCCGATGCGAACTCCGCGACGGCGATCGGCCGCCTCGCCGAGGCATTCGCGCTGACACCGTTCGAGCGCGAGCTGATCCTGCTGTGCGCGGGCACCGAAATGGATGCGGCGCTCGCAGAGGCGTGCGGCGCGGCGCTCGGCGTTGCGCGCGCGGCCAATCCGACCTTCGGGCTCGCGCTGGCGGTGCTCGACGCGCCGCACTGGAGCGCGCTGACGCCCTCGGCGACCTTGCGGCGCTGGCGTCTCGTCGACGTGGAGCCGGGCCCCATGCTGGCGACGAGCCCGCTTCACATCGACGAGCGCATCCTGCATTTCGTCGCCGGCCTGAACGAGCTCGACCGGCGGCTCGAGCCGCTTTTGCGTCGTTGCACGGCGGTGCAGGGAAGCATCCAGTCCCACGCCGGGGAGGCCGAGGCGATCGTGCGCGAGCTGCTGGCTGCGGATCGTCCCGCGCCGCTGATCCAGTTCGCGGGAGACGACACGGACGGCAAGGAAGAGCTGGCCGCGCGCGTCGCGAACGAGCTCGGCCTGCATCTGTACGTGCTCGATGTCAGCGCCGGCGTGATGCCTCCGGACCTCGATCTGTTCCAGACACTGTGGCTGCGCGAGGCCGCGCTGCTGCCGGCCGCGCTGCTGGTCCAATGCGGCGACGGCACGCTGCCGCTGCCCTTGCGGCGCTGTCTGGAAGGCTTGCAGGGGCTGCTGCTGCTCGGCGTGCGCGATGCCGTCGGGTTGCGCTGCGCGAGCCGCGTCTTCGACGTGCACAAGCCCGCGCCGAAGGAGCAGCTGCGCCTGTGGAAGGAGGCGCTCGGGCCGGTGGCGCCGAAGCTCAACGGCGCGCTGGACCGCCTCGCCTTGCAGTTCCGCCTGAGCGCCGACAGCATCCGCCGCGCCGGCCGGGAGATCACGGCCCGCGCTGCCGGCGCGGACGAGCTCGAAGCTGTCGCGTGGCAGGCGTGCCGTGTGCTCGGCCGCCGCCGTCTCGACGATCTGGCCCAGCGCATCGAGGCCACGGCTTCGTGGGACGACCTCGTGGTGCCCGCGACCGAGGCCGGGACGTTGCGGCAGATCGTTGCCCAGGCGCGCCAGCGCATGAAGGTGTACGACAGCTGGGGCTTCGCCGCGGCGAGCTCGCGGGGCCTCGGCATCAGCGCGCTCTTCGTCGGCGAGAGCGGCACCGGCAAGACGCTCGCGGCGGAGGTGCTGGCGCGCGAGCTCGCGCTCGACCTTTACCGCATCGATCTCGCCTCGGTGGTCAGCAAGTACATCGGCGAGACCGAGAAGAACCTCAGGCAGGTCTTCGATGCCGCGGAGGACACCGGCTCGGTACTGCTCTTCGACGAGGCCGACGCGCTATTCGGCAAGCGCAGCGAAGTGAAGGACAGCCACGACCGCTACGCCAACATCGAAGTCGGCTATGTGTTGCAGCGGATCGAGGCCTATCGCGGCGTGGCCATCCTCACCACCAACCTGCGCACTTCGCTCGACCGCTCGTTCCAGCGCCGGCTGCGCTTCGTGGTCGAGTTTCCGTTTCCCGATGCGGCGCTGCGCGAAGCGATCTGGCAGCGCGCCTTTCCGAAGGCGGCGCCGGTCGAGGGCGTCGATCCGCGCAAGCTGGCGCAGGCGCATCTGGCGGGCGGCAACATCCGCAATATCGCGCTCAACGCCGCCTTTCTCGCCGCCGAGCAGGGCGGTCCGGTCACCATGCGGCATCTGCTCGCGGCGAGCCACAGCGAGGCGCGCAAGATCGAGCGCGCGCTCTCGGACCAGGAAACACGGGGGTGGCTATGAGCGCACCGGTCCGGCGCATCCACCTTTCGATCGACACGCTGGTGCTGCGCGGCGTGCGGCCGGAAGACCGCCAATCGCTCGCGCGCGGTCTCAGCGAAGAGCTGACGCGCCTGCTCGGCCAGCCCGGCGTCGCGTCCCGGCTGGTCCGCGACGGCAGCCAGCCTGTGCTGCGTCTGCCGCGCCTGCGTTTCTCGTCCGCACCGGCCGCGCGTACGCTCGGCGTGCAGGTTGGACGCGCGATCGGGCGAGGGCTTGCACGATGAACCGGTCGCGCTTCACTCACCCGTTCACACCGGCCGGGATGCCCGGCGCCGCGAAGTCGTGCGAGTGCGGCGCCTGCGCGGATTGCCGTGAGGCGGGGCCGGCGAGTCCGGCTGCGCGCCGCGGCGCGCTCGACTCGGCGAGCCCGCCGGCGATGGTCCGCGAGGCGCGGCAGGCGCCGGGACGCGCGCTCGATGCGCCGACGCGCCGCGCGATGGAGCTGCGCTTCGGCCACGACTTCGGCAAGGTCCGCATTCACGCCGATGTCGATGCCGCGCAGGCGGCGCAAGCGATGGCCGCGCATGCCTACACCATCGGCGACGACATCTTCTTCGCGCCCAACGCTTTCGATCCGCAGTCGCGTGCCGGGCTCGATCTGCTGGCGCACGAGCTGGCGCACGTGGTGCAGCAGGAAGGCGCTGGCAGCCGTGGCGGGGACGAACGCGTCGCGACGGCGGCATCGCACCACGAAAAGGCGGCCGACGAGAGCGCGCGCGAGGTGGCGGCGGGCCGTCACGTGCCGCCTCTCGACAAGACGACGCCCTCGGTGCAGCGCCGGCTCGTGGTGGATGCCGGTTCGAGCCTGACGATCGCCGGCGGCAGGCCGCTCACGAATCTCGTCGCTGCCGATCCGGCCGCGAGCCTGTCGGCCTTCGAACGGCTCGACATGATGGACCGCGTGATCGCCGCGCTGTGCCCGTCGTTTGCGGTCGACAAGGGCGCCGCCGCCGGACCGGCGGGAAGCGGCGAGGTCGCCGCGAAGGGCGCTCAGAGTCTCGCGCCCGACCCGCTCGCCGCCGGCACCCATGCCACCGGATGCTGTTGCCTGAACATCCTGGTCAATGCAACGGACACCTGGACGATCCACATCAGCCAGCTGGTCTCGTCCTTCACGCGTCCAGCCGGCAGCGGCGGCGATATCGTGCTGCCGAGCGAGCACGCGCCGCTCGACTGGGGCAGCTACACGGCGCGTGGCGTGCCGGCCTTCCAGGGCCTCGTGCCCACCGCCGGCCATGAGCTGTGCGGCCATGCGGCCCTCATGCAGATCGGCGCGCATCCGTCGGCTGCGAACCGGCTGTCGAGCGACGTGCACGATCCCACGGTCCGGATCGAAAACGCCATTTCGAGCGAACAGGGCGTGGCCGCCAGCCAGTTGCGCGGTCTGGCCGGCTCCGGCCCGCACCGCGGCGAGTCGGTCGACCGGCTGACCGTGACGGGATTCGGTGGCGGCCTGTCCGACGCCGCGCTCCTGCCCGCCGACGAGCAGGCCAGGCTGCGCTTCGCGGCCAACTACAGCCGTCAGAACGGCACCTTCATCGACGTCATCGGCCACAGCGACCGCAACGAGGCCGCAGCCGCGAATACGAGCCCCGACGTCAGCGACAAGCGCGCGTTCTCGGTCAGGCAAGTGCTGCGGACCGACGGCGCGCCGGACCTGCTGAAACCGCTCGGGATGACCACGGAGGTCGACCGGTTCACGCGCGTGGCCGGCGTGCAGGACTCCGATCCCGCCAGCCCGGGCGCTCTGCCCGGCTCACCGGCAGAGCGGCGCGTCGAGGTGCTGATGCCCGTGTTCGCCGCTGGCGCGCAGGTGCCGCCCAAGGGAACATCGACTCAGGTGGACAAGGTCCCCGAGGGGCCCAAGGCGCAGACCGCGCGATCGAGTCCCGACGCCTGCGAGCGCAAGCTCGTCGGGGCCGCCTATCCCGCGGCTCCGAATTCCACCAAGGCGACCAAGGCGAGCAAACCATGAGCGCGTTCCCCAACTCCCCGAAGCTGCTCAAGGCGGGCATCGTCGTGGCCGATGTCGCCACCTCGACCATCCAGCGGGTGATCTCGCTGCAATACAACCCCGATACGCTGACCCGCAGCCTGGCGCCGCAGGCGCTCGCGAGCGACGAGAAGGACCGCTCGGAGGCTCTGCGCCTGAAGGGCCCGGCGGTCGAGACCATCAAGCTCGAAGCCGAGATCGACGCCACCGACCAGCTCGCGGACCCGGACAACAATCCGGACGCCGTGCAGTTCGGCATCCATCCCCAGCTCGCCGCGCTGGAGGTCCTCGCGCATCCGAGCTCGACGGACCTGCTCGCCAACAGCGCGCTGGAAGCGCAGGGCATGCTCGAGATCATTCCGATGGAATCGCCGCTCCTGCTGTTCGTGTGGAGCAGGAACCGCATCACGCCGGTGCGTCTCACCGATTTCTCGATCACCGAGGAAGCCTTCGATCCCGATCTCAACCCGATCCGCGCCAAGATCTCGCTCGGCCTGCGCGTGCTCTCGGTCGACGACCTCGGCTACCAGCACCCCGGCGGGATCCTGTTCATGAACTATCTGGCGCAGAAGGAGCAACTGGCCGCGCGCAGCGTCTCGGCGGCGCTGTCGGTGCTCGGCCTGAATGCCAATCCCCTCGGAGGTCGTTCATGAAGAACCCGTTGCAGCAGATGCTCGAAGCGGGCGTCATTCCGACGGCCGCGTTCCCTGCGAACAGCCGCTACGCCGCCACCGCGACGCAGACCTACACCTTCGCCGACGGACGCACGGCGGCCTATCTGGCGCGCCGCTTCGTGCCCGACCCGTCGCTCTTCTCGGTGATCGGGCAGGTGCGGGTCAAGCAGAACGACCGCCTCGACCTGATCGCCTCGACCTATCTGGGCGACCCGATCCTCTTCTGGCGCATCGCCGACGCCAACGCAGCGGTACGCCCGGCCGACCTGCTGACCGAGGGCAGTGCCCTGCGCATCACCTTGCCGCAATCGGTGCCGGGAGGAACAGGTGCTTAGCAGCGTCAACCTGTCGTTGATGATCGGACCGCTCGTGCCGGTCCCCGTGCCGCGCGAGGTGCTCGATGCGCTCGTGAGCATCGAGGTCACGAACCGCGATCTCGGCGCGAGCACCTTCCAGATCTCGTTCGCGATCTCCAACCGCTCGCCGCTGGAGACGCTATTCCTGCTGTCGGGCGGCAATCCGATCCTCTTCCTGCGCGTGATCGTGACGGTGGTGGTCAAGGGGAACTCGCAGGTTCTGATGGACGGCGTCATCACCAATCACCAGATCGTGCCGGGTTCGAGCCGCACTCACGCTACGCTCGTGCTCACGGGCGAGGACCTGACGGCGCTGATGAACCAGATCAACTTCAGCGGCTTTCCTTTTCCGGCCACGCCCGCCGAAGGGCGGGTGGCGCTGCTCCTCGCAAAGTGGTCGTTCCTCGGCATCGTGCCGCTCATCATTCCGAGCATCATGATCAGCGAAGTGCTGCCGACCGAGGCGATCGCCGCGCAGCAGGGCACCGACCTGAACTACATCCAGGCACTGGCCGACCAGGTCGGCTATGTGTTCTACCTGAACCCGGGGCCGGTGCCGGGAACGAGCGTTGCCTACTGGGGGCCGCTCATCAAGGCGGGCGTGCCGCAGCCGTCGCTGAACATCGACATGGACGCGGCCTCGAACGTCGAATCGCTGAGCTTCAACTTCGACAGCCAGAAGTGCCGGATACCGACGGTCTTTATCTACAACGAAGAGACCGCGGTCACGATCCCGATTCCCATTCCGCCGATCACGCCGCTCAATCCGCCGCTCGGCGCGATCCCGCCGATCCCGACCAGCCTCACCGATTTGCAGCCCGTGTCGGACGACCTTTCGAAGCGCCCGGTGCCCGAAGCCATCATGATCGGGCTCGCCAAGGCCGCGCAGTGGGCCGACGCGGTGACTGGCGAGGGCACGCTCGACGTGGCGCGCTACGGCCGCATCCTGAGCCCGCGCGGTCTGGTCGGCGTGCGCGGCGCGGGCATGGCCTTCGACGGGCTGCACTACGTGAAGAGCGTCACGCACAAGATCAAGCCCGGCGAATACAAGCAGAGCTTCTCGCTGACCAGGAACGGCCTGGTCTCGACCGTCCCGAGGGTATTGCCATGAATGCTCCCGAAACCGCCGTCCAGGGCCCGGGCACCGGACCCGCCGCGCCGAACCGGTACTACGGCAAGTACCGCGCGACGGTGCTCGAAAACATCGATCCCGAGCAGCGCGGACGGCTGATGGCGCAGGTGCCCGACGTGCTGGGCGAACTGCCATCGAGCTGGGCGATGCCCTGCGTGCCGGCGGCCGGCATCCAGTCGGGCGTGTTCATCGTGCCGCCGATCGGCTCCTCGATCTGGATGGAGTTCGAGCAGGGCAATCCCGATTACCCGATCTGGACCGGCGGCTTCTGGGGGTTCGTCGCCGACGTGCCGCCTCTCGCCGTCGCGCCGCCGCCGATTCCGCCCGGCCAAAACATCGTGATGCAGACGACCGGCCAGAACACGCTGATCCTTTCCGATTCGGCGCCGACGCCGGCCACCGGCGGGATCATCCTGAAGACGCTGTCGGGCGCGATGCTGGTCATCAACGAGACCGGCATCTACATCCAGAACGGGCAGGGCGCCTCGATTACGCTGGTCGGCCCCACCGTGGACATCAACCTCGGCGCCCTGACGGTGGTTTAGCCATGCCCGGGCCGATCCTCCACTCCGGCGCCGTCGTGCTGTGCGCGCATGGCGGACAGGCGATGCCGACCGCGCCGAGCCCGCGCGTCACGGTGAGCGGCATGCCTGTGGCCACCATCGCGGCGCCGTACTCCGTCGCCGGCTGCGCCTTCGCCCCGCCCGCGGGCAACGGCCCGTGCGTGACCGGTCAGTGGCTCGTGGGCGCGGTGCGAGTCACTTCGCTCGGGCAACCCCTCGCGATCCTGTCCGGCGTATCGGTGTGCGTGCCCACCGGGACGCCGCTCGTGCCGGTCTCCGCGCAGGCGCGCGCGATCGCCACCTGATCACCCAATGAGCCGACCTGAGGAAGGACCGCCATGAACCTCGGATTCCCGTACCAGTTCGACGGCTGCGGCCGGACCGCGCAGGCGGTGGACGCCGACTACATCAGGGGACTGATCGAACTCGTGCTGTTCACCTCGCCGGGCGAGCGGGTCAACCGTCCGGATTTTGGCTGCGGGCTCTTGCAGCAGGTCTTCGCGCCGAACAGCGACTCGGCGGCGGCCGCGCTGCAATTCCTGGTGCAGGGCGCGCTGCAGAAATGGCTCGGTGACCTGATCGTGGTCGAAGGCGTCGCCGTCGACGCGCTCGAGGCGACGCTCGCGGTGAGCGTGCAGTACGTCGTGCGTGACACCCAGGCGCGCGAAGTCCAGACCTTCACCACCGGAGCGTCGGCATGAGCTACGACTGCTGCGACACGCTGCGGCGCGATCTCGTCGCCACCTTCAACGAGAAGGGCGGTGCGCCGCCGATCAACGGCATCGACTATCTGGAGGTGCTCGATCACGACGCGCCCGCCGGCAGTCCGCCGCAAAAGACGCTGCTGGTGCATCTGCTGCTGAACGCGCCGCCGCTCACCCGCGACAACATCCTGATAACCGGCGGCGCGCGCATCCGCGACATTCCCGTGAGCTGGGTCGCGCCGGCGAGCAATCCCCCGGCGAGCGTGGTGGACCCGGAGCGCAGCTACTTCATCGGACTCCCCGACGCGGCGCACATCCTGCTCGTGCGCACCGGCAGCAACGGCGACCACTCGGTCTACACGCTCACGCTGGTCGGTTCGGTGCAAGGCGGCGATGATGCGCCGCCCGCCGGATTCGATCCGCGGCTTTGCACGGTCGATTTCAGCTTCAAGGTCGAATGCCCGTCGTCTTTCGACTGCCAGCCGAGCGTCGTCTGTCAGGCACCGGTCGAGACGGCGCCGCAGATCAACTACCTCGCCAAGGACTATCCGAGCTTTCGCACGTTGATCCTCGATCGGATCGCACAGGTCTCGCCCCAATGGACGGCGACCAACGCAGCCGACGCGGGCATCACGCTCGCCGAGCTGCTGGCCTACGTCGGCGATTACCTCAGCTATGAGCAGGACGCGATCGCCACCGAGGCCTACCTCGATACCGCGAGAAAGCGTGTGTCGCTGCGCCGCCATGCGATGCTCGTCGACTATCGCCTCAGCGACGGTTGCAACGCGCGCACCTGGGTCCAGGTGCAGGTCAACGGCGATGGCGTGCCGCTCGCGCGCGCCGGCACCCGCTTCTACACGCGCGTGCCCGGCCTGCCGCCCGTCCTCACGGCGGGTTCGCACGAACTGCAACTGGCCGACGAGAGCGGCGCGCAGGTATTCGAGCCGATGACCGACGCGACGCTCTACACGGCCCACAACGCGATCGATTTCTACTGCTGGAGCGACGCACGCTGCTGCCGGCCGGCCGGCACGGTGTCGGCGACGCTCGCCGGGCATCTGCCGAATCTGCAAGCGGGCGACATCCTGCTGTTCCAGGAAGTGCTGGGCCCGGACACGGGCGAGCGCGCCGACGCGGACCCCGCCCATCGGTGCGCCGTGCGTCTCTCGGCGGTGAACGCCGCGGACGGCAGCGGCAATCCGCTCGTCGATCCGCTGCCGAACGGCGATGGCAGCTTCAATCAGATCACCGAGATCCAGTGGCAGGCGGAGGATGCGCTGCCGTTTCCGCTTTGCCTGTCGTCGGTGACCGACGCCGCGCACGGCGCGGTGCCGCTCGCCAATGTCAGTATCGCGCTCGGCAACATCGTGCTGGCCGATCATGGCCGCAGCATCGAGGGCGAGGACCTCGGGATCGTGCCCGAGCCCACGCTCGCCCTTGCGCAAGGCGGCGGCGACCGCTGCGCGCCGGTGACGCCGGCGATGCTGCCGCCGCGCTTCTCGCCCGTGCTCGCGAATGCGCCGCTCACCCAGGCCGCGCCGCTCGCAGTCGATGTCGATGCGCTCACGAAAGTCTGGCGACTCCACGCGGGGCTGCCGGCCAGCGCGGCGATGACCTGGAGCGCGCACGACGCCCGCCCCGCGATCGCGCTAGACGAGTCGCTCGGCACCGAGCACATCGCCTGGGAACCGGAGCCCGACCTGCTGGAAAGCAGCGCGCAGGCCACCGACTTCGTCGTCGAGACCGAATACGACGGCAGCGCGACCTTGCGCTTCGGCGACGACACCAACGGCCGCCGTCCGCCCTCCGGCGCCCGGTTCACCGCCGGCTACCGGGTCGGCAACGGCAGCATGGGCAACGTGGGCGCCGCGACGCTTTTCCATGTGCTGGCATCCGATGCGCGGATCACCGGCGTCGTCAATCCGCTGCCCGCGAGCGGGGGAGAGGACCCGGAGAGCGCGGACCAGATCAGGCGCCGCGCCCCCGAGGCGTACCGGACGCAGGAGCGCTGCGTGACGGCGGCGGACTACGAGGCCCGCGCGGGCATGTATCCCGGTGTCCAGCGCGCCGCCGCGACGTTCCGCTGGACCGGCTCGTGGTACACGGTGTTCATCACGATCGATCCGGTCGGCGGCGGCGCGCCGTCGCCGTCGCTCCTGTCCGGCCTTGGCGCCTATCTCGAGTCTTACCGCATGGCGGGCTACGACCTGCAGCTCGAAGCGCCGGTCTATGTCTCTCTCGAACTCGGTCTTCTGGTCTGCGTCGAGCCCGACTATTTCCGCAGCGACGTCGAAGCGGCGCTGATGGATGCGCTCGGCGCGCGGCCGCTCCCCGACGGCCGTCGCGGCCTCTTCGATCCCGACAACTTCAGCTTCGGACAAACGGTCTACCTGAGCCCGATCTACGCGGCGGCGCGCAGCGTGCCCGGCGTGGCCTCGGTGCGGGTCACGACCTTCCAGCGCCAGGGAATCGACGACGGCCAGTATCTGGCGCGCGGCGAGATGACACTCGGCCGTCTGGAGATCGCGCGCCTCGACAATGATCCGAACTTCCCCGAGAACGGCGTTCTCACGCTCGAAATGTGCGGAGGCAAATGATGGGATGCCTGGGAACCGCCCAATGCACTTGCGGCTGCTGCGCGGGCATCGCGCAGGAGACGCCCGAACCGGTGGTCAATCGCGCGGGCCTGTCGGAGATCGCTTACCGCGTCGGCGACCATGGGCGCTTTCTCGCGAGCATGCAGGCACGGCTGTCGAGCTCGGACTATCCGGCGCTCGCACGGCTCAGCTCGCGACAGAGCGACGACTTCAGCATGGCGCTGCTCGACTCGGCCGCTGTGATGTTCGATGTGTTGACGTTCTATCAGGAGCGGCTCGCCAACGAGAGTTATCTGCGCACCGCGCAGCAGCGCCGCTCGGTGCTGGAGCTCGGCGCGCTGGTCGGCTATCGGCTCAATCCCGGTGTCGCGGCGCAGGCCCGGCTTGCGTTTTCGCTCAAGCCGCAGGCAGCGGCCATCGTGATTCCGTCCGGCACGCAGGTGCAAAGCGTGCCGGGGCCCGGCCAGAAGGCGCAGACCTTCGAGACCATCGCGGACCTGGCCGCGCGGCCCGAGTGGTCGGCACTGGCCGCGCAAACCAGCCAGGGCTGGCAGCCCGCGCGCGGCGACACCAGCCTCTATCTCGCCGGCATCTCGACCCAGGTCAACCCCGGCGACGTGATCCTGATCGTGGGCGCCGAGCGGATCGGCCACCCGAACAACGAGAACTGGGACGCGCGCGTCGTCACCACGGTCGCCGCCGATCCCGTCAACGCTCGCACCTTCATCGCGTGGAACGAAGGACTGGGCGCGCCGAGCGGAACGGTCGGACCGACGCAGCTCGATCCCAAGTGCTTCGTGTTCCGCCAGCGGGCCGCGCTGTTCGGCTACAACGCCGTCGATCCCAACCTGCTCGCGACCACGGACGCCGCCGGAAAGCCCACGCCCATCACGCATCAACTGGTTTCCGACGGTTCGACGCCTCCCGTCTGGACGTGGGCGAACTTCAAGCTGGGCTCGACCATCGACCTCGACAGCGCCTATCCCAAGGTCACGCAGGGAAGCTGGGTCCTGCTCGAAAACGCCGAAACCTTCAGCGCCAGCCGTTCGCTGCAGGGCCGCGTCATGCTGTATTTCGCGCAGGCGGTCGCGCAGGTCGCGCGCAGCAACTTCGGCCTCTCGGCCAAGATCACTTCGGTGGCGCCCGACACCACTGCGTTCTTCTCCGATTTCGTGTTGCCTTCGACGGCCGCGTTCGCGCAGAGCGAACTGCTCGCGGTGGCGCCGCAGCCGCTCTTCGATCCGCTCTACGGCGCATCGCTCGCGTTTCAGACGCGTGTCGATGGCCTCGCGCCGGAGCAGGCGCTGGCGATCCAGGGCCAGCGCCAGAAGATCCGCATCCGCGCAGGCGTCACCGGCGTGCAGCTGGTCACGGACACGGGCGCGGTCCGCACGCTCGCGCCCTACGACATCCTGACCGTCGCGGCGCCGGTCGATTACCTCGACGCGGGCACGCCGGCTGCGCTCGATCCCGCCGGTTTCGGCGCCGCGCTGACGCCCGGCGCGGCGAGCCTTGCGCTCATCGTCGAGGCCGAGGACCGCGACGGAACCCGAGGCGTGCTCACCGACAGCGGGACGTCCGCGCCTTCCGTGTCCTCGGCCTCGCTCGAACGGGTTCCCGCCGACAAGAAGGACCCGATGGTGCAGGAGATCGCGCTGATCGCCACGGGCGCGGCCGCGGTCACGACCGACCGGGACCGGACCACCGTCGCGCTGGCCAGGAACCTCGGCTATTGCTACGACCGCGCCACGGTGACGGTGAATGCCAATGTCGCCATGGCCACGCAAGGCGCTTCGACCACCGCGATCCTCGGCTCGGGTTCGGCGTCCACGCCCAACCAGCGCTTCACGCTCGCGTCCTCGCCGCTCACCTACCTCAGCGCGAGCACGCCGTCCGGCGCGGTCTCGACCTTGCAGGTGCGGGTCGACGACCTGCTCTGGACGCCGGTCGCGAGCCTCTACGGCGCGGCGCCCACCGCTCGCGCCTACAGCGCGCCCGTGAACGACGACGGATCGACCACCGTGGTGTTCGGCGATGGCGTCGAAGGGGCGCGGCTGCCGAGCGGGCAGAACAACGTGCGCGCGTCGTTCCGGGTGGGCCTCGGCGTCGCGGGCAACGTCGCGGCCGGCGCGATCTCGAACCTGATCGACCGCCCGCTCGGCGTGACCGGCGTCACCAATCCCGAGGCGGCGAGCGGCGGCCAGGACCCGCAGTCGATCGCCGATGCGCGCCAGAACGTGCCGCTCACCGCTTTGACTCTCGATCGGGCGGTCTCCTTGCTGGACTACCGGAACTACGCGGCCTCGTTCGCCGGGGTCGCCAAGGCGCTCGCAAGCTGGACGCCGAATGGCCCGGGCAAGGGCATCGCCATCACCATCGCCGGCGTGAACGGCGCGACGGTCGATCCGGACAGCGATACGTATGGACATCTGCTCCAGTCGCTGCGCACCTATGGCGATCCGTTCGTGCCGATCACGCTCAGCTCGTACGCGCCGGCCACCTTCACGATGCGGATCGCCCTGAAGATCGCCGCCGACGCCGATGCGGCGGCCGTGCAGGCCGCGGTCGAAGCGGCGCTGCGCAGCCGCTATTCGTTCGCGAACCGGAGCTTCGGCCAGCCGGTGTCGATCGACGAGATCGATGCGCTGGTGCAGCCGATCCCCGGCGTGGTCGCGCTCGAAGTGCGGCAGCTTCGCCGCCTGGGTGCGGCGACCGGCTGGCTGCCGCGGTTGCAGTTCGGGCGGCCGTTCCAGATCACCGCGGACGCCGACGAAATCCTGACCCTCGACCCCGCGCCTCTCGCGTTCGGAGCGCTGCCATGACACTGCCCGTCGATCAAGTCTTCGAGCTGCTCCCGGCCTGGTTCCGCTCGCGCGACAGCGGACTCGTCGCGGGCGTCGCGCTGCTCACGGCGGCGGAGCAGGCCGAGCTCACGGCACTGCTCGCCGTCGTCAATCCCGATCTGATGCAGCAGGCGCGCCTCGACTACCTCGTCGCCAAGCGCGATCGCGGGCCGCTCGCGTCGCTGCTCGCGGTCATCGGCGAGCAGGTGCTGGTGATCGAGGAGAACCTCAGGCAGCGCTACGACGACCAGTTCATCGAAACCTGCGCGAACTGGGTGATCCCATACATCGGCGACGTGATCGGCTACCAGGGCGTGCATGCGGTCGCGCCGGACGTGTCGAGCACGCGGGCCGAAGTCGGGCACACGATCTCGTTTCGCCGGCGCAAGGGGACCGCCGCCATGCTCGAAGAGCTCGCGCGCGACGTCACCGGCTGGGGCGCCTGCGCGGTCGAGTTCTTCCAGCGCCTGGGCGACACCCAGCACCTGAATCACTTGCGCCCGCAGTGCCTCTACGCGCCGGACATGCGCCAATGGGAGCCGCTCTACTACATCGGCGGCGCGTTCGACACGCTTTCGCACACGGTGGACGTGCGCCGCATCGCGAGCGGGCGCGGACGCTTCAACATCCCGAACATCGGCATTTTCCTCTGGCGGCTGAACCCGTTCGCGGCCACCGCGGTCGTGCCGCGTGCCGATCCGGCGGCGCCGTGGCGCTTCTGGATGAGTCCGCTCGGCAACGACATGCCGCTGTTCAACAATCCGCAGACCGAGGAGCCGGTCACGCATCTGGCGCGGCCGATCGACGTGCCCGATCCGATCGGCCTGCGCGTCATGGACGCCCATCTGCCCGACTACTACGGCCAGAGCGTGCAGGTGCTGGTCAACGGAGCCGCCGTCGATCCGGCCGAGGTGCGGGTCTGCAACCTGAAGGACGATGCGCCCGCCTGGCTCAGCCAGCCCGGCGACGGGAAGATCGTGATCGATCCGCGCTCGGGCCGGCTCGTGCTGCCGACCAGCATCGCGCCGGGGGCGGGCGACGCGGTCACGGTCAGCTTCCATCGCGGCTTCAGCGCGGCCATGGGCGGCGGCGAATATGCCCGCGCGGCGAGCTTCGCGGTGGCGCCGAACGCGGGCGGTCCGGTGCAGCGCGTGCCGGCCGACCAGCCGACGATCCAGGGCGCGTTGAACGCGCTGGGCGGCGCGGGCGTCGTCGAGATCGCGGACAACGGCACCTATGCGGAGGCGCTGTCCATCGACGCCTCGGTCGCCAACGCGACGCTCGAACTGCGCGCCGCCGACGGCTTCATGCCGACACTGCTGCTGCAAGCCGGACTCGACGTGCGCGGCGCGGCTCACACGACGGTCGCGCTCAACGGCCTGCAGATCGCGCAAGCCCCGATCCGGGTGCCGGCCGCGCCCGACGCGAGCGGTCGGCCGAACCAGCTGAGCGCGCTCAGGATCACGCACTGCACGCTGGTGCCCGGCGGCGCGATCGACCGCAACAACCAGCCGACCGATCCTGCGGCGGCTTCGCTGGTGGTCGAGCTGCCGGACACGGCGCTGACCCTCGCGCAATCGATCTCGGGCGCCATCCGCTCGGACCCGTCCACGAGCACCACGGCGAGCGACAGCATCATCGATGCGACCGTGTTCACCAGCGTGGCCTATGCGGGCCTCGATGCGGCTTCCGCCGGCGGCACTCTGAGCCTGGACGCGGTGACCGTCATCGGGAAGATCAATGCGAAGGTCATGAAGCGGATATCGAACTCGGTGCTGCTCGCCGCGCTGTCCCCCGCCGACACCTGGACGGCACCCGTGCTCGCCGAGCGCCGCCAGCTCGGCTGCGTGCGCTTCACCTACCTGCCCGTCACGTCGCGCGTGCCGTCGCGCTATCGCTGCCAGCCGCCGCTGCCCGGCGAGAATGTCGCGGCGCATTGCGTCGTGGCGAACGAAGGGCTCCCGGTCTGTCTCGGTCCGCGCTTCACCAGCCTGCGCTTCGGCACGCCCGGCTATGCCCAGATGGAGCCCGTCACCGCCGATGCGATCCGCCGCGGCGCGAGCGACGAAGGCGAGATGGGCGCCTTCCATCAGCTTTATCAGCCGCAGCGCGAGGCCAACCTGCGCGTGCGACTCGTCGAGTACCTGCGTGTGGGGCTCGCGGCCGGAATCTTCTATGAGACATGAGGCGATCGCCCGGCCCGACGATGTGCGGCGCGCCGCCTGTGAGCGTTGAGAGGAACTGTCATGAGCTTCGATGCTAGCCGCTTCACCTTCGACCCCTGGAACGACTACGCCGGCGTCGTCATGCAGCAGGGACGCGTGCAACTCGACGAGGACTGGAACGAATGGGTCGCGGAGGTCATGCGCCGCATCCGGACCGGGACCGCCGACATGCTCGGCACCGCGGCCGTGCCGCGCGCCACGACGCCCAACGGGTTCGACATCACGCCGTCGGCGAGTGCGTCGGGCGCCTTCACGCTGACGATCGGGCGCGGGCGCATGTACGTGGACGGCCTGCTCGCCGAGAACCATGGCCTGCCGGCGCCGAGTCCGCTGAAATGGACCGACGGCAGCCAGAGCGCGCCGACGGCGCCCGCGCGGCTGTGGGACCCGGTGCTCGACGAGCTCACCGGCACCACCGACGTGCCGTACGACCAGCAGCCGTACTACTTCGCACCGATGCAGGCCGCGCTGCCGACGACACCCGGGCCCCACATCGTGTACGTCGATGTCTGGCAGCGCGAGCTGACCCATCTGCAGGCGCCCGATCTCGTCGAGAAGGCGGTCAACGTCGATACCACCGAACGCCTGCAGACCGTCTGGCAGGTCAAGGTGCTGGCGGACACCGGCGCGGGCACGGCCTGCGGCGCGGACCTTGGCGCTCTCCTGAACGCGGCCGGGATTCACCCGTCGGCTGCGCGCCTGACGAACGACGCGATCGACGTGCCGCTGCCGACCGACCCTTGCCAGATTCCGTCGGCAAGCGGCTTCAAGGGTCTGGAAAACCAGCTCTACCGTGTCGAGATCCATCAGGACGGCGCGCAGGCGGGCGGCGCCAGCTTCAAGTGGTCGCGTGACAACGCCACCGTCGCCACCCTCGTGCTCCAGATCACCGCCACCGATACGCTGGTGGTGCAGAGCGTCGGCCGCGACGATGTGCTGCGCTTCAATCCGCTCGACTGGATCGAGATCACCGACGACTGGCAGGAGCTCAACGGCCGGCCGGGCGAGATCCACCAGATCAAGTCGATCGAGGACGCGACGCGCACCATCACGCTGCAAACCCCGCTCGCCTCGCCCGCCAGCTATCCGGTCGATGCCCAGGGCAACACCGATGCGGCGCGCCACACGCGCATCCGTCGCTGGGACCAGTCCGGCAAGGTCCTGGCCGCCGATGGCGCGACCGTCTACTGGGACCTGGACAGTCCGGCCTCGGCGACGGTGCCGGCCGGGACCATCCCCTTGCCGCCCGCGGGCACCGAGGTGATGCTCGAGAACGGCGTGCTGGTCAGCTTCTCGCTCGACGCCGCGATTCCCGGCGGAACCTATGCGGCCCGGGACTTCTGGTGCTTCGCCGCGCGCACCGCCGACGGCACGGTCGAAAAGCTCGTGGCGGCGCCGCCGCGCGGCATTCACCATCACTACGCGCAACTGGCCGTGGTGACCTTTCCGGACGGCGTCTCGGACTGCCGCACCTTGTGGCCGCCGCTGCCCGGCGGCGGCGCGGGCTGCTGTTGCGACGTCACCATCGGCCCGGCGGACCTCAAGGGCGACGCGAGCCTGCAATCGATCATCAACGGGCTCAAGAGCAAGCGCGGCAGCGCAATTTGCCTCGAGGCGGGGGAGTACCCCCTCACGGGGCCGATCGTGCTGACCGGGGCCCATTCCGGGCTGTCGATCAAGGGTTGCGGCGACGACGTCGTCCTGTCGGTACGCAAGGGCTCGGAAGGGGCGTTTCAGGACGGCGTCATCGTCATCGTGGGCGCGAGCGATGTGCGGCTCTCGAAGCTGCGGATCGAGATTCCCGAAGTACCTTTCGTGTCGCCCAAGAAGACCTTCGCGGGATTGCCGCTCGCGGCCCTGCCGCCTGACGTGAGCTCGGTCATCGGGCAACTGGTCGTTTCGATCGGCGTGCGCGCGATCAACAGCACTGAGCTGACCATCAGGGACTGCCTGTTCGAGTTCGGCAACTTCGGCAAGGACATTCCCAACAAGGCCGGATTCGGTGTCGGCGTGTTCGGCGGCGGCAGCAACGACGGCCTGATTCTCGAGGGCAACACCTTCAGCGGCGCGGGTCCGTTCCTCGCGGGCTACCTGCTGGCGCCCGCCGTGCAATTCAATCCGCCCGGCAAGGAGAAGCCGACGGCGCGTCCGCCGATCCGGCTGCCGGGCGGCATCAACCGGTTTCCGCTGGCCGACCTGGCGGTGGCGACTTCGGCTAACACCGATGCAAAGGGCGCAAAGACCGCGAAAGCCGCCGATCAGGCGTCGCTGGCGGCCGTCACGCGGACCACCGGCGTGCTGCGCGCGATCGACGGGCTGCGCACCCTCGCCATCTTCGCGCCGCAGACCCAGAATCTGGCCGCGGCCGGCGGGCAGGTGCTGGCGCCGAGCCTGATGTCGGCCTCGATCCGGGACAACGATTTCTCGGGGCTGGATACCGCCGCGCTCATCCTGGCGCAAGCCGGCGCCATGGACTTCTCGGCCAATCAGGTCGATGCCGGCGGCGGGCTCTGGATCGTCGATCCGCAGGACCAGCTCGTGTTCGCCTACGACACCACCATGCTGCTAGGCAGCCTCGTGGCCTGTGCCTACCCGCTGCCCATTGAGCAGGGCATCGGCGACATTGCCGTCACCGCCGTGAAGGCGGCGTCGCCGCCGGTGCGCATCTATGCCGGCGCGAAGAGCTTCACCGACAGCGCGGGCGACGTGTGGACGCCCGACGCCAACGCCGCCGGGGTCGCCGTATCGGGAGGCAGTCTGAACCGGCCGGCCAACCCGGCGGCGATCGCCAACGCGCTGCCCGCCGCGTCGGATCAGGCGCTCTACCAGAGCGAGCGCTTCGGCAGCTTCAGCTACACCTTCTCGAATCTGCCCGAGGGCTACTATCAGGTGCGGCTCAAGTTCGCGGAGATCGCCGACAACAAGCCGGGGCAGCGCGTCCTCGATGTCTCGATCAACGACGATCAGGTGCTGACCAACTTCGACGTGTTCGCCGGTGCCGGCGGCGCGAACATTGCCGACGACCAGACCTTCGGCGGCATCGTGCCGTCCTCGGGCAAGATCGTGATCGATTTCAAGGGTGCGGGCAGCCCCGACCCGAACGCGAAGATCGGCGCCGTCGAGGTCGCTTCGCAGCTCTATCAGTTTCCGGATTCGCTCAACGAGATCGGGCAGTTCCTGGTGCAACTGACGACGCTCGGCGCCCAGCCCTTCGCCGGGGCGTCCGGACCGGCGCCGGACGTGCGCGTCGACGCGAATCACATGAGCGGTCTGGACACCGCCGGGCTCCTGATTTTCAGCTCGCCGGACCCTGCCCTGCAGGGCTCGGTGACGATGAACGGCAATGTCGTGCGCCTCGCGGCCGCGCGCGGCCAAGGCACGTTCTCCTTCTTCGTGTCGACGACCTGCCTCCTCGGGACGAAGATCGCCACCGTGACCGGCAACCAGCTGTTGAACGCGAACCTCGAAGGCCTGGGCCTCCTGATAGCGATGGCGGACCAGCAGTTCCCCAAGGCCGCGATCACTGGCAACGTGCTGAACGGGCGCTGCATGCTGCCGGCACGCAATCTGGGCACTGCCGTGCCGCCGCCGATGAACAGCTGGGAGTTCATGAACACACTGTTCTGAGCCGGGCACATCGCACCGGGATGCGGCCATGCAAGCGTTCGAACACGCCAGCCGGTCCGAAGGGGAAGCCGGGCGCGCGCCCGAGGCGCGCCAGTGCGAGGCGCCCGGGCGTGCCGTCGAGGGCCGGGCGGCCGCGAGCGCCGGGCCCGGCCGCGCGGCGGGTGAGGGCGGCGCGGCGGGCGCGCCGTGCGAAGGCGGCGCTGCGAATGCGGGCGCGGCGCGCGCCGCGTTCAGTCTCGCGCGCGTGCCGATTGCGCCCGGACAACGCGCCCTCGACGCGGAGGCCGAGGAGGCCGAGCGGCTCGCTCCGCGCGTCGCGCGCGTGACGGCCGAGATGTCGCGCGCCTTCGGACTGGACTTCTCGAAGGTGCGCATCCGCCACGATGCCGCCGCGGCACGCATGGCGGAAACCCGCGGCGCCCTGGCGCTGACCGATGGCCGCGAGATCCTCTTCGCCCGCCATGCGTTCGCTCCCGGCACGACCTGGGGCGATCGCATCATCGCGCACGAGTTCGCCCACGTCGCCCAGGCCATGGGCGGCACGAAGCGCGCCGGACGGCTGCGCGTGCGCGGCAGCACAGTAGCCGCGCTTGGCGCATTGCATTTCGACGGCGCACGTCAGGCGGCGTCCGGAAGCGCGCTGCGCGACATCGAGGAGGAAGCCGACCGCGCGGCGCAGGCGTACCTCGACGGCGGCGAGCCCGAGGTCGAGGCCGCCGCGCTCGACGCGCACGGCGCGCGCAAGGCGGCGTCGGAACCGTCCGCGCCGGCGAAAGCCCCGAAAATTCCGGCGCCGCCGCTTGGTGTGTGGATTCGCGTTGCCAACGGCGAGACGTTCTTCTATCTGTTCAACCCCGCCGACCTGTCGAGCAAAAGCGCGGAGCAGGCGGCCCGATGGGTTTACGAGGTCTATGCCGCCCAGGTGTTCGGCGTCGGCCGTCAGCTTGCGGACAAAAGCGCCGACGCCCAGAACGTGCGCTTAAAGAGCGGCGGGCGGGCTCCGGCTGACTACGCGCCCGACGAGGGCTTCTGGGTGCGAATCGAGCCGGGCTTGCACGAGGATACCGTCAAGTACTTCGCAGCGATCGGGATCCATCCCAAACTCAGTCCGACGAAGGTCGCGACGGTATACGACGAGCTCGGCAAGGGAAGCACCGGCGGCGCGGGCGAGAGCGGCGACGACACCGGCGCCGGCACCGAGCCGAAGTCCGACGATACCGCGGGCGGCAAGGCGCGCCAGAAGGAACAGGACTCGCCCGAACTCAGGAAGGCGCGTGACCTGCTTCAGCTGCTTCGCACGAAGTACCCGGAGATGTTCACCGCTATCAAGTCGGAAGACCTGACGGAACTCGACCTGCTCAAGTTCATCGCCCAGAACCCGACGCTCTTCGAGAACCTGCCGAAGATACCGATCGGCGCGACGCCGACCGCGGACCTGTCGAAGTTCAAGCAATTCCTGGAGAAGTGGAAGGGCGCCCACCAGAACGAGCAGGGAACCGGCGACACGCCCGGCCAGGGCGGCGGCACCAATCCCGAAGGCGAAGCCGTCAAGATGATCCATCCGGACGGCGAGATCGCGCTCGACCCGTCGCTGGATGCCTCGAAGGGCGACAAGTTCATCACCGGCTCCACGGTGGAAGCCAGCATGAAATGGAAGGGCGAGGCCCTCGGCTGGATGGATGCGTTCCCGCACTGGGGCCAGTTCGACTGGCGCCTCGTCGATACGCTCAAGAACACGGTCGTCGACAAGCCGTTCCACATCGGCCTCGGCGTGGGCGCTGACAGCTGGAGCGTCGATGTACCGAAGGGGGGCGGCACGTATCAACTGCTGGTCACGATCCAGAGCCCGCATTTCTACGGCTTTTCGTTCACGCCGAAGCCGGTGCTCATGCCCACCGTCAACGAAGCGACCCGCGACAAGGATGTCTTCAACGCCTCGTTGGTCGGCGACGACGACAAGTTCCCGTTCGAGCGCGACGAGAGCGGCAAGCTCCACCTCAAGCCGGGACAGAAGGCGCTGTCGCTCGATGACGAGATCACGAGCCTCGACACGCAGATCGGTGCCATCCATGCGCTCGAGGGCAAGGGCAAGCTCACCGCCGAGAACGCGAAGAACTACGCCGAGTACTTCGAAAACGAGAAGAAGGCGCTGGAGGAACTCAAGACCAGGACCGAGGCGGCGAAGGGAACGTACTTCGTGCGCATGACCTTCGTGTCGCGCGAGAACTCGTCGACCATTCCGCAGATGCGGGTGTACATGGTCGAACTCGAAGACTCCGTGACGCTCGATGATGACGAACAGGGGACGGCGACCTTCAAGGTCATCCTCTACGACACGACGCTGAACCAGGAGAACTACACGCGGCATCCTGGTGAGGGCGAGACGCCCATTCGCAAGGGCCACGAGGCGCGGGCGCACCAGCAGGCCGAGCTGGACGCGGTCAAGGACATGGCGGAGCACTTCCACAGTCACAACGACTACCCGAAGGGCACCATCCACATGGCGGTGAAGCTGCTGCTCACCAACGGCGTCTTCGAGGACACGCGCAACACCAACAACTGGAAGAAGCCGGCCGAAGCGGCCATCGGCTATATCGGCATGGCGGCCGGGATCGCGCTCATCCTCGCCTCGCCGCTGGATCTGGGCGCCACCGCGGTTGCGGGCATTGCGCTGATCGGCGCGGCCTCGGGACTCATCAGCGCCGGGATCGCGCTGGAAGAGCAGTTCGCGAAGGAAGGCCGGATCAAGGTGGATTCGCGCCTCGCGCTGAATCTCGTGACGATCGCCACCTCGCTCGTCGGGCTGTCGGAGATTCGAGGTGCGTTCACCACGGTGCGCCAGTTGTCGAGAGGCGTCGCGTTCGCGAAGATCGGCTTCAACCTCGGCGCGACCGGCATTCAGGCTGCAGTCGTCTATCAGCAGGTGCAGGACGAGCTCAATGCCCTCGAAGCCCAGTACAAGCCGCGGCTGCTCTCGATGGATCCGAACTCCGCCGAGTACAAGACGCTCGAGCGCGAGTACAAGTCCAAGGTCGCCCAGATCATGGGGGCGGCAGCGGCCAACGGAACCTTCATGCTGGTGGCGTTTGGGCAGGGTGTCCACGGGCTGGCGGAACTGCCGGCGCCGGGGATGATGTCCGGCAAGAACTTCAGCGTTCACGAAGACGTGATCGATCTGGTCCAGCAGTTCAGCGAGACCCGCGATCCGCGCCCGATCGAGAACCGGATCCAGTCCGGCGCGTCGACGCCGGACGAACTCAGCTATCTCAAGGAGGCGCTCGGCAAGATTCCCGCGAAGAAGGCGGGCGAGCTTCCGTCGACGCCCGAGCCCGCCAAGGGCAAACAGCCGGCGGCCGCCGCGGCGCCCGGAGCAGGCGCGGCGCCAGCCGCTCGGCCCGAGCCGCCGGCAGCGCCGCCGAAGCAGGAGCCTGCGCAGCCTTCGCAACCGGCACAGCAGGCGCAACCGGCGCAGCAGGCGGGCAAGCCTGCGGAACTGCCCGCCGAGCCGCTCAAGCACGAGGGCGCGGCGCCCGAGCCGCAGACGCAACAGCCAGCCGCGCCCGCTGAACAGAAGCCCGCGGCACCTTCGGCCGAAACGCCGCATGGTGCGCCGGCCGAGGAACCGTCGGCGGGCCATGCCGAAGCCCAGAAGAAGGCGGAACAACTGGCGCCCGAGGCAGAGGGAGAGGCGAAGGGAGAGGCGAAGGGAGAGGTAAAGGCAGCGCCCGAAGGCAAACCCGCCGAACCCGAAAAGCAGCCCGCCGAGACCCCTGAACCGGCGCCCGCGCCGCAACATCAGGCCGAAGCGCCCAAGCCCGAGACGCCGGAAGAACGCACAGCGCGGCAGACGGAGGCGGCGAAGCAAGCCTATCGGCTGGCGAAAAAGTCGAAATTCACCGAAGAGGAGTTCATCAAGCGCTATACCGATCCGGAGAACCCGAAGATCTTCGATCTGGAGTCACGCCATTGGGTCAACGAAAGCGCCGAGGGCAAGCCTTCCGACAAGATGGCGAGTACCAAGGGGGTCCTGGGGCAAGCGCGCGAGGATGCCCTCGATGCGGCCATGAGCAAGTTCACCGACATCGATTCCACTTCGAGCTTCAAGCCCTACTACGACATGCTCATGGAGGAGGGGCTCGCCACCGACGCCCATGTGAGGCGCGAGTTGCAGGCGCTGCTCGACGGCATCCCGAAGGGGAAGTCATACACGGTCGATACCATTCGCCATAACCTGAAGGCCAAATTCCGCCAGAAGATCGTTGACCGGATGTTCGTCAATGCAGAGGGCCACGCGCTCACGCCGCAGGAGAGCCATGCCGCGATGCGGCGCATGACCGAGGATCTGAACTCGTCGGACAAGGGCAATCTCACCGAGACCTGGATCGACGGCTATCGCAGCCTCGATCCCGACAACCCGAAGGGCGGCGCCGCCGAGCACGTCCAGTTGCCCGCCGAGGGCGCCGCCGCTCCCGAACAGGGTGTGCCGCCCAGGCGGACCACGGGGAAGCATGTGGAAGCCAGCAAGGGCGAGGGCGGCGCGGCGCCGTCGCAGGACCGCGTCCTCGACCGGGTCGAGTTCGATGAGCACAACGTCGGCACCATCAACGAGATCAAGTCCGGCGAAGGAAGGATGAACGAGCACGACCTGAGTCAGCACGCAGACAACATGGCGATGGTCAACAAGATGGGCGGGACGTCGGTCAATGTTCAGGATCAGCCCGTTGCATTGAAGGAAGTGAAGCTCACTTTCACGAGCCCCGAAGGGGCGAGCGCCAATGCCGACTGGATAGGCGACCAACTGTCGAGAAGTGGTAACCTCTCCGTCGAAGTCTTCAACAAGTCCGGCGAGCGGAAGGTGTTCACCAAGAGCAATGTCGGCAAGAATGCCAGCGAACTTCTCAAATTCCTGGGACCAGCCAAATGAAATACAGATTGGAGCTGGGCCTTGCGGGCCCGGATCTGACGGCCATTCTCGAAGCACTCGTCACGCAGGGATTGCCGCGCAAGGGCGAGCCCATCAGACTCACCGTCGATGCGTCGCCGAAGAAGCCGGCGGCGGACTGGCTCGCGCGCGGCCTGAAGTGCAAGGTCGAGTTCATGGCGCGATGGGATGACGCCTGGATCAGCATGGACCGGGACAGGGTCGTCAAGATCTCGATGGACGACTGCGAATTCGACCCGGCTGCGCTGCTGAAGATGATCGAGACGCTGCCCGTGACGCTCGTCTCGGCCGGCTCGATCCATGACGAATGGGAGGACGGAAGCCTCGGCGAGAAATACCTCGCACCCGGATTCGGCGACCTGCACTGGTCCCATGGCCCCTTCTGCGCATTCAAGGAAGCGGGGCACGAGCGGCTCGTGTCGCGCCGCTGGCTGGAATATGGTCCCTGGAAGCTGCTGCGGGGAAACGCCGACGTGAGCGTCGTGCAGTTTCACGAACTCGGCGCCGATGCGAAGACCGCCTTGCAGCAAGCGAGGCCGGGGCATGAGCGGATGGGCATCTCGCCGGCAGGCGGCTTCATTCAGCAACCGTTCCCCTATCGGTATGGACTGAAGGGGCGCTACCTGCCAGCGCTTCGGAAGCTCGATTTCGTGGTCAACGGCCGCCCGGTTCCTGAACTCGAAATGCTCGAGGCGGCCGCCTCGCGGCACGATCAGATTCTCGGCGCACAGAAGCCGATCGAATCCGTGGCCTACACATTTGTCGTCGAAGAGGAAGCCCGCGACCATTTGCACGAACTCTGGCTGCATGGCCTGGAATGCTGGGCCATCATCGAAGGAAAGGAAGCGCGGCTCGATGAGGATTACCATCCCGATGCATCGCCACCGGGTTGGGTGAAACAAGGCGCGTTCTGACCGGCCCCGATAGCGGTAGCCATATCTCAACGCTAGTCGCGAAGGATGCTCCGCTTGCATGATCGGTTGTCGAGGGTCGTTTGCTGTCCTTGCAACCGGAGCAGCCATTCGAACTAGCCTGCGCCCGACGTCGGCATTACTGGCCCTAACCGCCGTGGGCAGACGAACGCACCAGCGACTGCTTTCCGAAGACGGCTTCACAGGTGAAGGGCAAGGACTCGGTGTGGCCGTTCCACCCTAATACCTGCCGTTGGAACCACGACGATGCGACCGTCGGCAAAGGGGTCGTCAAGATTCATCCGCCGTTCCCGGAAGCCGACATCCGACCGCACAGCATCGTGAATGACAGCAACGAGGCGTCCTGCTGCCGCACGGCGGCTGAACGGCGAGCGTCGCCTATGGCCGATGAATTTCCTTCGAAGATGCATAAGCCGTCGGCAGGTCATTTGGCCTCGCGCTATCTTTTGATCGGTTTAGGGGATTTTCCACCCAGGGGCGATCGTCCTTTTCGTGCAAAATCTGGCGGTGCCGTCCTGCAGAGCCGCCTGCAGCAAGGCTCTGCAGTTCGGTGCCTTTCGCGCTATCTACGATTTTGCAAGCTGTTGATCCATTGGAATTTTCAGAATCAAAGCGCCAGATTTTGCACGAAAAGGACGATTACCCCGGGATGACGTCCTTGCCGAAGTCGGGACTCTTCAGGGCTCCCTCGAGCAGGTGATGCAGATACTACGCGTCGAACACGTAGATGCCCATGCACGCGAGCGACGCGTCGTCGTTGCCGGGCATCGCGGGCACTCGGCTGGTTTTTCGACGGAAGCGCTGATCTTGCGCGACTTGTCGATCGCCATCACGCCGAAGGCGGTCGCCTCGGCGCGCGGCACCTCGATGCAGCCGACGGTGCAGCCAGCGCGGGACTGCAAGTGGTCGAGCAGCACCAGCGAATAGTCCTGCTTGTGGATGTGATCGCCGGCCAGCACCAGTACGTACTCGGGGCGGTACGATCGGATGATGTCGAGGTTCTGGTAGATCGCGACGGCGGTGCCGCGATACCAGTGCTCCTCGCCGACGCGCTGCTGCGCGGGCAGCAGGTCGACTAACTCGTTCATCTCGCCGCGCAGGAAGCTCCAGCCGCGTTGCAGGTGCCGAAGGAGCGAATGCGACTTGTACTGCGTCAGCACAGCACGGCGCTGCGGCGCAGGCCGAAGTTCACGCAGTTGGAAATCGACGAGGCGGACTTTGCCGCCGAAGTAGACCGAGGGCTTCACGCGGCGGTCGGTCAACTGATACAGGCGCGAGCCGCGCCCGCCGGCGAGGACCACGGCGATGGTGTTGTTGCGGACTTCGCGGGCGCGGCGAGACTATCGACGACTCTGTTCATAGCGATCTCCTGATTCGGCGCTCTGATGGACGCGTGCGCGGCTCGATGCGTTTCGGTCGGTCAGGTCACGACGGTCGGCTCGGTCCTCCCGGTGCGAGCTGCGATGTCGGCGACGCGGCCGGCGATCGCGATCAGGTCAGCGAGCGCCGTCTGCGTGGGAATGTCGTGCTTCGTGAGATCGGCCTCGTATCTCTCCAGATACAGGCGCAGTGTCGCGCCCTCGGTGCCGGTACCGGACAGCCGGAACACGATCCGCGAGCCGTCCGCGAACACGATCCGCACGCCTTGCTGCTTCGACACCGACCCGTCGACCGGATCGGTGTACTCGAAGTCGTCGGCGAGTGCGACAGTGTAGCCGTCGAGGTCCCGGCCCGCGAGCGACGGCAGTTGCGCGCGCAAATGTTCCATCAGCGCGGCGGCCGCGGCGCTGTCGATCGCCTCGTAGTCGTGCCGCGAGTAGTAGTTGCGGCCGAAGCGCGCCCAGTGCTCGCGCACGAGCGTATCGACCGTCTTGCCGTTCGCCGCGAGGATGTTCAGCCAGAACAGCACCGCCCACAGCCCGTCCTTCTCGCGGATGTGGTTCGAGCCGGTGCCGTAGCTTTCCTCGCCGCACAGCGTCGCCATGCCAGCGTCGAGCAGGTTGCCGAAGAACTTCCAGCCGGTCGGCGTCTCGTAGCAGCGGATGCCGAGCGCGGCCGCGACGCGGTCCGCGGCGGTCGAGGTCGGCATCGATCGCGCGATGCCGACGAGGCCGTCCCGATAGCCGGGCGCGAGCGTCGCGTTCGCCGCGAGGATCGCGAGGCTGTCCGACGGCGCGACGCAGAAATCGCGGCCGACGATCATGTTGCGATCCGCGTCGCCGTCCGATGCCGCGCCGAAGTCCGGCGCCGCGGCGCCGCTCATATGCGCGATCAGGTCGGCCGCGTTCACCGGGTTCGGGTCCGGATGATGCCCGCCGAAATCCTCGAGCGGCTCGCCGTGTGTGACCGTGCCGGCCGGCGCGCTGAGCAGCCCTTCGAGGATCGTCTTCGCGTACGGGCCGCCGATCGCGCTCATCGCGTCGAAGCGCATCGTGAAGCCGCGCGCGAACAACGCGCGGATCGCGTCGAAGTCGAACAGGTCCTGCATCAGCGCCGCGTAGTCGGCGACCGGGTCGATCACGTCGATGGTCATGTTCTCGATCGCGTAGCGGCCGATCGTGTCGAGATCGACGTCCGGTGCGTCGCTGATCCGGTATTCGCGGATCGTGCCGGTCTTCGCGTAGATCGCGTCGGTGACCTTCTCGGGCGCGGGGCCGCCGTTGCCGACGTTGTACTTGATCCCGAAATCGCCGTCCGGGCCGCCGGGGTTGTGGCTCGCGGACAGCACGATCCCGCCGAATGCGCCGGCCTTGCGGATCACGCAGCTGATCGCCGGCGTCGAGAACAGACCGCCGCGGCCGACCATCACCCGGCCGAAGCCGTGCGCGGCCGCCATCTTCAGGATCGTCTGCACCGCGACGCGATTGTGGAAGCGGCCGTCGCCGCCCAGCACGAGCGTCTGGCCCTGGCTCCCTTCGAGCGAATCGAAGATCGACTGCACGAAATTCTCCAGATAGCTGGGCTCCCTGAAGATCGTCACCTTCTTGCGCAGTCCTGAGGTGCCTGGTTTCTGCCCGGGGATCGGCTGTGTCGAGATTGTCGTGGTCGCCATGTATGCTCCTTTTCCCGCGTCTTTCTTTATCGCCTGTCGTCGGGGCGCATGTGGCGCCGCCGTGCCTGTGTTTCGTTTTGTCTCGCCCTGTCGTTCGTCTCAGTGCGTTCCGTCCGTCAGCCAGCGTGCGTCCACCGTGAGTACCACGCTGTGCGCGGGAACCATCATCTCACGGGTTGCATCACGCGAGTGCGTTTGCGTATCTGCGTGCATGTGCTTGGCATGAGCGTCCGATGGTGTGCTATTAATCAGCACGCGCCACGTGTTCGCCGTCCCAACGCGTGCCAAGCGGGTAGGGCGCGCCGTCGGTCAGCGTGCCCACCAACGGCTCGTGCTTCGGGGGCACCTTCCGGCGAGCCGCCCTGAGCGCGGCCTCCCAACCTATTTTCCTTCGACATGGTTCGAGAGGTCCTTGTCACTCCGCGCTGCTCCTCGAAGGGTCGACGGTGCGAGTCCACGGTCGATTTTGAACCGCAGTCGTCGGCAGCGACCTTCCAAGCCGAACGCTATACCTAATTGTCATGGTCCGCCGGCAGCTGCGACAGAACCGATCTTATTGGGAGGCTGCCTCGCAACCGCAGGAATTGCGTATTGTGAAGGTGGGATCCAGCCGAATTATCACCGGTTTTCCTGTTGTGCCATCCATTCGGCTATTGAGTAAGGCCGCCGCCGTGGAGCCTATCGCGTGGCACGGCTGAACCATGGCAGTCAGGCGCGGCTCGAACGCGTCGGCCCAATCGAAATCGTCGAAGCCCGCTACGGCGACATCCGCCGACACGTGCATGCCACATCGGCGTGCCGCGAGCATGATGCCGATTGTCGTGAGGTTATTGCCGCCGATCAACGCGGTCACAGGGTTGGCCGATGTGAGCAGATGCGCCGCGGCATCGGTGGCGGTGGCAAGGTCGGTGTGGCCCATGGAAATCCGTTCTTCGTGGACCGCAAGCCCGCGGCTGCGCAATCCGTCGCGAAACCCTTCTGCGCGCTCCAGCGCGGTCGTGAAGTTGGCTTGACCTGCGAGGAAGCCGATCCGCTCGTGTCCATGATCGATCAGGTGGGTCACCATCGTCGCGAGAGACCGCCAGTTCTCGACTCCGACGCCGTCGAGGTCGACATCGGGGAGCCGGTCGACCATGACCGACGGGATACGTTGTTCGCACAGGTAAGTCAGTGCGCTGTTGTTGCAACCGCAAGATGGCGCGATGATGATCCCGTCGACCCGCCGCTTGTGAAGCGCAGCCACGATCTCGAGTTCCCGTTTGGGGTCGTCCTGCGTGTTCGCGAGCAGCACCATCATTCCGAGCTTTGCGCATTCCTCCTCGATGGCGTTGATGACGTCGGAAAAGTACCGATTTCTCGTGGACGAAATGGCAAGGCCGATCGTACTGGTGGTCGATCGCGCCAAGGCTCGCGCCACCGTGTTGGGTGTATAACCAAGCGCGCGAACGGCGTCGTGGACCGCTCGGGTCGTGTCGACGCTGACGAACCGTGTCCGGTTGAGGACGTGGGAAACGGTTGAGGTCGCGACCCCGGCGAGCCGCGCGACATCAGCGATAGTTGCCACTGCGTCCCCGCCACGGTCTGAAGTACGCGTAACTGGAACACATTTGTAATCCTTTGGTAAGCAGTTTTGAATGACTACATGCGTGCGCATTGCCAACCTCGACGCTTTCAGCATATGAGGGTAAACGACCCAAGGCAAGCGCTTGCGCAAGCGCTTGCCTGTGCCTAAGCTTCACTCGCGGCAGATAAGAACACGAATCCCCATTGATACGGGAGAAGACATGGAAGCGCACACCCGGCGGGCTAGGTCAGTCGCGCTATGACTGCGCTGCTGCTGGAACTGCGCGGCATCCAGAAGCGCTTTGGCGGTGTCCATGCGCTGAGGGGCGTCGACTTCGATCTCGCGGCGGGCGAGGTGCATGTCCTGCTCGGCGAAAACGGTGCGGGCAAATCGACGCTGATGGGGGTGTTGTCGGGCGCCGTCCTGCCCGACGCAGGGACCATCACGCTCGATGGTCGTCCCGTGAGTTTCGCGAGCCCTCGAGAGGCCCACGCCGCGGGCATCGTGATGATCCCGCAGGAACTCGACCTCGTGCCGGGCCTCGATATCGCGGGCAATCTGTTCCTCGGCAACGAGATCACCAGCAAAGGCGTGCTCGCGGCCGCCGACATGCGGCGCCATGCGCAGGACCTGCTGGCGCGCGCGGGCGTCTCGCTCGATGCGAGTCTGTCGGTCGCGAGTCTTCGCATGGGCGAGCGTCAGCTCGTCGCGATCGCCAAGGCGTTGTCGGCCAGGGCGCGCATCCTGATCATGGATGAGCCCACCGCGGCGCTCTCGGCCGTCGAGGCGGATCATCTCTTCACGGTCGTGAAGGAGCTTTCCGGGCGCGGTGTGGGGATCGTCTACATCTCGCACCGGCTCGAAGAAGTCACGCGCATCGCGCACCGGGTGACCGTGATGCGCGACGGCGCCGTCGTCGGGACCACGGCCCCCGACGCGCCGCAGGCCACGCTCGTCCAGTTGCTCGTCGGGCGTCCGTTTTCCGACCTCTTTCCGCCGCGCGCCGAGAACATCGGCGCGCCGATCCTGCGGCTTGAACACGCCGCATTCGATCCCGACATCGCGCGCGTCGGCTGGCAGGCCCCGCGCGACGTCACGCTGACGGTGCACGAAGGCGAGATCGTCGGCCTCGCCGGCCTGATGGGCGTTGGGCGCACGGAACTGCTCTCGACCCTGTACGGCTTCGGCACGAGCGGACGCTGGCGCGGCCTCGTCGAAGTGCGCGGCAAGCCGACGGTCCTGGGCGACATTGCGGCGGCGCGGCGCGCGGGAATCGCCTACGTTACCGACGACCGGCGCGGCACCGGTCTCATCCTCAATCACACGGTCGGGCAGAACGTCCTCATGTCGACGCTCAAGCGCGTCACGCCATTCGGTCTCGTGTCGCGCGCACTCGAGAAGCGCCACGTGACGCGCGCACTGAACGACTACGACGTGCGCCCGCGGCTCCCCGGCGCCAAGGTCGTGAACCTGTCGGGCGGCAACCAGCAGAAGGTCGTCTTTGCGAAGGAACTCATGAACGACCCCGGCCTGCTTCTGCTCGACGAACCGACGCGCGGCGTGGACGTCGGTGCCAAGGCTGAGATTTACCGGCGTCTGCGCGGCCTCGCGAAAGACGGCCTGGGTGTGCTCGTCGCGTCCTCTGAACTGCCCGAGCTCATCGGACTGTGCGACCGGATCGTCGTGATGCACGCCGGATGCACGATCCACGAATTCGGCCCGAATCCGGCCGAGGAAGCCGTGCGGCGCATCAGCGAAGGCGAGGGGATCGCCGCATGAGCACGACGCCGACTTCCACCGCCAAGGCCGTCGAAAGTCCGCGCAGCCTGCTCGCCTGGCTGGTGCGTTTCCAGAGCCTGCTTGGGCTCATTCTGGTGGTCGTGGCGGGCATCGTCTTTTCGCCGCGCCGGCATGGACACATCCTTTTTCTCGGCGCCGACAACGTCGCCAACATCATCCGCTCGATCTCCGAAACCGGCATCCTCGCGCTCGGCATGACCTTCGTCATCATCGCGGCCGGTATCGATCTGTCGGTCGGCGCCGTGCTGGGCCTTTGCTCGGTGCTGACCGCGACGCTGCTGGTCAACGAAGGATGGGGACTGTGGAGCACCTTGTCCCTCGTCATCGCGACCGGCGTGATCTTCGGCGCGGTCCAGGGACTGATCTCGGCCCGCCTGCGCATCCAGGCCTTCATCGTCACGCTGGCCGGGCTTCAGGCGGCGCGAGGCTTGTCGCTGATTGCGTCGAACAATGCGTTCATCAACATCAACTACGGCACCGGGCCTGGCAGCGCGCCACCGGCGTTCGGCGTGCTCGGCGAGCGGATCGGCGGCGTTTTTCCCGTCGCGACGCTCGTCTTCGTCGTGCTCGCGGTCGCTGCCGCATTCCTCCTCAACAACACGCGCTACGGACGCTACGTGGTCGCCGTCGGCGGCAACGAGAAGGCGGCGCGGCTGTCCGGCATTCCGGTCAACGCGATCAAGATCTCGGTCTACGCGCTGACGGGGTTCGCCTCCGCGATCGCAGGCATCGTTCACGCGGGGCAGTTCTCGTTCGGCAGCCCCAACGACGGCACCGGCTACGAGCTCAACGCGATCGCCGCGGTCGTGATCGGCGGCACGGACCTGTTCGGCGGCGCCGGTTCGATGGTGGGCACCATTGCGGGCGCGGTCATGCTCGGCGCACTCGCCAACATCCTGCAACTCAACGACGTCAGCGCCGCGATGCAACTGCTCGCGACCGGCGCGATCATCGTGATCGCCGCGGCCTTGCAGACCTACGTCGTGGGACGCGGCGGCGCGAAGCGGTGAACCCTCGCGCGCAACTCGGGGCGCGCGACGCATGCAAAACGAAAAGGAGACAGGCAAATGAAAAATCTTCCGAAAGCGACCCTGCTCGTTGCCGGCGTCGCGCTCGCCTCTGGTGCGTGGGCGGCGGGCGGCAAGCCGCTAGCGAAAGAGTGCGGGCCGAATAACGACTACGTGATCGGCTTCAGCCAGGCGAATTTCAAGGAGCCATACCGCGAGCACGTCAATCACGAGCTCGAACGCCTCGTGAAGAACTATCCGAAGTTCAAGCTCGTCATCGCGGACGGGCAGGCGAGCGTGAACACGCAGGTCTCGCAAGTCGAGAACTTCATGACGCAACGCGTCGACCTGCTGATGATCTCTCCGTTCGAGGCGGCGCCGCTCACGCCGTCCGTGTCGGCGGTCTACAAGGCAGGCGTCCCGGTGATCGAACTCGACCGCAAGACGACAGGGGAAAACTACACGGCCTTCGTCGGCGGCGACAACCGGGCGATCGCGAAGGAAGCAGGCGAATGGGCCGCGAAGACGCTGCTCCCCGAAGGCGGCGAGGCAGCCGTGCTGGAAGGGCTGCCGAGTTCTTCGCCCGCGATCGAACGGCTCGAAGGGTTCAAGGCGGGCATCGCCAGCAATCCGAAGATAAAGCTTGTCGCCGTGCAGCCGGTCAACTGGATGGAGGACCAGGCCGTCACGGTGTTCTCGGCGATGCTGCAGGCGCACCCCGACATCAAGCTCGTCTATACCAGCAACGATCTCGCGGCGGCAGGTGCTTACATCGCGGCCAAGCAGGCGGGCAAGACGGGGCAGGTGAAGATTATCGGCACCGACGGGCTGCCGGGACCGTCAGGCGGTATCCGCGCGGTCGCGGACGGTCAGTGGGCCGCTACGTTCACCTATCCGACGGGCGCCGCTCAGGCGCTCGAACTGGCCAAGAAAATCCTGATCGACTGTGCGACCGAGGTTCCGCGCAGCGTCATCGTGCCGACCCAGCGCATCGATCAGGCCAACGCGAAAACACTCTATGGGAAGGAGAAGTTCTAGTTCGGCGGGACTGCAAGAGAGCGCGTTGCCGGCAGCGTCTGCTTCCGGTAACGCTCAGCAATACCAGCACACAAGGCGTACAAACATGAGCAAGTCCACTGCGGCAACTACGGGCACGAAACCCCGGCCCGGATTCGCCGGGAATCTCCTGCGGTCGCGGGAGACGGGCATCATCGGTGCGCTTCTGATCATGGTCATTGCGCTGTCGATCTTTGCGCCCGACTTCGCGAGCGTCGACAACCTGCTCAACGACGCGCGCAACCTCGCGTTCATCGGGATCGTGGTGCTCGGCCAGGCCGCGGTGATGATCACCGGCGGGATCGACCTGTCGGTGGGCAGCGTATGGGGACTTGCAGCAGTCGCATCAGCCGCGATGATGCATGCGGGCATGGGCGTCGTGCCCGCCTGCGCGCTCACGCTTCTGATCGCGGCATCCGTTGGCCTCTTTAACGGCTTCTGCGTGACCAAGCTGCGCATGCTGCCCTTCGTGCCGACGCTCGCGACCATGAGCATCGCGCGCGCGCTCGCGCTCATCATCACCCGCGGCAAGGCAATCGACGGGTTCCGCCCCGACGGCGACGCCTTTTTCGCGCTCGGCGGCGGTGATTTTATCGGGCTGCCGGTGCCTTTCCTGATCTTCGTGGCGTTGTCGATCATCGCCGCGATCGTGTTGAAGCGCAGCGTCTTCGGCCGCCAGCTCTATGCGGTCGGCGGCAACGAGCGCGCCGCGATGCTCACCGGCCTCAACGTCGACCGGCTGAAGATGAGCGTCTATGTGATGTCTTCGGTCCTTGCCGGGCTCGCCGGCATCATCGAGGTCAGCTATCTCTCGTCCGCGATCTCGAACCAGGGGCTCGGCAAGGAACTGAGCGTGATCGCGGCGGCCGTCATCGGCGGCACCGCGCTTAGCGGCGGCGAGGGCACCGTGATCGGCGTGTTCATCGGCACGGTGATCCTTGAAGTGCTTCGCAACGGTCTCGTCCTGCTCGGCACCGACGCCTATTGGCAAGGAGTCTTCGTCGGTTCCGTGATCGTCCTTGCCGTATTCATCGACCAGCTCAGAAAGGGCGTCTGGCGACGTCGCTGAGTGTTCTGCCCATAACGACCCTTTGGAGAAAACAATGACACGCATCCTGCTCGGCGCCGTGACCGCCGCTGTTCTGTTCGGACTTGGGGTGGCTCCCCACGCACAGGCCGCCGATAAAAAAGTGTTCGCCGTCGTTCCGAAGGCGCTCGGCGTACCGTTCTATGCCGACGCGGAGAAAGGCTGCAAGGAAGAGGCCGCGAAAATCGGCGCGGAGTGTCTCTTCACCGGCCCGGCCCAGCTCGACGACGCTGAACAGGGCCGCATCGTGCGCGACCTCATCA
Source organism: Caballeronia choica (assembly GCF_001544535.1). GTDB lineage: Bacteria > Pseudomonadota > Gammaproteobacteria > Burkholderiales > Burkholderiaceae > Caballeronia > Caballeronia choica. Next base: position 31,528 of record NZ_FCON02000026.1, on the reverse strand, counting down.
CCAAGAAGGTCGCGGGCATCGCGATAGCGCCGAACAATCCGGATTCGATCAGCGGCGTCATCAGCGCAGCGATGGCGAAGAACATCCCGGTCGTGACCTTCGACTCCGACGCACCGAAGACGAAGCGTGTCGCCTTCATCGGCACCAACAACGAAGCGGGGGGCGAGTCCGGCGGCGAGGCATTTGCCAAGGCGCTTCCGAAAGGCGGGAACTATGCTGTGATCACGGGCGGCCTGTCGGCGGCCAACCTCAACGATCGCATCAAGGGCTTCAAGTCGAAGCTCGGCGGCAACTTCAAGGAAGTATCCGGATCGCCTTTTCCCTGCAATGACGATTCGAGCACCGCGGTGCAGCTGATCCAGGACATCCTCGCCAAGAATCCCAATATCGACGGCATTTTCTTCGCGGGCGGATGGCCGATGTTCGCGCCGGAAGCCTACATGCGCGCGCTGAAGAACAAGGCGGCGGACCTCAAGGGCGGCAAGTTCGTGATCGTTTCATTCGACACCCTTCCCACGCAGATCAAGCTCCTGAAAGACGGCTATGCGACGACGCTCATCGGTCAGCGGCCGACGAAAATGGGCTCGGAATCCGTCGCCCAGTTGAACAAGATTCTGAAGGGCGAGAAGGTGCCACCGGTCACGGATACCGGCGTGGACATCGTAAATTCGTCGAACGTCGACAAGTTCACGGCCGGCAAGTAACCCCCGCGCGGGACGGAGTTCAATAAGGCCGTCCCGCGTCTTCCTTGCAACGAGTGCCGCCATGACCGTGCTTTTGAGCGTTGAACATGTTTCGAAGATATATCCCGGCGTCAAGGCGTTGCAGGATGTCTCCTTCGAAGTCGAGACGGGGACCGTGCATGCGGTCATGGGCGAGAACGGCGCCGGCAAGTCGACCCTGATGCAGGTGATCGCGGGCGCGCATTCGCCGACCTCCGGCCGACTGGTGTTCGACGGCCACGAACTGCAACTCTCCGGCACGCGCGACGCCGCCCGCCGGGGCATTTCGATCGTGTTCCAGGAGTTGATGCTCGCGCCGAACATGACGGTGGCGGAGAACATCTTCCTCGGCGCGGAGCCGCGCATGGGCCGCGTGCTGGTGGATCGCGGCGTGCTGATCGCGAAGGCGCGCGCGGCGATGGAACGGCTTGGCATCACGCTCGATCCCGACACGCGTCTCGGCGACCTGACGATCGCGCAGCAGCAACTGATCGAGATCTGCAAGGCATTGATCCACGAGCCGCGTCTCTTGATTCTCGACGAACCCACGTCGAGTCTTTCCGAGGCCGACTCGCTGACGCTCTTCAAGGTCGTGCACGACCTGCGTGCGCGAGGCGTCACGATCCTCTATATCTCGCATCGCATGCGCGAAGTGTTCGACAATTGCGATGCCGTGACCGTGCTGCGCGACGGCAAGCACGTGCGCACGGCGCGGCTCACGGACACCTCTCCGGACGAAGTGGTGCGTCTGATGGTGGGGCGCGACCTTGCCGAAGTGCGGCGCATCCGGCCCGAGCATGGCGACCAGCCGATCGTCCTCGCGGTGCAGGGCCTGGGCGACGACGAACGCTACCGCGATGTGTCCTTCGCATTGCGGCGTGGCGAGATCGTGGGTCTCGCGGGACTGGTTGGGGCCGGCCGCTCCGAGGTCGCGATGGGCATCTTCGGCGCGCCGCCGCCGACGGCCGGAACCGTGTCGGTGGAAGGCAAGCCCGTGAATGTCAGGAAGCCTCGCGATGCCATGAAGCTCGGCATCGGTCTGGTTCCCGAAGACCGCAAGGACCAGGGGCTCGTGCTCGGGATGTCGGTCGGCAGCAACCTGTCGCTCGCTGCGCTTGGCCTTGGCCGGCTCTCGACCGCGAGCGTGATTCGGCCGCTGCGCGAGTCGCGCATGATCGAAGGCTACGTGGGGCGCTTCCAGATCAAGACGCCGGCGGTCGAGCAACTCGTCGGCCTGCTGAGCGGTGGCAACCAGCAGAAGGTAGTGCTCGCGAAATGGCTCGCCTCGAAGCCGCGCGTGCTGATCGTTGATGAGCCGACACGGGGCGTGGATGTCGGAACGAAGGCGGAAATCTACGCGCTTATGCGCGAGCTCGCTCATGACGGCCTCGCGATTCTGGTGATCTCGAGCGACTTGCCCGAAATACTGACGATCTCGGATCGCATTCTCGTGATGCGAGCGGGCCATCTTGCGGGAGAAATCAGCTTCGATGATGCCTCCGAGGAGCGCATCATGTCGCTCGCCGCCCTCGAACGTGCCGATCCGGCGCATCCCGCGGCCAAGCCTACGGGGTTCGTCGCGTAGCGACCGAAGAACCCCCATCGAACGTCCGCAATGGCCGATTATGCCAAGCCGTTGGTTGCGGATAGTGGTTTCGGCAGCCGGGACCTCCCGATGAGCACAGTATGTGGCGGCATGGTGATTTCTACGGATGCGGCAGATCAGACATTGGGCTTGGTCGCGCGCAAACTGGTTGACGTCGTAACTGTTCCCTGAAGTGGAATCGTTACATCAGATCACCGCTGAATTTATGCGGACGCCGCATCATTCCACGCGCATGTCGCTGACGAGTTGCGTACGATGCGTATCTGCGCTGTACGAGGCCTGGCAGCCAACAACGCAAGGATCGCCAGCGGCACAATTCTGACGGTTGTGGGGAGCGCTGACACACAGATTCAGACGGTTTGGGATGCGATGTCGATATCACGGGGCCGGCTTCGCTGGTGGAAGCGTTTCCGACCGCATTGAACTACCTGGGTAGCACGCGGCTCAATTCCGGACGGGCATGCCGGGATCGGTGCTGGCAGCGAAATTGGCCTTTTTCGACCAGAGTCATCTGGCGCGGTACTTCAAGCGCGTTTGCGGCATGACGCCGAGTTCTTGCCTACAAAGCGCGCGTGCAATCGGCGCAATCGGCCCCGCCCAAGGTTCAGCCGAATACGAGACCACACTGCTTCAGCGCCGCGCGCAAACCAAGGTTCGGATACGTGCGATCGACGATGCGCAGGTCGTTGCGCATTTCTTCGATTATCCAGTCGCATATTTCGGTGACGATGGGCCGCGTCGGCCGGTTCGCGGGCCACATGAGACAGCAGCGGCGGCTTGTCGTGATCAATTCGGCTTCGGCGGGCATCAGCGCGGCTTGCGCGAGCCAGTGCGACACCACATTCACCCAGCCAAGCGCGATGCCCTGGCCAAGCAGCGCAGCCTGTACGACGATCGCGTAATCGTTGAAGCTCAGCATGCCGGCGACATGCCGCCCGTGTCCGGCGAACGCCGCGAACCGGTCGTGCCAGCCGCGCTCTTCATCGTCCATCACGATCACTGTGTCGCCGTGTTCGCGATGCGCATCGGTTTGCGACATCTCGTGATAACGCTGATTGCACACCGGCAACAGCGTTTCAGGCATGACCAACACGCTGTTCTCGTCGATATCGTCTTCGCGCAGAAAGCGCATGCCCAGATCGACATCGACGAGCGGCCCGCCAATGCGCCCGGAAATCAGCTGAAAACGCAGATCGACGGACGGAAACGCCTGATTCAAACGGCTCATGCGCGGCATCAGCCAATGCGTCGTAAAGCCCGTCGACACCGACAGCGTGACCGATTCCACGCCCGTCGAGCGTGCCTCGATTTCGCGGATCGCACTCTCGATGCCGCTAAACCCTTCCGAAATCTTCCGGTACAGGATCTTGCCGTTTTCGGTCAGCTCGATGCCGCCGCGCACGCGCTCGAACAGCCGCACGCCGATATGGTCTTCCATGCGCGCGAGCATGCGGCTCACAGCGGGCTGGCTGACATACAGTTCTTGTGCGGCGCGCGTGAAGTTGCCGCAGCGTGCGGCCGCCTCGAACACGAACAGCGCGTTGGCGCTGGGCAGTTTCTTGCGAAGGTTTGGCATGACCTGATGTTATGCCTGATCCAACAATTTGGGAATTGCCGCCAAAAACATTGCGACTTATATTTTCTTCAACGCAGGCTTTTTACAGCGAGACAATCGTCATGGACGCACGAGCGAAAACGGGAGTTTCCATCCGATCGGCAGCGAAGCGCTACGGTCCGGTGGTCGCGCTGGACGACGTTTCACTCGACATCCTGCCGGGCGAATTCGTGTCGCTACTCGGGCCGTCGGGGTCGGGCAAGACGACGCTGCTCGGCATCCTCGGCGGCTTCGTTCAGCCGAGTTCTGGTACGGTCTGGGTCGGCGAACGCGACATTACATTTGCGCCGCCACACAAGCGCAACATAGGCATCGTGTTTCAGAACTACGCGCTCTTTCCGCACATGACGGTTGGCGAGAACGTCGCCTTTCCGCTGCGCGCGCGGCGCGAGCCGAAAGCCGGTTGGGCGAAGAAAGTCGCCGATGCACTCGCGATGGTCGAATTGAGCGGCTACGAAGGGCGCGGCATCAGCCAGTTGTCGGGCGGCCAGCGCCAGCGCGTCGCGCTGGCACGCGCGATGGTGTTCGAGCCGCAACTCATTTTGATGGACGAGCCGCTCTCCGCGCTCGACAAGCAGTTGCGCGAAACCATGCAGATCGAATTGCGCCGCTTGCATCGCAAGCTGGGCGCGACGATCGTCTATGTCACGCACGATCAACGCGAGGCGCTCACGATGAGCGATCGCGTCGCGGTGTTGAAGAACGGCAAGCTCGTGCAGATCGATACGCCGGAGCGTCTGTATGACCGGCCGTGCGATGCGTTTGTCGCGAGCTTTATCGGCGAAGCGACGCTGCTCGGCGTGAGCCGCGCGGGCGACGATGCCGTCAAGCTCGGCGAAACCCTGCTGCGCACGGCGCATCCGCTGCCGCGCGGCGACAAGCTCCTGCTTGCCGTGCAGACCGAAAAGCTCGTGATCGACGGCAACGATGCGCAGGCGAATGTAAATCGCCTGTCGTGCCGCGTCACGGAGGTGTTGTACCAGGGCGAGAGCCTGCGCGTGTTCGCGACGCTCGCGGACGGCACAGCCATCAGCCTGAGACAACCTGGCAACTACGAAGCGCGCAAGCGCATTCCCGAACCGGGGGCGCTCATGACGGTCGTGCTCGATCCGCTCGACACCATCGTCGTGCCCGCCTGATTTCACTCGCCGCCCGAGTATGGGCAATTCGCTTTCTGATTCACGCAACCGCAAAGGATGAAGCAATGAAGCTCACCGATTTCAAGGTCCTGACGTTCGATGTCGTCGGCACGCTGATCAACTTCGAAAAGGGCGTGCTCGCGTCCGTGCGACGCTTGGGCGGCGCGGCAGCGAAAGACCTGACCGACGAACAGATTTTCGAACCGTACATGCGCGGCCGCGCAGCCTATCCAGGCCGTTCGAGCCAAGAAATGGCGAACGTGTATCTGGCGCTCGCGAAAGAACTGGGCTTGCCCGACGACGCGCAATCGGCCGCTGCATTTCAGCGCGACGTGCTCGAATGGCCCGCGTTCGAAGACTCGGTGGCTGCACTGAAGCGCCTGCGCAAGCACTATCGGCTGGTGGCGATGACGAATGCGGACCGCGTCGCATTGTCGGCGTATGCGCATACGCTATGCGATCCGTTCGACGACACCGTCTGCTGCGATGAAACCGGCGTCGCGAAACCCGATCCGCAATTCTTCGCCTACAACCGTGGACGTCAGGCGGCATTCGGTTTCAAGTTCGGCGAGATTCTGCATACGGCACAAAGCCAGTATCACGACATCGGCATTGCGACGAAGCTAGGGTATGCAACATGCTGGATCGAGCGTCGGCAGGGCTTGAAGGGATTCGGCGCGACGCCTGTGCCCGAAGCCGTGACCACGCCGACGTTCAAATTCGCGACGCTCGCCGCGCTCGCGGACGCCGTCGAAGCAGAAGCACGCGCGGCCTGACCATGCTCGCGCCGACCACACCGTTGCGCCCGCAACCCGATTCGCTCTGGCGGGCGATGGCCGCCAGAGCGCCCGTGACGCACGCGCCCGTCAGCACAGGCACGCCGCTCAATCGCGATCTGTCCGTCGATGTGGCGGTGATCGGCGCAGGTTATTCGGGGCTGGCGGCGGCGTATGCGTTGCAAAAGCGCGGGGTCGATTGTGCGGTGTTCGACGCGAATCCGGTGGGTTGGGGCGCAAGCGGCCGCAATGGCGGCGTGGTGTCGTCGAAGTTCAGGCTGTCCTTTCCGACGATCGAACGCATGCATGGTCTCGACACCGCGAAGCGCATGCATCGTCTCGCACACGACGGCGTGCGCGTGGTCGAATCGCTCATCGACGAATTCAAGCTGGAGCGCGCGCAGTTCGAGCATACGGGCAGCCTGCGCTGCGCGCATACCGAGCGCGCGTTCGCCGCGATTCGCGCCGAAGCCGACTGGGTCCGCACGGCGCTCGGCGATTCTTCGATGACGGTGCAAACGCGTGAAGAAGTGACGCACGAGACGGGATCGACGGGATTTATCGGCGGCGTGTTGAGCGCGGACGCGGGCACGATCTTGCCGCTCGAATATGTGCGCGGCCTCGCGCGCGGACTCACGGCGCGGCGTGTGCCGATTTACGAATCGACGCCCATCGTCGAGATGACGCGCGCGCGCACCGGCCCTGGCGTGACGTTGCGCGCGCCCGGCGGCACGGTGCGCGCGAAGCAGGTGATCGTCGCGACGAATGCGTATTCCGGACTGACGTCCGCGACCGCGCCGTATCAGCGCGAACTCGTGCCGTTTCGCAGCGCGATGATTGCGACCGAGCGTCTGTCACCGGAACTCGATGCGAAACTGATGGTGCAACGGCGCAGCTATACGGAAACGCGCCGCATGATGAAGTGGTTTCGCAAGGTCGATGGACGCATGTTGTTTGGCGGCCGCGATGCGTTCGGCAAGGAAGGTCAGGACACCGGCTTCGATGCGTTGCAGCGCGCGATGGCCGCGCTCTTTCCCGATCTGGCGGGCGTGCGAGTCGAGTATCGCTGGTCGGGTTATGTCGGCATGACCTTCAATGCATTGCCGCATATCGGGCGCAGTGACGACACAACGACCTTTTGTCTGGGGTATAACGGTGCGGGTATCGCGATGGCGAGCCTGCTCGGCCAGCATGCGGCCGCGCTTGCGCTCGGCGAGACGCCCGAGCTTGCACTGCTTGCGCAGCAGGGCTTGCGGCCGGTACCGTTTCATTCGTTGCGCGCGCCGGGTGTCCGGCTCGTAGCTGCGTGGTATCAGTTTCTCGACGCCGTGGGTGCATGATGACGACAGCCAAACGGATTCTCGAAGGACACACGTTGATGCCAGCTTCCCCAATCGATCCGTCGGTGCGTCATCAGCAGCGTGAAGATCGCGCGATGCTGATGTTGCTCGCGCCCGCGCTGTTCGTGATCGTCGTGTTGCTGGTGGTGCCGCTTGCATGGCTGTCGTGGCAGTCGATCTGGCACGACGGCGGCTTCACACTCGCGAACTATCAGCGCATGTTCACCGGCACGTATCTCGACACGTTTCTGCTGACGTTCAAACTGAGCTTCATCGTGACGGCGATCACGTTACTGCTGGGGTATCCGGTTGCGTATTTCGCGGCGTCGCTGCCGCCCAAGCTTAGCGCGCTGATTCTCGGCATGGTGATTCTGCCGTTCTGGACGAGCGTGCTCGTGCGGACTTACGCGTGGCTCGTGTTGCTGCAACGTACGGGCCTTGTCAACAAGGCGCTGGTGGCGAGCGGCCTGATCGATCATCCCATACAACTCGCGTACAACCAGTTCGGCACGATCATCGCGATGGTGCATATCCTGCTGCCGTTCATGGTGCTGCCGCTCTATTCGGCGATGCAGAAGATTCCGTCGAACCTGTCGCAAGCGGGCGCGAGTCTTGGCGGCTCTCCGCTGCATGTGTTCTGGCGCGTGTTTTTGCCGCTGTCGATGAGCGGCGTCGTCGCGGGCGTCACGCTTGTCTTCATTCTGTGCCTCGGCTTTTACATCACGCCTGAGCTGATGGGCGGCGGCAAGTCGATCATGGTGTCGATGGTCGTGAGCCGCAACGTCGAGATTTACAACAGCTGGGGCGCGGCGAGTGCGGTGAGCGTCGTGCTGCTGATCTGTGTGTTCGCGATCTTCTACGCCGCGAGCCGCGTGATTCCACTTGAAAAGACGCTGGGCGCGAAATGAACAAGATCTCGTTCGGAAAGGTCGTTCTTGGTGCGGGGGTCGTGCTGATCCTCGTCTTCCTGATGCTGCCGATTCTGATCGTCGTGCCGCTGTCGTTCTCCGACACGCGTTTCATGACATTCCCGCCGCCCGCGTATTCACTGCGCTGGTATCACTCGTTCTTCGATAATCCCGCGTGGATCGACGCCGCACGCACGACGCTGATTGCGTCGGTCAGCGCCGCAATCATCGCGACGCCGCTCGGCATCGCCGCAGCCTACGCATTGCAGCACGGCACGCACTGGATCATGCGTTATCTGCGGACGCTGCTCATGTTGCCGTTGATGGTGCCGATCATCATCGTCGCGGTCGGCGTGTTCTTTGTGTATTCGCAGGCGGGTTATGTGAACACGCTCGGCGGGCTGATCGTCGCCGATACGATGCTCGGCTTGCCGTACGTGCTGATTTCGGTTGGCGCGGATCTGCGCACGTTCGACCGTACGCAGGAGATGGTCGCGCGCAGTCTCGGCATGAACCGCTTTCGCAGTTTCCTGACCGTGACGCTGCCGCAGATCAAGGCGAGCGTCATCTCGGGCGCGGTGTTCGTGTTCATTCAGGCGCTCGATGAAACGGTTGTCGCGCTCTTCATTTCGGGCGGATCGAACCAGACGCTGACGCGTCGCATGTTCGTCACGTTGCGCGACGAAATCGATCCGACCATCGCCGCCATCAGCACGATGTTGACGGCGCTCACGCTGTGTCTGGTGATGATCGTCGTCGTGACCCGGCGTTCGTCGATGACGCGCGCCTGATTCCATTCGAACGGAAGACCGCATGAGCAATGCATTGAAGTTTTATATCGACGGAGCGTGGGTCGAGCCGTCCGGCGACGCGCGTCTGCCCGTGATCGATCCGTGCACGGAAGAAGCCTTCGCCGAAATCGCGCTCGGCAACGAGCAGGACGTCAACCGCGCGGTTGCGGCTGCAAAACGCGCGTTCGTCACGTTCTCGCAGACCACGCCCGCCGAACGTCTCGCATTGATTCGCCGCATTCTCGCTGTCTATCTCGAACGCTACGACGAGATGGCCGCGGTGATCTCCCGTGAGATCGGCGCACCGAAGGCGCTGTCGCACGCGTGGCAGGCGGGGCTCGGCAAGCGGCATCTGGAAGAACTGCTGCGCACTTGCGAGACGTTCGCGTGGCAGCGCAAGAAAGGCACGACACTGATCAATCATGAAGCGGTGGGCGTCGTCGCGCTGATCACGCCCTGGAACTGGCCGATCAACCAGATCGTGTGCAAGGTCGCGCCCGCCATCGCAGCGGGTTGCACGATGGTGCTCAAGCCGAGCGAAGTTTCGCCGCTCAATGCCGTTCTGTTCGCCGAGATTGCCGACGCCGCGGGCGTGCCGCCTGGTGTGTTCAATCTCGTGAACGGCGACGGGCCGACCGTCGGCGTGGCGCTGTGCCGTCATCCCGGTGTGGACATGGTGTCGTTCACCGGATCGACGCGCGCGGGCATCGAGATCGCGACGCTCGCCGCGCCGACCGTGAAGCGCGTGCATCAGGAACTGGGCGGCAAGTCGGCGAACATTCTGCTCGACGATGTGGACTTCGAAGCCGCTGTCACGGCGGGCGTCAATTCGTGTTTCGGCAACAGCGGCCAGTCGTGCAATGCACCGACGCGGATGCTCGTGCCCGCGCAGCGTCATGACGAAGCGGTCGAGATTGCCCGGCGCGCGGCGCAAGCGCAGCGCGTCGGTCCCGCCGACGATGCGCGCACGACGATGGGGCCGGTTGTCAGCGCAATCCAGTTCGAGCGTGTGCAGCGGCTGATCGCACTTGGCATCGACGAAGGCGCGCAAGTCGTGGCGGGCGGCACCGGCCGGCCCGAAGGTCTGGCGCGCGGCTATTACGTGCAGCCGACGGTGTTCGCGAACGTGAATCCTTCGATGACCATCGCCCGCGAAGAGATCTTCGGCCCGGTGCTCGCGATAATGCCGTATCGCGACGAAGCAGATGCCATCGACATCGCCAACGACACGCCGTTCGGCCTCGCCGCCTACGTGCAATCGCGCGACGCCGCGCGGGCTCGACGCGTCGCGTTCCAGTTGCGCGCGGGCAGCGTGTACGTGAACTACCCGTCGTGGGATGCGGGCGCGCCGTTTGGCGGCTACAAGCAGTCGGGCAACGGCCGCGAATACGGCGAGTGGGGCCTCGAAGCGTTTCTCGAAGTGAAAAGCATCGTCGGTTACGGCGACTGACGCGCTTCGCCACGCAGCAGATCGGCGATCCGCTCGGCGATCATGATCGTCGGGAGATTGGTGTTCGCGCACGGAATGGACGGCATCAGCGACGCGTCGCAGACGTACAGCCGTTCGACGCCATAGACAGCACCGAGCGCATCGGTGACGGCTAGCGGATCGTCGGGCGCGCCCATCTTGCAGGTGCCGGACGGATGCCACGTGCCGCCCACCGAGCGCGTGACGAATTGCGTCATCGCGCGATCATCGCTGAGCAGTTCCTGCAACGACACGCCGCGCGTGACGACACGACGGACTAGCCAGCCGCGCAACGGACCGGCGATATCGAGCAATGCGCTCAAGGCGCCGCGCTGGAACGCGTTCCACGCGCCGGGCACGGCAATGGTGGCGACGCGCGGCGAATAGCTCGATGCAAAGAGCGTGTCGCGATGCGAGGCCATCGACGCATCCGCGAGCGTGTCGGCGCCGAAGCGCAGCGCGAGCTTCAGCCGCTCCAGATCGCGCGCGTCGGACAGCATGTCGAAATCGACGTCGGGTTCATCGAATGGGTTGGCCGACTTCAATTTCAGCCGTCCGCGCGAGTACGATTTGTTGACCCAGAAGAAGATCGTCCCGAGCCGATAACCGACCGAATGCCAGCCGGAACGCGACAGAATCGCGCCGTGCATGTCGCCGGGGAGGGTGCCGGGCAAGCCCGACGAAAAGCGCACGATCGCCTGTTCATGATGCTCGTCGGGAAACGGCGTGCGCGCGCTGCGCGGCAAAAACGCAGACACCGCAATGGAAGGATGTTCCATCAGATTGCGGCCCACGCCTTCACGATGCGCGCGAACTTCGATGCCGAGCGCGGCGAGATCGCCAGCGGGGCCGATGCCGCTTATTAGCAGCAACGCGGGACTATGAATCGCGCCCGCGCACACGATCACATGTTCAGCGCGCAGTTCGACGTGCAGGCCGTCACGATCGATCATGCGCGCGCCAACCGCTCGCGTGCCTTCGAACAGAATGCGTTCGACCACCATCTCAGTGCGGATCGTCAGATTGGTACGCGCGCGCACGTTATCGTCGAGATAGCAGACGGAAGTGGGAATACGCTCGCCAGCCGCGCTCACGCCGATCGAGCCGACGAACGTGCCGTCTTCCCATGGGCCATTTTGATCCGCGCGTCGCGCATGGCCGCGCTTGTCGAGTGTATCGAGCACTGCGCGCACGAACGGCGAAATACGCGCCCACGCGGTGCGCTGAATGCGCAGCGGCCCGCTTTTGCCGTGCAGCTCGCCGTCGAAATCGCAATCCGTTTCGAGCTTGCGAAAGTACGGCAGACACGCTTGCCAGTTCCAGCCGTGCGCGCCGAGTTGTTCCCACTCGTCGTAATCGGCGGGCGCGCCGCGATTCGCCATCAGCGCATTGATCGCTGAGCCGCCGCCGAGCAGCCGCGCCTGTTCATAGCGACGCGTCGCCGCAGGCGCGCTCATGCGCGCCTTGAGTTGCTGCCATATGTTCGTCGTGTCGAGATATGCGCGTCCCGGATAGCGGCTGCGAATCGCCGCAGGCATCGTGCGTTGCGAGATGTCGCGGCCCGCCTCGACGAGGTACACCGTCTTGCCGGCATCTTCGGACAGACGCGCTGTCAGCACGCAGCCGGCCGATCCGCCGCCGAGAATCAGATAGTCGATCACGTTGAATAAGCGAAGGCGAAGGCTGTTCGTTCACACGTGTGTTCACACTTTCGTTCGAACGTCACGAATGTATCGCGTCCTGGCGCGCTAAACGAAAAGCGCCCGCGAAGTACGGAGTTCGCGCGGGCGCTGCGAGAGGCGTGCACCGTTACTGCATGGTTACTGCATGAACTTCAGCCAGCGCGCTTTGGCCTGAATGCCGGCGTCGGATGCCCACCAGTCTTCCGACATCAGCGCCTGTTTCGCGGCATTTTCCGGCGAGCTCGGCAATTCGCTCGCGCGTTTCGGCGTGATCTTGCCCGTCTTGAACGCGGCGGGATTGCCCGGACCGTAGTCGATATAAAGCGGCAGATTGGCCTGCAACTCGGGCGACACCGCTGCGTTGACGAACTTGATCGCGTCGGGAAGATTCGGCGCATTCTTCAGCACACAAAGCTGCGTGTTTTGCAGAATGCCGTCGTTAAATGTGAAGTCGACATTGGGATCGTCCTTGCGCACGGCGCTCACGCGGCCGTTCCAGATCATCGTCATGTCCACTTCGCCGTCGTGCAGCAACTGCGCCGATTGGCCGCCCGACGTCCACCACACCGTAATGTCCGGCTTGATCTGCTGCAGCTTCTTGAACGCGCGATCTACGTCGAGTGGGTAGAGCTTATCGCGCGCCACACCGTCGGCGAGCAGCGCGGCTTCGAGCACCGTTTGCGGATCGTTGCGCAGTGCGCGCGTGCCGGGGAACGCCTTCACGTTCCAGAAATCGGCCCAGCTCTGCGGCACTTTCTTCAGCGTCTTCTTGTTGTAGCCGATGACAGTCGAATAGAACTCGTAGGCAACCGAATATGGCGTGCGATATTGCTCCGGCATCGACGCCGCATTCGGAATTTTCGTGAAGTCGAGCTTTTCGAGCAGACCTTCGCGGCCGCCGCGCAGACAGTTCGACGTTGGCGTATCCACGACGTCCCAGATCGGTTTGCCCGTTGCCGCCTGCGCCTTGATCTGCGGCCATGCATCAGGAATGCTGTCCTGATTGATCGTGATGCCGAGCTCCTTCGCGGCGGGATCGAGGATCGCCTTGGTCTGGGCTTCCTGATACGTGCCCCCTTGCGAGACGAAAGTGATTTTTCCTGCCGCGAGAGCAGGCGCCACGCTGGCGAAGCTCGCCGCGAGAGTTATGGCAATCGAACCCAACCTAGGCATTTTGATCACAACTTTCCTCGACACAGTTCAAGCGGAAAACATCTTCCAGGTCATGCTGTTGCGCCTTCAGCTTGCCGCCGAAGGAAAACAGCGCAGAGTTGATACAAAATATAGTGAGTCAATTTAGGCGGAGCAACGTCGGAATTGTTTGAGTGGTCATGACATGGCGTTATGTCTGACGTTTTCTCCGGCGGTTAATCCGAACGTGACCCGATTGCTCTTCGGGAGTCGGCCTACAGAGTCGGCCTAAAGGCTGATTATTAATAAGTCCACCGCAGAGCGACTTTGAACTTTATGGGTCGCAGTCTATAGAGAAAGCAGAGCCAGCTGAAACAGCAACACTGGCGGTGGCAGCCGATCAAAGCGCAGATTCGAGACCCACCGCAAACGCACGCGGCGCGATGAGGTTCTCGATACGATGAACGCGATCGTGCCGTGGGCCGAGTTGCGCGGGGTGGTCGAGCCGCAATACCCGAGGGCGGCGATGGCCGTCCGCCGATTGTCACGTGAGTTCATCCTTGGTGGCAGGCGACGGTTTGGAGTCGGCGCCGTCGTGGTGATGACGAGCGACTCGAACAATCCGCCTTGGCAGTTGCCCGGGATGCGGAACGCCGAGCAGCTACACGACGAGCTGAAGCGGGCCGCGGTCGTAGCGTTTCCACTGAATGAGAGCGCACATGAGTCGGAAGAGTTCATACGCGATAGTCATTCTCGCCGTGTTTTCGGGCTTTTCGAACGCGCAATCACGGATCATCGAGGTCGTGTCCGCGACGTATGGCGTGAACTGCGGCGCGCGCGGAGGCAATGCCACACGCGATTTCATGCGTCAATGCAATGGCCGCAGCAGATGCGAATACGTGCCGAGCACGAAACGTATCAGCGTCCCGGCGCGCTTTTGCCGCAAAGATCACCGCGCCGACTGGCGCTGCACTGACACTGAATGGCATTTCGCGAGGCTCAGCCCCGAAGCGGGCGCGGGCAGCACGCTTGTACTGAGTGTTCAAGACGCGGGCGGCGACTCGGCTTTAATGGATCGCAGATTCGCAATTGTCGATCGAAAACGAGTCCATTCTGCGTTCTGCGGCAGGATCAACGCACGCGCCGCGCCGGCGAAACCGGCCCGAATGATGACGGTGGCGCCGCGCGCATTCTAAGGTGTAAAAAAGCTCTATCGGGTCGAGTTGCGTGATCCGCGCGCGGGACGGAAGGCGCGCGGGGGATGGCAGACACGTCAGTGCGTCGACAACTCGTGCATGGGCGACGCGATCCTCGATCCAGGTCTAAAAATCGCCACGTAGTAACGGTATCCTTCGTCGAGATGCACTTCGAACGCAAATCCCCGCTGCAGCATTGCATCGAACTCGGCGCGACTTATCTTCATGACGTAGCTGTGCTCGGTCGCCACCAGACGCCATCCTCCCTGAGCCTCATCCACCAGCTTCGCGCTGAACCATTTTCCGGGGTCCGCGTGCCCTGACGGATAGTGATGGCCGTCATACTCGAGTTGCCAGGCACCGTCGAGGAGGACCCAGACGTCGCCGGACGAGTCTGGATTTTGTGTCACGACTGTATTGGCTTCTGCCTCCCATTCGCGCGAATGGTTGATGGTCCAGCGCAACTGCTCCGTGTCCAGGCCCGTGAAGAACGGCGTGTTCCTGAGTAGATACAGATAGGTCGTCGATGCTTTCATCGTCTTGCTCTCCTGTTCCGCCTGGCCGGGTTGGCCGCACGCGGCGCACAAAACGAGCAACGCAAGCCAGGCGCCGCGAACGACACGCTTCGCATTCGTCACGTTTTCACTTTCGCTTCGAGCAGGTCGCCCATGCCGATGCGCTGCGCGAATTCGATGCGCACCCGCTCCGATACCTCAAGGACCTGCGCCGCGCCGTCGCCGACAAAATCGATGACGGAACGCATCGGGCGCATCCCTCTTTTGAGCCCGACGATCCTCACGACTTCGTCTGCGACCGCCCTCGGATCGGCGTCGGGAGGCGTCAGCGCGGTCAGACGCTCGCCGATCTGGTCCATCACGCCGTCGTAGCGGGCATAGGCGGCGGCCGTCGTGGTGTCGGCGGGTTTGCCGGCGCTCGGGAAGTGATCGGTGCCGCTCGTGAACGCGCCCGGCACGACGATCGACGTCTCCACGCCGAAGCGCGCAAGCTCGTACGAGAGTGTGACGGCGAGCGAATCCATCGCGGCCTTGGCCGCGCCATACGGACCCATGAATGGCGGGAAGCCGCCCTTAGTCGTGGTGCTGCTGATCCACAGCACGAGCCCCGACTCTTGCCGGCGCATATACGGCAGCACCGCCCGGTTGACCCGCTGCGCGCCGAAAAGATTGGTGTCGAACACCTTCATCATTTCTTCAGCCGTGAAGGCTTCGCTCGGACCGACCACCAGATGTCCGGCGTTCTGCATCACGACATCGATGCGCCCCTGTTCGCCGATGATCGCGGCGGCGGCTGCATCGGCTGAGCGCTGCGACAGCACGTCGAGTTCCAGCGGATGCAACTGGATGTCCTTCGCCGCCGCGAGTGCACGCAGTTCGTCGGCGCGGCCACGGTTGCGGCCATCGATGTCGCGCATCGTCGCATACACGTTGTGGCCGGCTTCCGCGAGCGCCTGCGCACTCAGTTTGCCGATCCCCGTACCCGCGCCCGTCACCATAATCACTGACTTCATGGCCGTTCTCCGTTTTTTCAGGGTTCAGCTCAGGCGACGCCGCCGTTGGTCCGCAGGATCTGGCCGTTGACCCAAGCCGCATCGGGGCTGGCGAGGAACGACACGACCGACGCGATGTCCTCGGGTTGGCCGAGGCGCTGCAACGGCGGCATCTTCGCGAACGTCTGGATCTGTTCCTCGGTCTTGCCGTCGAGGAACAGCGAAGTCGCGATCGGACCCGGCGCCACCGCGTTCACCGTGATGTTGCGTCCGCGCAGTTCCTTGGCGAACACATGCGTGAACGCTTCGACGGCGGCCTTCGTCGCGTTGTAGATCGCGTAGCCGGGCATGTTCAGCGCGAGCGTCGTGCTTGAGAAGTTGATGATCCGGCCACCTTCATTCATCCTCGCCGCCGCCTCGCGCAGCGTGTTGAAGGTGCCGCGAACGTTGATGTCGAAGGTCTGCTCGTAGAGGGCATCGGAGGTGTCGGCGAGCGGGACCGTTTTAAGCACGCCGGCGTTGTTCACCAGCACGTCGACTTTGCCAAGTTGCTGTTCGGTCGCCTCGAACATCGCGCGCACTTCGTCCGCGTTCGAAACATCGGCCTTCACTGCCATGGCCTTCGTGCCTTGCGCGACGAGTTCGGCGACCAGCGCGTCGGCTTCTTTCGAACTCGACGCGTAGTTGATCGCAACGGCGAAGCCGTCATTCGCGAGACGCCGCGCGACGGCCGCTCCGATGCCGCGCGAGGCACCGGTGACGATGGCTACCTGGCTGTTGTTGACTGTGTTCATGATTCGCTCCGTTCGGGTGATGAGTGGATGAACGAATCATGGATCATTCTGACAACAAGATAATCACGCCGAGTTCGGCAATATCTGTCCATTTACTTAAACAATCGGCGGCAGGTCGCTGCCGGAGAAACTCTAGAGCTCCATCGGCTTCACGGCCTTCCCGCATTCGCGGAAAAAAGCTGCAACGCATTTCCTCTTGCGATAGCTTCGTGTTCGTCCGCAGTGAGCCCCTCGAGCCGCCTGAAATTCGCAACGTTCGCCGCCACGTTCCCTGCCGGCTGAAACGGCGAATCCGTGCCGAACAGAATCTGCGATACCGGCGCGAGGGTTCGCAGCAGATCGAAGCTTTGCTGATTCGCGGACATCGCGAGATCGTAGTAAAGCGCCTTGAATTCGGCGAGTACTTCCTCGGCGTCCTTGGGATAGGGCTTCATGATCGGCATCGGTGCAAGCAGCGCGATGCGCTGGGCGATCGCAGGCAGGACGCCGCCCGCGTGCGGCAGGATGAACTTCACGTCAGGGCAGCGCTTGAACGTATTCGAGAACAGCAGATCGATGACGGTGCGCGCCGTATCGCACGGAAACTCGAAGAGCGGCGCGGGACGCCCAAGGCCGATCGCGTCGAAGCAGGCTGGCGCGGTCGGATGAAGGAAGACGACGGCGTGCCGCTCGTTGAGCGCGTCGAAGATCGGGGCGAGCGCCGGGTCGCCGAGATACTTGCCGTCGGTATTGGTTTCGATCACCACGCCGTCGAGCCCGAGTTCGTCGAAGGCGTGATCGATCTCCGCAAGCGATTCGTCGACATGCGGCAGTGGCAAGGTCGCGAACCCGCCAAAGCGTCCGGGATGGGCACGGATCGTCTGCGCGATGTCCTCGTTGATCGTGCGCGCGAGCCGCACGCGGTCGGATCGCGCATCCAGAAAACCGACGCTCGGCGAGGACACCGAGAGCATCATCGTGTCGATTTCGCCCTCGTTCATGATCGCGATGGCTTTCTCGGCGGACCATTCGGGGATCGGATAGCCGCCGTCCAGCGTGACGAGGCCCGCGTCCGCGAGCGCCTGGCGATAAGCAGGCGGCAGGCAATGCGCATGAATGTCAATGAGGCCGCAGGTGCAGCGATAGGGTGAAGTCATGGCCGGATTCTCACGGAATGGGTCGTGGGCTCACGCGAGTTGCGGGAGATCTTCGGTCGGGTGCGGCAGCGGCGCCTGGCGTTCGAGCTGGATCTCGCCCGGCAGCCAGTCGTAGCCGCCGCCGTCGCGCCGCAGGTGTCCGCGACCGGGGAACGGAAAGTGATACGAGAGCACTTCATGCTCTTCGCGGCAGATCCAGTCGAGCACGGAGAGGCGCGTCGCCGCCGCCGCGCCGCTGTCGTAGTCGAAGCGAAACGCCCATTCGGGCCGCTGCAGCAGCAACACCTGGTGATGGCAGAGATCGCCCCAGCAGACGAGCGTTTTTCCGCGGCTCGTGATCTCGTAGATCATGTGGCCTGGGCTGTGGCCGGGTGTCGCTTGGGCCCGCACGCCCGGCACGATTTCCTTGCCGTCTTCCACGATCATGAGGGTGTCGAGATAGGGCGCGAGATTCTTCCTGGCACCGAGGAAGTGATCCTTCATGTGCTCGCTCATCGACTCCTTGATGTTGTCGAGGTTTGTCCAGTAGTCGAGGTCCGCGCGGCTGACGGCGACACGCGCGTTTGGAAAGAGCTTGCGGTCGTCGTCGTCGACGAGTCCCCAGCAATGGTCGGGATGCGTATGCGTGAGCGCAACGATATCGATCGCGGCCGGATCGATGCCCGCCGCCTTCATGTTGACGATCGCCTGCCCGGTGTCCGGGCCGAAGGTCTTCACCCCGAACGCCTGGTTGATGCCCACGCCGGTGTCGAACAGGATCAATTGCGCACCGGTATTCACGAGCAGCACGTTCTGGTTCAGCGCGATGCTTTCCGTCGGCAGGAAGTGATGCGCGAGCAACTGGTCGAGATCGTCGACATCGGCTTCGGGAAACGTGTCGCGCGGCGGTCCCATGTGCAGCAGTCCGTCGGTCACGACCGTGCATTCGAATGCACCGTGCATGAACCGGGTCCACCCGGTTTGAAGTTCGTTTCTGAATTCGGCGCTCATGATGTGTCTCCTTCTCGTGTTTTCCTGATGCGGCGGCACGCCATGCCGCCGCGCCTCAAATCGGGTAGGCCGCCGCTTGCGTGGCGACCGTGATCCAGCGCAGTTCGGTGAATTCCGCGATGCCGGCCTTGCCGCCGAAGCGCCCGTAGCCGCTCGACCCGGTGCCCCCGAACGGCATTTGCGGCTCGTCGCTGACAGTCGCGCCGTTGATATGGCAGATGCCGGAGCGGATCTGTTTCGTCACCGCGAGTGCGCGCGCCATGTCGCGGCTGAACACGGCGGCGGACAGGCCGTATTCCGTATAGTTCGCGACGCGGACTGCTTCGCGGTCGTCCGCGACGCGCGTGATGCAGACGATCGGCCCGAAGGTTTCCTCGTGATAGACGCGCATGTCCGGGGTCACGCCGTCGAGCACGGTGGCCGGCATCAGCGCATCGCGCGCCTTGCCACCCGCGATCAGGCGAGCGCCTCTCGCGAGCGCATCATCGATCAGCGCGTTGATGCGCTCGCCCGTCGCGCGTTCGGCGAGTGCGCCGAGTTGCGCGGAGGTGCTGCGCGGATCGCCGAGCGTGAGGCTGCGCGCCTTGTTCGCGAGTTGGCTGGCGAAAGCTTCGGCCACACCGTGCGCGATCACGATCCGCTCCGTCGACATGCAGATCTGGCCTTGATTAAAGAACGCGCCGAACGCGGCCGCCTCGACCGCGCGATCGAGGTCGGCGTCATCGAGCACGACGAGCGGCGATTTTCCGCCCAGTTCGAGCAGCACCGGTTTCAAGTGCTGCGCGGCCTTTTGCGCAATGATCTGTCCGACGCGCGTCGAACCGGTGAAATTGATTCGGCGCACGTTCTTGTGCCCGATCAGCGCGCTTGTCACCGCGTCGGCATCCGCGGGCGCATGCGTGAGCACATTGACGATGCCCTCGCCGAGCCCCGCCTCGATCAGCACTTCGCCGATCTTGCAGTGCGTGGCCGGACATACTTCCGATGCCTTCAGGATGACCGTGTTGCCGCAGGCGAGCGCCATCGCGATCGCGCGGGTGCCGAGCACGATCGGCGCGTTCCACGGCGCAATGCCGAGCACGACGCCGGCAGGCTGGCGCACGGCCATGGCGAGGCGTGCGCCTTCGTCCGACGGAATCACTTCGCCACCGATCTGAGTGGTCATGCAGCCGGCTTCGCGCAGGATCGCGGCGGCCGCGAATACGTTATGTTCGGCCCACATGCGCGTGGCGCCCGTTTCCTCGGTCATGATCTCGACGAAGGCGTCGCGGCCGCGTTCCATCAGGTCGGCGGCGCGCAGCAGCTTCTTGCGGCGCTCACCGGGGCCGGTTTCCGACCAGCGCGCAAACGCGGCCGCCGCCGCGTCGGCGGCGGCGAGCGCATCGGCGGCGGTCGCGGCGGCGGCGCGCGTGACCGGCTCATTCGACAAGGGATTGATGCGCTCGAACGTGGCGTTCGATTGCGCGGGCCGGTTCTGTCCTGCAATGGAAAGGTGTGAGGTTCGCACCGTTGTCTCCGTGGCGATGGTTTTGGTTACACGAACTCTAGGACGATTACGTGCTGCGCACTTGCCTGAGAGAGAACTGCGTGCTCAGGCTGGCCGATACCGCAGCCGAAGCTCCGGCACTTCACTGTCGGGCAAGACTGCGGCGCAACGACCCGTTAGATTCAGGCTCACGGACGCCGGGTTGCCCGGCGCCAGACCCTGTTAAAACATGAAGGAGATCGGCATGAGCATGAGCAACAGAACCGTCGTAGTGACGGGCGCGGCTTCGGGAATCGGCGCGGCCTGCGCCGCGATGCTCAAGGCGCAGGGCGCCCGGGTGATCGGCGTGGACCGCAATGAGCCGGCGGCGGGAACCGTCGATCGATTCGTGCAGGCGGACTTGTCCGATGCGGCATCGATCGATGCCGCCGCAGGTCGTATCGATTCGGGTGTCGAGGCGCTGTGCAATATCGCGGGCCTGCCGCCGACCAAGGGTCGTACACCCGTCTTGCAGGTCAATTTCGTCGGCTTGCGGCGGTTCACCGAGGCTTTGCTGCCGAAGCTCGCCGACGGCGCCGCGATCGTCAATCTGGGTTCGCTTGCGGGCTTCGGCTGGCAGGCGAATTCGGGCGAGGTGAGGGCGCTGCTGGAGGTGAACCGCCTCGAAGACGTGGAAGCCTTCTGCGAGAAACACGCCATCGACGACGCCCGCTCATATTTTCTGTCGAAGGAAGCCCTGATCGTCTGGACGATGCAGATGCGCTGGCAATGGCGTGCTCGCGCGATCCGGATGAACGCGGTGAGTCCGGGACCGGTGGAGACGCCGATCCATCAGGACTTCCTGCAAACGCTCGGAGAGCGCGCGGCAGAGGACATGCGCCTGATGGAACGCGCCGGCCGCCCCGGCGATATCGCGCCGCTCGTGACATTCCTGTGCGGCGACGAGAGCCGCTGGATTCAGGGCGCCAACATCCCGTGCGACGGCGGGATGGCGGCGCATCTGCTGTGTCAGTCGATCGGTCTGGGCTGAAGCGCGCCCGCGCGGTATTCGCGAGGCGTCGCACCGAACGCCTCCTTGAACGTGCGGCTGAAATGATTGGGGCTGACGAAGCCCCATTTCATCGCGACCTCGGTGATCGAACGCGCCCGCAGCGCGGGATTACCGAGGTCCGCGCAGATGTTGGTCAACCGCAGTTGCAGGATGTATTTCGCGAGCGTGCTGTCTTCGCTGTCGAACACCATGTGCAGATAGCGCTTCGAGCAGTTGAGTCCGTGCGCGATGCGCGCGACGCTCAGCTCGGGGTCGGTCAGATGCTCGCGCACGAAGTCGACGATGCGTGATCTCAGCACGGTCGGAAGCGGCCGCTCTTGAGCATCGGCTACGTGTTCGGCAATCGCTATCTGCAGCAGATGCGCGAGTTTGTCGTCGAGGCTTGCGTTTGGCGGTTCGGCGCGCGCGAGCGTGTCGAGCGCATCGATCAGGAACTCGCGCAACATCCGGCCCGCGCCCGCCCGTGAGCCGAGCGCATGCACGAGCACATGACGCTCGCGCGGATGCAGGGACACGAGATGCTGCGGCAGCACGGCAATCGCCAGGTCGACGTTGCCGGGCGCAGTCATCAGATAGGGCTTGCTGGTGTCGTAGATCGCCCAGTCGCCTGGTCCAAGCCGCGCCTTCAGGCCGTCCTGTTCGAATTCCGAATGACCGCTCAGTTGCACGGCGACCTTGTAGTTGCGCCGGTTGCCGCCCGGCGAACGCGGCGTGTTGGCGGCGCGGTGCGCTTGCGCTGAGAGCCGGCAAAACTGGACTTCGCCCACGGTGCAATGGCGGATCGAGCCGGCGAAGGCGCTGCGGCCATAGGTATCGATGCGCAGGCCGCCGAAGCGCTCGGCGAGCGCCTGCGACCATATCGCGGATTGGGCGGCTGGGTCCACCCTGGACGTGGAGACGATTTGCATTTCGCTCATCCTTGTTCGTGGGTTGGTATTTTAGCGAGGAAATCAGCCTGGCGCGTCAAGCGAAACTCAGAACATGGTCGCGATTCCAACTCGCCCAAGCATCTGATTCGGCGAACTCGACGGAACGAAGAGCCCGTTGATCCATGCGCCCACCGGCCCATTGCCCCCGATGGCGTGCTGATAAATCCCCTCGGCATAGACGCTGGTCCGCTTCGATAGCGAGTACATCAGCGTGGCCGTCACTTCATGCGCCTTGTTATCCGACAACTGCGCATTGCCCTTCATGAACTGGTAGTTCGCCCCGATTGACCATGCGGGCTCGAAGTGCCAGTTCACGCCCGCCTGGTAAGCGCTCACCTGCCCCCCGGTGAGCGTATTACGCGTATTGGTATAGAGCAGATTGACAAGCACCTTGCCGAAGTCGTAACGCGTGCCGATGCCCCAGTTCCTGATGCCGTCATGTCCGTTGTCAAGCTGCGCGTACTTGACCTCGGTATAGGCCGCCGCAATGCCAAACGATCCTGTCACATACTGCATCCCCGCGCTGACCGTATTGTTCGCCGAGAACGAGCCGGCGACGTTGCCGAAACCGTACATCGCGCCAAAGGTCAGGCCGTCGTAATCGACGGACTTGTACTTGACCGAACTGGCAACGCGCGACGATCCGCCCACGCGGTCGAAGTCCCACGAGCCAGTCGGGTTATTGGGCACGCCAAGCGCGGCGAACGGCCCCTGGCGAAAGTCGTAGAAGCCGCCGATGTAATACGCGCTGTCGTATTCGAGCAGTTCACTCGTCATGAAGTCGTACTGCGTGCCAAGCGTGAGCTTGCCGAGCCGGTCGCTTTCCAGTCCGACCATCGCCGTGCGGTTGAAGATCGCGCCGGCGCCGGGAATTGTCGAGCCGTTCGCAAGGCTGTATTGCGATACCAGCTCGAAGACCGCTCGCGTGCCCGCGCCGAGGTCCTCCCGTCCGCGAAAGCCCAGCAGGTTCGGATAGAAATTGCCGTCGTCGAAAAGCGTGTTGCTGTGTCCACCTGAATTGCTGACGTAGGTCACGCCCGCATCCATCAGGCCGAAAATCGTCACGCTGCTTTGTGCCATGGCTGCCGGGCTCGCGAGTAGCGCACTCGCTGCGGCTAGATAGAGTCGTCTGTTCACGGAGATAGATTCCCTTGAGTCGGTAAGTTCGCGCGGCCGGTTCAGTGCAGCGCCATGGATGGGTCGGCCGCGTCGAGCGACGGCCCCGAGCGCTGCATCAGCAACATCGCGACTCCGGCGAGTAGCGCGGGTACGCCGATCAGCCCGAAGGTCTGCGCGACGCCGTGGCCGCCCGCCACCAGCGCGCCGACGAGAAGTGGTCCGGTCGCGCCACCCAGGCGCCCCGCTGCCAGCGCCCAGCCGACACCCGTCGACCGGATCGCGGTCGGATAGCCCATCGCGGCAATGGCGATCAACCCCGACGTCGCGCCGCCGACGAAAAGTCCCGCAAGGCCGGAGCAAATCGAGCAGAGCGTGGTGTCTGGCGCGGCGACGCCGGTGGCGGCCACCACGAGCGCACCCGTGGCGAGCACCGCGGCGAGGAAGCGGTACGTGCCGAGCTTCTCCATCAGCTTGCCGGCCGCCGCCACGCCGATCATTCCGCCCACGTTGTTCCAGGCCATCACGATCGACGCATCGGCCACCGACATGCCTACCGAGCGCAATAGCGTGCTGGTCCAGGCGAGCACGGCGATCAGCGCGAGAAAGTTGAGGAACATCGCGAGCCACAGCAGCGACGTGAACGACGACCGCCCGTCCCTGAAGAGAAGCGACAAGGGCAGGCCACGCGTCTCTACTTCGTGCGTGACGTAGCGCACGCCGTTGGTGGCCGTATCGCGCATGCCGAGCCGCGCGAGGATGCGTTCCGTGCGGCGGCCCTGACGGCCCGTCGAAAGCAGGAAGCGGATCGACTCCGGCACCAGCAGCACGACCAGGAGCGCGGCGAGCACCGGCACGCCGCCGCTGACATAGAACATGGCCTTCCAGCCATAGGCCGGAATCAACTGGCTGCCGAGGAAGCCCGCGATCACGCCGCCCGCCGGAATCGCGGCCCACAGCAGGGCCGCGACGCGCGCCCTGAGACGCTCGGCCACGTATTCGGTGGTGAGGCTCACGAAGCAGGGCGCAGCGCCGCCCAGCCCGATGCCGGTCACGACGCGCAACAGCAGCAGCGACGGAAAGCTCGCGGCATGCACGGTCGCCAGCGACGCGCAGCCGAACAGCAGCGTGCAGAAGACGAGGATTGTCTTGCGTCCGAGCCGGTCGGCGAGCGGGCCGAACGCAAGCGCACCGAGCATGAAGCCGAATTCCGATCCCGCGAACACGGGCCCGAGTTGCGCGGCGCCGAGTTTCAGGTCGGCGGCGATCAGCGGGGCGGAGAGCCCCATCGTCTGGATGTTCGCGCCGTCCATCAGCGCGATCAGGAAGCAGACGGCAAAGACGAGCAATTGGAAAGCGCCGAACGGGCGCGCGTCGATGATGTCATCGACCAGTACGGTTTTCATCGGAATCTCCTGGAAGGGCGGATGTTGCGAAGGTATGGAGCGAAGCTATGAAGCGGCCTTGTTGAAACTCGCGATCAGCACCGCACCGGCTGCGACGAGCCCCGGCACGACGCCCGCGAGGAAAATGTGCCTGGCGTCCCAGTGATGCAGCAGCATCAGGGCGCCCGCGGCCGGTCCAAGCACGGAGCCGATGCGCCCCACGCCGAGCGCCCAGCCGACGCCCGTCGCGCGCATCGAGGTCGGATAGAGTTCGGCGGCAAGTGAGTTGAGGCCGGCCTGCGCGCCCTGGACCGCGGCGCCCGCGCCGAAGGTGGCGGCGATGAGGACGGCCTCGCTCATCGGCAGGACCGCGAGCATGACGACGAGCACCGCATAGACGAGGAATTCGGCGAGCAGCACGGGCGCCACACCGTGACGGTTCATCAGCCACCCTTGCACAAGCGATCCCACAATCCCGCCGACACTGAACGCCGTGATCCCCTCGATGCCGAATGCCACGGAGTGCCCGTTGAGCACGAGGACGGCGGGCAGCCAGCTGATGATGAAATACAGCACCAGCAGGTTCATGAAGTACGGGATCCAGAGCAAAACCGTCTTCGAGGCGCGTCCCTCGGTGAAGAGGTGCCGCACGGGAATGCCGCTGTATTGCCGTTCGGCGTCCACGAACGTGATGGATCGAGAATGCAGCCCAGGAGCGATGCGCAGCATCGTTTGCCGGACCTGAGCGGGATCGTGGCCTCGCGCGATCAGGTATTTGACCGACTCCGGCATCCAGCCGAGCACCACCAGCGCTACGGCGGCCGGCAGCGCGCCGCCGACGTAGAACACCGCGTGCCATCCGTACACCGGCAGCAGCGCGGCGCTGATCAGGCCACCCGCCACCGCGCCCGCCGGCATGCCGCAGAAGAGGAGCGTCACGCAGACGCGCGCATGACGGCGCGGCGAAAACTCCGACGCGAGCGCGACCACGTTCGGCATCGCGCCGCCGAGCCCGATGCCCGTCAGGAAGCGCAACAAGAGCAATTCAGGCAGCGTCGCGGCGAACGCCGTCAGGAAGGCGCACGCGCCAAAGCCGAGCGTCGAGAGCACCAAGAGCTTCTTGCGTCCGAAGCGGTCGGCGAGCGGGCCGAGGGTGATCGCACCGGCCATCAGGCCAAGCAGCCCGGCCGTGAACACCGGGCCGAATTGCGTGAGCGCGATACCGAGCGATTTCGAGATTGCTGGGGCGAGAAAGCCGATGGCCTGTGTGTCGAAGCCGTCGAGCACGGCGACGAGCATGCACAGACCCACCGTGCCGATCTGCAAGCGCGACATCGGACGCGCGTCGATCACGTCGCCGACGCGGACGAGCGTGCCCGGCTGGCCGTCCACAACGACGGCGGCGCGCTCCTGCAGCGCGCTTTCGTGCGCCATGCCGTGTGCATCGATTGAAGTGTTCATGACCGTGTCTCCTGTGGGCGGACGGTATGTTCATGTGTCGGGAGTGGCCTTCTTGTGCATTCATAATCGTCAAAAAAAGATAAAGTAAAAATACTCGTTAACACTTAATTATCAAAATACGATAAAAAAGTTGACTTAGATCGTAGATCAACTATGCTTCGGATCACCCCCAAGACACCCGGAGACAGGCATGAAATTCATCAGCTTTTTGAGAGAAGGCCGCGCGACGTACGGCTTCGTGGACGGCGATACGGTGATCGACCTCGCGCCGTTCGCGGCAAAGGCGGGCGCCACGCTCAAGGCGGCGCTCGAACGCGGCGCGCTGAAGGAGGCGGCGCAATGGGCGCAGACAGATGGCGTACGGATCGCGCTCGCAGACGTCGAATTGCTGCCGGTGATCCCGGACCCCGGGAAGATCCTGTGCGTCGGCATCAACTATCTGTCGCACGTGAAGGAGACCGGCCGCGAGATCCCGAAGCACCCGATGATCTTTACGCGCTGGGCCGATTCCCAGACGCCTCACGGCGGGCCGATCGTGCGGCCGGCGGTATCCGAGAAGCTCGACTTCGAGGGCGAACTCGCGGTGATCATCGGCAGGACGGCGCGGCATGTGAGCCGTGGCGACGCGCTCGACTTCGTCGCCGGCTATGCCTGCTACAACGACGGCAGCGTGCGCGACTGGCAGAAACACACGATCCAGTTCATCCCTGGCAAGAACTTCCCGTCGACCGGCGGCTTCGGCCCCTGCCTCGTCACCGCCGACGAAGTGGGCGATCCGTCGGGTCTCGCGCTGACCACGCGGCTGAACGGCGCGGTCGTGCAGCAGGCGAACACCGACGACCTGATCTTCAGCGTCGCGCATCTGATCGAGTACTGCTCGACCTTCACGGAACTGCATGCGGGCGACGTCATCATCACGGGCACGACGGGCGGCGCCGGCGCGTTTCGCGAGCCGCCGCTGTGGATGAAGGCGGGTGACGTGGTGGAAGTGGAAATTTCGAAGCTCGGCGTATTGCGCAACGTCGTCGTGGACGAAGCCGCCCGCGCCACGCTGGACGTGGCCTGACCGCCGCGCCGCACGAAAGGAGACGCAAAGTGAACCATTCCACCTTCCAAACGGACGTGCTGATCGTCGGCGGCGGGCCGACGGGCCTCACGCTCGCGAACCTGCTCGGCTGCGCCAACGTGCCGTTCCTCCTGATCGACCGCAAGCCTTCGACGATCGCCGAGCCGCGCGCCGTCTCGATTGACGACGAATCGCTGCGTACCATGCAGGCGCTCGGCCTCGCGAGCGAAGTGCTGCGCGACGTGGTGCCGGGTTATGGCGTGCATTACCTGACGCGGCAGGGCGGACGTTGTTTCGGCCGCGTCGAGCCGACCGCGAGCGAATACGGCTTTCCGCGCCGCAACGCGTTTCGCCAGCCGCTCTTCGAGGCGACGTTGCGCCGTGGCCTCGATCGCTTCGACGCCAGCCAGACGCGCTTCGCGCACACGCTCGAAACCTTCGAGCAGGACGACGACGGCGTGACGGCGTCGGTGTCCGACGCGCAAGGCCGGCGCTTCGACGTGCGGGCGCGCTACCTCGTCGCCTGCGACGGCGGCCGCAGTCCGGTGCGCGAGAGGCTCGGCGTCAGGATGGCGGGCTCGACTTTCAAGTCGCGCTGGCTCGTGATCGATACGCAGCACGACAGCGACTCGTTCTCGCAGATGCGCGTCTATTGCGACGCGCGGAGGCCGGTCGTCGACGTGCCCGGTCCGCATGACACGCGGCGCTTCGAGATCCTCGTCCATCCGCACGAATCCGCCGATGAGATGCTGGACCCTGCGCGCATCCGCGAATTGCTGCGGCCGTTTCGCGGCGAGAGCGAGACCGACATCATCCGCAAGACGGTCTACACGTTCCATGCGCGCGTAGCCGAGCGCTGGCAGACGGGCCGCGTCTTCCTCGCGGGCGACGCCGCGCACCTGACGCCGCCGTATGCCGGCCAGGGCATGAACAGCGGCGTGCGCGATGCGTTCAATCTCGGCTGGAAACTTGCGGCGGTGCTCAAGGGTACGTTGCCGGGCGCGGTGCTTGACACGTACGAAGTCGAGCGGCGCCAGCACGCGTGGGCGCTGATCCGTCTCGCGCTCAATCTCGGGATCGTGATGGCGCCGTCGTCGCGGACGAGTGCCTATGCGTGGCAGACGTTCTTCAGGTTCGCGAACCGCTTCGCTCCGTTGCGCGAATTTTTCACGCAGATGAAGTTCAAGCCGAAGCCGCGCTTCTCGGAAGGGCTGCTCGGCCCGCGCGACGATCTCGGCCGCCAGAGCCTGCGCGGGCGCATGTTTCCACAGCCCGTCGTGACGCTTGCAAGCGGCGAGGAAAGCCTGCTCGACGATGTGATTGGCCAGCGCTTTGCGTTGATCCGGTACGGCGCGGGCACGGACGGCGATCTGTCTTCACTCGACGATCCGCTTTGGAACGCCCTCGACGCGGTCCGCGTGCAGATCCTGCCCGCCGGCGACAGCACCCCGCAGTCACGCCCCGATTCGCCGCGCCTCCATACCGTGCGCGATCGCGACGGCGTGCTCGCCGGCCCGCTCGCCGCGCATGCCGGACGCATCCTGCTGATGCGCCCCGACCGCTATATCGCAGGGACCTTCCGGCCGCGCGACGAAGAGCGCTTTGCGTCCGCGTACGCGACGCGGCTCGGCATCGGCCGGAGCGCCACCCCGCGCCGCGCCGCCGACTCCCTGCCACCAAGCACCATCTCGACCCAGCACAACTGACCCGGAGCCGACCATGCCCCGCACCTTGCAAGCCGACACGCCCGCGCATCTGCATCACCTCCATGTGGTGAGCCACGATCCTGAGCGTCTTGCAGCGTTCTACATGAAGCAGATGGACTTGCGACCGCTCGCGTCCGCCGATTCCCGGATCGTCCTCGCCGGGCCGGGGAGGGCGGTCGAAATCAGCGATGCGAACGATGGCCTGCCGCCCTATAGCGGATACGCGGTCGATTCGCACGCGCAGCTCATGAACTTGAAGGAGCGTCTGGAGCGCTCGGATATCGAATGCGCGGCGGCCGCCAGCGAGCTTTATCAGCCGGGCGCCTTCAGCGTCGCCGATCCGCAGGGGCGGCGCGTCGCCTTCGGCGTATCGGCGCTCGACAAGGCCGCTAGCGGCGCGCCCGGCCGGCTCCAGCACACCGTCTACCAGACGACTGAACTCGAGCGCGTGGTGCGCTTCTACGTCGAGCAAGTTGGCTTCGCGATTTCGGACGAAGTCGTCGACGAGAACGGCGTGCCGACGGTCGTCTTCATGCGTTCAGACGACGAACACCACAGCCTCGCGTTCTTTCGCGGCAGCCGCAACGAGTGGGATCACCACTGCTACGAAACGCGCGAGTGGAACGATATCCGGGACTGGGGCGACCGCTTCGCGGCGGCCGAAGTCCCGATCTTCTTCGGACCGGGCCGGCATGGTCCCGGCAACAACCTCTTTTTCATGGTCACCGATCCCGACGGCAACCGGCTGGAATTCTCGGCGGAACTTGAGCACGTTACTGCCGGTGCCGCGCCTGGCGTGTGGCCGCATGGCGAGCGCACGCTCAATTCCTGGGGACGCGCATGGGTGCGGAGCTGAGGTTGCGCGGGGCGGCGTCGCGCTTCGTCGCGAGGCTCGATGAAAATGGCTTTCCTTTTTATCCCCTGATGAGAAAATACAGCGACAACAACTGAATTCTTCTCATCGGGAATCCATGGCCGCGTCGGACCGCTCACTGTCACTGCTTGGACTGTTCACGCTCGAGCGTCCCGAATGGACGGCCGAAGAGGTCATGTCGGCGCTCGATGTGTCGATCGCGACGGCCTACCGGTATCTGTCCGCGCTTGAAGAGGCGGGGTTGATCGCCACGACGCGCCCGGGCCGCTATGGGCTCGGGCCAGCAATCATCCAGCTCGACCGCCAGTTGCAGCTTACCGATCCGCTGCTCGGTGCCGCACGTCCCGTAATGGCCGATCTCGCCACCTATGCCCCGCCTGGCTCGGTCGTGCTGTTGTGCAGGCCGGTCGGCGACCGCGTGCTGTGCATCCATCAGGCGACGACCATCGGCACGCCGCCTGCGGTGAGCTACGAACGCGGCCGCCCGATGCCGCTTCTGTACGGCGCGACGTCCAAGATACTGCTCGCCTATTACGCGCCCCGACGCCTCAAGACGTTGTTCGACACGCATGCACGCGAGATCGAGCGCGCCGGTCTCGGGGCGACGCTCGAAGCGTTTCGGGCGAAGATGGTCGAGTGGAGAAAGGCGGGCAGTCTCGTAACGCGCGGCGAAGTCGATGCGGGCTCGGTCGGCATCGCCGCGCCGATCCTCGACCCGGACCGGCTCGGTCTCGGGAGCGTGAGCTATGTTGTTTCGAACAAGACGGAGGATCGCACCATCACGCGGCTTGCGGCGCTCGCTGTCGCGGGCGCGCGGGAGATAGAAGGCAGTTTGAGGGGCGGGTAGAACGCCCAGTCTCGGGGAAGAACTGGACGGGTACAACGGGCCGCCGCCCCACGAGGTTCACAAATGCGTATGCCTAGGCGGGAGATACGAAACCCATCTCGAAATCAAACCCGCATAAGCCGATCCCCTCACCACAATCTTCGTGCTGCCGGTTTGGAGCAAGTTGCCTTGCACTCGCGCAGGGGGACTTAGCCACACCTCGAAGACGTTAGGAGGACCCGGGTCCGAGACGATAGATACCGACATTTGCGGCGTAGCGTTGAGCAGGGCTCAAAAGAAAACGCCCGCGCTATTCACGCAGGCGTTTCCGTGGCCCCACTACCGCGCCCCCACGAACGATTTCTCGTCCGCTTCTGCTTCAGGGCCGGCTTCCGCGCGCGGCTCCCTTTCAGTATAGAACGCGCAGCGCGATATCCAAGTCGACAAAACTAGCGTTCGGATGACACGGTTCGCAGTTGGATCGGCCCGGCGGAACTGAAGATTTTTCCTAAAAACAACCAAGCGAGATATATTTATCTCAAATGGATTACATAGACTGCCTGACTGTTACGTGGAAAGTGTCTTGACCGCTGTGAGGAAAGCCGGCCATGCCGTTCACTCAGACAAAACCTGCAACCGCTTTGCACCGGTTCAATGTGGGTTAAAATGTCGAAAAATATGCGCATGATTATCGACAAGGAGGTGGTATGGCTCATGCAACCGCGACAACGCCGCGCAAGGCAACCAACGTAACCCTGGCGCTCGACGTCTACGAACGTGCCAAAGATCTTGGGATCAACTTTTCGCGCACCTGTGAACAGGCGCTG